>CAYVKH010000005.1:0-106406 GCA_964451965.1 uncultured Opitutaceae bacterium
GAAGCTGCGAGAGGAAGTCCTCGAGGTTGAAGTCGGCCTTGCGCATCTTCTCCGCGATCCGCTCCGCCTCGTCCTGGTCGATCGACTCCTGCGCCTTCTCGACCAGGGACACGACATCGCCCATCCCGAGGATCCGCGACGCGAGCCTTTCGGGGTAGAAGGGCTCGAAGTCCTCTGATTTCTCGCCCGTCCCCGCGAACTTTATGGGGATGCCCGTGATGGACTTGATCGACAGGGCCGCCCCGCCGCGCGCGTCGCCGTCGAGCTTCGTCAGGACGAGGCCCGTGAGCTGCAGCGCGTCGTGGAACACCTTCGCGACGTTGACGGCCTCCTGGCCGAGCGCGCCGTCCACCACGAGAAGGACCTCATCGGGCGCAACCGCGGCCCCGAGGCGCCGGACCTCGTCGACCAGCACCTCGTCGATCTGCAGGCGTCCCGCCGTGTCGAATAGGATCGCGTCGGCGCCCGCGGCCGCGGCGAGGCCCGCCGTGGCGATCGCGGGGACGTCCTTCGAATCGCGGTCGGCGTAAAAGCCAAGCTCCTCCTGGCGCGCCAGGATCTCCAGCTGGTCGATGGCCGCCGGCCGCTGCACATCGCAGGCCACGAGGAACGGCCGGTACCCGCGCTTCTTGAGGAGCCGGCCGAGCTTAGCGGTCGAGGTCGTCTTTCCCGAGCCGTGGAGGCCGACCATCATCACCTTGAGCGGCCGCGCCTCGCTGAGCGCCGTCGAGCCCTCCCCCAGGAGGCGGACCAGCTCGTCGTGGATGATCTTGACGACCTGCTGGCCGGGCGAGACGCCCTTGAGGACCTCCTGGCCGGCGCACTGGGCCTGCACCCGCTCCACGAATTCACGGGCCACCTTGAAATGCACGTCGGCCGAGAGGAGGGCTGCGCGCACCTCGCCCAGGGCGGACGCCATGTTCTCCTCGGAGAGCTTGCCGACCCCGCGCAGGCTTCTGAGCGCGGACGACAGTTTTTCGGTCAGAGAATCAAACATGGGAGCTTACCGCATGTAGGAAGCGGAGCCGGGACGCAATCCCGGGAATCGCTTTTGGGATGGCTAAACGGGCCGGGTTCATGCGAAGCTGGTTCCCCTTATGAACCCTGTCCTCAGGCTCCTGATCGAAGGCGGCTACCTCACAACGGCGCAGATGGCGCAGGTTGCGGGCATTCCCGAAGCCGAGATCAACGGGCACCTTGAGCAGCTCAAGAAGGACAAGGTGTTCCTCGGGTGGCGCCCGGTCCTCGACCTTTCCAGGGAGTCCGCGGCCGCCGTGAGGGCGGTGATCGAGGTGAAGATGACCCCAGAGAGGGGTGGCGGCTTCAACCGGCTGGCCCAGCGTCTGAGCCGATTTGACGAGGTCGAGTCCTGCTACCTGATGTCGGGGTCCTACGACCTGCTCATCTTCGTCAACGGGCCGAGCCTGCAGAAGGTCGCAGGGTTCGTCTCCGAGAAGCTGTCGACGCTCGAGGGCGTTCTCTCGACGAGCACCCACTTCATGCTGCGCTCCTACAAGGAGGGTTCCTTCCTGATCGACGCCCCCGCAGGCGAGGCCGACAGGCTGAAGGTCTCCCCATGAAGCGCTTCATAGCCCGCCACGTCTCCAGCCTGCCCAAGTCGGGCATCCGCGACTTCTTCGAGATCGTCTCCAAGATGAAGGACGTCATCTCGCTCGGCATAGGCGAGCCCGACTTCGACACGCCCTGGCACATCCGCGAGGCGGCGATCTACGCCCTGGAGAAGGGGAAGACCCACTACACGTCGAACCTCGGGCTCATCGAGCTGCGCCGCGCGATCGCGGCGTACGTGGAGGGCCACTACGGCCTCGGCTACGGGCCCGACGACGAGATCATCGTGACCGTCGGGGTGTCCGAGGCGATTGACCTGGCGTTGAGGGCGCTCCTCAACCCGGGCGACAAGGTCCTCTACCACCAGCCCTGCTACGTTTCGTACCACCCCAGCGTGGCGCTGGCGCACGGGGTCGCGATTCCGGTGCCGACGCGCGCCGACGACGGCTTTGCGCTCAACGTCGCGGACATCGCGAAGGCCTGGCAGCCGGGGTGCAAGGTGCTCATGGTCAATCTTCCCTGCAACCCGACGGGGGGAACCTGCGACCGCGCCCGGCTGGAGAAGATTGCCCGGTTTGCGGTCGAGAAGGACCTTATCGTGCTGAGCGACGAGATCTACTCGGAGCTCGTCTACGACGGCGCCCACACGAGCATCGCGGTCTTCCCGGGGATGCGGGAGCGCACGATCTTCCTTCACGGCTTCTCGAAGGCGTTTGCAATGACCGGATTCCGGATCGGCTATGCCTGCGGCCCGGCCGAGCTCATCGACGCGATGATGAAGGTCCACCAGTACTCGATGCTCTGCGCCCCGATCCTGTCGCAGGAGGCCGCGATCGAGGCCCTGGCCCGCGGCGAGGACGGGGTCAAGTCCATGCGCGAGCAGTACCACAGGCGGCGCGACCTGGTCGTCGGCCGGCTCAACGCGGCCGGCCTGGCGTGCCGCGCGCCCGGCGGGGCGTTCTACGTCTTCCCAAGCGTGGCGTCGACGGGGCTCGGCGACCGCGACTTCGCGTACGGACTGCTTAATTCGCAGAGCGTCGCGGTCGTCCCCGGCACGGCGTTTGGAGAGAACGGCCGGGGGTTTGTCCGCGCCAGCTTTGCCACGGGATACGACCAGCTAGTGGAGGCCTGCGACCGGATCGAACGGTTCGTGAACACCGCGACACCATGTTCCGCTCCGTCGTCATCGTAGGCCGTCCGAACGTCGGCAAGAGCCGGCTGTTCAACCGCCTCGCGCGGAAGAGGATCTCCATCGTCCACGACCAGCCCGGCGTTACGCGCGACGTCATTTCCTCCGAGGTCGACGACGGCTACACGCTCATGGACACGGGCGGCCTCGGCCTCAGGGAGGGCGAGACCTCGAGCGCCGCGATCATAGCTGCGTCCGAGAGGCAGGTGGGGTTCGCCATCGACACGGCCTCCCTCATCCTGTTCATCATCGACGGGCTCGACCGCGTGACCGCCCTGGACGACCGGATCGCGAGGCGCCTGCGCCAGGGCGGCAAGCCGGTGATCCTCGTCGTCAACAAGGCCGACTTCAGCGATGAGAAGGTGGACCACGAGGGGGTCTCGCGGCTCGGCCTCGGGCAGCCCGTCTTCGTGTCCGCGGAGCACGGCCGCGGCGAGGGCGAGCTGCGCAGGGCCATACTCGAGAGGATCGGAAGCCCGGCCGAGGGCCCCCTGGCCGAGGCGGACGAGAAGCCGGCCGGCAAGAGGCCGCCGGGCCTGATATGCATCAGCTTCATCGGGCGCCCGAACGTCGGGAAGTCCTCGCTCGCGAACCGGCTCCTCAGGAGCGACCGCCTGATCGTGAACGACCTCGCGGGTACGACCCGGGACGCGATCGAGCTTCCGTTCGAGTTCAAGGGCCGCGACAGGAAGATGCACCCGTTCAGACTGATCGACACGGCCGGCATTAAGGCGGCCACGAAGCTTGCGTCCTCGGTGGAGTATTTCTCCCGCCTGCGCTCGCTGGAGGCGATGCAGAGGTCCGACGTCGTATTCCTTGTCCTCGACGCCATGGACGGGGTCACGCAGCAGGACAAGGCGATCGCCGGCGAGGCCGTCAAGGACCGCAAGCCGATCGCGGTCATCGTCAACAAGTGGGACCTTGTGCACAAGGCGTTCGCGCGGGACGGGGGGATCCACGGCTACAAGAGCGAGCGAGACTACCGCGAGAAGTACGAGAGGGCGCTTTTCGAAAGGCTCTTCTTCACGCCCGGCGCGCCGCTCATATTCGTGTCGGCGATGAGCGGCTTCGAGGTCGACCGGATGCTCAATGCGGCGGTCAAGCTGCACCGCACGCTCGACAAGAAGCTGCCCACGGCCCGGCTGAACGAGACCCTGGCGCACCTCGCGGAGCGCACGCCTCCGCCGGCCATAGGCGCCCGGCGCTTCAAGATCTACTACGCGACGCAGACCGGAAACCGCCCGTTCCGCATCAAGATATTCTGCAACCGCGAGGAGAGGCTGACGGAGAGCTACCGGCGGTACCTTGAGGCGGGACTTGTCAGGGAATTCGACCTGAGCGGCTGCCCGGTCGAGTTCGAGCTGGTGGGCAAGCCGCGCGGCGACGAGGTCGACCGCAGCGGTTGGAGGTAGAAGCCATGGCGGAGCCGCTGCGCCTCGTCTTCATGGGCTCGGACCCGGTGGCCCTCCCGCTCCTCGACTGGCTGGCTGGGGGAGGAAGCGCGGTGGCGACCCTGGTGGGGATCTTCACGGGCCCGGACCGGCCGTCGGGCCGGGGACAGTCCGTCAGGCCCAACTGCGTCCGCCAATGGTCCGCCGGGAGATCCCTTGCCGTGCTCCAGCCGGAGAGGCTCGACGGCGCGGCAACGGCGGCCCTTTCGGCGCTGCGCCCCGACATGGCCCTCGTCGTCGCCTACGGGCGCATCCTCGGCGACGAATTCATCAATGCCCCGCGCCTCGGCACGCTCAACCTCCACGCCTCGCTGCTTCCCAAATACCGCGGCGCCTCCCCGATCCAGGCTGCGGTCGCCTCAGGGGACAGGGAGACCGGCATGACCCTCATGCGGATCGTGCGGGAGCTGGACGCCGGCCCCGTTTCGGATGTGGAGCGGGTCCCGATCTCGCCTCTCGACACCGCCTCCGACCTGGAGGCGAGGCTCGGACTCGCTGCGGTTGTGCTTTCCGCGAGGGCCCTGCCTCTCCTTGCCCGCGGGGAGCTTCCCTTCCGTGCGCAGGACCGCACCCACGCCAGCTTCTGCCGGCGCCTCACCAAGGCCGACGGCGCCCTTGATTTCTCCGCGCCCGCGTCCGTGCTCTCGGCCCGGATCAACGGCCTCTATCCGTGGCCGTCGGCCGCCTTTGGCATCGGTGGCACCGACGTTAAGCTCGGCCTCGCCGACGCCATGGAGGGGGGCGCCCTCGGGCATCCGGGCACCGTCCTGGGTTTCGGTCCGGACGGCCTGCTTATTGCTGCCGGCACGGGCGTCCTGCGCGTGCGCCGGCTCCAGCGCCCGGGAGGCAGGATGCTCCCCGCGCCGGAATTCCTGCGGGGCTTCCCGGTCGCCGCGGGCACCGTTATCCCGTCCCGTCCCATGGCCGCGCTCGTGGCTGCCGAGCCCTTCAGGCGCTGAGGCCGGCCGGACACATGCCGCTTGTTTTCAACGGGCCTTTGGGCAAGATTCGCGCCCGATGCCTGGCAGGTCAGCCCTTTGCACTATCCTGGTCGTTTGCGCCGCCTTTGCGGCGCCGCGGGCAACCGCCCAGACGGAGGTGGCCGACCTGCGCGAGGATGTGCGGGGCCTGACCCAGCGCGTCAACGAGCTGTCGCTGCGCCTCGAGCAGCTTGAGCGCGAGAACGCGGAGCTGCGGGCCAAGGTCGCAGGCGCCGGGGGGAACAGGGACACGGTCACGACCGCGCAGCTGAACACCGCTGTGGCGGACCTGAACGCGTCGATCAAGTCCGCGGTCTCTTCGTCGAGGACCGAGATTCTCGAGCAGGTCGCGACCCAGATGGAGAAGCTGGCGAAGCAGACCAATGCGGCGTTGGACTCGATCGCGAAGCCCGGCACCGCGCCGCAGGCCCGCCCGGCGCCGCAGGGCCAGCCGGCAAGACCCGCGTTTGGGGACGCCTACCCAAAGGAGGGCGTGAGCTACACGGTCCAGAAGGGCGACACCGTCGGGCTCATCGCGAAGAAGACCGGCGCAAAGGCGCAGGACATCATCGACGCGAACAAGCTTCTGGACCCGTCCCACATCCAGGCCGGGCAGGTCCTTTTCGTCCCGGGCGGCAAGTAGGCCGGTCTGGGACCAGGAAAACTCAATAATGGCATCCCCACACAAATCCAGGTTGGGCCGCGGTCTAGGCGGCCTGATATCCGCGGCAAAGCCGCTTGCGCCGGCGACCTTCACGGCCGCAGCCCACGTTCCCCAGGCCCCGGGATACCTTGAGATCCAGGTACACCTCATCGAGCCGAGCCCCTACCAGGCAAGGCGCGAGATCGTGCCGGAGCACCTCTCGGAGCTTGCCGAGAGCATCCGCAGCGAGGGCCTCCTGCAGCCGATCGTCGTCCGGAGGCACGGAGACAAGTTCCAGCTGATCGCCGGGGAGAGGCGCTGGCGCGCCTTCCAGCAGCTAAAGATAAAGGCGATCCCGGCCCGGATCGTGGAGGCGAGCGACGCGTCTGCGGCCTCGATAGGGTTGATCGAGAACCTCCAGAGGGAGGGGCTGAATCCGATCGAGGAGGCGCAGGGCTTCGCAAGCCTCCTCAGGGATTTTGACCTCACGCAGGAGACCGCTGCCGAGCGGGTAGGGAAGAGCCGCGCCTCCGTGGCCAACTCCCTGCGGCTGCTTTCGCTGGACGCCGAGATCCAGGGCTACATCGCGAAGGACCTCCTGAGCGTGGGACACGCCAAGATCCTCCTTGGAGTCGAGGACGCGGCGCTGAGGGCGGTCCTGGCGCGCCGGGTGATCGAGGAGGGCCTGAGCGTCCGGCTGACCGAGAAGCTGAGCAAGACAGTCAAGGTGCCCGGCGCCTCCAAACCGCAGGCGCGTAGGGGGAGCCTTACCCCTCGGGAGGCCGCCGCCGTCGAGAGCATCCAGAAGAGGCTCACCTCCCATCTGGGGGCCAGGGTGGCCGTGTTCCATACCCCTAAGAAGGGCAAGATTGTTATCGAGTACCGCGGCAACGACGATCTCCAGCGGCTCCTGGAGAGGCTTGGAGTGGAGCGGGCCGACACGGTCTGACGGCCCCGCGGACGGGCGCCGGTCTCGGAGGCAAACCCGGGCGGCGCATACGGGGCCCCGAAATTGCGAATTGCCAAAGCGACGCCAAGGGGTAAGGTCGCCACCGGTGAGCACCTCCGTTGTCCATGAATTGCAGGGCTTTAAGCACGGTCAGGCCGCGGGAGAGTCGCTCCAGCGGGAACTGACGGAGGCGCTCGAGTCTGGCTCCGCGGTCTCGCTGCCCGGCTTTGGTTTTCCGATGTCGGAGGCGGAGGGGGCGCTTCTTGATCCCCGAATCCTTTCGAAGGCGAAGAACGTGAGCTATTCGCCGGCGACCGGGAAGATCGGCGGCACGAGCTGCACCGGCGCGGAGGCGCAGGTGCTGCAGCAGGTGATGGCCCGCTACTCGCTGATGGCCCGGGAGCTCGTTGCCAATCTCTTCCCCTCGTACCGGGAGAAGTTCCGGGTGATGCGCACGAGCCTGCGGCCCGCCGAGATCGCGGGACGAAGAAGCTCGTGGCGCAAGGACGACACGCTCCTCCATGTGGACGCCTTCCCCTCGCAGCCGACCAACGGCAACCGCATCCTCCGCGTGTTCTGCAACGTGAACCCGTCCGGCAAGCCCCGCGTGTGGAGGCTCGGCGAGGAGTTTGAGAGCGTGGCCCTTAGGTTCCTGCCGCAGATCGGGCGGCCGTTTCCGGGGAGCGCGCAGGTCCTGCACCTGCTGAGGATCACGAAGTCGGCGCGCTCCGAGTACGACTTCATCATGCTCAAGCTGCACGACGCGATGAAGGCCGACTCCGGCTACCAGAACAGGGTGGGGCAGACGCCGATCCTGTTCCAGCCGGGGACCACCTGGATCTGCTACGCGGATTCCGTATCGCACGCGGCGCTCTCCGGACAGCACCAGTTCGAGCAGACAATCCACATCCCGCTGGACGCCATGCTCGACGTGGCCAAGTCCCCGCTTCGCATCCTAGAGCGGCTGCGCGGCCGCGCCCTCGTCTGAGGCGCCCCCCGGGGGGCCGGGAGCCCTGTGCCTGGCGTTGACAACGTCCCGCCCTGTCTGCTTCGCTGACCGTTCATCGACATGAGCATCCTCCTAGGCATCTGCACTTTCGTACTCATCCTGACATCCATCATCCTTATCCTGTTGGTCCTGGCCCAGAAGGCCAAGTCCGACGGCGGCATGGGAGCCGCCATGGGCGGCGGGATGGCGGAGGCCACATTTGGGGCGGACACGGGCAACGTGCTCAGCAAGGCCACCATCAATGCGTCGATCCTTTTCTTCGTGCTGAGTTTCGCGCTCTACCTGGGCCGCATCTATGAGGGCAAGCATGCGTCGACCGCGGGCGGGGCGCTGCCGACAATCACGGTTCCCGTGTCCGCCGCCCCTGCGAAATCCCCTGCCGGCCTGACGCCCCCGGCCAAGACCGCGCCGACCGCGGTCCCGGCGACCAAGCCCTGATCGGCTTTTGAAGAGCTCGGCCGAGCTTTCGCTGCGATCGGTTTGGGGGTGCGCCGCGGGCGCGGCCGCCCTTGTCTGCCTTTCCGCAGCCGGCATCGCGACAGGCGCGATGGGCGCGCCGGCGCCGCGGCCGGACCGCGCCGCCGCCGCCGCTCTCCTGGACCAGTTCAGGCAGTCCGTGTGGACCGAGCCCATCTACGCCGAGTTCGACCTAAGGCAGATGCCGCGGCGGGGCGCCGGGCGCCTGTACCGCGGCCGCTTCTGGGGCGCTAGGAACGAGCACGGGCCGGTGACCCGCCTCGAGCTCGACGTCGGGAGGGGGGGATTCACCCACCGCTTCCTGATCCAGGGCGGACCCGACGGCGCCGTCTGGACTTCGGACGGGCCGGGGGCCGGCGCCCCAAAAGAGGGAGCCTTCCTCGAGCCGCTTGCCCCCGGCGTGGAGATGACCCCCTTCGACGTGCTCCCAATGCCGTACCTTTACTGGCTCGACTCCGAACTGGTCGGCGTTGAGCGGATCCGGGGCCGGCCTGCCGATATTTACGTTTTTCTACCACCTGCGGACTTCCTTGGGCGGAATCCGTCCGTCAAGTCCGTCCGGGCGTACTTGGACGCCCAGTACGACGCGCTGGAGCAATCCGAGATCACCGGGCCGGATGGTCGCGTGTCTAAGACCCTCACCCTATTGGAGCTAAGAAAGGTAGGCGAGAGGTGGATACCCAAGGACTTGGACGTCCGCAACGAGACCACGCGGGACAAGACGCGCCTTTCGCTCACGGCGGTGGCCATCGGCATCCTGCCGGGCCCCCTGGCCTTTGACCCCTCCCAGCTCGGGTCGCCCCTGGCGCCGCCGGCCCGTGTCATACCGGTGGCGCCGTGACGCCAAATTGAAGAATTTCGTTGCGGCGAAGCCGTCTCAAGTGCCTGCTCAGGACCCGTTCAGGTTCAAACAACGCCATGGCCACCCGCTCAGCTTCGGCTCCGCTAACGTTCGATCTGCCGATCTCCCTGATCGCAAAGATCGAGAGCCACAGACGCAAGTACGGCCTCAAGACGGCGAGCGAGGTTGTCCGGCTGGCCATCGACAAGTTTGACTTCGAGGGCTGCAAGCCGACCCGCGACCCGCACCGCCAGGTGTCGGTGCGCCTTGGGTCGAACCAGCGCGCAATGCTCAGGCGCTACGCGAAGAAGAAGAACGCGAGCGTCGGCGAGCTGCTCCGCTTCGCGCTCGAGGGCCTCCCGGCCAAGAAGTCCAAATCGCGCTGACCGGACGATCTTGGGGGCTTCGGGCCCGGGAAGCTCAGAGCGCTCCCATCTTGCGTTCGGTGGCATGGATTCCTTTTGATGGATTCCCCTGCACCCGATGTCCTCCGCCACACTACCACCGCTCTCCTCTTGGGCCAGCAACCTGGCCCCGTCACCCACGCTCGCCGTCGACGCCAAGGCCAAGGCGCTCATGGCCTCCGGCGAGGACGTGTGCAGCTTCGCTGCCGGCGAGCCCGACTTCGACACGCCGCAGCACATCAAGGACGCCTGCGCCTCCGCGCTCCAGGCCGGGAAGACGAAGTACGTGCCGACCCCCGGGATCGAGGACCTCCGCAAGGCGATCGCCGAGTCCTATGCGAAGGCGTACGGGCTGAAGGTCGCGCCCGGCCAGGTTGTCGTGAGCCCCGGCGGGAAATTCTCGTGCTACCTGGCCATCATGTCGACCTGCTCGCCGGGCGACGAGGTCGTCATACCGGCGCCCTACTGGGTGAGCTATCCCGAGATGGTCAAGCTCTCGGGCGCGGTCCCCAAGGCGGTCCTCGCGACCGACAAGACGGGATTCAAGCTGAGGCCGGAGCAGCTGGAGGAGGCGGTCACGGGCCGCACGAGGCTCCTCATCCTCAACTCCCCCTCGAACCCGACCGGGGCCGTCTACTCGCGGGCGGAGCTCGAGGCGATCATGGACGTCGCTGTCCGCAACAACCTCTACGTCCTTTCGGACGAGATCTATGAGAACCTGGTCTATGACGGGCTCACGTCGACCTGCCTTGCGACCCTGGGCGAGGAGGCGAAGGCCCGGACGATCGTGGCCTCGGGGTTCTCCAAGACCTATTCCATGACCGGTTGGAGGCTGGGGACGCTGGTCGCTCCGCCGCAGATTGCAAAGGCGGCGGCCGAGCTCCAGAGCCAGATGACCTCGAACGCGACGACCTTCGCGCAGTATGGGGCGCTCGCGGCCCTTCGCGAGACGGAGAAGACCAGGGCGTCGCTTGCGAAGATGCTCGTGGCGTTCGACAGGCGCCGCCGGCTGCTCCACGGCTTGCTCACGGCGATCCCGGGCGTCTCATGCGTCCTTGCGCAGGGGGCGTTCTACCTTTTCCCGAGCATCTCGAGCTTCGGTCTGAGCTCCATGGAGTTCTGCGAGAGGCTGCTCGAGAAGGAGAAGGTCGCCGCCGTCCCCGGTTCGGCCTTCGGGGCCGAGGGCTACCTTCGGCTGAGCTATGCCACCAGCGACGAGGTGATAACGAAGGGCGTCGCAAGGCTCGCGAATTTCTGCAAAAGCCTAAAGGCTTGAGGCCGCATCCGCAAAGAGAAACAGGAATCACCCAATGGCTTACAAAGACGTAACTCCGCCCGCTGGCGGGAAGATCTCCATCGCAGGCGGCAGGCTCAACGTCCCGGATCTTCCGGTCATACCGTTCATCCGGGGCGACGGCACCGGCCCAGACATCTGGGCCTCGGCGGTGCGGGTTTTCGATGCGTCGGTCATGAAGGCTTACGGCGGCAGCCGCAAGATAGCCTGGTTCGAGGTGTTTGCGGGCGAGGAGAGCTTCAAGCGGTTCAATAACTGGCTGCCGGACGACACGGTCGATGCCTTCCGCGAGTTCATCGTGGGGATCAAGGGCCCGCTGACGACGCCGGTGGGCGGGGGCATCCGCTCGCTCAACGTGGCGCTGCGCCAGATGCTCGACCTCTACGTCTGCCTGCGGCCCGTGCAGTGGTTCAAAGGCGTTCCGTCGCCGGTGAAGCGCCCGGAACTCGTGAACATGGTCATCTTCCGCGAGAACACCGAGGACATCTACGCGGGAGTCGAGTTCGCGGCCGGCACGCCGGAGTCCCAGAAGATCCTGGATTTCATAGCAAGGGAGTTCCCTAAGTCATTTGAGAAGATCCGCTTCGGGACGAAGGAAAAGGCGGAGAAGTTCTGGGGCGAGGTGGGGGCCAAGGGGTTCCCCTGCGACGTCCAGGTGGGGATCGGGATAAAGCCCGTCAGCTATTCGGGGAGCGTCAGGCTGATCCACAGCGCGATCGCCTACGCCATCCGCAGCAAGCGCAAGAGCGTCACGATCGTCCACAAGGGCAACATCATGAAGTTCACCGAGGGCGCGTTCCGGGACTGGGGCTACAGGGTCGCCAAGGAGTTCTACGGCGCCGTCGAGATCGACGGCGGCCCCTGGTGCAAGATTCCCGAGGGCAAGCCCGGCGCGGGCATTGTCATTAAGGACTCGATCGCCGACATCACCCTCCAGCAGATCCTGACGCGGCCCACCGACTTCGACGTGATCGCCACCCTGAACCTCAACGGGGACTATCTCTCCGACGCCCTTGCGGCGCAGGTCGGCGGCATCGGGATCGCGCCGGGCGGCAACATCAACTACATCACCGGCCATGCCATATTCGAGGCCACGCACGGCACGGCCCCGAAGTACGCCAACAAGGACGTCGTGAATCCCGGCTCCATGGTCCTCTCGGGGGAGATGATGCTCCGCTACATGGGGTGGAACGAGGCGGCAGACCTGGTCCTGAAGGGGCTCAACGGGGCGATCGGCGCCAAGCGCGTAACCTACGATTTCGCGCGCCAGATGGAGGGCGCGACCGAGATCAAATGCTCCGCGTTCGGCGACGCCATCATCGCGCACATGTGAGCGGCCGCGCCCGGCCGCGCCTCATCTCCGGATGAAGCCGAGGAGCCAGGTGAACAGGAGCGCCCCGATGACCGCGAAGATGAGGCGGCCCACGAAGCCGATCGCCACGATGCCGAGCAGCCCGAAGCAGAGGCCGCCCAGGAACGCCCCGACGATCCCTACGATGATGTTGCCGGCGACGCCGAAGCCGCTCCCCTTCGTGATGAGGCCCGCGAGCCAGCCGGCGAGCCCGCCGATGACAAGGAAGGCGATGAAGTGCGACAGCGTCACTTGGCGGGCGCGGGCTTCACGAACTGCATCTTGCTGACGATGTCGACCAGCCGCTTGCGCAGGATCTGGTCCTCCTCCTCCTTCGTGGCCTTCCACTGGGAGCCCTCGGTCACCCGCTCGGAGAGCTCGGTGCTGACCACGAACGTGAAGCCGTTCCTGACGAAGAGCAGGTTGCCCCGCTTTGCGACGGCGGGTGCCGTCGGCGGCCCGAACACGGGCGGGCTTTCGAACATCGATCCGCCGGGCATCAGGACGTAGGCGAACAGCGCCCCGTCGAGCAGTTCGGCGGCGTACCCGGCGCTCTCGACATGGGTCCCGGGACTGAAATGCCTGAAGTCGGGAAGGACGAAGGTGGTGAGGAAATAGAGGAGGTAGTCCTTGGTACCCCGCGTCGACAGCTCCCAGCGCTGCGTGGCGTCATGGGCGAACGAGGCGACGCTTATATGGACCCCGTACGTATCATGAAACGTGACGACGTTGTTGGTGTCGCTTATCACGCCCCCCAGAGCCGGAAGGACGGGGATCGTCATCCTGAAGGCGCCAGAGGCCGACACGTAGACACCGGACTCAACGGTGCCCACGAGCAAGGTGGATCTTTCCTGTGCCCCGGCCGGCACGGCCGCCGCGGCCAGGAGGAATAAGGGGATAGCTCTGAGCATTTTATATTCCCGGAGGATGGCTGATCGGCCCGGGGCTTTCAAGCCGTGCTTCAGCGCCCTGAGACAAGCCTGATCCAGGTCGCAACGGGTATGGCCTCGGCTCTCACCGCGGGTGAGAAGCCCTCGGAGGTGAGAAGTTCCCTCCATTGCCGCTCCCGGCCTGGGATCCGCTCCCTGATGACGGCCCCGATCTGCTTGCGGCGCTGCTGGAAGCAGCGCCGGATGAGCGCCTTGTCCTCCTGGGCGAACACGAAGGGCCCCGCCTTGCGCACCAGGTTGAGGAGCGCCGAGTCCACGTCCGGCCTCGGATGGAAGCACGCCGCGCTGACACGGTGGCCGGGGGCGATGTCATAGGCCGCCTGAAGGAAGATCGAGATTGCCCCGAAATCCCGGGTTCCGGGCCGAGCGCCGTAGCGGTTGGCCGCCTCGCGCTGGAGCATGAGCACCATCCGGGCCGGCAGCGGCCCCGAGAGGACGCCGTCCATCCATGGCGTTGAGATCGCATACGGCAGGTTTGCCACCACCTTGCATCCGGTCGCGCGCGCCGCGGGAATGCCCGCCAGGGGCAGCTCGACGGCGTCGCCCTCGACCAGGTGCAGCCTCCCCGGATGCCGGGCCGCGAGCTCCGCCTCAAGGTAGGCGTGAAGGGTGCGGTCGCGCTCGACGGCCCAGACCTCGGCGCCGGCCTCAAGAAGCGCGCCCGTCAGCGTGCCCAGCCCCGGCCCGATCTCCACCACGGCGTCGCCGGGGGAGACCCCCGCGAGTTCCAGCGACTTGCGCACAATGTTGCCGTCGACCAGGAAATTCTGGCCAAGGTACCGCTTGGGGGCGTGTCCCAGCCGGGCAAGCAGTTCGCGGGTTCCGTTGGGTGTGAGGGCCATCGATTGCCGGCTCAGGCGTCGCGAAACGATGCGACAAGCGCCGCCGGATCCGAGGAGCGCATGAGGGCCTCCCCGACGAGGACGGCGTGCGCCCCCGCGCGCCGGGCGCGGGAGGCCTCCTGGGCGGTGCTTATCCCGCTCTCGCTCACGGCGACCACGCCCGCGGGGAACCTCCTGATCAGGCGCTCGCTGATACCGAGGTCCGTGCTGAAGGTCGCAAGGTCACGGTTGTTCACGCCGATCATCTCGGCGCCGTGCGCGCGCGCGCGCTCGATCTCGTCCTCCGCGTGCACCTCGAAGAGAACGGAGAGCCCGGCGGCCCGGGCCGCGCCGTGGAGCGCCTGGATCTCGTCGTCGCCGAGCGCCCTCACGATTATCAGGATCGCGCTCGCGCCCGACTCGCGGGCCTCGAGCACCTGGACCGGGTGCACCATGAAGTCCTTCCTGAGGCAGGGCAGGCACGGGGGGGTTGCCCGCATCCGGGCCGCCACGCCCCTCAGGTCCTCGAGCGAGCCCCCGAAGTACTTTCCGTCGGTCAGGACCGAGAGGGCGTCGGCACCGGCCGCCTGGTAGGCCGCCGCCTGGTCGACGGAGGAGGCGTCCGCCGCGATCTCGCCGGCCGATGGCGAACGCCGCTTGATCTCCGCGATCACGGCCAGCCTTCCGTCGGCCCTGCGCAGCGCGGCGGCGAACGGGCTTGGTTTCGGCATGGAGGCATCGAGCCGCGCGAGCTCGCGCTCTGACACGGGCCTGATCCGGGGTGCGATCTCCCGGCGCTTCCACTCCATGATCTCCCTGAGCTTGTCGTGCACGGCCACCACGAAACATCACCCGGAGCGCGAAAACCAGACCAGAATCCTTGTCACGGGCGTCCAAAGGGGCCCATTCTTCGCGCAATGAGCGCACTCGACGAACTGCGTCGCACCATCGCGCGCCTGCGCGGCCCCGGGGGCTGCCCTTGGGACCAGGAGCAGACGCACCAGAGCCTCGCCCGCTGCCTCATCGACGAATGCAGCGAGCTCCTCGACACGATCGACCGGCTCGACCTGCCGCACATGCGCGAGGAGCTCGGGGACGTCCTTATCCAGGTCATCTTCCACGCCCAGCTCGCCGAGGAGGCGGGGCATTTTGACCTCGAGGAGGTCGCCCGGGAGGTGAATGAGAAGCTGGTGCGCCGCCACCCGCACGTCTTCGGCGACGGGAAGCTCGAGACCTCCGAGCAGGTGCTCACCCAATGGGAGAAGATCAAGGCCGGCGAGAAGCGCCCGCAGGGAGCAGCCCGCCCGTCCCTTTTCAAGGAGCTCCCCCCGCGCCTTCCCGCGCTCATGTACGCCGAGGCGGTCTGGAAGCAGATCGCGAAGAAGGGCCTCGTGCCCGATTCGGGCGTCGACGCGGAGCGCGTCGCGCGCCTCGCGGCGGGGCTCGACGCGGCGGGTCTCGGGAGGATGCTCTTTGAGATTGCCGCCGCCGCGCAGTCGAGGGGCATGGATACCGAGGGCCTGCTGCGCGGGCACGCGGACGGGTTGATGCGCCATGTCGAAGGACGCGCCCCAAAGGCACCCGCCACTGCCTGAGGACGTCGTCGCCTCCTGGTGGACGCCGTTCGGCGACCACCTCGAGCACGAGCGCCGGTGCTCGCTGTACACCGTGCGCAACTACCGTATGGCGTTCGAGGACTTCTACCGCTGGCTGGTGCCGGCCGGTCTCTGGGGCAGGGGGATCGGCGGCCTCGGCCCGCGCGAGATCCGGGACTTCGTGATCGAGGCGCAGCGCCGCTACGGCCGGCGCACGCTGCACAACCACGTCTCGGGCCTGAGGGCGCTCTGCCGCTTCTGGGTGAGGAAGGGCCGCCTCAGGAGCAACCCCTTCACCGGGGCCCCCTTGCCGAAGCTTGAGAAGCGCCTTCCCCAGTTCCTGACCGAGGACCAGGCAAGGGCGCTCCTGGCGAGCCCGGTGCGCCTGCTGGAGGCCGGGGGCTGCGACGCCTTCACGGCCTGCCGCGACCGGCTGGCGATGGAGCTCCTCTACGGGGCAGGCCTGAGGGTCAGCGAGCTGGTCGGCCTCAACCACGGGGCCGTGGACCTTCGGGAGGGCGTCGCGCGCGTGACGGGGAAGGGCCGGAAGCAGCGCCTTTGCCCGCTCGGCCGGGTGGCGTGCGCCGTGCTCGCCCGCTTCAGGGATGAATTCACTCCGGGCGCGGGGCCCCAGGACCCGGTGGTCTGCAACCCGGGCGGGGGCCGGGTGACCGTCCGCTCCGTCCAGCTTATGCTCAAGCGCCATCTCGCCCTGGCCGGCCTGCCCCTCGACCTGTCGCCCCACAAGCTGCGCCATTCCTTCGCGACGCACCTGCTGAACGCCGGCGCGGACCTGCGGATCGTGCAGGAGCTCCTCGGGCACGCCCAGCTCGTGACGACTCAGGTCTACACCCACGTGAGCATAGCCCGCCTGAAGGACGTCTACAACAAGGCCCATCCCAGGGCCTGACGCCGCGGCTCCTAGAGGCCCAGCCGGCGGGTCGATCCGTTGCCCGCCGCGTCGTAAAGCGTCACCTCGACCGACGTGGCCCCCGTCAGGCGCTCCAGCGGGAGCTCCAGGACGAAGGTCTCCTCCATGCCGTCAAGGATCCCGTCCGCAGGCTGCTCCACCGTCTCGTGCACGCCGTTGTTGAAGGTGTACTCCACGCTGTCGAGCAGCGAGAGGGCGTCCCGTCCGCGGACGGTCACGACCAGCTTCCCGGCCTCGCGCCGCGCGAGCGCCTCCTCGATCACGGGCGGGGTGTGGTCGACCACGAGGTCATCGGTGTCAAAGGTGACGGAAAGGCGTTCGGCCTCCGGCCGGGGTGCCGCCTCCGTGGCGACCAGGCGCGTGAACCAGGTTCCCTCCTGGAGGTGGAGGGTCTCGAACTGGGCGTAGGACTCCCTGGTGCCCACGGAAATGTCCGTCCAGGCCGTGTCCCCGTCGTGGCGGATCGAGAACGTGTAGAGGAGGTTGTCACCGTCCGGGTCGTTCACCGTCCAGAATACGACGCGCGTTCCGGTCGAGGCGACGACCTGGCTTCCCTGGAAGCCGGACTTGTGGTGCTCGCCGTCATGCTCGCCCGCCTGCGTGAGCTGCCCGACCGTTGTCACGACCGGGGGCGGCATTTCCGGAGGCACGACGACCGCGAAATTCGGCGACAGGACCCTGAAGTCGGTGAGCTGGGGCCGGTGGTTCTGCGTGAGGCAGTAGAACGACGCCTTGCCGAGCTCCAGCGTCGGCGCGGCCGCGGCGGGCAGGGCCAGCTTCAGCTCGGCATAGCGCCCGGCGGGCGCCGCCGCCCTCCAGCCGTCGGCTTCCGCCATCGCGGTCCATGGGCTCCAGCCCTCGGGCTCGGCGGTGCCGTTCGTCGTGCGCACGGAGAGGGACAGCTGCGCCGTGCCGAGGTCCCTGATCCGGCTGAACCTCAGGGCGCCCAGGCGAGCCGGGGCGCCGAGGTCCACACGCTTTGTCTGCGCGGTCCGGGGCGAGGACGCGCTGAAGTCCAGGAGCGAGAAGCCGGGCGCGTTGTTCCGTATCGCGAAGAACCTCCCGGGCGAACCGGGGACGGGCTCGAGCGCGTTCACCTGCTCGGACACGCTGCCGCCGAACGTGAGGGCAAGACGGTCCTTCAAGTCGAAGCCGGACATTTCCCCGAGCTCGCCGCCCGATATCACGAGGACGTCCCCCATCAGGCTCATCCGGTAGAATGCGACCCCGGAGCGCGAGGTGAGCACCTCGGGGAATCCATCGGCCGAGAACCACGTGAGCGTGCTCCGCCCGGAGAACCGCTCCACCTGCGGCTGCGGATTGGGCACCTCGACCGTGCTCTCCTTTGGCTTCTGGGCGGCGACGTTTGGCGCCGGGGTCGGCGTCGGCCCCGGGTTCGGCGTGGGCCCCGTCACCGCGGCGCCGGCCGGGCCCTCCGCGGGCCCCGTCACCTGGATGGTGGCCTGCATCGGATGGATATCTCCGCCCGAGAAGACGATGGCGGCGTAGTACCCGCCCTTGGGGTCGGGGAGAAGGTCCGTCACCTCGGCGTCATGGTTCTCCTCGGCCACGTAGGGGGAGCCGCCGTCGGCGCCAAAGAGGTAGATGTTTCCCTTCGGGGCCGAGCCCGCCGCGATCCGGCCGTCGGCCAGCCTCGCGATCCGGCGCAGGTTCCTGTCGGTCACCTCGCCAAAGACGGTGACGCCCCTGCCCGCGAGCGCCTTGGATTCCGTTATCCGTTCCGCGGACACGCCGGCCGCTCTGAACCTGGCGAGATCAATCTTGTAGATGCGCCCGGGATTGCCGGTCGCGACAAGCGCCGTCTGGCCGCCGTCCAGGAGGGCGAGGTCGAAGATGGAATCTACGGGAAGGCCCGTGCGGGCGGCGACCTTTCCGTCCCGGACAAGGTACAGGCCGCCGTAGGGGGAGGTGCCGGCCAGGATCGTCCCGTCGGGAAGGGCCCTGACCGCATAGACCTGGACGTTGCCGATCCGGGCCAGGTCCTTCGATGAGAATGTGCCTGCCGTGAAGTCGGGGGTGACCTCCATGATCCGCCCGCCGGGTCCGCCGCCCACGAGCCACTTTCCTCCCGCGCCGGGCTCTAGGCACCAGAGAAGCTCGCTCGGCGCCTGGCCCTTCAGGTCGGTCAACACGGGTCCCATGACGAGGCGCCCGTCCGAGCGGGTCGCAAGGCCGTGCAGATCGCGGCTCGGCACGTCGCGATAGAAATCGACATCGACCTTCTTCGAGAGGGGGTCCGCCCCCGCGGTGCAGACGGCCGCGAGGAGAAGCACGAAGGCCATGGCCCGCCGGCCTCTGGTTGAATTGGGCATGGGGTGGAGCTCTATCGGGTGGCTATTCGACGACGCGCACGGTCTTGTGAAGGTCGGAGAACGAGACCTTGCCCTCGAGGACGCGCGTCTCCCACAGCGGGACCAGCGCCTCGCGCCTTTGGTAGCGCGCGGAGTCGGCGGCACCCGCTATCCGCGCGATCGAGGCGGGCGCGTCGGGCGTCGAGGCGGCCTGGTCGAAGAAGAGGGCCGACTTCTCGACGACGGCGATGCACAGGCCGTCCTCGGGCCGGCTGCCCTTCATCGCCTCCAAGTACGCGTCAAAGCTTCGGAGCTGCCCCGGCCGGAACATCCGCCCGTGGCCCGTGAGCTCGTCCAGGAGCCTGCCCGGCGCGACCAGAACCTCGAGCGTCTTGCCGGTCCACGAAGGGTCGACGGGAATGTCGACCGTCCTCGAGTCCCCGGCGCCCTGGAAATTCCTCCAGCCCAGGGTGACCTGGAGCGTCTCGCCGGCGCGCACGATCGTGCGCGACACACGGAACTGCTCGACGGTGACGGCTGGATTGTCCTCGAGCGGCTCGACCCGGAACTGGACGGTGCGCGGCAGCGCCTTCTCGAAGGGGTTCTGAAGCTCGGCGGAGAGCGTCGCCATGAAGTCGAACATGCCCATCAGGAAGCCCTGCTGCCCCGCGTAGACCGACTCTCTCGAGATCCGCTGCGTCGGCGAGAATGTGACCGTGCTCACGATCCGGAAGCCCTCCCCCTGCTCGCTGTCATTCGAACCGAAGACCGCCTCGACGATCCCTGTCAGCATGATCATGGGCGCGATGTGCCTGTCGCGGACGACCTGGAACCGAATCGTGCGCTGCGGGGCGCCGCCGCGGCTCGAGATGACCTCGACGTCGGTCATCTCCGGACCCGCCCCGAGGAGACCGGACACGGCCGACAGCCGGTCCTGGCTTATGCAGCCGATGACGGGGCCGATGTTCGCGATCTTGAACGACTCCATCGTCGAGGGGAGAATCGCGACGACCTCGGCCGAGCACATCGGCAGCTGCACGTCGCCGAGGCCGAGCATGGGGTGGCCAAAGGCGACAATCCTGTTGCCGTCGACGCGGGACACGGTTCCCGTTCCGGCGAGCGTGATATCGCCCGTCGTGAGGGCCACCGACACGGCGTCGCCCGGCTGGAGCTGGGCTGCGGCCCCGGCCTGCGCGGCCGTGCCCTGTTGGCCCTGGCTGCTGCCGCCGGCAGCCACGACCGATAGCCCGAGCGATTCGAAACGGGGCGCCATTATTGAGGCCGTCCTCGGGGAGACCCCCCCGAGCGCGAACACGGGGCGAATGGCGCTGAAGGCCGATCCGGAGTCCGCAGCGGACCCCGGCGGGGGCGCGGGGCCCTCGGAATCCGCCTGCCGGGCCTCCGCGGGCGCCGCAGCGCCCACCCGGTCCGCGACCTCCTCCATGTCGGCGGCCGGCGTGAAGCCCGCAAACCGGACCGTCTCGAAATGCTGCATCTGGTAGCTGAGCGCGCCGGCGAACTTCCCGTTGATGTAGAGGGGGCTGCCGCTCATGCCCGCCACCGCCCCCATGTCCTGGACTCGCGGGTCGGTGAGCCTGCAGAGGATGATCGACTTGCCGGGGCCAAGCGCGTTCAGGACGATTCCCGACACCTCGACCGCGAAGGGCTCGGGCTTGGTCCCCTGGAAGACCGTCCACACCTCCCCGCGCTGCCCGGCCCTGATGTCCGCCAGCGGCATGACGTCCCCCGACAGGGGCTGCGCCGCGGCCACGGAGCCGGAGCACGCCAGCAGGCATAATTTCAGGAGCGTTCGGCCCATTTTCAGGATTCCATGCCTACGCACGTCCCCGCGTCTTTGCGAGGCTTCAAAGGCTCCGGATGACCGACGTCATCACCTCGCACGCCCGGTCGATCGCCGCGCCCTCGTGCGCGGTGCTTATGAACGCCGTCTCGTAGGCGCTGGGCGGCAGGTAGACGCCGGCGTCAAGGCAGCCGCGGAAGAATCTTGCGAACAGCCGCGCGTCGCCGGTCAGTGCGCCCGCGTAGTCCCGCACGGCCTCCGGCGTGAAGAAGATGCTGAACATGGAGCCGGTCTGCGGCACCTGGGCCGCGATGCCCTTGGCCCTGCACGCGCCCGAGAGGGCGTCGCGCACCCGCCGGCCGAGCGCGTCGAGCCCGGGATAGGGCAGGGTCTCGTCGAGGAGCTCCAACGCCGCGATCCCCGCGGCGAGCGCGAGCGGGTTGCCGCTCAGCGTGCCCGCCTGGTAGACGGGCCCGAGCGGCGCGATCTGGTCCATGATCTCGGCTCTCCCGCCGAACGCCCCCACGGGCAGTCCCCCTCCGATGATCTTGCCGAGGGCGGTCAGGTCCGGGACGATACCCTCGATCTCCTGGACCCCGCCCCTCGCGAGCCTGAAGCCCGTCATCACCTCGTCGAAGATCAGGAGGGCCCCGTTGGCCGTGCAGGAGGACCGCAGGTGCGCGAGGTATCCGGGCTTCGGGAGGATCAGCCCCACGTTCGCCGGATAGGGCTCCACGATGACGGCGGCGACCTGACCGGGGTTCGCCGCGAACGCGGCGTCGAGCGAGGCCGGGTCGTTGAACGGAAGTACGATCGTCTCCCGGGCGAACGCGGCCGGTATACCCGCGCTGTCCGGATACCCGTGCGTGAGCGCGCCCGATCCGGCCTTGATCAGGAGCGAATCGGAATGCCCGTGGTAGCAGCCTGAGAATTTTATGATCTTGTCGCGCTTCGTGTAGCCCCTGGCCAGCCGGACCGCCGACATGGTCGCCTCGGTCCCGCTGTTGCACATCCGGACCTTCTCGACCGACGGCACGAGGCGGCAGATGAGCTCCGCCATCCGCACCTCGTACGGGTTCGGCGTCCCGAAGCTCGTCCCGTCCTCGAGGGCCGCCGCGATGGCCCTCCTGATGCCGGGGTGGTTGTGGCCGTGGATGGCCGGCCCCCACGTGCACACGAAGTCGATCAGCTCGCGCCCCTCCACCGTCACCAGCGTGGCGCCGCGCGCGGACTTGACGAAGAACGGCGAGCCCCCGACGGAGCGGAACGCCCGCACGGGGGAGTTCACCCCGCCGGGGATGCGCTTGAGCGCGCGCGCGAACAGTTCTTCGGAGGAATCCATCAGCTGACGTATTTCTGCACGATGGGGATGCGCCGCCCGACGCCGAAGGCGAGCGGGGTGATCTTCAGCCCCGGCGCGGCCTGCTTCCGCTTGTATTCGTTCAGGTCCACCTTTCGGGCCACGTCGGCGACGACCGCATCGGAGAAGCCCTGGGCCACGAGGTCGCGGCGCGACAGCCCCTCCTCGACGTACCCCTTGAGCACCGCGTCGAGCACGTCGTACGGGGGAAGACTGTCCTGGTCGGTCTGGTTGGGGCGAAGCTCCGCGCTCGGGAGCTTGTCGATGCTCGACTGCGGGATCGGGGGCGTGCGGCCGGACCGCCTTGCGTCGGCGTTGATCCAGTTCGCGAGCGCATAGACCTGCGTCTTGTACACGTCTGAGATCACCGCGAGTCCCCCGCACATGTCGCCGTAGAGCGTGCAATAGCCGACCGCCATCTCGCTCTTGTTGCCCGTTGTCAGCAGAAGGGACCCGAACTTGTTCGAGATCGCCATCATCACGACGCCCCTGACCCGGGCCTGTATGTTCTCCTCCGTGACGTCGCGCGCCCGGCCGGAGAAGACGGGGGCGAGCGCGGCCTCGCAGGAGGCGACCACATCGGCGATTCCGATCGTCTCAAGCCGGATGCCAAGGTTCTCGGCCAGGCGCCGCGCGTCGTCCCGCGAGTGCTGGGACGAGATCTCCGAGGGCAGGGAGACGCCGACCACGTTCTCCGGTCCGAACGCCGCGGCGGCTATCGTGCCGACGACAGCCGAGTCGATCCCTCCCGAAAGCGCGACCAGGGCCGAGCGGAATCCCACCTTCTGGGCGTAGTCCCGCAGCCCGAGCGTGAGGCCGGAAAGGATGTCGGCCATCTCGGACTGCTCGAACGTCGGCGAGAGGGTGCTCGAGAGGTGCCCCGGTCCGGTCTCGGCCACTGTCAGCTCCTCGGCGAACGCCGCCATCCCCGTGAGGATGCGGCCGGTGGGGTCGCTCACGAGCGACCTGCCGTCGAAGATCAGCTCGTCATTTCCCCCGACCGCGTTCACGTACGCGACCGAGCAGCCTAGGGCGCGCGCCGCATCCGTCACCAGCGTCTGCCGGACGCCCGACTTTCCATAGTGCCACGGGCTGGCGGAGAGGTTCACCATGAGGTCGCACTTCTGGGCCGCCAGCTGCCTCAGGGGATCCATCCCGTTGTAGAGGCGCCGGGTGCTGATCATCGGGTGAGTCCAGATGTCCTCGCATATCGTGACGCCGATCCGGACCCCTGCGTGCGTGATGACAGTGGTCTGGGCCGCGGGTTCGAAGTAGCGGTCCTCGTCGAAGACGTCGTACGTCGGGAGCAGGCACTTGTGCGCGACGGAGGCGACCTTTCCCCGGTGGCAGAACGCGGCGCTGTTGTAGTACGACCGGCCCGTCCCGCTCGGGTTTGACTCGACCGTTCCGACGAGCGCCGGCACCTCCCCGATGGCCGCGGCCACGGCCTTCAGGGACTCCTCCACGTCCGGAACGAAACGGCGCTTGAAAAGGAGGTCGCGGGGAGGGTAGCCGCACGTCACAAGCTCCGGGAAGACAACCAGCTCGGCGCCGCGGCCCACGAGCGTAGAGTAGGCGTCAAGTATGCGCCGGCGGTTGCCGGCGAAGTCACCGACGGTCGTATTGATCTGTGCGAGTCCGAGACGCATGCGAGTGGATGTAAGGGGTTACTATGGACGCGATTGGGATTTCTTTCAACATATTCGGGAGCCTGCTATGCCTCTGCCCGTGTCCCGACCCATCCGCCTCATCCTTGCATCGGCCTCGCCCAGGCGCCGCGAGCTGCTCGCCCAGCTGGGCGTCCCCTTTGACGTCATCGTTGCCGGAGTGACCGAGCACGAGGATCCCGAGACGGATCCGCGCCTCATGGTCGCCCACAACGCCGCCCTGAAGGCCGACTGGGTCGCCGTGCGCAATCCGGATGCGATTGTCCTGGGCGCGGATACGACGGTCTTCCTGGACGGGCTGGCGATCAACAAACCCCGCGACCTGGAGGAGTCCCGCGCCATGCTGCGCCGGCTCTCGGGTCGCGAGCACACGGTCTATACCGGGGTGGCCGTGCGGCGGCATTCGGCGAATGTAAGGATCGACGAGGGCGTCTCCAGCCAGGTGGTGTTCAAGCCGTTCGGGGACCCCGTGATCGAGGACTATATCCGCCTCGTCAACACGCTGGACAAGGCGGGAGCCTATTCCATCCAGGAGCAGACGGAGATGATCATCTCCGGGTACCGCGGCTCCTTCTCGAACATCATGGGGCTTCCGATGGAAGCGACGAAACAAATTTTGACCAGGGACGTCCTACTGGGTTCAATGTTGCCTCCCTCCGAGTCCACCCGATGACGCATTCCCTCACAGCCCCCTCGCCAGCCGCCTCCTTGAGGCGCCTTGCGGCGCGCCTGTGGCTGGATCCCGACTCGCGCTCGGTGCTGGTTGGAATCCTTGGCGTCCTGATCGTCCACCTGCTCCTGTTCGCAACGGCCCCATATCTGCTCAGGACCGACGAGATCCATCCCAGCGACCAGGCCCGCCTCGCCCACCGCCAGTTCAACATCGAGATTGCCCCGGACGCCTTCATCCCGCTGCCCAAGCCCCCGCCCCCGAACAAGTATGTGGAGGCGAATCCGGACGCCCCCGACCTCGTCCCGGACAGGACGAACAACTTCAGCTCCAAGAACCAGCTGCTCGCCCAGGAGAAGCCGCAGCTGGACCAGCACAACGACAGGCCGAAGCTCGAGGGCAAGAAGGACATCGAGTCCAACCAGACCGTGAGCGGGCAGCTCACAAAGCCCGTGGATTCCGTGCCGGTTGTCCAGAGCGTCGACACGGTGGCAAAGGCAGCGACAGCGCCCAGGCAGGCGCAGGACCCGCTCGCCGGATTCGAGAAGCTGAAGGAGGGCAACGACGGCCTTGGCAGCAATGTCGGCAAGACGCCGGAAGTCTCGAAGCCCATGCCGGAAAAGATCGAGGGGGCCAAGGATGCCCCATTGATCGAGGGAGCAACGAGCATGCAGTCCGTCGTCGATCCCAAGAAACCCCGGCCGAGGCAGGTGCTTGAGCAGACCCACACGCGGCCCGCCATCTTTGAGGAGAATAACTTCGGGACGAGCAACATTGGCCCCGTCGCCTACAGCGCCAAATGGAGCAGCTACGGCGCCTATCTGCACAAGATGATGGAGGCCATACAGATACAGTGGGATCGCATCATGATTGACAGCCGGACGGAGCCCCCTGCGGGAAGCTACGTCACCGTGAAGTTCACGATGGATTCGAAGGGCAAGATCACCCAGATCCTCGACGTCGAGAGCACCTCGAGCGAGCAGGGAAAGCAGAGCTGCATCACTGCAATCACCATGACGGCCCCCTATGGCGACTGGACGGACGACATGATCGCCGTCCTGGGGAATTCACAGGATCTCACGTTCAGGTTCTACTACGAATGACCCCGCCCGCCGAAGACTTCTGGTCGGACGTCCCGTTCGGCCGCGGGGTCAAGATGGTGGCCCTTGACCCGAACGGCCTTGTCGCCCTGGACAAGCCGGAAGGCGTGCTCTCCCATCCGAACGCTCCCGGGGAGGAGAGCCGGTCCCTGGTCATCGCCCGCTACGACGAGAAGGACGAGCGCTTCGAATGGCAGGGCGCCAAGGGCGCCCAGCGCAGGCTCTGGCTGATCAACCGGCTGGATTCGGCGACCTCCGGTCTCATTCTTGCGGCGAGGGACGGAATCCTTGCCCGCGAGGTTCGGGCGCAGTTCCAGCGCAGGCTGGTCCGGAAGACCTACGAGGCCGTTGTATTCGGAAAACCGAGACACAAGGCGGAGAAATGGAAGGACGTCCTCAATGTGAAGAAGCTGGGGGGCCAGATTCGGACCATTCCGGGTGGCGGCAACCTTCACGCCGAGTGCATGATGGCGCTCGTGCGGTCCGGATCGGGCCCGACCCGCGTTTCGCTGGTCCGGCTTGAGCCGCGCACGGGCAGGAGCCACCAGCTCCGGGTCCAATGCGCCAAGCGGGGCCTGCCAATTGTCGGCGACAGGACCTACGGCGACTTTGGGGCCAACCGCGAATTCGCGAAGGCCGGAGGGCCAAAGCGGATGTTCCTTCATTCGCTCGCGATTGCCTTCAAGTACGATTTTGGCGGCAAGGAACACGAGTTCTCGGCCGTCGCGCCCCTCCCGGCCGAGTTTGGGCGCCTGGTCTGACTTCGGAATGGACGGTTAGGCCTGTTTTTGGCAGGGTCGGCGCTCCCGTCCGCGCGCCCATCCATTCGTGATCCTGCCCAAGTCCAGTCGCCTTACCCCCGAACAGATTGCGGAAGTCACCGCGATCGTCAGCGAATTTGGATGCTCGATTCAGCCCATCGTGGGCGCGGTTCGGACGATCTACGCGATTGTCGGCGACGAACGGGACGAGCTGATGATCAACCGCTTGGAGGGGCTGACCTATGTCGAGCGCATCGACAGGATCCAGTCCCCTTTCAAGCTCATGGACCGCAGGTCGGACCTCGCGAGCCACCGGATTGCGATCGGCGGGGTGACCCTTGGCGAGGAGCTGGCGATCATCGCGGGCCCGTGCACCATCGACCCCAAGAACCCCAATTATTTCCTGGAGACCGCGGCCGCGGTGAAGGAGGCGGGAGCCCATGTGATCCGCGGCGGCGTCTGGAAGCCCCGGACCAACCCCTACACGTTCCAGGGCGACAGCAAGTCGATCGAGATCCTGATGGAGGCCTCGCGCCTTACCGGGCTGCCGGTCGACACGGAGGTGATGGACGAGGAGCAGCTGCAGGTCGCGCTCGACGCCGGCGTCCAGATGCTCCAGGTCGGGGCGCGGAACGCGCTCAACTATTCGCTCCTTCGCTCGATCGGCCGCGCCGTTGCCAAGAGGAACACCATCGTGCTCCTCAAGCGCAGCCTGCACATGGGAACCCTCAGCGAATTCATCTCCGCGGCGGAGTACATAGCGGCCTTCGGGAACCCCAACGTCATCCTTTGCCCAAGAGGCACGGCCCCCGCGCTGGACGGATACCGAAACCAGCCGGACGAGAGCATCACGCCTCTGCTGAAGGAGAAGACCTGGGCGCCCGTTGTCGTCGATCCGTCGCATTCGGTGGGCAAGGCCTCCTATGTGTCGGCATGCGCGCTCGCCGCCGTGGCATATGGCGCGGACGGGCTTTGCATCGAGGCCCATGTGGAGCCCAGCCACGGCATCGGAGACGATCCCAAACAGGCGGTGACGCCGGGCGTGCTCGCGGCAATCATAGCCCAGGCGAAGCAGATTTGGTCCCTCCGGCGCAGTGGGGTTGGGGGAAACTGAACGCTGGGCGGCCCTGCTTCTGGCGAGGCCGGGGAACGCCCGACGACCGAGGTTTTCCCGATTTGGCTATACCTCCCGCCGCGGGGCCCACATGATTGGGCAGGTACTCCACCCACGCCATATTCTAACCCCGAACAAAACATGCCCAAATACGTTATTGAACGCGAGATTCCGGGTGCAGGAAAACTCACCCGAGATCAACTTCATGGCATCTCACAGAAGTCGTGCGGCGTTCTGAAGAATCTCGGCCCGCAGATTCAATGGATCGAGAGCTACGTGACGGACGACAAGATCTATTGCGTCTACATTGCTCCGAATGAAGCGCTGGTCCGGGAGCACGCGAAGCAGGGTGGGTTCCCAGCCAATCGGGTTTCCGAAGTAAGGCGGATCATTGATCCCACCACGGCCGAAGGCTGACCAACTACCAGACACGAGGCTTGCCCCGGGGCGTTTCCTGCCGGGGATAGGAGCTTCACCATTCCTAGCGAGGAATATTAGGACCTCAGGCCTGTTCCAAGGTGCCAGCAGATTTTTCCATCGATGGGCCGTGTGGGATGGTGTTCTCGAGGGTTACGGGCGTGCTCACCTTTGGTGATGTGTTGGATCACATGGATCGGTTGAGCCGCCATCCTGACTTTCGTCCAACGTATGATCAGATAATCGATTTCCGCCAAGCTACGGAGATGGCGTTGTCTGACGAAGAAATACGGGATTTGGCGAGGCGAAATATCTTCGGTGCTGGATCACGGCGGGCATTTCTCGTCAATCCCGGTCTGCAGTACGGCCTCGCTCGGGTATTTGAAACCTACCGCGAGATGGCAGGTGAGCACGGGATCAGGATTTTCACAGACGACAACGAAGCGCTTTCATGGGTTTCGCTCCGCGAGGAAACTTGAGGTGGGTTTGCGCCGTGATCTTGGGTTACCTCAATATGCGGCCTGACCAACCACCGGATCCGGCGCCCGCCTCAGACACATCTCCAGCGGGCA
This sequence comes from uncultured Opitutaceae bacterium, assembly GCA_964451965.1. Classification (GTDB taxonomy): domain Bacteria; phylum Verrucomicrobiota; class Verrucomicrobiia; order Opitutales; family Opitutaceae; genus Palsa-1447. The sequence goes on from CAYVKH010000005.1 coordinate 28,229, forward strand.
GTAGCCGAGCCCTCGTTGGCGAGGGCCATTAGTCGTTCGACCGTTCTGCGGCAAACTGCGGACTTCAATGGTCAATCCGAACGTGCGCGCGCTTTGGATTTGCCCCAGGTGCCGCCGCCGGTTCGCAAACCGGAACCAGTCCCATGCCTGCGGACGTACCACCCTCGATCACCATTTTCGCGGGAGGAGCCCGGCGGTCCGCGACCTGTTCAGGGCCCTGCGTCGCGCGATAGCCCGTGTCGGCCCGGTCACGGTCCTGCCGGAAAAGACCCGGATAGCGTTCCAGGGGAGAATGTCGTTCGCCCAGGTCTCGCCACGAAGTCACTGGCTCGACGGCCATTTCGTTTTCGCTCGCCGATTGCCGCATCCGCGGTTCTATCGGATCGACACCATTTCGAGGCGCAACCACGTGCATCATTTTCGCCTTTTTTCACCCGGGGACATAGATGCCGAGTTCAACACCTGGCTCCGCGAGGCCTATACGGTCGGGACGCAGGAGCACCTGGGTGCGGGCCGGAGGCCCTGACTTGGGAAGATGAGCCGATCCTCCTCCGCGGAGTCGCCTCGTCCCGACGGCCCGCCACCGCCGTCGGTGCGCGCGCTCGTCTGGGACGCGGCATTGTATTGGGAGGGCCGCCGGGTCGGTTACAACGCGATCCTGACCCTCGTGACCCTGGCATGGCTCCTGTTTACCTGGCCCCATTTCCGGCCCGCAATGACCTGGCATTCCGGGCTGTTGCTCCTCGCGTTGGCCGCGATCGCGAATGTCTGCTACTCCGCGGCGTATCCGGCCGACATCGCATTCCAGCTCGCCTGCCGGGACGGGTGGAGGCGGCGGCGCTGGATGCTTTGGTGGGCGGGGGTTGTCTTTGCGGTCGCCCTGACGTGCTACTGGATCGCGGACGAGATCTACCCGTTCTTCGGCTGAGGACGATCCCGGCCGGCCTACAGGAGGTCGAGCTGGCCCGTGTCGGCTGGCGCCACCGTGATCTTCTTCTTCGGCCGGGCCTGGGGGGCCGGCAGCGAGATGCTCGAATCATCGCCCTCCAGGCGGGCCAGGATCGCCTTGGCTCGGTCGATCACCTCCGGCGGCAGGCCCGCCAGCCTCGCGACCTGTATCCCGTAGCTCCTGTCCGCCGCGCCGGGCACGACCCGCCTCACGAAGACGATGTCATCGTTCCACTCCTTTACCGCGACGGAGAGGTTGCGCATCCGCAGCAGGTGCTTGTCGAGCTGCGTGAGCTCCTGGTAGTGGGTGGCAAAGAGGGTGCGGGGTCCGCGGACGGGGTCGCGGTGCAGGTGCTCGACGACGGCCCACGCGATGCTGAGGCCGTCATAGGTCGATGTCCCGCGCCCGATCTCGTCCAGGATGATGAGCGAGCGGTCCGTGGCGTTGTTCAGGATGTTGGCCGTCTCGTTCATCTCCACCATGAACGTCGAGTTGCCCCGCGCCAGGTCGTCGCTGGCGCCGACCCTCGAGAATATCCTGTCCACGATCCCGAACCTGCAGGACTTTGCGGGCACCCAGGAGCCGACCTGCGCCATGAGCACGATGAGCGCGACCTGGCGAATGTAGGTCGACTTGCCCGCCATGTTGGGTCCGGTGATGAGGGCGATCTGGGCGCCGTCGCACGCAAGCGCGGTGTCGTTGGGGACGAAGGACGGGGAGGCGCCGGCCGCGTCCGCGTCCCCGGGCAGGAATCCCTGCTCGACCACGGGATGGCGGCCGTCGGCAATCTCGAGCGATTCGCCCTCGTCGATCTCGGGGCGGCAGTAGTCCCAGTCCCGAGCGATCCCGGCCCAGCCCGCGAGGACGTCGATCTCGGCCAGGGCGTCGGCGGTCTGGGAGAGCGACTGCGCCTGCGCGAGCACGGCGGCGATCAGCGTCTCAAGGATCTCCTTCTCGCGAAGGAGCGCGTTGTCCTCGGCGTGGAGGATCTCGCGTTCCTTCTGCCGGAGGGCGTCGGTCACGTAGCGCTCTCCCCCGACCGTCGTCTGCCGGCGGACGTAGTCGGCCGGGACGAGGTGCAGGTTGGCCTTGGTGACCTCGATGTAATAGCCAAAGTTGTTCGTAAAGCGGACCTTCAGGCTCCGGATGCCGGTCCGCTCCTGCTCCCCGCGCTCCAGGTCCGCCAGCCACGCCTTGTTGCCGCTCATGAGCGCCCGGAGCCTGTCGAGCTGCGCATCGTAGCCCTCCCTGACGAAGTTGCCCTCGGAGACGTCAGTCGGCGGCTCGTCGGCGAGGGCGGACGCGAGGAGGGCGCACAGCTCCGGGAGCTCGTGGGTGCGGCCGCGCACGGCGTCGGCGTTGGGCCCGATGGCGCGGAGCACTCCCCCGATCTGCGGCATCCGCGCGAGCGTGTCGCGCACTCCGCACAGCTCGCGCGGGTTGCGGAGGCGGTTCTGCAGCCGCCCGAGGATGCGCGGGATGTCCCGGACTCCCCGCAGGCACTCGGAGAGTTCGGCGAGGCGCGCGGGCTGCGCCACGAATTCCCCAACGAGCGCGTGGCGCCTTCTGACCTCCGGAAGGTCGAGGCCGGGGGCGGCGAGCCAGCGCTCGAGGAGTCTTGAGCCGGCGGACGTCGCCGTCCGGTCCATCGTTGCGAGGAGCGACCCCTGGCGGCCGCCGCGGATGGGCGAGAATATCTCCAGGTTGCGAAGCGTCGCCGGGTCGAGGAGGAGGGTGCGCGCGCTGCGGTACTCCTGTAGGCCCCGCAGGTTCTCGGGCCTGGCGCACAGGTTGTCGGTCGCGTAGCCCACGAGCGCGCCCGCCGGGCCCAGGGCGGGATGGTCGCCCTCCAGCCCGAAGCCCTGGAGGTTCAGGACGCCGATGGCCTCCGCGACGGCGCGCGCGCCCGCGGCGGTCTCGAAGCGGTACGCCGGGAGCTCGGTCAGCGCCCGGCCCGCGGCGAAGGCGTGCAGGGCGTGGACCGCGGCCTGGTCGTGCGGGGCGGCTTTCCAGCGCTCGACATCGCCCTCGGCGGCGATCAGCTCCGCCGGGTCGAGCGACGCCAGGACCGGCAGCAGGTCCCCGATCCTCGGGGCCGTCGCCACCTTGAACTCCCCGGTCGACAGCTCGATCCAGGCGGCGTGGAGGCCTCGCTTGTCCAGCGAAAGGGCGCAGAGGTAGCGGTTGCGGGCGGCCTCGAGCTGGCTGGCGGAAAGGGTCGTGCCGGGGCTCAGGATGCGCGTGAGCTTCCTGCGGACCAGCCGGCCCTGCTGGGCCGGCTCGTCCTGGTCGCAGATGGCGACCTTCTTGCCGGCGGCCAGCAGCTTGCCGATGTAGGTCTCGGCCGCGTGATGGGGAAGCCCCGCCATCGGGTGCTCCTGGCGCTTGGTGAGCGTCAGGCCGAGCAGCCGCGAGGCCACGAGGGCGTCGTCGAAGAAGAGCTCGTAGAAGTCGCCCAGCCGGAAAAGGAGGAGGGTGTCCCTCGGGAGCCCGCGCTTCACCTCGAAGTACTGCTGCATCATCGGGGTGGGTTTCGGGGATTCGGCCATCGGGCCCATTCGAACGCCTAGATTTGCAGAATTCAATGTTGGAGCGACGCGGACTCGCGCCACATTGGTGGCCAACCCTCCATGGCATCCCCACCCGGCACTCCCGCGATCGAGCTCTTCCACAGGGACCTTGGAGGCGAGGGCGGGCCTCCGATCGTGCTCCTGCACGGGATGCTCGGCTCCTCCCGCAACTGGCAGACCGCGGGGCGCGCCCTGGCCTCCGCGAGGAGGGTATTCGCGCTGGACCTGCGCAACCACGGGATGTCGCCCCATGCGGATCGGATGCCCTACGGGGCGATGGCGGAGGACGTGGTGGCGTGGCTCGACTCGCACGGGGTGGGGCGGGCCGAGCTGGTCGGTCACAGCATGGGGGGGAAGGTCGCGATGCTGCTGGCCTGCAGGCACCCCGGCCGGGTGGGCCGCCTCGTCGTGGTCGACGTCGCCCCCAGGGACTACGACTGGCCCGACGACCGCGAGGAGTTTGCGGCCATGAACGAGCTCGAGCTTGGCGGCCTGAAGTCGAGGGCGGAGGCCGAGGCCCGGTTCGAGGCGCGGGTCCCGGGGTGGGCCATGAGGAAATTCATGGCCACCAACCTGGAGAGGACGCCCGAGGGAGGCTGGCGGTGGCAGATCAACCTGCCGGCGATCACGGCCGCCCTGCCGGAGCTCGAGCTCAACCCGCTGGCCGCCGGCGACCGTTTCACGGGGCCCGCGCTCTTCATCGCGGGCGGCAAGTCGCGCTACATTGGGCCGGGGGACAGGGAGGCGATCCTCGGCCACTTTCCCTCGGCCCGGTTCGAGACCATAGCGGACGCCGGCCACAACCCCCACATCGAGGCCCGGGAGGCCTTCGTCAGGGCCGTTTCCGGGGGCTGACGGCCCCCGAGGGCCGCTCTAGACGTCGGCCTCGACCCGCTCGGCGCTCAGGCGCTTCCAGCGGTCGAGGACCCGCCGGTGCATGTCGTCCAGCGTGAGCCCGTAGGCCGCACGCAGCGAATCGACGCCCGAGCCGTGCTCGACGAACTTGTCCGGCCAGCCGATCCGCTCGACGGCGGTCGGGCAGTCGGCCTCCTGGAGGGCCTCGAGGACCGAGCTTCCAAACCCCCCCGCGAGAACGTGGTCCTCCAGCGTGACGATGAGGGGCACGACGGCTGCCTGGCTCAGGAGAAGCGTCCTGTCGAGCGGGCGGACGAACCGGGCGTTCACCACGCCGACCGAGATGTTCTCCTCGGCCCTCAGCTTGTCCGCGATCAGCAGGGCATCGCGGACCATCGGACCGAGCGCCCAGAGCACGATGTTCGAGCCGTCCCTCAGGACCTCGGCGTGCCCGACCTCGAGGCGCTCCGGGCGGTCCTTCACCGTCACGCCCGTTCCGGCGCCCCGTGGGTAGCGGATGAACGCGGGTGTCCCGAGGTCGATTCCCGTGCGCAGCATGTCGACCAGCTCGTTCTCGTCCTTGGGCTGCATCAGCGTGACGTTCGGGACGCAGCGCAGGTACGCGATGTCGAACAGCCCGTGGTGCGTGGGCCCGTCGTTTGGCGAGAGGCCCGCGCGGTCCATGCAGAAGGTGACCGGCAGGTTCTGGAGCGCCACGTCGTGGATGATCTGGTCGTAGGCGCGCTGCAGGAAGGTCGAGTAGATGGCGCAGACGGGCCGCATGTCCTTGGCCGCCATCCCGGCCGCGAAGAGAACGGCGTGCTCCTCGGCGATGCCCACGTCGAAGAACTGCCGCGGCACCTCCGCGGCGAGCCTTGAGAGCCCCGTGCCGCTCGGCATCGCCGCCGTGATGCCCACGATGCGCGGGTCCTCCTTGGCGAAGCGCGCGAGCGCCTGCCCGAGCACGTCCTGGTAGGACGGGGGTGTGCCCGGCTTCGGCGCCACGGGGTCGCCCGTCACGGGGTCGAAGCCCCCGACGCCGTGGAACTTCTCCGGGGCGTTGAGGGCCGCCTCCAGCCCCTTGCCCTTCATCGTGATCACGTGGATCAGGACCGGGATGTCGCTCTGCTTGGCGAACTCGAGGTTCTTCTGGAGCTCGTCGAGGTTGTGGCCGTCGATGGGGCCGATGTAGCGCAGCCCGAACTTCTCGAAGAGGCTCGAATTCACAAAGAAGTCCTTGGTCTCGCGCTTCCATTTGACCCACAGCTGGTTCATCTCGTGGCCGTGCGGAAGCCCCACGAAGAACTTCTCAAGGTCGTGGTGGATCCGGTTGTAGGTCGAGCTCGTGCTCAGGCGGTTCAGGTACTTGGCCATGGCGCCCACGTTGCGGGCGATGGACCACTGGTTGTCGTTGAGGACCACGATGAGGCGCTTGGTCGACGTGACGACGTTGTTGAGCGCCTCGAGCGTGATGCCGCACGTGAACGCCGCGTCGCCGCAGACCGCGACCACGTGCTCGCCCGTCCCCTGGAGGTCGCGGGCCGTGGCCATCCCGAGGGCGGCGCTCAGCGCCGTCCCGGCGTGCCCGGCGCCAAAGGAGTCGTGCGGGCTCTCGCTGCGGTAGAGGAAGCCGCTGGCGCCGCCGCCGCGGCGCAGGTGCCGGAAGAACTCCCCCCCGCGGCCGGTCAGGAGCTTGTGGACGTATCCCTGGTGGGCGACGTCGAACACGAACGAGTCCCGCGGGGTGTCGAACACGCGGTGCAGCGCTATCGTGAGCTCGACGACCCCAAGGTTGGGCCCGACGTGGCCCCCCTGGGTCGCCGTGACCGAGATGATCTCGTCCCTGATCTCCTGGGCCAGGCGCGGCAGGTCGCCGGGAGCGAGGGCCTTCACATCGGCCGGTCCCCTGATTGCGTCAAGGAGTCGGGGTTTGGCGTCGCTCATTTAGCCCTCGCGCTCCGTCTCAAATTTCGTGAACACGACCCCGTCGCGTTCCTTCTTCAGCTGTTCTATCTTCAGTTCCGCCTCCTTTAGGCGGCTCTCGCAGTGCTTCAGCAACTTGTTGCCCTCCTCGAACTTGGCTAGGAGGTCCGCCAGCGGCACCTCGCCCGATTCCATGGATTCAACGATCGTCTCGAGCTTGGAGAGGGCCGATTCAAAAGAAAGCTTCACTTCCTTGGGTTCCACGGAACCCAAGATTGCTCCGCACCCCCCGCTTTTCAACCAATCTTTGGCGGGTGTGACCGCCATGCTTCGGGGCCTATTTCCCGGGCCCGACGGTGACGGGGATGCTGACCTCGCCGCTGCCGTAGCCCTTCAGGAAAAGGCTGCCGGCCCCGGGCTTCCCGCCCTCGACCGTCACGGAGGCCGACACATGGCCCTCCGGCACGATCACCTCGGACATGATCACGCTCTCGGGAACGTCGGTGGTGACGTCGAGCAGGAGCCCGCCCGCGGGCGCGGGGTGGGAGATCGTGAAGGTGAGGGTCTGTTTCTGGCCCGGCCCGAGCGTGAGGACGGCCGGGTCGACGGTCACGTCGCTCGCGTCAACCCGGAACGTGCCGACGACCGAGTTGCCCGCGGTGCTCGAGAGCGTGACCCTGTAGGTCCTGCCGGGGGTGAGCGCGGGGACGAAGAACCCGAGCGAGGTCGGCGACTCGTAGACCGTGCGCACGGCCGTGCCGTCGAAGCCGATCAGGTCCTGCGGCGTGAAGCCGCGGCCGAGGACCCCGATCCTCGCGCCAACAGGGCCGCGGTTGACCTCAAGCGACAGGACGTAGCGCCTGACGATGCTCGCGCGGGAGACCTCGGTGTAGGTCTCCCTGTCGGCGACCATGCCGTTGCCCTCGGTCGAATAGTTGACCAGGTAGTAGTAGCCGATGCTGTCCTGGCCCGTAGGAAGCTTGTAGTCGAACTCGTAGATGCCAGGGACAGAGTCGCTCTTCTTCATGTCGTGGCGCTCGGCTCCCACGACGATGTGGGGGGCGATGCTGTCCGGCACGACCGTGCTCGACTTGGGCGTCACGCGCAGCGTGAACGTGTAGATTCCCGACGGGTTCTCCGGCAGCGACGACGGCGTCAGGTTCGTCAGGCTCATCGTCGTGCAGCCGCACAGCAGCATCGTGGCGAGGGCCGCGCTGGAGGCGGGCAGGAATTGTCTCGCGAAGGAAATTCGTTTGAGGTCCATTTGGTTGATATTAATGAGCCCTGTCGCCGCAGAGGAGCAAGCCAAAGCTGAGCGGCCTGAACCGCTCGGGCTCTATGTCCACGTGCCGTTCTGCGCCTCGACCTGCGACTTCTGCGCCTTTTACCAGGTTAGTCCGACCGCCGAATCGGTGGAGTGTTTCGTGAATTGCCTCTCGGCCGAGGCCCGGCTCGTGATCTGGGACAGGCCCCTCTCGACCGTCTTCTGGGGCGGCGGGACGCCGGGACTCCTGTCGCCCGCCGACCTCGGGCGCGTGGCGCAGGTCGTCCATTCCCTTCCCCGGGGGGGGGCGCCGGCGGAATGGACGGTGGAGCTCGCGCCGGCCTCGGTGACGCGCGAGCGGCTCGCCGCGCTCCGGTCCGCCGGCGTGACCCGGGTGTCGCTGGGCGTCCAGAGCTTCAGGCCGGCGCTCCTTGAGGCCCTCGGGCGGGCGCACACACGGGAGCGGGTCTACAGGGCCTACGAGCGGGTCCGCGCCGCCGGGTTCGCCAGCGTCAACGTGGACCTCATGTTCGCCCTGCCGGGCCAGACGGCCTCCGAATGGGAGGCGGACATCGACGAGGCGGTCAGGCTGGCGCCCGACCACATCTCGACCTACTGCCTCACCTTCGAGGAGGACACCGCCCTCTGGGTGAAGCTCTCGCAGGGGAGGGTGCGCTTGGACGCGGAGAACGAGGCGCGGATGTACGAGCGCACATGGGAGAGGCTCGGGGCCGCGGGCTACGGGCAGTACGAGATATCGAACTTCGCCCGCCCGGGCCATGAGTGCGCCCACAACATCAACACCTGGAAGATGGGGGAATGGGCCGGCCTCGGGCCGTCCGCGGCGTCCCAGAAGGGAGGGTGGCGCGGGTCCAATATCGCGGACCTTTCCAGGTGGGCCGCCCTCGTCGGGCGGGGCGAGCGGATGACCGAGGACCGCACGGCGCTGACCGCGGCGCTCCTCGCGGAGGACGCCCTCGTCTTCGGCCTTCGGATGAACGCGGGCGTGGACCTCGGGCGCCTGCGCGCCCGCTGCCCGGGCGCCCCGTGGGACAGGGTCGGGGCGCTCATCGACCGGCTCGCCGCCGAGGGCCTGGCCGTCCTGGAGGGGGGGCGCGTCCGCCTCGAGCCCCGGGGCCGTCTCCTTGCCGACTCGGTCGGGTCGGAGATCATGGTCGCCTTCGGGCAGCCGGCCGCCGCCGTCGCCTGCTGAGAAGCGGCTAAGCCGCGGCCTGCTTCCCGATCACGTGGGCGAAGAACGCGTCCCGGCGGGTCCGGGCGAGGCCGAGGTCCTTGGTCCCGAGCGAGCGGCGGATCCTTTCCTTCGTGAACGGCGTAGGGTGCACCGTGTAGTGCAGGAACCAGGTCCCGTGGTTGTTCCAGAGGTGGTGGTTTGGGTTGTCCGCGGTTATGCGGATCCCGGAGTGTTCGGCTGTGCTTGTCATGATGCGTGATGTTCTTTGTGGATTTGATCGCGCAGCAGGGCTGAAAGCAAAAGACCGACCTGGGCATCAGGTCGGTCATCGCTTTCGGGAGCGTTTTGGTTCGAGGCCTTTCGGCCTCGCACATCCGGGCTTTCACCCGTTCCACCGTGGCCGCTCCCGGCCCGGTTGGCAGAACCGGCTTTTGAGGGCCGGCTCGTTCCTGATGCGCCGGGAATCATGAAAATCGCGGTCGATCCGTCCAGAGTATTTTTTCGATTAGGGCTTGGTTTATTGCAACTCGTTGGTTATCAGTTTGAAATCATACGCCCCAGAACCCCGATCCATTGATGCCCACGCCTCGGGTCACAGTCGCCGTCATCACCCACAATCGCTCCTCGTACCTGAGGGAGGCGCTGGCCGGACTGGTGCGACAGGACTACCCGGCCGGCTGCTGGGAACTCCTTGTGATCGACAACAACTCGACGGACGACACCCGCGACGTTGTCGCGGCCTTCATGGCGTCGACACCGCCGCCGCGCTGGATCCTCGAGGAGCGGGCTGGCCTTGACCACGGCCGCAACCGTGCGATCGACGAGGCCCGCGGCGAGGTGGTCGCGCTCGTGGATGACGACATCATCGTCGAGCCCGACTGGCTCGTGCAGCTCGTGGGCCCGTTCTCGGGGCAGACGCAGCGCTCGATCGGGGTGGTCGGCGGGGAGGTTGTCCCGGTCTTTCCCGACGGCATTCCCGACTGGCAGAGGGGCGCCCACAGGCCGCTCGGGTTCCGGAAGGATACGGGCCCCCTGCCGCCGGGCCAGGCGCCCATGGGCGCCAACTTTGCCTTCCCCAAGTGGGTGTTCGAGCGCTGCGGCAGGTTTGACACGGACCTGGACCGTAAGGGGGCCGCGCTCTTCGGCGGCGGGGACAGCGAGATGATCCGGCGAGTCAGGGCGGCCGGCCTTGAGGCCTGGTTCGTGCCCGGGGCGAAGGTCCTCCACCAGATCCCGGCCGGCAGGCTCACGCTGCGCTACGCCCTGCGCCATGCGTTCGACTCGGCCCGCTCCCGCGTGGTCGACCGCGCGCGTGTCCTGCGAGAGTCGCGCCGCTCGCCCGTTCCATTCCTCGCGTCGAGAGCGTTGGGCAGCGCCCTCAAGCTCGCCGGGTTCCTCGTTCTTTCCGGGGCCTATTCCGTGGCGCTCCGCCGGGGCCGGGCCAAGCGGGCGCTCGTCCGCGCATGGCGGTGCTGCGGATACCTGTATCAAATCGCTCGCTCTGCCGTCGGAAAGGTCTGAGCCTTTCCCGCTGAGCACCGCCATGGCGTCCAAACCACCGGTATCCGTTTTCATCCTCTCGAGGAACGAGGAGCTGAAGATAGGTCCGGCCCTGGAAAGCGTCTCCTGGGCCGCGGAGATCGTCCTGATCGACTCGTCCAGCACGGACAGGACGCTCGAGATCGCATCGGGCCGCGGCGCCAGGGTCGTCCAGGTCGAATGCAAGAGATTCGGCGAGCTGCGGCAGGCCGGGATAGAGCACACGACGCAGCCCTGGATCTTCAGCCTCGATTCGGACGAGCGCTGCACGCCCGAGGCCAGGGACGAGATTCTCCGCATCGTCGCCGACCCGGCTTCGGCCGACGCCTACCTCGTGCCCCGGCGAAACATCCTCCTCGGCCGGACGATCCGCCACGGCGGGTGGTTCCCCGACTACCGCCAGCCGCAGCTGTTCAGGCGCGGCCGCATGACCTACACGGCCTCCGACGAGGTGCACGAGGGCTGGGTGCTCGACGGGCGCCTGGGAACGATGCGGAGCGCGATCATCCAGATTCCCTACGCGACGCTGTCCGAGGCCATCTCGAAGATGGACCGCTACACGTCGCTCGGCGTCGCGAAGCAGGAGCGTCAGGGGGTGTCGGCGGGCTTTGGCAAGGCGTATTTCCGGGCCTCATGGGCCTTCTTCAAGGCCTACGTCCTGCAGCTCGGATTCCTTGACGGCGGACCGGGCCTGGTCATCGCCGTCCTCAGGTTCGAGAACTCGTTCTACAAGCACGCGAAGCTGGTCGAGCACCGGCTCCCGCCCCGGGACGGCGCCTAACCCAGGACGACGCCCCTGGCCTTCGCGGCCCGGATGAGGGCGTCCGCCATGTCGGACGGCGTCACGGCGACCTCAATCCCGCATTCCCCAAGGATCGCGATCTTGGCCGCCGCCGTGTCCGCCGCGCCGCCGACGATCGCGCCGGCGTGGCCCATGCGCCGGCCCGCGGGGGCCGTCGATCCCGCGATGAAGCCCGCCACGGGCTTCCTGCAGTTGGCCTTGATCCAGCGCGCGGCCTCGGCCTCGGCGTTGCCGCCGATCTCCCCGATCATGATTATCCCAAGGGTCTCCGGGTCGTCGTTGAACATCCGGATCACGTCCAGGTGCGACGTCCCGTTGACCGGGTCCCCGCCGATCCCGACGCTGGTGCTCTGGCCTATGCCGCGGACCGTGAGCTGGTAGACCGCCTCGTAGGTGAGCGTGCCCGAGCGCGAGACGACGCCGACCCGGCCCTTCTTGTGGATATAGCCGGGCGCGATCCCGATGCGGCAGCCGCCGAACGACTTCTCGCCGGGACCGGGCGCCACGATCCCCGGGCAGTTGGGGCCGAGGAGGCGCGTCCTCCTGCCGGCCATCGCCCGCTTCACCCGCACCATGTCCCGGATCGGTATCCCCTCGGTGATCGCAACCGCGAGGTCGAGGCCGGCATCGACGCACTCGAGGACCGCGTCGGCAGCGAACGGCGGCGGGACGAAGATGGCCGAGACCATCGCGCCCGTCGCGCGCGAGGCGTCCGCGACGGAATTGAATACGGGGACCCGGTGCGAGCCGTGCTCGAAGAACTGGCCGCCCTTGCCCGGGGTCACGCCCGCGACGACCTTCGTGCCGTAGTCGAGGGAGAGCGCCGCGTGGCGGCCGCCGAAGTCGCCGGTGATGCCCTGAACGAGGATCGGGGTCTCTTGAGTGATGAGAATCGCCATATGGGATCAGGCTTTGCGTTTGTGAAAGATGATGGGGTGGCCGTCCGGCGAGTTGATGCCGAACATCCGGCAGGGCGGAAATTCCTGGGGTTCAATGGTGAGCGCAATCCCGGCCGCCTTTACCGCCGCCAGCGCTTGGTCAAGGTCCGCGACCTCGAGGGCGAGGCTCGTTCCCCCGCTTCCGGATGAGGGAAATGCGTTCGTGACCGCGAGAGCGGACCCCGCGATGTCGTATTCGATCCACCAGTTGCCCGGATGGAACTCGATCTGAAGCAGTATCTTTAGCCCCAGAAGCGTTTCGTAGAAGGCGCGCGCGCGGGCGATGTCGGCCACCGGGTGGGACACGAATGCGATTTCCTTGATCTTGATGCTCATAAAGGAGGGGGCCGATGGGTGACGGGCTTCGTGCCGCTGAATGGACGCATGGAGTGGCCGCAATTCAACGAGTTTCGCCGGCGCGCCTCTTCGTGAATGGCCTTACCCGCGGCCAATGGCAATGCGACGTGCCCAACCGTCGGCCAGGATTGCTGCTCTTCCCAGTGATCATGCGCACCAAAGAGAATGGCGATCGATGCGCAGATGGCAATGGATTAGGGTGGAGGCTTCAGAAGGGATCGGGCCTCAGACAGGCACGGGCCGGCCGGCCGGGCCTCATCGAGTGCGCGGCGCACGATCGACATCAGGGTCTCGGCTGCAAACGGCTTGGCCAGATACGTCGTCGCGGACGTCTCAAGTGCCGCGTCGCGTTGCCTGTCCGCGCCGCTCATGATGACGACGGGCAGCGCGGGGTTCCGTCGGCGCAGAGCGGCGATCAGCGCATTGCCGCCCAGTATCGGCATGTCACTGTCAGTGAGCAGGAGTCGCACCTCGTCGGCGCGCGGCCCGAAGAGCGCGATCGCATCCGCCCCGTCGCTCGCCGTGACCACACGGTAGCCCTGCCGGATGAGGATCTTTGCGCTGACCTCGCGCACCGATTCCTCGTCATCGACCACGAGGATCAGTTCGCCCTCGCCTCGCAGCGCGAGCTTGCTGGGCGCGTCCGCTTCGCCACCGACCTTGTTTCCGGCGACGACGGCCGGCAAATAGACAGTGAATGATGTGCCGTGGCCGGCCCCTGCCCCGGGGGAGGTCTGCACGGCCACGAAGCCATCATGCTGGCGCACGATGCCGCGCACCGTGGAGAGGCCGAGACCGGTGCCCTTGTCCACGGCCTTGGTCGTGAAGAACGGCTCCCACATCCTCTCCAGCACCTCGGGCGGAATCCCTGTGCCTGTGTCGCGCACCTCGACCGCGAGGAAGTTGCCGGGGCGTCCGTCCGGGAGCTTCGCAGCCTCCGCGGCATCGAGCGTGCGGTTCGCCGCAATGATCGCCAGCTTGCCGCCCTGCGCCATCGCGTCGCGCGCGTTGATAAAAAGATTCATGAACACCTGATTGATCTGCGTCGGGTCGCCCGGCACGAGCCACAGATCGTTGGGCAGATGGGACTCGATTTCTATCGATTTCGGGAAGGTGGTTGTGGCGAGGTCGATTGCTTCCCGCAACACGTGGCGGACCTGCACGTGCACGTTCTGGCTGATCGAGCCTTGGGCGAACGAAAGCATCTGGCGGACGAGGGCCGCGCCGCGCTCCGAGCATTGCTCGATGATGTCGAGCATGCGCTGCCCTCCGGGGGCGCTCACCTGCGGTCGCAGCAGCGGACCAGCCAGGAGGATCGGAGCGAGCGCGTTGTTGAAATCGTGCGCGATCCCGGCGGCAAGCATCCCTAGGTTCTGGACCCGTTGCACGCGCAAGGCCTGCTCCTCCAACAGCTTCTTCTCGGTGATGTCCTCCCTGATGGAGATGAAGCGGCTGATCTGGCCGCGCTCGTCCCGCACCGGGGTGATGGTCTGGAATTCGGTGTATATGGAGCCATCCTTGCGCCGGTTGACCACCTCGTCTTTCCAGACCTTTCCGGCTAGAACCGTCGTCCACAAGTTCTTGAAAAATGAATCGTTGTGGCGTCCCGATTTGATCAGTTCCCGCGGATTGTGCCCGATGGCTTCCGTGGCGCTGTAGCCCGTGAGGGCGCAAAATGCCGGATTGACCCACTCGATCATGCCTGCGCGGTCGGAAATGCTGATGGCGTTGGCGGCGGACTCCAACGCGGAGGCTTGCAGGCGCAGGAGCGCCTCCATCCGGACGCGCTCGGCGATTTCGTGGGTCAATGACTGGTTGGCGTTCTCCAAAAGCGCCGTGCGCTCGCTCACCTTCTGCTCCAAGCGTTCGTTCGCCTGGTACAGGATCTTTTCCACCTGTTTGCGTTCCCCTGCATTCCGCTCCAGCACCTTGGCCGTCCTCCAGATGAGGATCATCAGCGCGAGGCTGCCGGCCACCTCCGCTACCCCTGTGCCATAGGCGTGGTTGAAGAACCCCGCGTGCTCGCCTTGAAGCTCGAGCGCGTCGAACGCCAACGGCAGCACCAACACCGCCAACAGCAATCGGCGGATGACCACGCCACTCGGCAGTTCACTGATGATGGATCGCATCAGGCCGGCCTCGGGCCGCGCGCATAGCACGCCCGTTCCCAGCGCCACAGACGCCACCGCAGCCGCAACCCCGATCGACGAAAGGTGGTCGAGCTTGTAGAATCCAACGGTCCCGTAGACATACCCAATCAGGTTGAACAGGCCCATCATCGCAACCAGCACCACGGAAGCCTGCGCCACCACCACCATCCGCGGTCGTGTCATCCAGCACAGCGCCGCCCCAAGCAGCGCTAGGTTCAACGCGGTCTCAGGCGCCATCCGCCCGGGGTTCGATGTATTGATCTCGACGCTGGTTCCACGGCCGAGCAGTTGGTCAATGCCCAGATCCATGCCCAGCAGATATTCGGTCAACGTCGCCGCGCCCAGCGCAGCCACCGCCAGCGCGCAGCCGAGAGCGACCCGTTGCCGCAGAACCGCGGTCGCGGGCACGGCCAAAAGCCACAGCGCCAGCGAGGCCATGGCTAACCCCACGGCGGCATTTGCGTTCATCGGCACGTTGCTGGACATCACCGCGCTTGCGTGGAGCGGGTTCTCCAGCGCCCTGGCCGCGAGGACCAGCGCGGCGAGCACGAACACGCCGATCGCGAGCGCTCGGCTCAGCCACAACGCATGGCTCGGCGTGAAGCGTGGGATTTGCAGCTTCAAGGCGTCATGCTAACGCCTTTTCTTTGCGAAAGCAATTTTGGTTCTTCGCTGCGCGACCTATAAGCCCCGCTTCAGCCTCCTACGCATGTCATTGCCAATAATGACATAACGCATGCGATGCCCAATGCGGCCTCCGGCTGGGCTTCTCCCCTAGTGCCGCCGGAGGGGCCGGACCGGGAGCTCATCCGACCTATGCCACGAGCTTCACGATCTTCTGGGCGGCGTCGGCCATGGAGTCGCCGGAGACGATGGCGAGGCCGGAGGCGGCGAGCGCCGCCTTGCCGGCCTCGACGTTGTTGCCCTCCAGGCGGACGACGAGCGGCAGCTTCAGGCCCACCTCGCGGACCGCCGCCACGATTCCGGTCGCGATCACGTTGCAGTCCATGATCCCGCCGAAGACGTTTACGAGGATCCCCTTAACATTGGGGTCCCCCAAAATGATCTTGAAGGCCGCGACCACCTGGCTCGTGGACGCGCTTCCCCCCACGTCGAGGAAGTTGGCCGGGCTGCCGCCGAAGTACTTGATGATGTCCATCGTGCTCATCGCGAGCCCGGCACCGTTGACAAGGCACGCGATGTTGCCGTCGAGCGCGATGTAGCTCAGCGCATGCTTCGAGGCCTCGGTCTCCTTCGGATCCTCCTCGTTCAGGTCGCGCAGCGCGACGATCTCCGGGTGGCGGTACAGCGAGTTGTCGTCAAAGGACACCTTCGCGTCGAGCGCGAGGACCTCGCCCGCAGGGGTCGTGACCAGCGGGTTCACCTCCACCATCGCGGCGTCGGTCTCCCAGTACATGGCGAAGAGGGAGCGTATGAGTCGGGAGGCGTTCTTTGCCTCCGTGGCGGCGAGCCCAAGCTTGGTCACGAGCTCGCGGATCTGGTAGTCGGCGAGGCCGTAGGCCGGGTCGACGATGACCTTGAAGATCTTGTCCGGCGTCTCGCGGGCGACCTTCTCGATCTCCACGCCGCCCTCGGTCGATGCGACGATCACCGGGCGCGACGCGGCGCGGTCCAGGAGAATCGCCAGGTAGAACTCCTTCTTGATGTCATTAGCGACGGTGAAATAAACGGTCTGGACCTTCCGGCCGGCCGGTCCCGTCTGCGCGGTGACCAGCGTGTTGCCGAGCATCCTGGCGGCGGCCTCCTTCGCTTCGGACTTCGTCTTGCAGAACTTGACGCCGCCCTTGTACCCGTCGGTGAACACGCCCTTGCCGCGCCCGCCCGCGTGGATCTGGGACTTCACCATGGTCGGGCCCTCGGGGAGGGCGGCTAGCGCGTTGATGAAGTCCTCGGGCGTCTTGGCGGCGGCGCCCTTGGGGACCGGCACGCCGAATTTCTCTAAGAGGGCCTTCGCCTGGTACTCGTGAATGTTCATATCCGGTCCGTCGAGGTGTGTCAGATTTGGATGCGAAGAGACATATAAAAAGCATTCACGCCAGCCTCCAGAACTCAAACGGGGCATCGCTGAACCCGCGAAGCGCGGCGGCGTCGCGCCGGGCGCCCAGCCCCGACCCGGAGTCCGCAAGGAGCGCCGCCACCTCCGGGTCCTGCAGGACCTGGGGGGAGGCGACGATGTCCGAGCCCGAGGAGAGCCCGCAGAGCCGGGAGCAGACGTTCACGGTCGTTCCGAAGTAGTCCAGCCGCTCGTTCTGGCTGATGGCGAGGCAGGGGCCCTGGTGGATGCTGCACTTGAGGGCGAACGCCGCCTGCGCCTTCTCCGGCGCGGAGAGGGCGGCCTGGGCCCTCCTCATCGCCCGCAGGGCGGAGGCCGGGTGGGTGAAGACCGCCATGACGGCGTCCCCCATCGTCTTCACGATTCCGCCTCCCTCGGCCGCGACCTCGGCCTTGATCGTGTCGAAGTGGCTCAGGACCCGCCCGAAGGCGGGGGCGTCGCCGATCTCGGTGTAGAGCCGCGTCGAGTTCTTCAGGTCCGTGAACACGATCGTAATCACCCCCACGGAGATCCTCTCGCCCTGGCGAAGGATCTCCCGCGCGAACAGGTCGCGGAAGACCTGCCGCGAGGTCACCGCGGCGGCCGTCACGGACTGGTCGCTCCACGCGACCCTCTCGATCACCGCCAGGCGCTCAAGGCGGTCGATGTTGACGACATTGAGGATCCCGTCCGGCGCGACGACCGGCTCGTCCGCGGGCATGGCGTCCGGCCCCACGTCCATCCGCACGGAAGGGGATCCGCCGTTCTCGATGCGGAACGCCTGCTGGACCGCGACGCCCTGTGTGCGCACGCGGTACCGGCCCTCCGGGAAGGACATCGCGACGTAGAGGCTTTCCCCGGGACCCAGGCGCTTCTGCGCCACGATGTGCGGTGTGATCTGGGGGCCCCCGAGGCAGTACTCGGCACGGGACACCCGCCTGACCCTCGGGTTGGGAACGAAGGTGAGCTCGACCGACTGGTCGAAGTTCACGGTGAAGTCGATGCCGCAGGAATCGCAGTGCGCCTCGCTTGAGACGCCGGAAAGGCCCGACCTAGGCTGCCTGGAGCCGCGGCAATGGGGGCAGAGGACCTCCCAGCTCAGGTCCAGCATCCCCGCGCGCGTCGCATGGAGGAAGAGATCCAGCGTCTCCCGCCTGTCGGCGCTCCACTCGTCCGCGATCGCGTAGGGCCGCATCTTCGAGACCGAGAGGTCGTCCGCCGACGACACGTAGGAGCCCAGGCGCTCGACCAGCGGCGCCGGCTGCCTGGCCTCGGCGATGAGCCTTGAGGTCAGCGAGGCGAGCCTTAGCGGGGCCTTCCCGCCCTGCGGCGACGCATGGCCCGGGGGCGGAGCGGCCGGCTTCCCGAGCGCGAGCAGGTCGTAGTCCCGGAACACCCGCTCGGTGACCCGGCGCATGCGCAGGCCGATCGCGACGGGTACGATCAGGGCCCCGAGGAGGTTCAGCGGCGTGGCCCGTATCTCGTACACCATCGTCGTTCCCCCGCCGGGCCCGGCCGAGAGTTCGCAAGACTGGATCAAGCGGACCAGGGGGCCCCTTGAGAACCTGCGGTCGACCGCAAAACGCACCGGCTGGACCCACTCGAACTCGCGCTCCTCCCACTCGCCCACGATCCCCATGTACTTGGAGCGCAGCCTCCGCAGCCCCGGCTCCGGCGCGGGCCCGCCCGCCTCGGGAGCCCGCACCTCGAAGGGCGGGAATCCGCAGTCCCGGTTAAACCGGTCGGTGTTTGAGACGAGCGGCCAGAGCGCCTCGGGAGGCGATCTGAAGTCCCAGGTCCAGCGGTAGTGCGTCTCTGAATACCGCACGTGCTCACTTCGCGAGCAGCTGCCTCGCGAGAAACGCCGCCTGGAGGGCCGAGAGCTCCTTCAGTCCCTTCTGCGCCATCGCGAGGAGTTCGTTGAGCTGCTCGTGGCTGAAGGTCGCCTCCTCGCCCGTTCCCTGCACCTCGACGAACCTGCCCTGGCCCGTCATGACGACGTTGAAGTCGACCTGCGCGTCCTTGTCCTCGACGTAGGCCAGGTCGAGGAGGCCCTCCCCGCCGAAGAGGCCCACGCTGACGGCGGCCACAGAGTCGATGAGCGGGCTTTCCCTGAGCACGCCCCCGTCGATGAGCCTCTGGACCGCGAGCCGCGCGGCGACATAGGCGCCCGTGATCGAGGCGGTCCGCGTGCCGCCGTCCGCCTGGAGCACGTCGCAGTCGAGCCAGAGCGTGTTCTGGCCCAGCTTGTCCAGGTCGATCGTTGCGCGCAGCGAGCGGCCGATGAGCCGCTGGATCTCGACCGTCCTGCCGTCCAGCCTGCCCTTGTTGATGTCGCGCGCCTTCCGCTCGTGGGTCGAGTAGGGGAGCATCGAGTACTCCGCGGTGAGCCAGCCCCCCTTTACGCCCTGCTGCTTCATCCAGGTCGGGACGCCGGGCTCGATCGTCGCGGCGCAGATCACCTGCGTGGAGCCGTATCGGACCAGGACCGAGCCGGTCGCGTGAGGGGCGAAATTGGCCTCGAATGAGACTGGTCGGAGCTGGTCGGCTTTGCGCCCGTCGGGGCGTTCGGTGTTGGGCATGATCTATTCCGGATTGAGGCGGCCGGGGGCGCGCTCCTCGCGCTCCATGGGCTTAATCTTCAGGCGCTTCGCGGGACTGTCCTCTGACATGAAGGCGATCAGCCGGTCGTTGAAGTCCTTCGCCGGATCGTGCCCCATCCGCTTGAGCGCCTGGGTGAGCGCGGCGACCTCGACCAGCCTCGCCATGTCGCGCCCGGGCCGCACGAAGAGCTCGATGTGGGGCAGCTTCATCCCGAGGATCTCATAGGTGTTCTCCTCGAGGCCCGTCCGCTCCTCGACGCAATCCGGGGTCCATTCGTGCAGGGACACCACAAGGTCGATGCGCTTCTCGAGCCGGATCGACTTAACGCCGAACATCTCCGCGATGTTGATGATCCCGATCCCCCGGCACTCCATGTAGCCGCGGTTCAGGGCCCGGCTCGAGGCCATCAGCTCGCGCTCATCGAGCAGCTTGATGATCGTCAGGTCGTCCGCCACGAGGGAATGGCCGCGCTCGATGAGCGCGAGGGCGCACTCGCTCTTTCCCACTCCGGAGTCCCCCCGCAGCATCACCCCGACGCCCTTCACGTCGAGCGTCGTGGCATGCTCGATGGAACTGGGGGCGAACTCGTTGTCGATGCAGAGCGTCGCCAGGTTCACGAGGTTCATCGTGATCAGCGGGGTCTTGAAGACCGGGAGGTTCATCTCCGAGGCGACCGTCAGCATCGCCTGGGTCGGGTTGTAATTGCGCGTGAGAATGACGCAGGGGACGCTCCGCTTCGCCATCTCCTTGAAGATCATGGTCTGGTCCAGCTGGCTGCGCGTCTTCAGGTACGTCATCTCCGCCGCGCCTATGACCTGTATCCTCTTGTTGGCAAAATACTTGAAGAACCCGGTGAGCGCGAGCGCCGGGCGGTTGATGCTTCCCTCGCGGATCAGCCTGTGGAGCCCCGCGTCGCCCGTCACGAGCTCCATCTTGAGCTTTTCGCGGTAGGTGTCGTAGAAGTGGGCGACAGTGATGCCGTGGATGGCCTTCTGCATACCCCGATTCCTGCACATTAGGGAGGGGGAACGCACGGAAAAACGGGGGCCGGGCCAGGACTCCCTTCTCAGCCCGTCAGGCCCGGCACAACCCGCCCCGGCCCTCCCGCGCGGGGCGCCTTGCATCCGGGATTCCGCTACCAGGGCCGCCCCGGCGCGCTTGCCGGCTCAGAGGTTGAAATCCTCGCCGAGGTAGAACTTCCGGGCCTTCTCGTCCTTGATGAGGAATTCGCCGGTGCCTTCCGTGAGCACCTTGCCCTTGTGGATCAGGTAGCCGCGGTCGACGATGCGCAGAGTCTCCCGCACGTTGTGGTCGGTCACCACGACGCCGATGCCCCTTTTCTTCAGCTGGAGGATGATCCGCTGCACGTCGGCCACCGAGATGGGGTCAATCGCGGCGAACGGCTCGTCCATGAGCAGGAAATGGGGGCGTGTCACGAGCGCCCGCGCGATCTCGAGCCGGCGCCGTTCGCCCCCCGAGAGCGTGTAGGCCTTCTGCCGCGCGACCTGCCCCAGGCCGAGCTCCTCGATGTGCTCGCGCATGCGGGCCTTCCTCTGCCTGCGCGGGACGTGGACGGCCTCGAGGATCGCCGTGATGTTCTCCTCGACCGTGAGCTTCCTGAAGACCGAGGGCTCCTGGGGGAGGTAGCCGATGCCCCGCCTTGCGCGCTGGTGCATCTTCAGGTGGGTGATCTCCTCGCCGTTGAGGAGCACGCGGCCGAGGGTCGCGGGGATGAGGCCCACGATCATGTAGAACGTCGTCGTCTTGCCGGCGCCGTTCGGCCCGAGGAGCCCGACGACCTCGCCCCCGTTCATCCGCAGGTCGACGCCGTCGACGACCGCCCGGTGCCCGTAGGTCTTCACCAGGCCTTCGGTGACGATCGATGTGGTGTCCATCTTATTTCGGGCTCGGGGGCTTTTCCGTCGGGAAGCCCAGGTCCTTGATGGGCGGCAGCGAAATGTGCGAGCGCTGGGACGGCGTGCCCTCGATCACCGCCCTGCGCTGTCCCCTGTACAGGACCATCCGCGGCCCGGTCGCCTCGTAGTGCTCGCTCTCGATCTTCACCACCGGGTTTTCGGTGAGGACGATCCTGTCCTCGCCCGGGAACACCTCGGCGCGGCCGCACGTGGCGACCCGGTCCCCCTGGACGATCCTGACGTGCCCCGTTGCGAGCATGTACTTGAACTTGTTGTATTTCCCGATGGTCGCCGCCTTGTCGCCCAGGCGCATCGATATGACCTTCAGGAAGTCGCAGTTCAGCTTGATGTCATTGCCCGCGGCCACGACCTGGTCGTTGAAGGTGAACGTGGTCTCGGTGTCCGTGCTGACCGACTCGAACAGCCCGGAGCAGTCGATGGTCGTTTCCGGCGGCTCGGCCGCCCGCGCCGCGGTCAACGCAAACAGGGTCGCCGTCGCTAGAAGGGGTGCGAGTCTCATTTGAGCATGTCGGGCAGAGCCGAGCGGAACACTACATGGGTGCGCCGATAAATGAGAACTTTTTTCTCGTTGTAGTTGTAGCTCCACCCCTCGCCCCTCACGTCGACGTCGTCGCGGACGAGGCGGACGGACCCGTCGCCCCGCACGACCTTCTCGTTGAGCAGGAACGACGCCTCCGGGCTCACGAGCACGGAGTCGACCCTGGCGTCCGGGGATCCGGAGAACACGGTGACGTTCATCCCCGTGACGTCGATCCGGTCCGAGCTGACCGGGCGGACCTCGTCGCCGCGGAGCGTCACCTGGCGATAGCCCTCCTTGGTGAACAGCGGGAGCGTCCAGTTGCGCGCGGGCGGCGCCGCGGCAATCTCCTGGGCGGGCCCGCGCGGGACGAATGCAAGGAGCGCGATCCCACCGAGGCCGATCCTTTGAAGCCGGTTCACAATGCCTTCGTACGCCGCCGCGCCTTTGGGTTCCCGGACGGCTTGGAGCGGGCGGCCAGCATGAGGTCGCACACCTCGCGGACGGCCCCGAATCCTGCCTGCCTTCGGGTGACATAGTCCGCGGACGCGGTCGCCGCCGGGAGGCCCGTGGGGACCGAGATTCCGATCCCGGCGGCGGAGATGGCCGGCGCGTCGATGAAGTCGTCGCCCATGTAGGCGCAGTCGCGAAGCGCGATCTTCAGCTCTGCCGCCAGGGCGGACAGCGCCGTGAGCTTGTCATGCCGGCCCTGGATCAGGTGCGGGATCTTGAGCTCGGCCGCGCGCAGGGTGGTCGCCGCGGAGAGCCGGCCCGAGATCCATGCCAGCTCGATGCCCTGGCCGCGCAGGAGCAGCAGGCCGAGCCCGTCGGTGATGCAGAACCTCTTGGCCTCGGTGCCGTCGGAGGACACAGAGACCGTCCCGTCGGTCAGGATCCCGTCCACGTCCATCGCGAAGAGGCGGATGCGGGCCCAGGCGCTGCGCGGGATCGGGGCCTTCTTCACAACATCCATCCCGTGATTAGCTGGATCACGCTGTCCTTGGTCGGCCGGAACACGGTCTCGAGCTCCGGGGCGAAGGGCACGGGCAGGTCGAGCGCGGCGATGCGAAGCGGCGGCGCCTTGAGCGGTGTCCGGCTGTTCTCGGTGATCCTTGAGACGACCTCCGCGCCAAATCCGTGGGTCCTGCGGCCCTCGTGGAGAACGATGAGCCTGCCCGTCCGCGCCACCGAGGGCGCGATCTCCGAAAGATCGAGCGGCGAGAGGCACCTTAGGTCAAACACCTCGATGGCCACCTCGTACTCGGAGGCGAGGTAGTCGCACACCTCTCCCGCGAGCTGCACCATCTCGCCGTACGTAACAAGCGTCGCGTAGCCGCCCTCTCTGACGCGCTTGGGATGCCAGACGTCGCGGTAGGCGGGGTCCCACGCGAGCGGGTGCTTGCCCCGGCGGTAGAGGCCCTTGTGCTCGAAGAGGATGACCGGATTGTTGTCCTCGCATGCGGCCAGGAGGGCGTTGAAGGCGTCCTGGGGATTGCTCGGGTAGAGGGCCTTGATCCCGGGCATCGAGAGGAAGAACGACTCGAGCTCCTGCGAATGGAACGACCCGAAGGTGAGGCCGCCGCCGCAGGGCATCCTGAGGACGAGCGGGCAGGGCGCGCCCGAGCGGAAGTGCATGGTCGCCGCGTTCAGGGTGATCTGGGTCATCGCCTCCGTCGCGAAGTCGGCGAACTGGAATTCCTCGATGGGCCGGTGGCCGGCCAGCGCCAGGCCGATCGCGTACCCCGTGCACGTGCTCTCCGCCAGCGGCGTGTTGAAGACCCTGGGCCGGCCGAATTCCTTGAAGAGATTCTCCGTCACCTTGAACGCGCCGCCGTAGGTCGCGATGTCCTGCCCCATCACGATCGACTCGGGCCGCTCGGTGAGCACCTTGCGGATCGCGCGGTTGAGCGCCTGGGCCATAGTGACGCTCTCGGGCTCCGAGGGCTCCCCGCGCCACGGGAAGGGCTCCGGGACGGGGGCGAAGAGCCCCGCCTCCATGCCCTCCGGGCTCGGGCGCGGGACGGCGATGGACACCTTGACGCATTCCTCAATGAAGGCCCCGATCTCGGAGTCGACTGCCTCCAGCCGGTCAGCGCCCGCGAGTGCGGAAAGCGACGCCCTGAACTTCGGGAGCGGATCCCTGGCCGCGAACCCGTCGGCCTCTCCCGGGCGCAGGTAGTCGCAGGTGTCATAGGCCGCGTGGCCCCGCAGGCGCAGCGTCCGGGCCTCCACAAGCATGGGGCGCGAGGTGCTCCGCACCTTCCCAATCACGGAGTCCAGCACCTTCGCGGTGTGGCCCGGGTCCGCGCAGTCGATCACGACGCCCTCGATGCCGTACCCGGCGGCCCGGCGCCAGAGCTCGGTTCCCTTGGGGAACTGCTCGGCGGTGGGCGTGGAGTAGGCGTATCCGTTGTTTTCAATCACGAAGACGATCGGGATCGAGAGGAGCGAGGCGAGGTTCAGGGCCTCGTGCACGTCGCCGGTGCTCGAGGCGCCGTCGCCATAGAAAGCGAAGCCCACCGCCTTGCGCCCGAAGCGGCGCTGCGAGTCGGTGGCCCCGAGGACCGGCCCCATCATCGCGCCCAGGTGGCTGATCATCGGCAGCGAGCGGTTTGACGGGTCGCCGTGGTGGATGTTGCCCTCTCGCGCCCGGGTCGGGCTGTCCGCGTTCGCGAAATACTGGTTCAGGTGCTGGCAGAGGTGCCCGCCCCATATGAGGTGCCCTCCCAGGTCCCTGTGGGTGAAGCAGACCACGTCCAGGGCCTTGTCGGCCAGCAGCGCCAGCGGCACGATCATCCACTCGTTTCCCTGGCCCCCGGTCACGGTCCCGCGGATCAGGCCCTGGCGGAACAGGTCCAGGATCCGGTTGTCCGTGAGGCGCGCGAGCTGCATCCAGGCGTAGATCCGGAGCAGGGCCTCGTTCGGCTTCTCTTCCAGTTCCGCGGCGCGCAGGTCGTGCGCCCCTAGGATCGCGGGAGCTTTTGGGAATGCCATAGCCGGAGAATGAAGCTGAGCGGCGGGCGCCCGGTGGGCAAGCTCGTCGTCCGGTCAGACCCCGTCGATCTTGCGGATGCGCGCAATGTGGCGCCCGCCCTCGAACTCGGTGGCGAGCCATGTGCGCACGATCTTCTTGGCCTCGTCCTCCGTCACCGTGCGCTGCCCGATCGAGAGGCAGTTGGCGTCGTTATGGGAGCGGTTCCAAACGGCCACCTGCTCATTCCAGCAGACGCCGCAGCGGACGCCCCGGATGCGGTTGGCCACGATGGCCTCGCCGTTGCCCGAGCCCCCGAGCACGATCCCGCGCTCGAACTCGCCCCGCGCCACCGCCTCGGCCACCGGGCGGATGAAGTCGGGGAAATCGCACGGCGCCTCGGAGTCGGTGCCCATGTCCCGCACGCTGTGCCCGTCCGCAAGGAGCATGGCCTTTATCAGCTCCTTGTACTTGAAGCCGGCGTGGTCCGATCCGATCGCGATCGTGTAGGTTCGTGGCATCGGGCT
The DNA here is from genome assembly GCA_964451965.1 of uncultured Opitutaceae bacterium. Taxonomy (GTDB): domain Bacteria; phylum Verrucomicrobiota; class Verrucomicrobiia; order Opitutales; family Opitutaceae; genus Palsa-1447. Next base: position 53,380 of record CAYVKH010000005.1, read on the forward strand.
GCGTGGTTGGGGGAAGGGAATACTCCTCGTGGACGGACGCTCCGCAAACAAATACCGGCCTCCCGCGGGCCGTCAGGCGCCGATCGCGCGCCAGAACGCATCCGGGTCCCCCAGGCTGTCGAGGACGGCGTCCGGGTTGAACGCGGCGAGCTCGGAGGCCTTCGAGCCGCCCGTGGCGACGGCCATGGCCTGGGCCCCGAAGGCGCGCGCGCAGGAGATGTCGTGGGGCGTGTCCCCGACGACCCACGTGCGGTCGGCTTGGAAATCGTGGCCCCAGTGGCCCTTGGCCCGGCGCAGGGCATAGGGGCCCAGCTCGTTGCGGATCTCGCTGTCGTCCGCGAAGGCCCCGAAGGGGAAGTATTCCCAGAGCCCGTGGAACCCGAGCTTGGCCTGCGCCCCGCGGCGGAGGTTCCCGGTGAGGAGTCCCTGGGCCACGTTGGGGTGCTTGGCGGCACGGCCTAGGATCTCCGCCACGCCGGGCAGGATCCGGGAGCCGCTCTGCTCGAGGATCCCGGGCAGCGTGGCCACGTAGCGGTCGATGTAGCTGGCGACGTTCCTCTCGGAGTTCTCTATCCCGAACCGGGAGAAGATCTGCCGGATGATCCAGGGGTCCGTCCTTCCCGCGAACTCGATGCCCGCGAAGGATCCAGAGACCCCGAAGACGTCCTTAAGGGCGGCCTGGAGCGCCTTCATGCCGGCCCTGCCCGACTGGAGGATCGTTCCGTCTATGTCCCAAAGTATCAGGATCTTTTGCGTCATTTTGAAACTCTGGCCCGCTGCGGGCGTCTATCCCTGGAGAGATTGGTCAGGACTGCTTGCCCCAAGAGGTAAAATTCTCCCATCGCCGTGAAAACCACCAGAATTTTCGCCATCGCGGCGGCCGCCGCCTGCGCGGCGCTGGTCGCGGGCTGCTCGACCCCGGATACAAGGATCAAGGACAGGCCCGAGGCCTTCGCGAAGCTGAACCCGGACCAGCAGGCGCAGGTCAAGGCGGGCCAGATCGCCCTGGGATTCGACAAGGAGGCGGTGAGGCTTGCGCTCGGCGAACCCGACCGCGTGATCACGGTTACGGACCCCCAGGGCCGGCACGAGATCTGGCATTACGTGACCTATGAGGATTACGACGGCGGCGTCATCTACATGGGCTACCACCACCGCTTCTGGGGATGGGCCAGCCCGTACAGGTGGGACGGCCCGTTCATGTACGGCTCTGTCCCCTATTACGACGGCTTTCCGGCTGGGATCCACGACCGCATCCGGGTCACCTTCGACGCCAGCGGCCGTGTGGTGTCGATCCAGGAGGAGAAGCCCTAGCGCGAGGCGCCCGCCGCCTCCGCCTCCCGGACCTTGACCTCGACGCCCAGGGAGTGGGTCTTGCCGCCGCGGTACGTGCCGCTCACCGGCCTGATGTCCGCGTAGTCGCGCCCCGATGCCACCTTGATGTAGCGCTCGTCGGCCGGCCTGTCATGCGTGGGGTCGAACGCGGCCCAGCCGTAGCCCGGGACGTAGGCCTCTATCCAGGCATGGGAGGCCTCGTCATCGTCGTGCTTGCGCTGCGACCGCATGAAATACCCGCTCACGTAACGCGCAGGGATTTCAGAGCACCGGCACATCCCGAGCGCGACATGGGCGAAATCCTGGCAGACGCCCGAGCGCAGCCGTATCGCGTCCGTCGCGAGCGTGGCGACGCCCGTGGACCTCGGCTTGTAGGCGAAGTTCTTGAAGACGTGCCGGCAGATGTGGCGGACGTCCGACCACACGTCCGGTCTGCCTTCGGCGAGCGCATCCTGGGCCTCCTTCCACACGTCGACCTCGAGCGGCACGTAGTGGGACCCCGCCAGGTACTCGGCAACGAGCTCCCGCTCGCTGCCCGGCGCCAGGTTGGGGACGGCGGGAACCGGCAAACGGGCCGCGTTCGGGGTCGTCTCGACCTGCGAGACCGCCTCGATCATCAGCCTGTCGTGCCCGGCGGCGATGTCGAAGTAGTGGACCGTGTTTCCGTAGAAGTCGACGTAGTCGCGCATGTTCGCGGCGGGGTCCGTCCGCAGGCCGAAGCTTCGGCAGGCCTGGTTCGCGTCGTCCACGGGCCTCAGGCGGACCTCGTTGAAGCTGTCATGCGCCTTGCCGGCGTAGGCAAACGTGGTCCGATGAAGAAGGCTGATGAGCATGTATGAGCTTTGGGAACACCCCGGCGAGGCGTTCCCTACTGCTGCTGCTGCAGCTGCTGCTCCTCCTGCGTCGACTCGGCCAGGTAGAACATCGTAGTCTGGACAACCTCCTCGCTTATCCTTTCGAGAGACTTTGCGATTTCAACCAGGAACTCGTGCAGCCCGTCCTTCAGGACCTCGTCGATCGTCAGGGACTGCAGGTCCGCGAGCAGGCGGCGCGAAGCGCGCGCGGCCTCCGTCCGCGGGCGCGCGCCGGACTCCCCGAGAATCCTCCGCAGGAACTCGTCGATCTGCGCCACGCAGAAGTGGATCGAGCGGGGGAACGAGTCCGAGAAGATGAGGAACTCGGCGACCTTCCACGGCAGGATCTCGCGCACGTAGAACCTGCGGTAAGCCTCGAGCGCGCTCGCCGACCGGAGCACGGCCTGCCACTGGGCCGTGTCGAGGGCGCCCCCGACGTCGCCCGCGCTCGGCAGCAGGATGTGGTACTTCACGTCCAGGATGCGCGCGGTCTTGTTGGCGCGTTCTATGAACTTCCCGAACTGGATGAATTCCCATCCCTCGCTGCGCGAGTAGGTCGAGTCCGTGAGCCCCTGGAAGAGGTGGGAGTTGCGCTTGATGTCCTGGAAGAACTCGTAGGGGCCCGCGGCCCATACGTCCGCCGTGCTCCGCGACTTGAGAAAGAGGTAGAGCTCGTTGATGGTCTCCCACATCTCGACCGAGATCTGGTCTCGAATCATCCGGGCGTTCTCGCGCGCCGAGAAGACGCAGGAAAGGATCGAGTTCGTGTTGCGCAGGTCGAACGCGAAGAACTCCGTGACGGAGCGGCTGTCCGCCGACTCGTAGTGCTTGTCGAACAGCTCCTGGTCGCCGGAGCTAGCGAGGATCGAACCCCAGTGCTCCCTGAGGTGCGCGTCGTCGTAGCCCCTGAAGTCGAGGATGAACTGGAGGTTCACCTCGAGCAGGCGGGCGATGTTCTCGGCCCGCTCTATGTACCGGCTCATCCAGTAGAGGGAGTGCGCGACGCGCGAGAGCATCACGTTGGCCTGGGGCCGCGGGGCGGGGAGCTTGGATGCCGGGGGCATGGCGGAGCGCCGCTGGGGGTTCATTTGTCTCCGGCAATCACCCAGGTGTCCTTGGAGCCGCCGCCCTGCGAGGAATTGACGACGAGGGACCCCTTCCTGAGCGCGACGCGGGTCAGGCCGCCGGGCGTCACGACGGTCTTCTCCCCGCAGAGCACGTAGGGCCTGAGGTCGATGTGCCGGCCCTCGAGGCGGTTGTCGCACCACGTCGGCGCGCGCGAGAGGTTGATCGGGTCCTGCGCGATGAAGTTGCGGGGGTTCGCGGCGACCTTCGCCCGGAAGGCGGCGACCTCCTCCTTGCTCGAGGCGGGCCCGATCAGCATGCCGTAGCCTCCCGCCTCGTTTGCCGACTTGACCACGAGCCTGGCCATGTTCTCGAGTATGAATTTCCGGTCGGAGGGCTCGGACGCCAGGTAGGTGGGCACGTTCGGAATGATGGGCTCCTGGTCGAGGTAGTACTTGATCACCTTCGGGACGTAGGCGTAGATCACCTTGTCGTCCGCCACCCCGGTGCCGATCGAGTTGGCCAGCGCCACGTTCCCCGCACGGTAGGCGGCGACGAGGCCTGGAACGCCTAGCATCGAGTCCGACCTGAACACCGAAGGGTCGAGGAAGTCGTCGTCAATCCGCCGGTAGATCACGTCGACGGGCAGCAGGCCGCCGGTCGTGCGCATGTACACGCGCGCGTCCTGGACAAGGAGGTCCCGCCCCTCGACGATCGGGATCCCCATCTGGCGGGCCAGAAAGCAGTGCTCGAAGTAGGCGCTGTTGAAGACCCCTGGCGTCATGAGGACCACGCTCGGCTTGTCGCCCCGGTCCGGGGCGATGTGCAGGAGGGACTTTAGGAGCATCTCCGGGTAGGCCTCGACCGGGCGGACGCCGTAGCTTTGGAAGAGGTTGGGGAAGGCGCGCCGCATGGCCGCACGGTTCTCCATCATGTACGAGACCCCGGACGGGCAGCGCAGGTTGTCCTCCAGGACAAGGTAGGTGCCGCTGCCGTCGCGTATCAGGTCGGTCCCGCAGATATGCACGTAGATGTCGTGGGGAACCGTGAAGTTCATGAACTCGCGCCGGAAATGCTTGGCGCTGAGGATCTGGGCCGCGGGAATGACGCCGTCCTTTATGATCTTCTGCTCGTGGTAGAGGTCGTGGAGGAAGAGGTTCAGCGCCGTGATGCGCTGGATGAGCCCCGCCTCGAGCCTCGACCATTCCTTTGCCGGGATGATCCGCGGGATAAGGTCGAACGGGAAGATGCGCTCCGTGCCCTCGGAGTCGTTGTACACGGTGAACGTGACGCCGCGCCTGAGGAACGCGAGGTCGACCGCGGCCCGCCTGCGCTCGAACTCGGGCAGGGGAAGGCTGCCCAGGCGCTCGACAAGGCTGCGGTAGTGGGGCCGCACTTCTCCGCCGGCAGCGTACATCTCGTCGAAGAAGTCGCCGGTTTCGTAGGGGTTGCTTAGGAGCGACACGTGGATCTTGTTTATGCCACCGCCACGGGTCAGCAGGTTCCTTGCCAGACCCCCGCGGGCACCGGCGGGAGGGCCGTCACCGGGAGGGCGCCGGGAACTTAAACGGCAGCTCAATCCTCACGTCGATCGTCCGGTCGTCCGGGGCGGTTGCTGCGCGGAACAGCCATTTCTCGGCCGCCTGCTTGCAGCGCCTTGCAATGTCGTCGTCGGTCGACCGGACCACCACGACGTCGGCCACCGACCCGTCGCGCCTGACGACGAGCGAGAGCAGCACCTCGCCGCCCGTCTTGCGCTGGCTTGCGCTCAATACGGGTGCGGGAGCCATGAAGGTCTCCGGCATGGTCTTGACCTCGCTCGCCTTGAACACCCGGTCCTTGCGAAGAAGGTTGGCGGAGAACTTGAGCGTCTGGCCCTCCGGAATCTCGCAAGAGATGGGGGTCGGGTCGTAGCCCGGGAGCGTCAGGTCGAAGGACGCCAGCTTGGGCGTCAGGTCGTGGAGCACGAGGGGCGTCGTGCCCAGGAAAGCCCCGTCCTTGCTCACGGACGCGCCGCTCGGGTCGCTCGTGAGCTCAAGGGAGCCGTCCGCGTATTTCGTCTCCGCGCGCGACTTGGCACCCCGCTCGATCGACACCTTCGCCACGTGGTCGCGGCACCCGGGCCGCGAGAATGTCACGACGTAGTCGCCGCGTCCGATGTCATCGATCGTGGCGGGGGTCCTGCCTGTGCGAAGCGGCTTGCCCGCCGAGTCGGAGGCGGCGCGGACCTCAAACTCGAGGCCGTCCGGGCTGCTCGAGAGGTCAAGGCTGCCGTAGATGGTCTTGAGCCTGACGGTGCCCAGGTTCGCGGTGGCGGATCCCTTGACGTTCACGGTCGTTTGGACGGGCTCGTACCCGGCAAGGGAGATCTGGACCGTGTGGCTGCCCGGGGCGATCCCGTCCGCCTTGGCCGGGGACACGAGCGGCGTGGCCCCGTCGATCGAAACGGAGGCTCCCGCGGGAAGGGTTGCGACCGCAAGGGCGCCCGGGAGCTTCGCCAGCCGCTCCGCCTCCAGTTCCTCCTGGACCCTGCGTCGGGTGTCCTCCTCGGTCTGCTTCTTCGTGGCCTCGATGGCGGCCGCGAGTTCCTTGTTCCTGCGGTCAGCCTCCTCCTTAGCCGCCTTCTCGGCATCCTTCAGCTGCTGCTCAAGGACATGGTGGGCCAGGGCTTCCTGCTGCTCCAGGTCGTTGGCCTTGGCCCGCTCCAGCCTCGCCTCGAGCACGACCGCAATAGCGGCAAAGATGAGCGCCGCGGCGACCAGGATGCCGACATAGAACCCGACCCTGCTCTTTGGCGCAGGCTCGCCGGCCCCGGCCTTCGGGGCGAGCTTCAGCTTTGAAACCGCCTCGAATGGGAGCGCCGTCACGGCCGTCGGAGGCGTGGTTCCCCCCGGCACGCCCATCCTCACACCGGCGCCCGGCTGCGCGGCGGCCGGACGGGTCGGGAGCGCGGCGGCGGGTTCGGGGATCTGGGCCTCCGGCGCCGGGAATCCCGGATTCGAGAACGAAGGCGCGCGGGGAGCGGACCCGGGCACGGGGAACGAGGGCGCAGCGGCCGGATGCGCCGTGGGAAAGGACGGCGCCGGGGCTGGCTGCGGCGTGGGGAACGAAGGCTGCGTGCCGCGTGGCGGAATCGGGAACGAAGGCGGTGAGCCCGCACCCGGCGTCGGAAATGACGGAGCGGGGAACGTGTGCGACGCAGGGGAGGAGGGCTGAGAGCCCTGGGGCGTCGGGAAGGAAGGGGTCGCGGCCGGAGGCGTGACGACGGGCCGGGCATGGAGGGACGGCACGGGAGGCCGGGTTCCCGAGGACTGGGGCATCGGCGGGGCCGTTGCGGGCCTCGGCGACACGGTCGGCCGGGTCATCCTCGGCACGCCCCCCGAGGTCTCGATCGAAAGCGAGGGCTTTGCGCGGGCGGGAGGCGCCACCGGCCTCACAAGGGTCTCGGCGACCGGTTCGGGCTCTGGCTCGGCGACGGGCTCGGGCTCCTCCTCGGCGGGCGGGGCCGACGCCGCGGCCTCCTCCGGCGGGGCCTCGGCCTCGACCCATTCCGCGATCCACTCCCGCCGCGTCCCGATCCGCCCGCCCAGGAGCTGGAACAGGCCGACGGACGCCGCGGAGAGCGAGGCCTCCACGGCGCTGTCGGAGAACCTGATCCCGAGCTCGGCGGCGAGCTTTCCAAGGCCCGGCTCCCACTGCGGGATTCCGGCGGCGGCCGCGATCTCCCGGATGAACCACGACTGCTTTCCGGTGAGGCCCAGGCAGCCGAGCGCCGGGGGGTTCGCCAGGGGGGGGAGCTTGCCGAGCGCCTCCTTGAAGCCGGCGGCGACGACGGCGCCGATCTTCGGGCCGCATTCGGTGAAGTCGTAGCTGTCGTTGAAGAACAGCCGCGCGCCCGCGCCGCGGAACTTGAGCCTGAGGGCCGATTGAACGGCCGCAAAGATGGCGTCCATGCCGACCGGGCAGGGAACCGCCGCCTCGACCCCCTTTGCGGTGACGAGGAGGAGGTGGGATTGGCCCCAACCCGGGTCCCAAAGCGCGACCGCCCCCCCTTTGCCGTCCGCGCGCAGCGCGCTCGAGACCGCGCCTATGCTCGCGAAGGCGGCCACCGAGACGCCGTCCGTCACCACGTTCAGGCCCGAGAGCGAGGCCTGGGCCTTGGCCATCGATTCGAGGGAGGACGACGCGAGGATCCATTGCTCCGTTCCCTCGGGCGTAACGCTGCCCCCGTCGACCGCGCCGCACACCGCGTAGGCCATGGGCGCCTTGGGGTCGCTCTGAAGCGAGGCGGCGATCGAGCGCACCGCCTCGTCCGAGCGGTCGAGCAGGGCCTGCGTGTCGGATGAAAGGTGCCAGCTGGACGAGCCCGGCCAGAGAAGCACGGCCGCGCCGATCCCCTCAGCCTTCCTGGTGGGTGCCACGGCGTCGAGGAGCGCCTCGAGCGCGGGCTTGTTCTCCAGCGCGCATTCCCCTCCCGCCTCCACGGTCCCGTTCACCGCGCGAAGCGCGTGGAGGGTGTGCTGGGTCAGTTCGACTATGACTTGGGTCTCTTCGGCCTTGGGCATGTTCGGGCGATCAGTGGCGGGTCATCGGCCGCCTCAGGTCCTCGCGAAATTCTTCAGGCGCTCCTGCAGCTGGCGGCTGCGTTCCTCAAACATGACTTCCTTCGCCGCCAGCGCGGCGACCTGCGCCTCCAGCTTCGCGCGCTGCTCGTGCTGCTGGGCCTCGTCCCTCATCAGGGAATCGGCGGCCGCCTGGAGCTTCTGCCGCTCCGCCTCCAGGCCCGCCTCCTTCCTGCGGACCTCGGCCTCGCGCGCCTTGACGCCCCCCTCGATCTCGCTGCGGACGGCGACCAGCTTCGTCCTGAGTTCGGCGAGCGAATGGGCCTCGGCCTTGAGTTTTGCGCGGGCCTCGGCGGCCTCGCGCTCAAAGGCGGCCCTCTGCTCGTTGAGCGCTGCGCGGTCGGCCGCCACCCGGGCCCTCGCCGCCTCCATCTCGGCCGTCTCGGCCTCGATCTCCTTCGCGCTTCGTCCAGGTGCCGGCTCCGGGGCAACCGGGCCGGCCTTTCCGGCCTCGACCTTCAGCTTGGCCAGCTTCGCCTCCCATTGGACGCACTGGGCCTCGAGGTCCTTGATCTTCTTCGCGGCGTCGGCCTGCAGGGCCCGGTTTATGGCGGTGGCCGCCTTGGACGCGGCCCCGGACGCGGCGATCTCGGCCTCAAGCGCAGCCCGGTCCTTCTCAAGCTTGGAGGCAAGCAGGGCGGCGTTGGCCTCGCGCCGCTCAAGAGCCTCTTCGCGTTCGGCTGGAGTCATTTGCAGGTGCTCGCCGGCCGTCCGTCGGCGGCGGGCGAAACGGCTCCTGGGCGGACCGCATCGGTCCGCCCGGTCGTCCTGGGAGTTGAGATTGTTTCCGGCACTGAGGTGGCCCGGATCAGGGCCCGGGAAGGAGCATCGTTAGATATTCGTTTCACGGCGCGGGTGTCAAATAGCATGGATCGCCGACTTCGAAACCGCCAGCGCGGCCTCCTTGAGCGCCTCGCCCGCCGTGGGGTGGGCGTGGATCGTTCTGGCCAGGTCCTCGGCGCTCCCTCCATAGGCCATGTGGGCGACCACCTCGGCGATGAGCTCGCTGGCGCCCCTTCCTAGGATCTGAGCCCCGAGGATGCGGTCGGTCCTGGCGTCGGCGACTATCTTGGCGAACCCCTCGGTCGAGGCGTTTGCGATCGCCCGTCCGTTCGCCGCGAAGTTGAACCTGCCCACGCGGACCGGGACCGAGGCGGCCCTCGCCGCGTCCTCGCCGAGCCCGACGGCGGCAACCTCCGGGTCCGTGTAGACCACCGAGGGCACGAGGTCCCAGTCGACATGGCCCGCCTTTCCCGCAATCCATTCGGCGACGGCGACCCCGTCCTCCTCTGCCTTGTGCGCGAGCATGGGCCCGGCCACGACGTCCCCGATGGCCCAGATGCCGGGCGCCCCCGTGCGCAGGCGCGAGTCCACTGCGACCCGCATCTTCCCGTCGAGAGCGACTCCCGCCTTCTCGAGGCCGAGCCCGTCCGTGTAGGGCCTGCGCCCGACCGCCACGAGGACCTTCTCCGCCTGGAACTCGATCTTCTTGCCCTCGCGTTCGGCGGTGAGGACGGCCCGGCCGCCCTCGGTCCTCAAGCCCGCAACCTTGGCGCCCGTCTCGATCTTCATGCCCTGCCTCTGGAGCAGCCTCGAGAAGGCGCGGACGACGTCGTCGTCATATCCCGCGACGATCTTCGGCAGGAACTCGACGACCGTCACGCTGCTGCCGAGCCGGGCCCAGACCGAGCCGAGCTCAAGGCCTATCGCGCCGCCCCCGACCACGGCAAGGGAGGAGGGCACGGCCTCGAACGACAGCGCCTGGTCGCTCGACACGACGGTCTTCCCGTCGAACTTCATGAAGGGGAGCTCCACGGGGGCCGACCCGGTGGCGATGACGAAGTTCCTCGCCGAGACGGACACGGTCCCGCCGGGACCCCCGACCGACAGGAGCGTCGGCGATTCGAACGAGGCCTCGCCCGTGAGGACGGCCACCTTCCGGGCCTTCGCGAGGGCGGCCACGCCGCCCACCAGCTTCGAGACGACGGCGTCCTTGCGCCTCATCAGCGCCCCCACGTCGGCGGCCACGGCGCCCGTCGTGATGCCGTGCTCGGCCGCGTGGTCGCGGGCAAACACAAGCTGCTCGGACGAATAGAGCAGCGCCTTGCTCGGGATGCAGCCGACGTTGAGGCACGTCCCCCCGAGGGTGGCCCGCCTCTCCACGAGCGCGACCCTTAGCCCGAGCTGCGCGGCGCGGAAGGCGCAGACGTAGCCGCCGGGGCCCGCGCCGATCACAACCACGTCATACGCGTCCATGGCCGGCGGGTCAGAGGCCGAGAAGAAGGCGGGCGGGGTCCTCGATCTCCTGCTTCACCTTCACGAGGAACGTGACGGCGTCGCGCCCGTCGACAAGGCGGTGGTCGTAGGTGAGGGCGACGTACATCATCGGGCGGATGACGACCTGGCCGGCCACAGCGACCGGGCGCTCGTTGATCGCGTGCATCCCGAGGATCGCGCTCTGCGGCGGGTTGATGATCGGCGTCGACAGGAGGGAGCCGAAGGTGCCCCCGTTCGTGATCGTGAAGACGCCGCCCTCAAGGTCCGCGAGCGTGACTTTTCCCTCCCGGGCCTTGCCGGCCGCTTCGGTGATCGCCCTCTCAATGGCCGCCATCCCGAGGCCGTCGCAGTCGCGGATGACCGGCACCATCAGGCCCTTCTCGGTGGAGACCGCCACGCCGATGTCGTAGTAGTGGTTCTGGACCAGGCTGTCGCCGTCGATCTGGGTGTTGATCGCCGGCAGCTCCTTGAGCGCGTGGACGACCGCCTTCACGAAGAACGGCATGAAGCCGAGCTTGAAGCCGTTCTTCCTGACGAATTCCTCCTGGTACCTGGAGCGCAGGGCCACGACGGCGGACATGTCGACCTCGTTGAAGGTGGTCAGCATGGCCGCGGTGTGCTGGGCCGCCACGAGCCGCTCGGCGATCCTCTGGCGAAGGGGCGAGAGCTTGCGCCTGGTCTGGCGCGCGCCGGGCTGGGCCGCGGGCGCCGCCGGGGCCTCGGGCGGCGCGGCCTGGGGGGAGGCCGGCCGCTCGGACGCGAGGAGCATGTCCGCCTTGGTCACCCGGCCCGCCTTTCCCGTGCCCGCGACGTCGGCGGGAACGACTCCGGTCTCCTCGGCGAGGCGGCGGACGGCGGGCGACTGCACCGCGCCCGCCGGCGGAGCGACGGGCCTCGGCTGGGGCGCGGGCTCCGCCGCCGCGGGCTTCGGGGCGGGAGCAGCCGCAGCCGGCGCGGGACCCTCGGCGCCGGCATAGATCAAGGCGACGACCTGGCCGATCTTGACCTCCGCTCCCGCGTCGACCCTCAGGGCGATCTTCCCGGCGGCCTCCGCGGTGGCCTCGGACGTGATCTTGTCGGTCTCGAGCTCGAAGAGCGGCTGGTCCCGGCTCACGGTGTCGCCGTCCCTCACGTGCCACTTGGCAAGGATTCCGGTGCTGATCGATTCGCCCATGGGCGGGATTTTGACTTCGAGGGGCATGGTTGCGGTTACAAGGTGTAGGCGTCTTCGAGGAGTCCGGCGAGTTCTTGCTTGTGGAGGGCAAGCGACCCTACGGAGGGGGAGGCGGAGGCGTCCCGGCCGGCATAGAGGGGGATCTTGCCGAAGGCGTCGGCGACCTGCGCGCAGATCCACGACCAGGCCCCCATGTTCTGCGACTCCTCCTGGCACCAGACGAGCCGGGCCCCGGCGTATTTCCTGGCGATCTCCTTCAGGCGCTTCGCGTGGAGCGGATAGAGCTGCTCGACACGGACGATCGCCGCATCCTTGACGCCGTGGCTGTCGCGGTGGTCGCAGAGGTCGTAGTAGACCTTGCCCGAGCAGAGGATCAGGCGCGCAGCCTCGGCCGGCGGGGCCTCCTCCTCCAGGATCTCCTGGAACGCGCTGCCCGTGAAGTCGGCGATCCTGGAGACCGCCGCCGGGTGGCGCAGGAGGGACTTGGGCGACATCACGACGAGCGGCTTGCGGAAGTCGCGCTTCATCTGGCGGCGCAGGAGGTGGAAGAACTGGGCGGGGGTCGTCACGTTGGCCACCTGGATGTTGTCCTCCGCGCACGCCTGCAGGAAGCGCTCGAGCCTCGCGGACGAGTGCTCGGGGCCCTGGCCCTCGTAGCCGTGGGGCAGAAGCAGGACGATTCCGCAGGTTCCCTGCCATTTCGACTCGCCGCTGACGATGAACTGGTCGATCAGGACCTGTGCGCCGTTCGCGAAGTCGCCGAACTGGGCCTCCCAGAGGCAGAGCATCTCAGGGTAGTCGAGCGAGTAGCCGTAGTCGAACCCGAGGACCGCGGCCTCGGAGAGCAGGGAATTGTAGACGCAGAACAGCGCCTGCTTCGGGTCGAGGTGCTTGAGGGGGGTGTACTTCTCGCCGGTCTCGGCATCGGCGAGCACCGCGTGGCGGTGGCTGAAGGTCCCTCGCTCGCAGTCCTGGCCGCTGAGCCGGACGGGCGTCCCCTCAAGGAGGAGCGAGCCGAACGCCAGCGCCTCCCCCAGTCCCCAGTCCACATGCCCGCCGTCCTTGCAGGCCCGCGCGCGGGCGTCCAGGAGCCGCCTAATCTTGGGGTTCACCCTGAAGGTCTCCGGTACAGTCGTGAGGCCCCGGACAATGCGGCCGATCGCCTCCTCCGGGACGCCCGTCTTCACGGGTGTGTGGCGGTACTCGGGCTGGAATTCCGCCGTGGACCCCTTGAACGGGTCGCCCGGCTTGGCGCTCCTGGCGGCCTTGGCGGCCTCGCGAGCCTTGGCCTTCGCGAGGTTCTCCTCAAGCGCGGCCGAGTACTCCGCCCGGATCGCGTCGCCCTGGCCGGCGCTGATCGAGCCCTCGCCGACCAGCCGCTCGGTGTAGATGGCCGAGATCAGCGGGTGCGACGCAATGGTCCGGTAGAGCGTCGGTTGCGTGAACGACGGCTCGTCGGTCTCATTATGGCCGTGCCTGCGGAAACAGTACATGTCGATGAAGACGTCGCGCTTCCACCGCACGCGGAAATCGAGCGCGATCTGGGCGGCCATGCACACCGCCTCCGGATCGTCGCCGTTCACGTGGAAGACCGGCGCCTCGATCATCTTCGCCACGTCCGTGCAGTAGCGGGTCGAGCGGGCGTCGTGCGGGTCGGTGGTGAAGCCGATCTGGTTGTTGATGACAAAGTGGACGGTGCCCCCGGTCCTGTAGCCGGGCAGCTGAGAGAAGTTCAGGGTCTCGGCGACGACGCCCTGGCCGGCGAGGGCGGCGTCGCCGTGGACGAGGAGCGCGAGAACGCGCCTGCGCTCGCCCGAGTCCCCGCGGATGCGCTGGCGCGCGCGCGCCTTGCCCTCCACGACCGGGTCGACGATCTCGAGGTGCGACGGGTTCGCGGCGAGGCGCACCTCCACCTTCTTTCCCGAGGCCGTGGTCAGGACGGATTCGTATCCAAGATGGTACTTCACGTCTCCGTCGCCGCCGACCGTGTCGGGGATGTAGTTCTCCGAGAACTGCTCGAAAAGCTGGTCGAACGACTTTCGCATCACGCTGCACAGGACGTTGAGCCGGCCCCGGTGCGCCATCCCCATCACGATCTCCTCGACGCCCGCCTCGGGGCAGTGCTCGATCAGGGCGACCAGCGCGGCGATGATGGTCTCGCCTCCTTCCAGGGAGAAGCGCTTCTGGCCGATGTACTTCGTGTGCAGGAACTTCTCGAAGAGTTCCGCCTTGTGCACGTTCCTGAGGATCCTGCCCTTCTGGGGCCGCGTGAAGGTGGGCTGGAGGCGCGTGGACTCGATCCGCTCCTGGAGCCAGAGCCTGCAGTCCTGGTCCTGGATGTGTGCGTACTCGATGCCCACGTGGCCGCAGTAGGTCTTCCGGAGCGAGGCGATGATCTCGCGCAGCTTCATCTGGCCCCCGCCGAGGTAGGTGCCCACGTCGAACGAGGTCTCGAGATCCTCCTCGGCAAGCTGGAACTGCGCCAGGGCCAGCTTGGGGGTGGGGCCCGGCGGGCCGCTGAGCGGGTCCAGGTGCGCCTGCAGGTGGCCGATCGCCCGGTACGCCCCGATGATGTAGTGGACGTGCGACTGCTTGAGGCTGTCGATGATGGGCGGGTGCCGGGCCTGGCCCTCGAACGCCCCGGTCGCCGGGGCGCCGTTGCTCCCCAGCGAAAAGCCCTGGAAGAACGCCCGCCATGTCGGGTCAACCCCGTCGGGGTTGTCGAGCCAGCGCCGGTACATGGCCTCGATGACGTCGGCGTTGGCGTGGGTTGGAAGTGTCGTCGAAGTCATCGGTGTGCCCCGGCCATCTGGGCGGTTTTTGGACATACTCTGCATGCCGACTAGGCGAACTCAAGCCCGAGGGCTTTTCCGCGGCGCGGGATGCAATCGCGCTTCACAACCGCCGCGCTTGTATTAGGTTCAGCTTCTCGAACGAGATGGAAAAACGGATCAAGGAAACCCTGGTGGCGCTTCTGGACGGCATCAAGAGGGCCGATGGCGACGCCATCGCCAGCCGGATGTCCCAGCTTGACGCCTACCTCGAGGAGGGGCGCGGGAGCCTCCATCCCCAGCTGGTCCACTTCCTTGAGCGCCGGAGCTATCCCAAGGCGCTCATGTTCCTCGGGGGGCAGCCGGACATCCCCGCCGGGACGTGCGGCGGGGGGCGCTGACCGTGGCCGACAAGATCCCGACGGGCGGGGGGCGGGGCCTTGGCCAGAATCCCTTCGCCTCGCTGGACGGCTCGGGCCTGGGGCCAGGCCCCGGCCCTCTTCCGGGGCCCGTTCCCGCGGCACCCGCGCCCGAGCGCACCCGCGGACGGGTGGACGTGAGGCGGGAGAAGGGGGGAAGGGGCGGCAAGACCGTCACGGTTGTCGACGGGTTCACGGGCATCGGGCTCCCCGAGAAGGAGCAGCTCGTGAAAAGGATGCGCGCCGGCTGCGGATGCGGCGGGACGGTGAAGGACGGGCGCATCGAGATACAGGGGGACCAGCGCGAGACGGTCGCCAGGATCCTGTCCGAGGCGGGGTTCCGCCCGGTCCTCGCAGGGGGGTAGGGTCCTACGCCGCCAGCCCGGCCGCCAGCGCAAGCGCGCTCTTCGCCCGGTTGAGGATGTACAGGTGGTACCCCGGCGCGCCGCGGCCGAGCAGGCCGCGGATCTGGCCGAGGGCCCAGTCTATGCCCACGGCCTCGACGATCTCGGCCACGTCGCCCGCGGCCTCGAGGCGGCGGATCAGGGTCTGCGGAAGGGAGGTCCCGCACATCGACGTGAAGCGCGTGATCTGCTTCAGCGAGAGGACCGGCATTATGCCGGGGATGATGGGGACCGTTATCCCGGCCATCCGGCACCGGTCGACGAACCGGTAGTAGGCCTCGTTGTCGAAGAAGAGCTGCGTCGTCACGAAGTCCGCGCCGGCCCCCACCTTGCGCCTCAGGTTCTCCAGGTCCGCCTCCGCCGACGGGGCCTCGGGATGCTTCTCCGGGTACCCGCCGACCCCCAGGCAGAAGCCGGGGTGCCTCCCCTTCAGGAGGCTGACGAGCTCGCTCGCGTACCGGAGCCCGTCGGCGGTCGCCTTGAATTCCGTCGACCCCTTGGGCGGATCGCCGCGCAGCGTCATGATGTTGCGAAACCCGTCGCCGTGGATCCTGTCGGCGATCGCGTTCAGCTCGGCCCTCGTGTGCCCGACGCAGGTGAGGTGCGGCATGACCGTGTAGCCGAAGTCCGCCTTCAGGAGCCCGCTCACCTGGGCCGTTCGCTCGCGCGTGCTCCCGCCGGCGCCGTAGGTGACGGAGACGAAATCAGGCGATATCCTCTTCAGCGCGGAGGCAGTCTGCCGGAGCGCCTCGACGCCGGCGTCGTCCTTTGGCGGAAAAAACTCGATCGACCGTAGCGGGCGTCGCTGCGCAAAGAGCTCGGTGATCGGTCGGTCGGCTAATGGCACATATCAACGCATCTATTAATGTTGATATGTGTAAAGCAAAATCAGGCCGCGAACAGGAATATGTTCGCGCCGACTCGTTTGCAGGCCTCCGAGCAGCCGATGCGCTCGACTAGCGGGACCTCCCGCCATGTCGCCCGGACGCGCCCCCGGCGTTGCGTGAATGAAACTGCTTGCCGCTGTAGCCGGAGGAGGCCGGAGACGGCATGCTTGCGGGGGGGCGCGGCCCGGAGAGGGGATGGGCGGGCTGCTTGATCAGGTCGAAGAAGTGGCCTTTCTGAGTCTCTTTCGCGGGTTCGTTTTTCATTGGGGGTTGATTTGGAATCCATCTTCGGGGAAGGCCGGGATATCACGATGCCTTCCGCTCGCCAGGCAGTATAGCAGGGGCGGCAGGCGGAGCCGATAGGAAACCATCGGCGCATGTCGCCTGGCGCAAGGCATGGATGCCCCGAGGCTCTCCGCATCTGCCGCCGTCCCGCGTCCGAACAAACCGCCTCTACTTTGCCTTCTGGGCCTCGAACAGCTCGTCCGCCTTCTGCGGGAGCGCCGTGAAGGCGTACTCGTCGACCTGGAACGCCCGGCGCTTCATGAGGTCGTTGACCGCGGCCCGCGGATCGGAGCTCGAGACCTCCGCGAAGACGGGCCCGGCGGGAACCGTGTCGAACTCCGGCGTGATCGGCTTCACCTCCGGATTGCCGTCGGGCACCTTCGCGATCGACGCGAGCGGCTCCTTTGCGTCCGGCACCGGGGGCCTGAGCCTCTTCTCCTCGGGCCTGCACCCGAGCGAGACCGTCAGGGTCGTGCCGCCAAAGGTCGTGAGCCTGAACGTCCGCATGTGCCGGGCCGCCTCGGCGGCCGATGCATCCTTCGTGTCGGCCGTGTCCGAGAACCGCAGCGACGAGAGCGTCGAAAGGAGCGACGACACCTTTTCCGCAAGCAGCTTCTTTCCCTCGGGCGTGTCGGCCGCGGCCCAGGGCGCGTCCTTCTTGGCCCGCGAGACCACGACCGCCGCCCCGGTGTCGGATGGGATCTCGATCCTGGCGACGTCCTCCGGCTTCACGTTCACGAGCTGGGTGTTGGCCCAGCCCTTCGCGTCGGTGTCGAGCCAGACGTGCATCCCCGAGAAGAACGCCTTCGGCTCGCCGCCGAACCGGAGGAAGCGCCCGCCGCCCGTGTCGGACGACTTGCCGAGCGTCAGGCTCCATATCTCCTTTCCGGCCGAGTCGCTGAGCCCGATGCGCGAGTCCTTGAACTCGAGGTGGGCGAGGCGCTCGGGGCTGGCCGTGACGAAACGGTCGACTTTGGCCTCGTTCAGGTCCTGGACCAGCCGCGAGATCTTGTCGAAGTCCGCGGGCAGGTCGTAGTAGCTCGCGACCCGCCACGACCCGTCCGGGGCGCGCGCAAGCTCGACCTTCTTCCCCTGGTCGGCGACCACGATTCCAGCTGCCTTGGAGGCCGTGTCCGCGTCGAGGAGCGCCCTGCCGACGCGGGGATCCGCGGCCGGGGCCGCCTTCGGCCGGTTCGACAGGTAGGCGGCGACCGAAAGGGCGGCGAGAAGGGCGACCGTGATGGCGAGGGTTCTGATTTTCATCGCGTAGTCCTGGGATACCGTTCGCGGGCGCCCGGCCCTAGCCCCGGCGCCTCGCGTAGAACCAGAGGCCGAGGCCGCAGACCAGCAGCGGGGTGCCGAGCAGGTTGATCACGAGAAGCCTGTTCTCGAGCGAGTCTATCCCCTCGCGCAGGGCGAGCCGGATGGACCGGCGCTCGCCGCGCAGCGACGAGGCCTGCTTCTGGAAGTCCTCGATGGCCCGCTCCGCCTCGGGAGAGGCCAGGAGCCTGCCGCCCTCGCTCTTCTTTCCCTGAAGCTCGGCCAGCTTGCCCTGCACCTCGTTGATCCTGGCCTCGAGGGCGGTCAGCTTCTCCTTGTACTTCTCGGCGGCCACGGCCTCCATCCGCTTGACGACGGTGAAGGGGCGCACCGAGTTGCCCTTGCCGCGGATCGAGATCAGGTCGCGCGACCCCGCCAGGAAATCGAGCGAGTTGGCCGCGAACGCGAGATTGTCGTTGAAGGGCTCGGCGGCCGACTGGCCCATGAAGTTGTACTTGCGCACGCTGTAGTCGTCGAAGAGCCAGTCGGTATCGGCGACGACGATGAGGATGGACGAGGACCTGGATTCCCTGAGCGAGGGCGGGGCGGCCGGCTCGGGCGCCTTCGCCGCGGGCTTCTCGTCCTTCTTCTCCGCAGGCTCGGGGCTCTTGGGCGGGCCGTCGGGAAACGCCGACCTGAACTTCCCGGTCACGAGCGCGGCGAGCGTGCGCCTTCCCGACGGGGTCACCTGCCGGGCGACCTCGTCGGGCTGTGCGAACTGCATCGCCGCGACCGGGACGTCGCCCGACTTCTCGGAGGTCTGGATGAGAGGGGTGAAGGCGAGGCCCGTGCCCGGCCTGAGGGAAACGCTTCCCGCCTCGACAAAGAGCGCCGTTTGGAGCTGGGCCGTCGGAAGCGACTTCGCGTTGAAGCTGTCCTGCGGCAGGTTGATCCACACGGGGTAGCGCAGGTGGGACTGGTCGCGGAGCTCGACCTCCTCGGCGTTCTCGAGGTCGCCGACGGCCTTCTGCGGGTCGTAGGCGATGCCCCAGCCGCCGAAGAGCACGGGCAGGTCGCTCGAGACGCCGGGCTGGGGTCCGCCGAACATCGCGGCCTGCCCGCCCTGGCGCTTGAAGAAGAGGGAGGACGGGTCGACCGCGATGAAGACGGGCTTGCCGGCCAGGAGGAACTGGTCGATTGCAAACTGAAGCTTCGGGGTGAGGTTCTGGGGATGGACGACGGCCAGGACGTCCAGGTCCGCGGGGAGCTCCGGGGCGGAGGCCTCGACCGGGACGATCCTGTAGGTGTCCTCCCACTCGCTGATGACGAACTGCCCCTCGGTGCCCTGCTGGCCCATCATGGGCATGCCGGGCGAGCCCTGGAGCGGCAGGCTCGTGACAAGCCCGAGCTTCTTCTTGTCCGTCTGGCCGACCCCGTAGATCAGCTCCGAGATGTCGTACTCGAGGAACTGCTCGCGCTGGGGGGTGAGGGCCCCGATCACCTTCTGCTGGTCGGCCTGCGTCGCGACCAGGCCGAAATAGAACGGGCTTCCTCCGGGGATCGTCTGCGGCGCGATGCCCGCGGCGGTGGCCTTCTCCTCCTCGGGCGTGTCCGGCTCCGGGTCGACCACGTTGAGCCGCACCCTGCCGCCCGAGGCGCGCGCGTACTGGCGGAGCATCTCGCGCACCCGCTCGGCGTAGTTCTTGTACTCGACGAACTGGCCGCTCGCCTGGCTTGAGAAGTAGAGGTCGAGCGTCGTCGGCTCCGCGATCTTCGAGAGAAGGGACCTTGTCCCGGGCGAGAGCGTGTAGATCTTCTCTGCGGTCGCGTCGAAGCGCGCCGGCACGGACGACGCCAGGTAGTTCACCAGGATGAGCCCGAGGAGGAGGAGGGCGATTGCGAGGGTCTTGCTTCCGGATGTCATTGCGGATCGTCGGTTCTAGCGCTCGAGCGCGACCACGTTGAGGAAGAGCGTGAAGCCGATGAGCGAGAGGAAGAACACCACGTCCTTCGCGTCCACGATGCCCCGGACCATGGGGCTGAAGTGGGTGATGAAGCTGAAGTTCGAGACGGCGTCGGCCACGCCGACCGGCAGGAAGCTCTCAAGGAAGCCCGTGAACCCGCTGTAGCCGAGGAACACGAGCACCGCGCAGACGGCGAAGCTCACCACGAAGCTGATGACCTGGTTCCTCGTGAGGGCGGAGGCCAGCGAGCACACCCCGAGGAATCCGCCCGCCATGAGGATCGCCCCGGCGTAGCTCGTGGCGACGACGCCCCAGTCGGGGCTCCCCAGGTAGCCGATCGTCAGCGCCATCGGGAAGCTCAGAAGGACGGAGAGCGCGAGGAAGGCCCATCCGGCGAGGAACTTGCCGATCACCGCCTCGAGCGTCGTCACCGGCAGCGTGAAGAGGAGCTCGGCCGTGCCGGACCTCTTCTCCTCGGACCAGAGGCGCATCCCCACCGAGGGCACGATGAAGAGGTAGAGCCAGGGGTAGAACCCGAAGTAGGTGTCGAGGCTCGCGAACCCGTTCCTGAAGAACCCGCCGAACCGCGAGAACGCGAGGGCGACGGAGATGACGAGGAACGCGACCATGAAGACGTAGGCGACAGGGGTGCGGAAGTAGCCCACGAACTCCCGTTTGAAGATGGGGGTCACCTGCTTCATAGGTCGGAGTGCGTGAGGCTCCGGAAGATCTCGTCCATCCGGGCGCCGGGCCTGCGGGCCAGGAGCTTTGCGGGCGACTCGTCGGCGACCAACTTGCCCCGGGAGATGATGATCACCCGGTTGCAGATCGCCTCGACCTCCTCGAGGATGTGCGTCGAGAGGACGACCGCCTTCTCGACCGCCATGTTCCTTATGAGCTGGCGGACCTCGTTCTTCTGGTTCGGGTCGAGGCCGTCCGTCGGCTCGTCCAGGATCAGCACCGGGGGGTCGTGCAGGAGCGCCTGCGCGAAGCCGACGCGCTGCTTGTAGCCCTTGGAGAGCGTCTCAATCGTCTGGTCGCGGACCGTGACAAGGTGGGTGAGCGTGACCGCGCGGTCGACGTGGGCGCGCCGCGCCGCAGGGTCGCGGAAGCCCCTGACCTCTGCGATGAACCCCAGGAATTCGGCCACCGTCATCTCGGGGTACGCCGGGGCGTTCTCGGGCAGGTAGCCCAGCTTTCGCTTCACCGCCACCGGATCGTCGAGGACGTCGACCCCGTCCACCAGCGCCGTTCCGGAATCGGGCCGCACAAAGCCCGTTATCATCTTCATGGTCGTCGACTTGCCCGCGCCGTTGGGCCCCAGGAATCCCAGGATGTCGCCGCGCTTCACCGAGAAGCTGACGCCGTCTACCGCGCGCTTTGAGCCATAGGTTTTTACCAGCGCTTTGACTTCTATCATGAGTTGAAGGGGAGGGGGGCGGGAAGCTGAGGTCCCATGAGAAACGGATAACAAGTCGTTAGTTCCATCGTCCTTTCAAGACGATTTTTTGCCATCCGCTTGCGGTTCCCCGCGCTCGCGCTCGGTCTTTAGCCTCAATTGCCCGCAGGCCGCCGCGATGTCGTGCCCCTTCTCCCGGCGCAGCGTCACGGACACGCCCGCCTTGTCGAGGGTGTCCGCAAAGGCGGCCTGGCGGGCGGCGTCCGGCCGCCTCCACGGAAGGCCCTCGACCGTGTTGTACGGGATCAGGTTAACGTGGGCGTGGAGGTCGAGCGCGATGTCGCGCAGCCGCCGGGCCTGATCCACCGAGTCGTTGACGTCCGCGATCAGGATGAACTCGAGCGTGACCATCCGGCCGTGCCGCTCGCTGAAGGTCCGGACCGCAGGCAGGAGCTTGGCGAGCGGGAAGGCCTTGTTGACGGGCATGATCCTCGTGCGCACCTCGTCGGTGGCGCCGTGGAGGGACACCGCGAGCCTGAATCCCAGGGGCTCGTCGGCGAGCCGGATGATCTTCGGGACGAGGCCGCTCGTCGAGACGGTGATCCTGCGCGCCCCGAAGCCGAGGCCCCATCCGGCGTTCACGATCGTGAGCGCCCGGATGAGGGCGTCGTAGTTCGCGAGCGGCTCTCCCATGCCCATGACGACGATGTTGTCGAACGACGCCAGCTCGGCGCGGGCCCTGGGGGTCCGCTTGTCCTCCGCGTAGCACACCTGCAGGAGCTGGGCCACGATCTCTCCCGCGCTCATGTCCCTCTTCAGGCCCTCCAGGCCGCTCGCGCAGAACACGCAGCCCATGGCGCACCCGACCTGGGTCGAGATGCAGATGGTCTTGCGGGAGTGGTCGACGCCGACGCCGTCCTGGGGGGCTCGGATGATGACCGTCTCGATGAGCGAGCCGTCCCCGAGCTCCAGGAGCAGCTTGTCCGTCACGTCCGCCGACTGCCTGTTGAGGACGAGCGAGGCGGGCATGAGCGTGAACTGCCCGTCGAGCCACGCCCGCAGGCCCTTGGGAAGGTTGGTCATGTCGTCCCAGGAGCGCGCGCGCTTCTTGTAGAGCCAGTCGAGGACCTGCCTCGCCCGGAACGGCTTCTCGCCCCGCTCGCCCAGCGAGGCGGCCAGGCTCTCAAGCGTCTCTCCCGTGAGCGGGCGCTTCGCCGGTTCAAACGTCATCGGTCGGCCTGATCGCCCGGTTGAGCGCGCTCACGATCGCCTTGATCGAGGCCAGCTCGATGTTCGTGTCGATCCCGGCCCCGAAGAACGCCGAGCCCCGCTCCATCTTGATCTGGATGTAGCTGACGGCCTTCGCCTCGGCCCCCGACCCGAGCGAGTGCTCGGAGTAGTTGACGACGTCGAACTTCGGGAGCCCGGCCGCCCCGAGCGCCCGCACGAACGCGTCGATCGGCCCGTTGCCGGCGCCGGCGAGCGCTCGCGGCTTGCCCTCGACCAGGATCCGCGCCTCGCACTTGACGGTGGAGTCGCGCTCCGTGGTCTTGAAGTGCTCGAGCGCCACGGGCGCCCTGCGGTCGAGGAATTCCCGGTGGAAGGCGTCCCGGATGTCCGCCGACGTGAGCTCGGTGCCCTTCCTGTCGGCGATGTCGTTCACGACCCTGCCGATCTCCCGGTGCATCAGCTTCGGCAGCTGGAACCCAAACTCGTGCTCCAGGACGTAGGCGACGCCGCCTTTCCCCGACTGGGAGTTTATCCGGATGATCGCCCGGTAGCTTCGCCCGACGTCGGCGGGATCGATGGGTATGTAGAGGACGTCCCAGGGCTTGCCGGCCTTCTGGTGCGCGATCGACTTCTTGATGGCGTCCTGGTGCGAGCCGCTGAACGCGGTGAACACGAGCTCGCCCGCGTAGGGCTGGCGCGGCGGAACCTCGAGGCGCGTGCAGCGCTCGTAGACGTCCCGGATGGCGTTCAGGTCGCTGAAGTCCAGGCCCGGGTGTATCCCGTGAGTGTAGAGGTTCAGTGCGACCGTGACGATGTCCAGGTTCCCGGTCCTCTCTCCGTTGCCGAAGAGCGTCCCCTCGACGCGGTCCGCGCCCGCCAGGAGGGCGAGCTCGGTCGCGGCGACCCCCGTCCCCCTGTCGTTGTGGGTGTGAAGCGAGACGATCGTCAGGTTCCGCCTCGTCAGGTGCGTGCACATCCACTCGATCTGGTCGGCGTGGACGTTGGGCGTAGCATACTCGACGGTCGCGGGCAGGTTCAGGATGATCTTGTCGGAGGGCGTCGGGCCCCAGACGTCGGTCACCGCCTCGCAGATCTCGAGCGCGAACTCGAGCTCGGTGCTGGTGAAGCTCTCCGGCGAGTACTCCAGGCGCAGCCGCGTCCCGGAGTCGACCAGGGGGCGGCTCTCGCGCTTGAGCTGCCCGACCGAGCGGACGGGGATCTGGACGATCTCCGCCTTCGGCAGGCTGAACACGTACTCGCGCTGCTTGGGCGACGTGGAGTTGTAGAGGTGGAAGATGACGTTCCTGGCGCCCCTGACCGACTCGAGAGTGCGCGTGATCAGGTCCTCGCGGCACTGGCAGAGGACCTGGATCGCGACGTCGCCGGGGATCCGGCCCTCCTCGATCAGGCGCCTCGTGAAGTCGAACTCGATCTGGGAGGCCGAGGGGAACCCGACCTCGATCTCCTTGAACCCGATCCGCACGAGCAGGTCGAAGAACTCGATCTTCTCCTCGACGCTCATCGGCTGGGCGAGCGCCTGGTTGCCGTCGCGGAGGTCGACGCTGCACCAGATCGGGGCGCGGGTGAGCGTCCGGCTTGGCCACTGGCGGCTTGGAAGGGATACGGGCGGGAAGGTCGCGTACTTGGTGATGGGTTCAGGCTGCATGGAATCGGAAGGTTGAGATTGGCTGATTTCTGACGGGAGTACAACGCCGTCCCGGACGGTCGGGGACCGCGGCGAAAAAGGGAGAACAGGCCTGCGCACGACCCGCCGCTAGGCGGCGTCCTCTAGAGGTCGTGCGCGGAGGTAAGTCGAAGGGCCTGGGAGGCGGGTGCCATCTCTTGGGCCCATTCATCCGCGGCGGTCTCAGAATGTCAAGAAGGGGGCGCGCGGTAACCGCGGCGCTGCCATCGGCGTCTTGCAGAGTGTGTTCGATGATGCCTCCATAAGCATATGCCTGACGACCAGTCGTTTGATGTGGCTGGCTGCCTTGATCGCGTTCGCAGACGCGACCAGGCTGCTGCGAGGGAGCTCGTTGAGCACCTCCATCCCCTTGTCATCCGCATCGTCCGGGCCCACCTGCCGAGGAGGGTCGCCGAGGAAGACCTTGCCCAGGACATATTTCTGAAAATGTTCACCCGGATCGACCAGTACAAGGGGACGGTCCCGTTCACCCACTGGGTGTCCCGGATAGCAGTGACGACCTGCATAGACCAGCTTCGCGCCCAGAAGCGCCGGCCGGAGCTGCGCTGGGCCGACCTGTCCGAGCGCGAGACCGACGTCCTCGACTCGGTGATCACGAACGAGAACGACGTCGCCCCGGACCAGGCGCTCGCGGCGCGCGAGCTCGTCCACAAGCTGCTCGAGCAGCTCAAGCCCGAGGACAGGCTCGTCATCCAGTACCTGGACCTCGAGCAGAGGACCATTGCCGAGATCAGCCAGCTCACGGGCTGGAACCAGATCCTCGTGAAGGTGCGGGCCTTCCGCGCCAGACGGAAGTTGCAACAGTTTTATCGTGATCTTACAGAGAAGGAGCGCGCATGAACCCCCGTGAAGAATCCTGGCAGCGCCTCGTGGAGGCCGCCCGCAGGGCGCCCCCCGCCGGGGACGAGTCCGCCCCGTTCGGGTTCTCCGCGCGCGTCGCCGCGCTTGCGTTCGACCGGGACCGGCCGCAGGCGGTCTTCGGCCGGATGGCGTTCGGCGCGGCGGGCGTCGCCTGCCTGTTCGCCCTTGTCGCGGTGGGTGTGAACTATACGGCGATCACGGGCGCGTTCGAGGAGGACTCGGCGGTCGCCTTCGGCGACGACCCGGTCGCGGAGGTCGTCAACCTGGGCTCCTGAAGTCATGGCAAGAACCTGGCAAGTCATCCTGGCAACGGTCGTGATCTTCATCGCGGGCCTTGTGACCGGCGGCGCGACGGCCTTCGGCATCGTCCGGTGGGTCGGCCACCACCGGGGCTTGAATCCCGGGGCGCTCGCCCAGGGATCGCCGCGCGCGGGCCAGCCGATGCAGTTCGGTCCGCTGCAGCTGCGCAGGCTCGAGAACAAGCTCGACCTGACCGACGAGCAGAGGGCCCGGATCGCACCCATCCTGAACCGCACGGGCGAGGAGCTGGGTCGCGACCGCCGCGAGGTCCAGCTTAGGACCGCCCTCGCCATCGAGAAGATGCAGGACGACGTGGCCGAGGCCCTGACGCCCCCGCAGCGCGAGAAGTTCGAGGAGATGGTCGCCCAGCAGCGGGCCAGGTTCCAGCAGCTCAGGCGGAGCCTCCAGCAGCCGCCCGCGCAGGCAGACCGGCCCGCGGAGCCCGGCGCGCCGAAATAGGTGTTGCGCACCCTGCGCGGCGGCGCATGTTGCGCCTCGGCCAGGTGCCATGCATGGGCAGGCGCGCGAACCCCGCCAGGGCCGGAAGGCAGCAACGGTACCGACGTTCTACCAGTGCCGTGGAGTGCCTGGCCACTTCATCTTCCCATCGATACATCCCTTGTCCGCAACAGGATATCAGGTCATCGCGCGAAAATGGCGGCCGCAGACGTTTGCCGACGTCGTCGGCCAGGACCACGTAGTGCGCACGCTGCGCAACGCCATCGGCCGCGGCCGCATCGCCCACGCCTACCTGCTCGTCGGGCCGAGGGGCACGGGCAAGACGTCGATCGCCCGGATATTCGCGAAGGCGCTCAACTGCACGGGCGGGCCGAAGGCGGACTTTGACGAGAACGACCCGGCGGTGACGGCGATCGCAGAGGGAAGCCACCTCGACGTGATCGAGATCGACGGCGCGTCGAACAACAGCGTCGAGCAGGTGCGGGACCTGCGCGAAACGTCGCGCTACGCGCCGGCCCAGGGACGGTACAAGATCTACATCATCGACGAGGTGCACATGCTCTCGACGCAGGCGTTCAACGCGCTTCTGAAGACGCTCGAGGAGCCGCCCCCCCACGTGAAGTTCGTGTTCGCGACGACCGAGGTTCAGAAGGTGCTCCCCACGATCCTCTCGCGCTGCCAGCGCTTTGACCTGAAGCCCATTTCGACCGGACTGATCTCCGAGCGGCTCAAGGCGATCTCCGAGGCGGAGAAGGTCAAGGTGGACGCCGCGGCGCTCGCCTGCATCGCGAGGCTCGCCGACGGAGGGATGCGCGACGCCCAGTCGATCCTGGAGCAGATGATCGCGTTCTGCGGGGGCGAGATCGCGGAGGCCGACGTCCTCGACGTCTACGGGCTCGTCGCCGAGGCGAAGGTGGCCGAGCTCGCCTCGGCGCTCGCGGCCGGCGACCACCGGAGGATCGTCGCGATCGTGGACGAGTGCGACTCCGCGGGCCGCGACCTCGTCCGGCTCCTGACCGACCTGCAGGCGCTCGTGCGCTCGGCGCTCCTCGACTCGATCGCGGCCGGCGGAAAGAGCGGGCGGCTCGGCGGCGCGATGACCACCGAGCAGCTGACGCGCCTCCTTGACGGGCTGCGCGAGGGGGAGGGGAGCGTCAAGCTGGGCCTTGCCGAGAAGATCAATTTCGAGGTCACGCTCCTGAAGGCCGTGGAGGCAAGCCGCGCGCGGGCGATCGACAGCCTCATCAAGGAGCTCGCCTCCCTTGCCGGAGACGCAGGCGCGGCCCAGGAGGGCGGCGAAAAAAAAAAGGCCTGATGGAGCGCCTTGAGGCGCGGCTCGCCGCGTTCGCGGCGGGCGCGCCGGCGGAGGCGGCCGGCGACGAGACCGAGTGGCCGGACGAGTCCGACGAGGCCTCCTTCCTGTCGGAGTCGGCGGAGCGCGGGGACGCCCCGGCCCCCGCCTCGGACGGGAGCGCGGCCCTGGTCATCGGCGACAAGCTCCCCCCTCTGGACGAGCTCGTGGGGAAGGTGCCCGCCGAGGTGCTCGGCCTCCTGGACGACCTCTTCAGGGCGAAGTTCACGGGAGTCCGGAAGTTCGCGGTGCCGGCCGCCGCCGCCGAGCCCACCCCGCCTTCGGGCGGCTCCCGGGGCGCGCAGGGATGAGGCGGGCGAGATCCCCGGCCTATTCGGACCAGGCGCCGCCGAGCCGCCTGCGGCCCTCCACGCTCTCCAGGAAGAAGTAGGCCTCGACGTGTCTCCCGGCGAAGGGTTCCTTTAGCTCCACCGCCCTGCGGCCGTAGAGTCCCTCCGCGATGCCCTCGAGGACGTCGAGGCCCGCGAGGCATTCAGCGTCGACGGACCACACCTCGCCGCTTACGCCGTCACGCGCCGCAGGGTCGGGCACCATCCCGGGATAGCCCCCGACGTCGTGCAACACATAGCCTGGTCCCGTTTGAGCGTCCCCGGCGAATTCCTGTCCCTCCATGCGGAAGTGGTTGATGCAACCACGCTTCAAGGTCCCGTAGACGAAGATCAGCTTCACGGCGCGGGGATCTCGATGACCAGGGCCGTCGTGTTGTCGCGGCCGGACTCCCGGACCGACTCCTCGACCAGCCTCTGCGCGACCGTCGGCCCGCCGGCATCCGCCGGTTGCGTGCGGATTATTTCCTCAATGCGTCGGTCCCAAAGGCCGTCGACAAGGCCGTCCGAGCAGATGAGGAACCGGTCGCCCGTCTGGAAGCCGACCGCGCCGATGTGGGGCTCGATGAACTGGTTGCCGGCCCCGAGGGACTGCTGAAGCGCGTTTCGGCGCGGGTGGCCGCGCGCCTGCCGCTCGTTCAGCTCGCCCTTGCGCCGCAGCCAACCCACGTGGGTGTGGTCGTGGGTGACCTGGGTGAGCCCGCCCTCCCTTGGAAGGTAGTAGATGCGACTGTCGCCCAGGTGGCCGAAGTACATCCACTCCGGCCTGAGCCAGCAGATGCTGAGCGTGGCACCCATGCCGGCACACTCAGCATAGGAGAAGCCAAGGCGCAGCATGTCGGAGTGGATCGCCGAGAAAAGCTCCGAGAGGATGTCGCTGAATCCGCTCGCGATTCCCGCGGCCGAGAGGCGGAAGCTCCGCGGAAGCAGGCGCGTGATCCGGTCCACGGCGATGCGGCTGGCGAATTCCCCGGACCTTGCGCCGCCCATTCCGTCGCTGACGGCGAACACGAAGTCCGCCCTCTCGAGCGAGGACTGTCCGGTCTTGCCGAGGTAGCTGACGTCGCGTCCGTCGAACCTGAGCGCGAGGAAGGAGTCCTCATTGTTGGCCCGGAAGCGCCCGACATGGGTGAGGCCGGACCAGCGGAGCTGGGGCGTCGGGTCCGCGGGCCTGGGGGCGGGCTGGTCGGGTCCGGCGGGGCTCATTGGGCGGCCGACGGCTTGAGCGAGACCGAGTTGGCGCCTCCGTCCAGGAGCGTAGCGAACTCGAAGTCGATGATGCAGAAGCGCCCGTCTGAGGCGCGGTAGGTGATGTTGCGCAGCTCGGCGTCCTCGTGGCGCACGCCGTAGGCCTCCAGCTCGGCGAACAGCTCCTTCTGCCTCTGCGGGTTGATCCGGTCGACGCGGTTGCCGCAGTTCGTGGTGATGATCTTCATCTGCCCGGGGTCGGATTCCAGAAGCCGCGGCACGAAGGTGCAGCCCGTCTTCTCGAGGTGCTGCAGCACGCGGACCTCCTGCTCGAATCTCTCCCTTGCGAGGTGCCCGCGGAAGGTCTTGTGCACGAGCCCGTCGAAGCTGATCCGCACCAGCGCGCGGGGAGTGTCTTTCATCTCATGCATTAGAGGAATGATTGTAACAGCATTGGGGGAATTCTGCGCTGGAAAGCGCGGCCGCCTTCCCAATTGTACTCCCCTCCAATAAGTTCCATGACTGTCATATTAAGGAAGTATTAACGTCCGTCCGACATCTGGCATGCAAGGTGCTGAATTGGAATCCGGGTTCTTTGTCTTCGTTCGCTGAGGGTCCTCAAAATCCTTGCGCACGCAGCGCGAAAACCTCAATCAAATCCCCGCTCCAAACCGTTTAACCATGCCCAAATACAAACTCGAATATATCTGGCTCGACGGGTACACCCCGCTGGCCAGCCTGCGCAGCAAGACTCAGATCAAGGAATTTGCCAGCTTTCCGAAGCTCGAGCAGCTCCCAATGTGGGGCTTTGACGGGAGCTCGACGCAGCAGGCGGAGGGGAAGAACTCCGACTGCCTGCTCAAGCCGGTGGCCGTCTACCCCGACGTCACGAGGAAGGACGGCGTGCTTGTGATGAGCGAGGTCCTGATGCCGGACGGCAAGACGCCCCATCCCTCGAACTCGCGCGCGACGATTCCGGACGACCCGGACACCTGGTTTGGATTCGAGCAGGAGTATTTCTTCTGGAAGGACGGCGCCCCCCTCGGCTTCCCCGGGGGCGGCTTCCCGGCGCCGCAGGGCCCGTACTACACGGGCGTGGGCTACAAGAACGTCGGGCCCATCGCCCGCAAGCTCGTCGAGGAGCACATCGACACCTGCCTGTCGGCAGGCATCAACCTGGAAGGCATCAACGCCGAGGTCGCAAAGGGCCAGTGGGAGTTCCAGATCTTCGGAAAGGGCTCCAAGAGCGCGGCCGACCAGATGTGGGTTGCGCGCTACATCCTCACCCGCCTCTGCGAACCGTATGGCGTCGACATCGAGTGGCGGTGCAAGCCGGTGCTCGCGCCGTTCAGCCAGCCCCTGGACTGGAACGGCTCCGGCATGCATTGCAACTTCTCGACCAAATACATGCGCGAGGTCGGCGGAAAGGCCTACTTCGACAAGCTTATGGCGGCGTTCAACCAGTACCGCGACGAGCACATCGCCGTGTACGGCCCGGAGAACCACCTGCGGCTCACCGGCCTGCACGAGACCCAGTCGATCGACAAGTTCAACTACGGGCTGGCGGACCGCGGCGCATCGGTGCGCATCCCGCACAGCTTTATGAACAACGGCTACAAGGGCTACCTCGAGGACCGCCGTCCGAATTCGGCCGCCGACCCGTACCTCGTGGCCGGCCGGATCGTGAAGACGATCCAGCTGGTGCCGACGACCTGAGTTACCTATAACATAAGTTTCGGCTTGGGCTGAAGCCCATTAACCTCTTCGGAAGAAGTGGTTCAATGACACGAATCGAGGATCAAAAGTCCTCGATTTCGTGCTTTTATGGGAGGAGCACGGCACCAGGAATTCCCGCATCCAGCGTGGCGAATTGAGCGTGATGTTCCCTTGCAAGCTCAAGTAGATGTCCATCGGTTAGTTTAGCCGGCGTCTTTGAAAAGGACGGAAGCCTGTCAACACCCATGGAATCGCCTAGGAATTCAAAAGGGACGGCGCTCGTTGATTTGAGTGCAGCGAGGGCTTTACGTGCCGCCGCCACGTCGATCTGAAGCCCTGCTAGCACCGTTACCCGAACAAAACCAAGTTCGGTTACGGCGCAGGTGCAGAGTGCCGAGCCAGCTCCCGGCACCGAGCGATACCATGCGGCGGCGCGGGCGTGATGAACGTGAGAAGCATGGGCGAGCGCGATAAGCGCATTTATGTCCAAGAGAATCTTCACGGGAAATCTGCCAAAATGGCTCTCACGTCTTCGCTGGTGACCTTCGGGCTGTTGGCTGGCCCCATTGTGATTGTGAGCCCGGTGGACGGGTCGCGGACCAGTTTAGGTTTCCCCGTGGGAGCATTCCGGGGTGTAAGGACGATCGACCCATTCGTAATTTGGCATGCGAACTTTGTCCCGGGACGCAGCGCCAGTCGCTGCCTGGCTCGATGCGGCAATACGATTTGTCCCTTGCTGGATAGTGTCGTTTCCATGTCTTACTGTCTTACCGAATCTGCGTAAAGGCAACTCTTATTGCTGGCGCACGACCTTCATAGTTCCGAAAGTCCCTCGAAACAAAGTGTCGGGCAAGGTGCCGGATTATCGTCCCCATCTAGGCCTCAAAATAGGGATCAAAAATGGGTCTCCACCATGTGTTATAGGGACGTCATTTTGTTCCCACGGCCTGAGGACAGGCCCGCTCGATCCCTCAACGGCGCCATCCTCGGGGATGGCGCCGTTTTTTTTGTTCGCGGTGCGGGACGGCGGGCGCGCAGTCTTGCCGGGCGGCGGCAGCGCCCGCCCGCCCCGCATGCCCGACTCTTCATCACCCGTCCGAGCCTCGGCCTGGGAGTGGGCCCGGGTGGTCCTCCTTTCGGCGAACATCCTCTGGACGACGCTCTGCCTGGGGGGCTTCCTGCCGGGCACGAGGATCGCGATGGCGGCGCTCACCGCCGCGCTCGTCGCGGTCCACCTTGCCGATCCCCGTCGCGGCACGCGCGCGCATCCGGCCGGGTGGCTCTTCGTGCCCTTCATCGCCTATGCGGCAGCCAACGTCGCCTGGGTGACGCCGGTCCGCTGGCTGGGATGGTTCGACTGGCTGAACTGGGCGCAGGCCGCGGCGATATTCTGGATCGTGCTGAACGGAGTGGAGGCGCGCTCCTGCCGGCGTCTCCTCTGGATCGTCCTGGTGGCGCTCGGCGTCGCGGCCGCTGCCCTGGCGGGATACCAGCATTTCATCAGCCCGACCTGGCTCATGCTCGGGCGGACCCAGGCGGGGCAGTTCGTCGGACGCTCCTCCGGGCCCTTTGGGATCCCGAACAGCCTGGGCGTGTTCATGGCGCTGCTGATCCCGCCCGTCGGCGCGCAGGCATTCGGGCCCGGCAGGACCCGCGCCGTGCGCGTGCTCTGCGCCTTGGCGCTCGCGGCGCTGGCCGTCGGCTTCGTGCTCGCGGTCAGCCGCGGCGCCTGGCTCGCGCTTGCCGCGGCATTCGCGCTGAAGCCGCTCCTTTCCCGGGGCCGGAGCCTTGGCCGCAGGGTCGCGGGCGCCTCGGTCGCCGTCGCCGCCGCGGCCGCGGCCATCGCCGTCCTGTACTTCTCGTTCCCGCTGATGCGCATGCGGGCGGACCAGCTGGTGAAGGACGCCGGAGAGCAGACGCGGCCGATACTCTGGCGCGGCGCGCTGAGGATATTCGAGGGGCACAAGCTGTTCGGCGGCGGCGCCGGGAGCTTCGATGCGCTCTTCGAGGCCTACCGGCCCGAGGGTTACCGCGATCAGCCCGTGTATGCGCACTGCGACTACCTGAACACGCTCTCCGACTACGGGGCCGTCGGGTTTGTCCTGCTGTTTGGCGCCGCGGGGGTCGTCGCCTGGAGATGCACGCGGGCCCGGGGGCTCGCCGGCGCGGCCTTCACCGGGCTCATCGCCTTCGCGCTCCACCTGCTCGTCGACTTCCACCTCAAGATTCCGGCGCTCGCCATGGTTGTCGCAACCTTGGGCGCTCTCGTGACGGCCGATGCCTGGCATGCCCGGCGGGACCCGCCTGCGGGGGCTGGGTACGGCCGCCGCCTGGCGAGGGCTTCCGCGCTCTTGGCCGCAGTTGGCGCGCTGGGGCTGGCGGTGTTCTGGGTCGTTCCGAAATACCGGTCCGAGGAGACCAGGAGGGTTGCGCGCGCAAGGATAGACAAGATGGCCGAGGCGGGAACCGACGTGTCCGGCGAACGCGACGCCCTGGTGACGATCGGGGGCGCGCTGGCGCGCGCGACGAGCCTCGACCCGATGAACGCCCAGGCCTGGTCCGACAGGGCGTACGTCGATTCGCTTCTGGCCCTGGTGTATCCAGGGCGGACCGTGGAGCTCGGCGTGAAGGTGGAGGGCGAGGCGGGCCGAGCCGTGGACCTCTGCCCCGTTGTCGCCGAATTCTGGATTCGCAAGGGCACGGGTCTCGACATGCAGCGCCGCTGGATCGATGGTGGGAGCTGCTTTGTGCGGGCACTGCAACTTGCGCCGGCACGGGCAGATGTATGGTACTACCAAGCTTATCACCTCAGCCTCGCCTCGACCGAGGTTGGCCCCGCAATGGCGGCTTCCGACTTCTGCTTGCGTCTTGACCCCAGCTTCCTTCTTGCACAAGTATTGCGTCAACGATTGGGGGCCAGGCTCTAACAACCACCCTAAACGCTACTTCCATGCTCAATAAGATCCTATCAGTAATTATCTTGGGTGTTTTTGTTGGGTTTACGGCCGCCGGCGCCCAAACGGCACCGACTGCTCCCGCTAGGATCAAGGGCAAGATAGTTGCCGCCCGTGTCCAGGGCCATGTGGATGCGGTCTCCAAAACGGACGGCCAGAAGCGAGTCCTTCATGACGGGGACATGGTATCGGACCAGACCACGGTCGTGACGGCCCAAGGGGCGACCATCATCCTCGCCTTTTCAAACGGCGCGACGGTCAACGTGGCCGCCGATTCAAGTCTCGATATCGAACAGTTCGAGCAGGATCCCTTCGGGGCCGACGTCAAGATGTCCGAATTGAAGGAGGAGCCGGGCACGTCCACGACGAGGCTGAGCCTCACGAAGGGCGAACTGGTCGGCAAGGTGGTCCACCTCAATGTAGACCGGGGTTCCGAATTCACGGTGCAGACCCCGGTCGGCGCGGCCGGTATCCGCGGCACGACCTTTCGCATCGTCTTTCGCCCGGACCCGGCCACGGGAAAGGCCTTCTTTGTCGTGACGACGGCTGACGGCAGGGTCTTGTTCACGGGCGAGACATCCGGCCCGGTGAGCATTCCGGCCGGCAAGACGGTCACGGCGACGTTCGACTATACGCCGCCGACCACGGCCGGTGGACAAGGAACCGCGACGGGGGTGACCATCACCGGCACAACCGACGTGTCCGCGGAGGAGTCGGCGCAGATCCAGACAAGCACGCAGCAGATTGTCGCGGCGACCAGTCCCACGGTATTCACATCCACGGGCACCACGGGTGCGACAGGGAGCACGGGCACCACGGGTGGCACCGGGACGAACAACACTCCGCCGGGACCGATAGTCGTGCCTCCCCCGACCACGCCGGGCGCCGGCAGCGGCGCCTGACAGCAAATCTGCTTTCATTGCGGGCCCGCGCTGAATAGCGTGCGGGCCCGTGGCATCCCTGAAAAAGTCCGCGCTCTACCGGCTGCGCTGGCTATTTCTTGCGCCGATCCCGCTTCTGTGGTGCGTGCTGGCCCACCTCGGACATCTCGAGTTTGCCGAGAACAAGGTGGTCGACCTGCGGTTCCGGTATCGGGGTCCCATTGCCGCGCCCATAAACCTGGTCTATGTGGACGTGGATTCGATCGCCTTGCAGGAGATCGGAAACATGCCCTGGAGCCGGGTGTACTTTGCGACGGTCGCGAAGACCCTGGTGGAGCACGCCGGGGTCAAGGCGATCGGAATGGACTTCGTCTTCTCCGACGCCGGGGTCGCGGAGTCGGTCGACCAGTCGAAGCTTGTCGCGGGAAACCGCGCCCTGGGCAGGTACCTTTGGCAGAATCCCACGCCCCCCGTCGTGGTCGGGGCCTCATACTCGGCCGGCGATTTTCGCGACAGCAACGGCAAGCGCACGATTCGGGAGTTCCCGGACGTGAGCCGGAGCGACCTTCCGTCGCTGCGCCAGATCGAGCCCCCGGAGACGCCCTCGTTGAGCATCGCCCCGAAGAGGACCGTGGGTGCGCCGCTCGTGGGGATAATCGACACGGTCAACGGGGCGACGCGCTGGGTGATGGTCTACGCCCCGACCTCCGTGAAGACCTACTACGCGATGGCCGTCGAGCTCGCCCGGCTCTTCTACGGTGTCGAGGAGGACGGGATCAAGGTCGAGGGCGACCACATGGACCTTGTCCGGCCCGACGGGTCGCTTGCCGCGCGCATCCCGCTCAGGAACAGGCAGCAGGTCGAGATCAATTGGTTCTCGCCCTGGTTTGACGCCGCCCACAACCCGCGGGTGAGCATTGCCGACGTCTACGAGTACGCGCAGATCCTGGACTCGGGGACGGCGGACGAGCGCAAGAAGGCCGAGGAGTTCTTCGCCCAGTTCAAGGGTTCGGTGGTCCTGATAGGCCCCGTGGACCGGCTGCTGCAGGACGTCGCCCCCACGCCCGTCGACGACGTGGCTGAGCCGAAGGTGGGGGTCCATGGGAACCTGCTGAAGACCATCGTAGCGGGGATGTATATCCGACGGATCCCGTCGTGGGGCTCCTATGCGATCATTTTCGGCCTCTCGTTACTCGTGTCCTCACTGGCGCTCGCGGGCGGGGGCCGCGCCATGTTCGCAAAGGTGATGGCCGTTCTTTCGGCGGTGCTCTACGTGGCGATCGCATTCCAGCTCTTCAAGACGGGCCATTTCATGATCCCCGTCGTCGCGCCGATCGGCGCCGCGATCACAACGAGCGGCGTCGGCCTGCTCTGGCAGATCGTCGAGGAGCAGAAGCAGAAGGGCCGGATCAAGGGGATGTTCGGGACCTACGTCTCGCCCGCACTTGTCAACCAGATGGTGGATTCCGGCGAGGAGCCCAAGCTCGGAGGGGTCGTCGAGCACATCACCGCTTATTTCAGCGACATCGAGTCGTTCTCGACCATGTCGGAGAAGCTTTCGCCGTCGGGGCTCGTCGAGCTGATGAACGAATACCTCACCGCCTGCACGGACATCCTCCAGGCGGAGGGCGGCACCCTGGACAAATACATCGGCGACGCCGTCGTCATGATCTACGGGGCGCCGCTCGCGCTGCCGGGCCACGCGCATAAGGCGTGCGTGGCGGCGCTCCTTGTCCAGAGCCGCATCGGCGAGCTGCGCGCAAAGTGGACGAGCGAGGGGGACAAGTGGCCGCAGATCGTCCACAGGCTCCAGGCGCGCATCGGGCTCAATACGGGCCCGGCGGTCGTCGGCAACATGGGAAGCCACACGCGCTTCAGCTACACGATGATGAGCGACGACGTGAACCTGGCGGCGCGGATGGAGAGCGGGGCCAAGTCCTGGGGGGTCTACACCATGTGCACGGAGGCGACCCGGGCCGAATGCGAGAAGGTCGAAAAGGGGCGCATCCAATTCAGGGCGCTGGGTCGGATAGTCGTAAAGGGACGCGCCCAGCCCGTGCCGATCTTCGAGCTGGTGGCCTTGACTGAGAACGTGACCGATTCCACGCGGGAATGCGTCGCGATTTTCGAGGAGGGGCTGGCGAAATACTATGCGCGCGACTGGGACGGCGCGATCGAGTGCTTCCGGCGCTCGGAGGCGCTGGAGATCAATGGACCCGGGCGGACCACGGGAGCGAAGACCAATCCCTCGCTCGTCTACATCGCGATTGCCGAGGGCTACAGGGCCGAGCCGCCTCCCCCAGGCTGGGACGGCGTCTATGTGATGAAGGAGAAGTAAGGGGCCGCCCCTAGACGCGGATTGAGCCCTTGAGGTACGCCACCCCGTGGCCTGCCATCCTCACCCGGTCGCCGGCGAGCTCGCACCAGAGCTCGCCGCCGCGCCTGGAAACCTGGCGGGCGTGGAACTTGGCCTTTCCAAGCCGCCGGGCCCAATACGGCACAAGAGTGCAGTGAGCCGATCCGGTGACGGGGTCCTCCGGGATTCCCGCGTCGGGTGCGAAGAAGCGGGAGACGAAGTCGCAGTCCCTTCCGGGCGCCGTCGGTATTATCCTGCCGGGGACGACGGACCCGAGAGCGCCGAAGTCCGGGGCGAGCGCCGAGACCTCCTCCGCGGTTGCGTAGACGCACAGCCACATCCGCTCCGAACGCAGGACCTCCGCGGGCCTGAGGCGCAGGCCCCGCAGCAGGCTCTCGGGCGGCTCGGCCTGTTCCGCCGGGCGGGCGGGGAAATCGAGCTCGATCAGGGGCCCGCGCCGGGCGACGGACAGGGGCCCGGACTTGGTGTCGAACACGACCGGGGATTCTGCCTGGCCGAGCTGGTTGAACAGCACCTGCGCGGTCGCCAGCGTCGCGTGCCCGCAGAGGTCGACCTCGGTTGCGGGCGTGAACCATCGGAGCCCGGCCCGGGCCGGGCCCGTGCGGACGAAGAACGCTGTTTCCGAGAGGCCGTTCTCATTGGCGATGCGCTGCATGAGCGCGTCGTCGAGCCAGGAGTCGAGCGGGATCACCGCGGCCGGGTTCCCTCCGAATGCCCTCTCCGTGAACGCGTCGACCCAGTAGATCGGAAGCTCCATGCTACTTCTGCGGCTGGCGGTTGCCTGGGTCGGTCGAGAGATTGGAGGAGGAGGAGGGTGCGGGGGCGGACACCGGTGCCGACACCGGGGCCGACGAGGCGTGGGCTGCCGGTGCCGGGGCTCTCGCGGGCGCCGTTGCCGGCGGCTGGGTTGAGCGAACCCCGACGCCAGGCGGTAGGTTCGCCTGCCGCGTCTGCTGAAACGGGGCGTCATGCACGGTACGTGTCGGGCTCTGCGGGGGGGCTTCCTTCGGTTGGGGCTCCGGGGACCGCGGCACCGCTTCTGCCGGCGGTTTCGAAGCCGGCTTGCCCGGCCTTTCAGGACTCGAGGGGGCAATAGGGGCGCCGATCCTCGGCCTGTCCATGGGAGGAGCCGGCGCCCTCCGGGGGGCCGGGGCCCTATCCGGCCGCGTGCCGGTGACCCTGTCGCGGGAAGGAGGGGGTTTCGGGGCGCCCGTCATCGGGCGAGGCACTGGCGCGGAGGTGCCGTGCTCGCCTCTGCCTGGCTGGTGATTGCCGGGTTCGCCCTTCCTGGGATTCCACTGGTGGGCCCCGGGCGGCGCCCGGTCGCCGTCAAAATGCCGCGGGTGCCAGGCGCCGTGGTCGCGCCATGAATCCCTGTCGCCGGACCAGACCCGGTGGTGGCGCCAGTCAAGGGAGTAGTCCAGCCACATGCCCGCAAAGAACGGGGTGCCGAAGTAGATGAACGGGCCGCCGTAGCCGGTGTAGGGCTCGTCCGCGTATACGACGTTGGGGTCGTAGACCGGGATGTAGACGGCATCGGCCTGCGCCGGGAGAATCTCGACCTCGCCGTCCTCCGAGAACACCTGCTGCTGCGGCGTCGACACGAGGGTGCCGGCGGCCAGCGCCCGGGACCGGAGTCTCTGGACCGCTTCCATGACCCCGGCCGGCGAGACGGAGAACTCGGAGCCGAGCGCCTCGGTCCAGGCGATGTTCTGCGCCATCCAAGCGACCACCGTGGGATAGTGGGCGAGCGCCCGCACGCTCGGATCCCATGGCTGGCCGTCGATCCGGGACACGTCGCCGTACTGGACCAGGTAGGAGGAAGCCGCGGTGATCTCCCAGGGCACGGTGGACGCCGCCAGCATGATCGCGATCAGCGGATCGGGATACAGGGCGATTGGCGCCACGAGCGCATCAACCCCGCTGAGCGCCTGGGGCGGGGCCGCGGGCTGCGCCGGCGGCGCCTCAACGTACTGCGGCGGAGTAGGCGGCGGCGGCGGATATGCCGTCTCGGGGGTGTACTCGACGCAGGCCTGCGCGAGCAGGCATGCTGCGACGCACATCAGGGGGAATGGCGCCTTGGGGGAGGTCATGGGCAAATGGTGTAGAATTGCATCCTACCACGCAAGACGCACGCGGGGTGCCGGGCGTTGCGCGGCCGTGGCCCTGGCGGGCCGGCGGCCATCAGGATGCGGCTGCCTTGGCGATGCGGCAGAGCTCCGAGATCGCCGCCGCGTAGCCGTCCGCGCCCTGTTCAAGCCAGCGCTCGCCCTTCTGCGCGGTGGCTGCGGTGGCATCTCCCATGACCCCGGACTTCGAGACGTCCTTCGACGCCCAGGCGACCAGCGCGGGCGCCGCGACCGGCCTGACCTCCCCCGGGTCCCCGATCCGAGCGGGGAATTCGCACACCGCTTTCGACGGGTCCGTGTGCTGGCCTGCCGCCGCCATCATCCACGACGTCTCCACCTCGCCCGCGTGGATTCCAAAAGTGGCCTCCTGGGCCGAGAGTCCCTGCACCGGCTTCGACTGGAGGAGTCCCGCCCTCATGCCGTAGAGCGTCCGAATCTCCCGAAGAGTCGGGATAAGGACCGGCACGTTGCCCCCGTGGGTGTTGATGACCGCCAGGGAACGGAAGCCCCAGGTGCCGATCTGGCGGGCGACGGCGAGGATCTGCGAACGGAGGGTTTCCCGGGAGATCATGAGCGTCCCCGGAAACCCGGTGTGCTCGTTGCTCTTGCCTATCGTGATCGGCGGCGCGACGTAGCACGACGCGCCGGCGGGAAGCCGGGCCAGGGCGAGCGACAGCCACACCTGGCCCATCAGGGCGTCCACGGCCACGGGCAGGTGCGGCCCGTGCTGCTCGATCGCACCCGTGGCAAGGATGACGGGCGCCCACGCCCTGTCGGGAAGCGCCCTGATGCGCCGCAGGGTCATCGCGGGAAGGTACCTGTCGCGATAGGACGGGAAGTTCATGCGGGCGTTATCTTCGCTCTGAGAGGCGCGCGGTCGTGGATGTCCGACAGGAGCTTTGCGAGGCGGCCGGCGGCCGCGGCGAGGATTGAGGCGCCCTCGGCTCGCGCCTCCTCGAGGCCCACGGCCGGGCCCTGAAGCGGGACCACGGACTCGTCCCCCCAGAGCGCCGCCGGCCGGCCGGGCGCCTCCGGCCCGGGCGCCTCGGGCTCGGCGCCGTAAAGGGAGGTGAGAAGCGTCTGGAGCTTCCGGCGGCTCCCGCTCCGGACGGGATGGAAATCCAGGCCGATCGCGCTCAGGTGCACGAGGAACATGTGGAGCCCGCGCGAGACGCGCAGGTCCCGGGCCGACGCGCTGCAGAGCTCCTCGCTCCACGGGCTCGCGTTCACAACGGCGATCTTCCTGAACCCTGCCGCGGCGATTGAGGCGGCAACCTCGGCGATCAGGGCGTGCGCCGCGGGCTGGTCTACGGAGAAGGCGCACGAGGGGTCGGCGCCGAAGGCGAAGCGGAGGGGGGGCACGACCAGCGGCTTCCTGTCATTGGCGACCTGCCGGCACGCGTCGCGGATGACATGGGTGAGCACCATCTCCTCGGCATCGAGGGGATGGCCCAGGCCCCAGTCGGCCATCCCGCCAAGCGGGACGACGACCACGGTCGACTCGCGGCTCGGCAGGGATGCGAACCTCGGCCAGGAAAGCCACGGCCAAAACGTGGCGTCGTCGGCCACGCAGAGCGCCGGGGTGCCTGACGGGGGAGTGGCGGGAGGCGTCACGGGTTCACTTTACTGCGACGACCTCGATTTCCACGCAGCAGCCCTCTCGAGCCAGGCCCTTCACCTCGAGAAGCGTGCTCACCGGACGCGTATCCGCGAAGAACCGGTTCCGCACCGGGGAGAACTTCTCGAAGTCGGGCATGTGAGTCAGGAAGGTCTGCACCTTCACCACGTCGCCGAAACCCATCCCAGCGGCCCCGAGTATGGATCCGATGAGCCCGAAGACGTATTCGGTCTGCGCCG
Source organism: uncultured Opitutaceae bacterium (assembly GCA_964451965.1). Taxonomy (GTDB): domain Bacteria; phylum Verrucomicrobiota; class Verrucomicrobiia; order Opitutales; family Opitutaceae; genus Palsa-1447. The sequence continues at coordinate 93,451 of CAYVKH010000005.1, forward strand.
CCGCGTCGTAGGGGGCGACGACCTTCCCGTCGGGGTCGACGGCGAGCTGCCCCGTGACGTAGAGCGTCTTCGAGCCCCCCGCCTCTACGAGGAGGCCGGGGCTGTAGGCGCCGCGCGGGTCGGGATGGTCTGGCGGATGGATGAGCGTCTTCTTCATCGGCAGGGCCAAGGTTTTGATATTCCCAGGCGCGAGGTCAACCCGGCGCTCGGCCGGCCGCCGCCTTTGCCGGGCCGGGCATGGTCTCGATCCTCCCGAGCAGGAAGATGAACGCGAGGATGCCGACGACGAGTATCGCGGCGGCCGCCAGGAACGCGCCGACGAAGGAATGGGTGGCCTTGACGATCAGGCCCGTCGCGATCGGGGCGGCGATCCCCATGGAGTTCACCGCAAAGTTCATGATTCCGCCGACGGCCCCGACGCCTCCCTTGGGGGCGATCAGCGAGGGGAGAGACCAGCCGACCGGGGCGGCGGCGGCGAGGCCGCCGAGCGAGATCGAGATCCAGAAGATCGCCCAGGCCGGGCTGGATGTCCGGGTGGCGCCGATCACCGCGAGGCCGAGAAGCATCCCCCAGATGAGGACCGTCTTGCGCACGCGGGTCTCGTCGGCGCCGCGCGCGATCAGGGCGTCGATCAGCCACCCGCCGACGAAGAGATCCGTGAAGGTCGCGATCGCCCAGGGCGTCACCGTGTAGGTGGCCGACCTGAGCACGCTCATCCCGCTCGTGCTGACGAGGTAGGACGGCAGCCACGTCAGGAAGAGGTAGAACGAGTAGCCGTAGGCGCCGAAGCCGATCGCAAGGCCCCAGATCTTTGGCTGGCTGAGCAGGTAGCCCAGCATGTCGAGGGAGCCCTCGCCCGAGGGGCCCTCGGGGACGCCGCCGCCGGCGAGGATGTGCTCATGCTCGATCCGGCTCAGCCGGGGGTCGGCGCTCGGGTCCCTGTAGAGGAAGTAGAACGCCACGAAGTACACGAGGCTGATCGCGGCGGAAATCGCGAACCCCCAGCGCCAGCCGAACCGCACGACGGCAAACGCGATCACGGGAATCCCGAGCACGTTCGAGAACTTCGCGGCGGCGTCGAAGATCGACGTCGCCCGGGCCCGCTCGGACCGCGGAAACCAGTGCCCCGTGGCCTTGGACACCGCGGGGAACGAGGGGGCCTCGGCGATCCCGAGGAGAAACCTCGCGGCGACGATCCCCCAGAAGCCCCCCGCGACCGCGGTGATTGCCGAGGTCATCGTCCAGAGGAGCGCGCCCCAGCGGCCGACCCGTGTCACGCCGAGGCGGTCGACGACCAGGCCGACGGGGATCTGGAGGGCGGTGTAGGTCCACAGGTACGCGCTGAGGAGGAACCCCAGCCCGTCGGGCCCGATGTTGAGCGCCTTCTGCAGCTGGGGCCCGGCGATCGAGAGGTTTATCCGGTCCAGGAAGCTGACCAGGATGCCCGAGCCAAGGAGCACGCCGATTCCCCAGCGCCTTCGGGGAATCCGGTTCTTGCGGTTGGTTGGCACGCAGCCGGAAGCCCATAGGGCGGAAGGCGCGTTTGCAAAGTTTGTATTCGCGGAGTTCAGGCGCCCGGGACATGGCGGGCCGCGGCTCCCGCCGGACGGCCGGGCAGGGCCGGCTTCCGCGGCCAAATCCAGGCTCGCTTGGAGCCATCCTGGCGGGCAACTTTTGTGGGGATGTCGCTGGTATTTCTAAGTTTGGCGATCGCCGGGCTTTGGATAAACCTCCTGGGCGCCGGATTGGCCGCGCGGCGTTTCATTGACGACTACGTGATCGCGAGGGCGGCCGGGGTGCTGGCGGTCTGCCTGGTCTTCTTCTGCTTGGAGCACTTTGCGGGCTTTGGCCCGCGCCTGCCTCTCCTGCCGCTCACCACGGCGCTGTCCGTGTGGCTGATTTGGCGCGACCGGCCGCTCATCCGCAGGAACCTTGGGAATGAGGCCCTGTTCGCGATCGGCTTCCTCTACTGCCTGCTCTGGCGCTACACGTTCCCGGACATCGACGCCAGCGAGGACAAGATGCCGAACTTCGGGCTGATCGAATCCTACATGAGGGGCACGCAGCTCCCGCCCCCGGACCTCTGGCTGTCGCCCTTCCGCGCGAACTGCTACTACAGCTTCCAGCACTATGGCGCGGCCCTGCTGGGCAGGCTGCTCGGGGTCGGCCCGGGCGTCAGCTATCACCTGGCCTTCTGCACCCTGGTGGGATTCCTGACGCTTCTGGCGGGCAGCTGCATCTGCAGGCTCTGCGAATGGTCACCCGGGCGCTGGACCGGGCTGCTCTCCCTTCTCATCGGGGGAAGCGGGGTGGCCGTCGCGGCCCATCTGCTCCTCAAGGAGGCCTATGTGCTGGACGTCGTGCGGTTTGTCGGGGGATCCATCGTGCGCAACGTCCAGACTCCGCTCGGCCGGCACGTCGCCTCGTGGATGACGACCCCGGGCGTCGAGCCGCGCGACCTTCCCATGGAGCCGCTCAGCTACTTCCTGATCAAAGGCGACTACCATCCGCCGCTCTCCGGATTCCTCCTCCTCGCCTTCGCGGCCGTCCTGATCGCGGCCCAGGAGACGGGCGCGTCCGGACGAAGCCGGGCCGTCAACAACGCGCTCCTTGCGGCGACCTTGCCCCTGGCGCTGATCTCAAACGCGTGGATCCTGCCGCTGCAATGCCTGCTGGTCGGCGGATGGTTCCTGTTCACCGCCCTGCGCGGGGAGGAGGGCTACCTGGTTCCGGGGCTGGCCGGCGCCGCCGTCGCGACGGCGCTCGAGTTCCCGTTTCTCCTGCAATTCACCCAGCAGGCGATCGGCAACAACGCGGCGATCGGGCTGACCGGCGCCGAGGACCACACACCGTGGCTCGGATGGCTGCTCACGTTCTGGCCGGTGCTCGGGATACTCGTGCTCGGCCCGTTCAACCGCGAGCGGCGTCCGCTCGCGCTCTTCCTCGTCGCGATCTGGAGCGTGGCCCTCCTCGCCACCGAGTTCCTCTACAACCACGACCTCTACGGCGGGCCCTGGAGCCGGTTCAATTCGACGCTCAAATGGTGGCCGTGGGTGTACGCCGGGATCATCGTCACGCTCGGCGCGCTCAATCTCGGATCCAGGTCGCGGGTGTGCAGGTACGGCACCCTGGTCCTGCTGCTTCCGAACCTGGCCTTCGCCTATGACCTTAGCAGGCAGTTCGCAGGGGCCTACGAGAACTCCAAGGCGTCCGTCGGGCACCTGTCCGGGTCCATGTGGATCGAGAAGGACGTCGTGATCCGGGACATGATTGTCGAGCTTTCATCGCGCCCCGATGGCGTGACGATCGAAAGCGGGCTCGCCATGATGAACACCGAGTCGCCCGCGGTGACCCTCTTTTCCGGCAAGCAGAGCTTCCTAGGCTGGCCCTGGCTCGAGGAGGCCTGGCGCGGCTCATTCCTTGAGGTCAACCAGCGGTTCACCCAGATAAACGCGCTCTACGCGGGAACCCTCCCGGACCCGCTTGGGTGGCTCCTCCACAACAACGTGAAGTACGTCCTATGGCTGCCCAGGGACAACGCAGACCTGAACTCCCGGTTCGGGCCCCTCGCGGACCAGATCAAGCCGCGCTACTACTGGCACCACATGTACGGGAACGACGGCGATTTCGCGATCGGGTTCTGGGAACGAAGGGACGGCCCGCCGGCCCGCTAGGCGGCAGGCCGCGTGCGGGCAACATTGTGCTTTGCGCAATCTCGTGTCAGGGTTGGGCAAAAGCCGGGTGACTTATGCCGATCAAGTACAAGGACTACTACGAAACGCTTGGCGTCGGACGGACCGCGACGCCGGAGGACATCAAGCAGGCGTTCCGGAAGCTTGCGCGCATCCATCATCCGGACGTTGCCAAGAACAAGGCCGCGGGGGAGGAGAGGTTCAAGGAGATCAACGAGGCGTACGAGGTCCTCGGGGACCCGGACAAACGCCGGCGCTATGACGAGCTCGGGGTGAACTGGCAGGAAGAGGCCGCCGGAATGAACGGCCGGACCGGGGCCCGCCGCGGCGGCAGGCATCCCGGGGGTGCCCCCGACTTCGAGTTCGGCGGCACCGGATTCAGCGACTTCTTCGAATCGTTCTTCGGGGCCAGGCGCGACGGGCGCGGCTCATTCGGGGAGTCGGGCCAGACCTTCGACTACGGAGAGGAGTTTGCCCAGGCCGGCAGCGATGTGGAGGCCGACATCATGGTCACGCTGGAGGAGGCCCTGCGGGGCTCGAGGCGAAAGGTGACGCTGAGGAGGCCGCAGGACGACGGCGCCGAGCGCACCGACACCTATCAGGTGCGGATCCCGCCCGGGGTGCGCGAGGGCCAGCGCATCCGCCTTGCAGGCCAGGGCGGCGCGGGCTCCGGCGGCGGCCAGGCGGGAGACCTCTTCCTCCGGGTTCGCCTCGCGCGCCACCCGGACCTGACCGTGAAGGGCCCGGACCTCTATTTCGACCTGGACCTCGCGCCCTGGGAGGCCGTGCTCGGGGTCAACGCGAAGATACCCACGCTCGACGGAACAACCTCGCTCAAGGTTCCTCCCGGGACCGCAGCCGGCAGCCAGCTTCGCCTGCGCGGCCTGGGTCTGCCCCGCGAGGACGGGATCCGGGGCGACCTTTATGCCGTCGCGCGGATCCAGGTGCCCCCCTCGGTGTCGGCGCAGGAGCGCGCCCTTTGGGAGAAGCTGGCGGGCGCGTCGGCCTTCAAGCCCAGGAGATCGCCATGAGCCCCCCTTTCGTGCCGGACAGGGAGGCGCGGCCCGCTCCTTCTCCAGCCCCGCGGGAACCGATCCAACATGAAGATTAACCCAGACGACTTCCGCATCGCGCCCGGCAGGAAGGTCAGGCTCAGGAAGTGGCCAACTGACATCAAGCCGCTCTACAAGTCGGGAAAGCAGTACAAGGAGTCCCTCGTCGAGGACGTGCGGGACCTGAGCGCGCTGCAGCATCTCCTGTACGCCTCCGACACCTACGCGCTGCTGCTCATATTCCAGGCCATGGACGCCGCCGGCAAGGACGGGGCGATCAGCCACGTCCTGAGCGGCATCAACCCGCAGGGCTGCGAGGTCTACTCGTTCAAGCAGCCGAGCGCAGAGGAATCGGAGCACGATTTCCTGTGGCGAACGAACTGCCGCCTGCCGGCGCGGGGCAGGATCGGGGTCTTCAACCGGTCATATTACGAGGAGGTCCTGGTGGTGCGCGTGCATCCCGAGATCCTGCAGTCCCAGGGGCTTCCTGGGGAGCTGATGGGCAAGAAGACAATCTGGCGGGACAGGTACCGCTCAATCGTGGACATGGAGAGGCACCTGCACCGCAACGGCACCCGGGTCGTCAAGTTCTACCTGCACCTTTCCAAGGACGAGCAGCGCAAACGGCTGCTGAAGCGCATCGACGTGCCGGAGAAGAACTGGAAATTCAACCTTGGCGACGTCAAGGAACGGAAATTCTGGGACGACTATACCCGGGCCTACGAGGAATGCCTGAGCGCGACCAGCACGAAGGCGGCTCCATGGCACATCGTCCCCGCCGACGACAAGCTGAACGCCCGGCTCATCGTCTCGCGGATCGTGATCGGCGTCCTGAAGGGCCTCGACATGAGGTACCCGGGCGTCACAAGGGCGCGGCGCGCCGAGCTGCGGGCGATCCGCAGGCAGCTCGCCGGCTAGGCGCCGGTTAAGATCGTGGAACATTGTCGGCGCGCCGCTGGCTATAGCATGGATGAGTCTTAGCCTCCATTTTCAATGAAACCGGCCGATCGGAAAGCCTCTCTCCTGGCCGTTAACGGCGGTTCGTCGAGCATCCGGTTCGCGCTGTACGAGGCGCGCGCGCCCATGCGGCGGATCCTGGACGGCAAGGTGGACAGGATAGGCCTGCCGGGCACCCGCCTACACTTCATCCACGGGCTGGAGGGGAAGGAGGGCAGCCGCCGGGTTGCGGCCGCGGACCACCGCACGGCCGTCGGCGTCCTGCTGGACTGGCTCGAGGCCCAGCCCGCGTTCGCGTCGGTTCGGGCCGTCGGGCACCGGGTCGTGCACGGCATGGAGCACTCGGAGCCGGAGCGGGTCACACCGGAGCTGCTCGAGGAGCTGACGAGGATAACGCCCTTCGACCCGGACCACATGCCGCGCGAGCTCGAGCTGATCCACGCCATATTGGGGCGCCATCCGGCGCTGCCGCAGATCGCGTGCTTTGACACCGCGTTTCACCGGACGATGCCGCGGATCGCGAGGATGCTGCCGATTCCGCGCCGCTTCGAGTCGACCGGCGTCGTGCGCTACGGCTTTCACGGCCTGTCCTACGCGTTCCTGATGGAGGAGCTCGGACGCATCGGCGGGCGGGCCGCGGTGCGCGGCAGGGTGATCCTCGCCCACCTCGGAAACGGGGCGAGCATGGCCGCGGTCAAGAGGGGCCGGAGCATTGACACGTCGATGGGGTTCACGCCGGCCGCGGGGCTTGTCATGAGCACAAGGTCGGGGGACCTGGACCCGGGGATCGTGGGCTTCCTCGCGCGCAGGGAGCGGATGACCGCACCGGAGTTCCAGAGGATGGTGAACCGCGATTCAGGCCTGCTGGGGGTCTCGGAGACCAGCTCCGACATGCGCGACCTGCTGAAGCGGGAACCCCGCGACATCCGGGCCGCCGAGGCCGTGGGCCTCTTCTGCTACCAGGCGAAGAAATGGATAGGGGCGTACGCGGCGGCGCTGGGCGGCCTCGACACGCTGGTGTTCTCGGGCGGGATAGGCGAGAGCTCGCCCGTCGTCCGGGCCCGCATCTGCGACGGCCTCGGCTTTCTCGGCATCGAATTGGATGGAAGGAGGAACGCGGCGAATTCGCCGCTGATCTCAAGAGCCGCCGGGCCCGTCGCCGTTCGGGTGATCCGCACGGACGAGGAGCTGATGATCGCCAGATCGGTCATGCGCGCGCTCGGCCTGGGACGGAGAGGAAGGGCGCACCCATGAAGAAGAACACATTGACCCCGGACATGCTCAAGAGGATGGACGCCTACTGGCGCGCCGCCAACTACCTGTCCGTTGGCCAGATCTACCTCCGCGGCAATCCGCTGCTAAGGGAGCCGCTCAGGCTCGAGCACGTGAAGCACATGCTGCTCGGGCACTGGGGCACCACGCCCGGCCAGAACTTCATCTACGTCCACCTGAACAGGATCATCCGGGAGTTCGACCTCGACATGATCTACATGTCGGGCCCGGGGCACGGCGGCCCCGCCGTCGTCGGCAACACGTACCTCGAGGGCACCTACAGCGAGGTGTACCCCGACGTCAGCCGAGACGAGGCCGGGCTCAAGAGGCTCTTCACGCAGTTCTCGTACCCCGGCGGGATTCCAAGCCACGCATCGGCCGAATGCCCCGGATCCATTCACGAGGGCGGCGAGCTGGGATACTCCCTCAGCCACGCGTTCGGGGCGGTGTTCGACAACCCCTCGCTGGTCGTCGGCTGCGTGGTCGGCGACGGCGAGGCGGAGACCGGCCCGCTGGCGACGGCCTGGCATTCCAACAAGTTCCTGAACCCGGTGACCGACGGCGCGGTGCTGCCGATCCTGCACCTGAACGGCTACAAGATCGCCAATCCCACCGTTCTCGCCCGCATAAGCCGGGGGGAGCTGGAGGAGCTGCTGCGCGGCTACGGATGGACGCCGTACTTCGTGGAGGGCCACGTCCCGGGGAAGATGCACGAGGCGATGGCCTCGACTCTCGACATGGTCGTGGAGCAGATAAAGCGGATCCAGCATGACGCCCGGGTGCGCGGCATCACCTCCCGCCCGCGATGGCCCATGGTCGTGCTCAGCTCTCCCAAGGGCTGGACGGGGCCGAAGATCGTCGACGGCAGGAAGAACGAGGGCAGCTTCCGCTCCCATCAGGTGCCGATCGCCGTCTCATCGGCGTCCCCGCCGGAGCACCTGAGCCAGCTCGAGGCATGGCTCAGGAGCTACCGGCCCCTGGAGCTCTTCGACGAGGCGGGCCGCCTGATGCCGGAACTCGCCGAGCTCGCGCCCCAGGGCGACAGGCGCATGGGGGCGAACCCCCATGCGAACGGCGGGATCCTGCTGCGCGACCTTCGGATGCCGGATTTCCGCGCGTACGCCCTCAGCGTGCCCGAGCCCGGCGCCGCCGGTCCCGGCGACACCCACGTCCTGGGGCATTTCCTGCGCGATGTGGTCAGGCTCAACCAGGAAGGGCGCAACTTCCGCATCTTCGGGCCCGACGAGACGCTGTCCAACGGGCTCGAGGCCGTGTTTGAGGCGACCAGCCGCCAATGGGAGGCGGGGAAGAAGAAGGACGATGAGTTCCAGGCGCACGACGGACGCGTCATGGAGATGCTCAGCGAGCACCAGTGCGAGGGCTGGCTGGAAGGCTACCTTCTCACGGGCCGCCACGGGCTCTTCAACTGCTATGAGGCCTTCATCCACATCGTCGACTCAATGTTCAACCAGCATGCGAAGTGGCTGAAGGTCACGTCCCGCCTGCCATGGAGGCGCAAGATCGCGTCGCTCAACTATCTTCTGACGTCGCATGTCTGGCGCCAGGACCACAACGGCTTCACCCACCAGGACCCGGGCTTCATTGACCATGTCGTGAACAAGAAGGCCGAGATCGTGAGGGTCTACCTTCCCCCGGATGCGAACTGCCTCCTTTCGGTCATGGACCACTGCCTGCGAAGCCGCCATTACGTGAACGTCGTGGTCGCGGGCAAGCACCCCGCACCGCAGTGGCTATCCATGGAAGCCGCCGTCCGGCACTGCGCCGAGGGCATCGGGATATGGCAGTGGGCCAGCAACGACCAGGAGGGCGGGACCGACGTGGTGATGGCCTGCGCGGGAGACGTCCCGACCCTGGAGACCCTGGCAGCCGTCTCCATCATGCGGGAGCGCCTTCCCAGCCTCAGGATCCGCGTGGTCAACGTGGTCGACCTCATGAAACTGGAGCCGGCCAGCGAGCATCCGCACGGCCTGAGCGATCCGGACTTCGACTCGATATTCACGAGGGACAGGCCGGTGATATTCGCCTTCCACGCCTATCCGTGGCTTGTCCACCGCCTGACCTACCGGCGCACGAACCACGGCAATATCCACGTCCGTGGCTACAAGGAGGAGGGCACGATCACGACGCCGTTTGACATGACTGTCCTGAACGACATGGACCGGTTCCACCTGGTGATGGATGCGATCGACCGCCTTCCGAAGACGGGCGACGCGGGCGCCCACCTGAAGCAGGCCCTGAACGATAAGCTGGTTGAGCACAGGCAGTACATCGATGAGAACGGCCAGGACATGCCTGAAGTCCGCAACTGGAAGTGGGCCATCCCCCCTCCGTCAGCCTAGCCTTGCGCGATGCCGTCCCGCGTCTTTTTCGCACGCCACGGCGAGACGGCCTGGTCGAAATCCGGCCGCCACACCGGACGCACTGACATCCCGCTTTCCGAGCAGGGCGAGCTGAACGCGCGCAGGCTGGCCGACGCGCTTGCCGGTGCCCGCTTCAGCCGCGTCCTGACCAGCCCGCGGCAGCGGGCCCGGCTGACGTGCGAGCTGGCCGGGCTCGGCGGCGCCGCCGAGATCGAGCAGGATCTGGCGGAATGGGATTATGGCGACTACGAGGGCCTGGGTTCGGGCGAGATCCTCAGGATCCGCCCGGGGTGGAAGCTTTTCAGGGACGGCTGCCCCGGGGGCGAGTCCCCGGCCCAGGTCGCGGCGCGCGCGGACCGGCTGATTTCCCGGCTGCGGTCGATGGAGGGAGACGTCGCACTCTTCTCGCACGGCCATTTTGGGAGGGCCCTTGGAGCCCGGTGGATCGGCCTGCCCGTCGGCGACGGTGAACGCCTGCTGCTCGATACGGCCTCCCTGAGCATCCTCGCCTATGAGCACGGGGACGGCGCGGAGCCCGTGCTGGCCCTCTGGAATTTCCAACCCTCGGCCGCGCCGACCGAGGGACACTGAGCATGGGTCGCCCCTCCTAGGGCCCGGCGGCGGCGCGGCCCCCGTCCTTGATCGGGGTGGCGAACTTGTACTCGATGTCCCAGGGGAAGAATATCCACTTGTTCTGCTTAAACTCCTTGACGCACGTGTCGACGATGGGTCGGCCCAGCGGCTTGGCGTACAGGGTCGCGAAATGCGCCTTGGGAAGGAGCTGGCGCACGACCTGCGCCGTGCGGCCGGAGTCGACCAGGTCGTCGATGAGCAGGTAGCCCTCGCCGTCCCCCTCGACACCCTTGAGGACCTTGACGTCCTCGCGGATCTGCTCGGCCTCGCCCGCCGCGGCCTTGGCGTAGCTCGTCACGCAGATCGTGTCGACCAGCCGGATGTCGAGCTCGCGCGCAACGAGCGCCGCCGGGATCAGGCCCCCGCGCGTGATGGCGATGATTCCCTTCCACGATCCCTTCGCGTGAAGCTGCTCGGAGAGAAAGCGAGCATCGCGGTGCAGTTCGACCCAGGAGACGATGATTTCGTCCTCATAATTTGAACGAGCCATGAGGCACGCTGGTTAATTGGCCATGGCCGATCAACATTGATCGGCGCCATCGGGGCGGGTAGGGTGCCTCGACCGGAGAAGACCGATTTGCCCCTCGACGAAGCCCAACGGCAGCTGGCTGCGGAAAACCTTGCCACAGGATCCAGGGATCTGCCGTGGCCTTCGCCGTTCGGGAGGAATTTCAAATGAATGCCCCGATACCCCACATGCCCCGCGAACTCCGCCACCGCCTTGCACCTGCCCTGCCTGCAATCCTTCTCCTGGCATTCGGATGCGGCGCCCGCGCGGCCGAAGGCGGATCCCCATCGGCGGCGCTGGAGCTGCGTTCTCCGGACGGCCGCATCGCCGTGACGGTCAATCCCGCCGGCGCCCTGAGCTACCGGCTCGCGGTCGACGGCACGCCGGTCCTGAACGAGTCGAGGCTCGGCCTTCGGATTCGCGAGGGCGGCGTCCTTGGCCGCGACGTCGTGCTCCTCGGCGCGGTTCGAGCGGCCAGCGACACGACCTGGGCCAATCCGCTCGGGAAGCGGAGCGAGGTGCGGGACCACTACCGGGAGCTCGCGGTCTCCCTTCGGGAGAATGGGGAGGCCGGGCGGGCCTTCTCGGTCGTGTTCCGGGCCTACGATGACGGCGTGGCCTTCCGCTATCTGCTCGCGGGTGGATCCGGAGCGTCAGACGTCGTTATCGACGAGGAGCTTACTGAATTCGCCTTCGCGACCGACAGCACCTGCTTCGCGGGCGATCACATTGCGGTCCCCCCTGACGCCTACGACTCGCGGGGCGGTTTCCGCGGCTCCCAGGAATGGGAGTTCCGCAGGCAGCGCCTGTCGGACCTTCCCGTCGACACGGTGACCGGATTGCCCTTGCTTGCCCACACTCCCGCGGCGTGGGTCGCGGTCACGGAGGCCGAGCTTGTGGACTGGGCCGGACTCTGGCTGGCCCGCGAGCCGCAGGCGGCGGGCACGGGTGCGGTGACCCTGTGCAGCCGGCTTGCCCCCCGCATGGACGGGAATGGCCTGGTGAACGTCGCGCTTCCGCATCCGTCCCCCTGGCGGGTCCTGATGGTCGGGCGGGAACCGGGGCGGCTGATCGAGAGCGACATCGTCCTGAACCTGAGCGCCCCGTGCCGGATCGCCGACACGTCATGGATCAAGCCGGGCATGATGGCGTGGGACCGCTGGTGGTCCGGGATCGGGAAGATGGACACGGCCACCATGAAGGACTTCATCCTTTTCGCCAATGAGATGGGATGGCCCTATCAGCTTGTGGACGGAGGCTGGTACGTCGGCACCCGCACGGCCGGCTCCGACATAACGCGGCCGTCACCCGGGGTCGACATGGACGAGCTCCGGCGATTTGCGGCGGAGAACAAGGTGCGCCTCTGGGTCTGGCTCTACTGGAGCGATGTCGACAGGGGGGACGCGTACAAGCAGGCGTTCTCCCTCTACGAGAAGTGGGGACTCGCGGGGGTGAAGATCGACTTCATGGACCGGGACGACCAGGAGATGGTGAACTGGTACGAGAAGATCACCCGCGCGGCCGCGGATCATCACCTGCTCGTGGACTTTCACGGCGCCTACAAGCCGACCGGGATGATCCGCACCTGGCCGAACCAGGTGACCCGCGAGGGAATCCTCGGAAACGAATACAACAAATGGAGCAGGAGGGTCACCGCGGAGCATCGCGTCACGCTGCCGTTCACCCGCTTCCTGGCTGGGCCTGGCGACTTCACGCCCGGCGGATTCGTCAACAGGTCGGCGGACCAGTTCCAGGCCCACGTCTCCCCGACCCAGGTGCAGAGCACCCGTGCGGGCCAGCTGGCGCTGTTCGTTGCCTATGACAGCCCCGTCATCTGCGTCTGCGACCACCCGTCGAACCTGAGGGGCCAGGCCGGCATCGACCTCCTGAAACTGGTGCCAACCGTGTGGGATGAAACCCGCGTGCTCTCGGGCGCCGTCGGCGAGCACCTTGTGATCGCCCGTCGCTCCGGCTCGGACTGGTACCTCGGAGCGCTCAACAACGGCTACACGCGGGTGCGCTCGGTCAAGCTCGACTTCCTCGGGCCGGGCAAGTGGCACCTCCGCTGGTGGCACGATTCGGCAGACAGCGACGAGAATGCCGAGCACCTGAGCGTTGAGGAACGCGAGGCATCGGCTGACGACACCCTCGATCTGCGCATGGCTGCCGGAGGCGGGGCGGTCATCCGATTTGTCCGCGCGCCCTGAGTGCCTGCCCGGGCAGGGCCCCTCCGGTTCCGGATACTCTTCCGTCACGGCCCGGGACTCCATAAGGCTCGTCTTGCGGCGGCGCCCAAGCTAGGCTGAGCGACAGTAAGGCATTGCACCACACGCTGGCTCCCCGCGATGGTCAGTCCACCCTGGGGAGATAGGAACCGCCCGATAGGAAACTGTCTGTCTCATATCATGATCTCAGGCGGCGCGCAAACCCGGCCAAAGCGAAGCTTAGGCCGGGTCTAGCG
>CAYVKH010000006.1:0-103343 GCA_964451965.1 uncultured Opitutaceae bacterium
AGCCGAAGGAGCCGTTCCACATGCTCGTCTCCAACATCGACTGGAGCGACTACGTGGGACGGATTGCCGTGGGCAAGATCCTCGGCGGGACGGCGCGCCTGGGCGACACGGTCTTCGTCATCCGCCAGTCCGACAGCAAGAAGACCCGGGCCAAGATCACCAAGGTGATCGAGTTCACGGGCCTCGGCACGGTGGAGGCCGAGGCCGGCTCGGCCGGCAACATCGTCGGGCTCTCGGGCTTCGAGGACATCGACATCGGCGACACGATCGCCGCCAGCGAGGAGCAGCACGCCCTGCCCTTCAGCCAGATCGACCCGCCGACGCTAGAGATGGAGTTCTGCATCAACGACGGGCCCCTGGTGGGGCGCGAGGGCAAGCTCGTCACGTCGCGCCAGCTCAGGGACCGCCTCTACAGGGAGCTCAAGACCAACGTCTCCATCAAGGTCGAGGACACGGACTCCGCCGGCGTCTTCAACGTGAAGGCCCGCGGGGCCATGCAGATTGCCGTCCTCGTCGAGACGATGAGGCGCGAGGGCTTCGAGCTTCTGGTATCCCGGCCGACCGTGATCGAGAAGTTCGAGAACGGGCAGCGCCTGGAGCCCTATGAGACCGTCTGGATCGAGGTCCCCGACGAGTGCGTCGGTGCGATCGTCCAGAACCTGGCCAACCGCAAGGGCCTGATGACCAACATGGAGAAGCTCTCCCACTCCACCATGATCGAGGCCACGATCACGACCCGCGGCCTCATCGGCTTCGAGATCGACGTCGTGAACGCGACCAGCGGGCGCGGCGTCATGAGCCACCTCTTCAAGGAGTACGCGCCCTACGCGGGCGAGGTCCTCACGCGGCTCACGGGCACCATCCTGGCGACCGAGGCGGGCGTCACCACGGCCTACGCGCTCGAGAGCGCCCAGGAGCGCGGCAAGCTGTTCGTCGGCCCGGGCGAGGAGGTCTACGAGGGGATGATCGTCGGGGAGAACCCCCGCAACGAGGACGTCCCGGTCAACGCCGTGCGCGCCAAGCAGCTCACGAATTTCCGTTCCCAGGGCGAGGGCAAGGGCATCCAGTTGACGCCCCCGACCAAGCTCTCGCTCGAGCGGGCGATCGAGTACATCGCCGCCGACGAGTTCGTCGAGGTGACCCCGAAGAACCTGCGGCTCCGCAAGCGCATCCTGAGCGCCACCGAGCGGCGCAAGCAGGACCGCAGGAGCGCCGCGGCGGCCGCGGCTACGCCGTAAGCTTCGAGTAGCCCGCGGCGTCCAGGAGGGCGCCGGCCTCTGCCGGGTCCGACGGCTTGATCCTGAGGATCCACCCCTCGCCATACGGGTCCCTGTTCAGGGCCTCCGGCGCGCTGTCGAGCGCCGTGTTGACGGCCACGACCGCGCCGCCCACCGGGGCGTACACGTCGGACGCGGCCTTCACGGACTCGACCACCCCGAAGGGCGAGCCCTGCTTGAGGACCGCTCCGACCTTGGGGAGCTGGACATAGGTGATGTCCCCGAGCGAGGCCTGCGCATAGTCCGAGATGCCCACGGTCGCGGTGCCGTCGGCCTCAGCCTTCAGCCATTCATGGGATTTCGCGTAGCGAAGCGCGCCGGGTACGTTGCTCATTGGGGTCTTCTTAGCTCGATGAACGGGGGTTTGACGAGTTGCAATTCGACGGGGCTGCCGCGCACGTCCGCGCAGAGGGCCCCGGACGCGGCCGGCGCGTCGACGAGGGCCGACCCGATCGCGACCGAGAGCATGGGGGAGAGCGTGCCCGAGAGCACGCGGCCGACCGGCGCGCCGCCGGCCCCGGCGACCGGGGTGTCCGGCCGGACGATCCGGCGGTCGCCCGTCCTGAAGAAGACGACCCTGCGGGGCGAGCCGGCCGCCTTCTCCGCGGCGAGCGCCGCCCTTCCCGAGAACTCCCCCTGCTTGTCGAGCTTCACGGTCCAGCCGAGGCCCGCCGTCAGCGGGGATATGTCCCTCGTGATCTCGTGCCCATAGAGGGGGAACCCCGCCTCGAGCCTGAGGCTGTCGCGGGCGCCGAGACCGCAGAGCTCCATGCCGAGCGGCTGTCCCGCCGCAAGAAGCGCCCCGGCGAGCGCGACCGCCTCGCCGGCGCCATGGTAGAGCTCGAAGCCGTCCTCGCCCGTGTACCCGGTGCGGCTGATGACGCACCGGACGCCGGCCACCGTGCCCTCCGTGAAGTGGTAGTACTTTAGGGGTTCCAGGCGCGTGTCCGTGAGCGCCTGCACGATCGCGGGCGCCGCCGGCCCCTGCACGGCAAGAAGCGCGGTCCGGTCGGAGCGGTCCGTCACCCTGACGTCGAGGCCCGCCGCCCTCGCGCGGATCCACTCGAGGTCGGTCGGGATGTTCCCGGCGTTGATGCAGAGGAAGAAGTCTCCCGGGCCCCTCATGTAGACCAGAAGGTCGTCGATCACGCCCCCGTCGGGGTGGCACATCGGCGAGTACAGGACACGGCCCGGGTTCATCCTGCCGACATTGTTCGTCACCAGGGAATCGAGGAACGCCGCAGCCCCTGGCCCCTGCACGTCGACCTCGCCCATGTGGCTCACGTCGAAGAGGCCGGCGGCGCGCCTGACGGCCTTGTGCTCCTCGAGGATGCTGCGGTACTGCACCGGCATCTCCCAGCCGGCAAAGTCCACGAGGCGCGCCCCGTGCGCCGCGTGAAAGTCCCTCAGGGGTGTCCGCTTCAAGTCGCCCATCGCCCCATAGGTAGCCGCGCAAACAGCCCCCGCTGCAAGGCTCTTTTGTGTTCGGAAAAGCCGCCGGGCGCGCTAGCGTGCCCGGATGCTCAGGTACGTCCTGCCGATCGCCATCATCTTCACCATAGGGGCCTCATTCCTGTGCTCGCTGTTCGAGTCGATCGTCCTGTCCACCACGACGGCGGAGATCGAGTCCCTGAAGAAGACGCGCCCCAGGCGCGGCGCGCTCCTGGAATACCTCAAGCGCGAGATCGACGCCACGATCTCCGCAATCCTCACCCTGAACACGGTCGCGAACAGCCTCGGCTCGGTGGTCGTCGGCGCGTTCGCCGTGCATTTCTACAGCGGGGAGGCGGTCGTGGCCATCTCGATAGGCTTCGGGGCCGTCCTGCTCGTCTTCTCGGAGGTGCTGCCGAAGAACATAGGGATCGCCCACCGACGCGAGCTGCAGCCGTACGTCGTCTACCCCATCAGCTGGATGAGGCGGGCCCTCTTCCCCGTGACGTGGGTCTGCGCCCTCGTGGTGAGGCCGTTCGTGGGGCCCCCGGCGCGCCTCCACGGCTCCGGCGAGGAGATCATCCTCCTGGCCGAGCGGGGGGCGCAGGAGGGGACGCTCTCGACCTCCGAGTCGGACATCATCGCGAACGCGCTCACCCTCGGCAACGTCCGGGTGAGCGAGGTCATGACCCCGAGGACCGTCGTCGCCGCGCTCCACCGCTCGGCCACCGTCGCGGAGGTGTTCACGGAGCACCCCACCCTGGCCTTCGGGCGGATGCCCGTCTACGGCAAGAATATGGATGACATCGTGGGGGTCGTGCGCCGGCTGGACCTCCTGAAGGCGAAGGCCCACGACCAGGACGCCGGGCTGGTCGAGCACTTCATGCAGGAGGCCAACTTCATCCCGGAGACGGCGACCGTCGGGAACGCCCTGCAGCTCTCGCTCAAGACGCACAGCAAGCTGCTCGTCGTGGTCGACGAGTTCGGCGCCACGTCGGGCGTCGTCACGATGGAGGACGTGATCGAGCACCTGCTTGGCCGCGAGATATTCGACAAGGATGACGTCGCGGTGGACATGCGCGAACTGGCGCGCACGAGGATTCAGAAGCAGGACAGGGGCCGGCGGTTATGACGGCCGCCCTCGCCTACTGGGTCGACCGGCTCGACCCCTTCATCTTCCACATCACGCCCCGCTTCGGGATCCGCTACTACGGCCTCGCTTACGCGGCCGGCTTCGTCGCCGCGGCCTGGCTCCTGAGGGCCTACGCCCGCGCCGGCAGGTCCCTTCTGCCCCCGGCGAGGATCGCGGACTTCATGGTGGCCGCCGTCCTGGGCGTCGTCCTCGGCGGGAGGATCGGCTCCTATTTCCTCTACGACGCGTGGCGCAGCTTCGGATCCGACCCGTTCGGGATCTTTCGCGTGTGGGACGGCGGCATGTCGTTCCACGGCGGGCTGGTCGGCGTCATCCTGGCCGTCGGGTGGTTCTCGCGCTCGGAGAAGATTCCCCTCCTGCACCTCTGGGACCTTGTCGCCTCGACGGCACCGGCGGGAATATTCCTCGGCCGGCTCGCGAACTTCGTCAACGGGGAGCTCTGGGGAAAGCCGGCCGACGTGCCCTGGGCGGTCATCTTCCCGAGGAGCATGCCCGAGGGCACCCCCCTTCACCTGATCCTGCCCCGCCACCCGTCCCAGCTCTACGAGGCCGCGATGGAGGGGCTTCTCCTGCTGGGCGTCCTGCAGTGGCGCCTCTGGAGGAGCGACGCTCTCCGCGCCCGCCCGGGCAGGCTCGCCGGCGAATTCCTGATCGGCTATGCGCTGGTCCGGATCGCAGGCGAGGCGTTCCGGGAACCCGACGCCTCCCTCATCCTTGGGCTCAGCCGAGGCACGTTTTACTCGTTGTTCATGATAGCCTTCGGCGTGTTCCTGAGGCAGCGCAGGGGCAGCCCCCTCCCCGGCCCGGCGCCCCAGGGCCGCCCCCCAGGCGGGACCTAGACCTCCGTCCCCGGAGGAATGAGCGCTCCCTTTGGCACGACCAGGACGCCGTCCCGAATCACGACCGCCCCGCCCACGTAGGGCCCGTCCGCCTTGCCCACCGGCGTGAGCCTGACGCCGTCGCCTATGCGGGTGTTCTTGTCGATGATCGCTCGGCGGATGAAGCAGCCCTTGCCCACGCCCAGGTTCGGCTTCCCGCGGGACGCGTTCGCGCTGATCTGCTCCGGCGTCTCATAGTAGTCGGCCCCCATCATGATCACGTCCTCAAAGTCCGAGCCCTCGCCGACGAAGGAGCGTATGCCGAAGACGCTGTGCTTGAGCTTCGAGTCGGTCAGGATGCAGCCATCCGCGACGATCACGTTATCGATCCCGCACTTGTTCAGCTTCGAGGCCGGCAGGAAGTCGTACATCGAGTACACGGGCGTCGTCGCGTCAAAGAAGTTGAACGGCGGCAGCGGCTGGGCCAGCGCGAGGTTGGCCTCGAAGAAGGCCTTCACGGTGCCGATGTCCTCCCAGTAGCCCTCGAAGATGTGCGCGAACATCTTCTTGTGCCCCAGGAGGCTCGGGATCACCTCGCGGCCGAAGTCCGTCATCGAATTCTCCAGGGCCTCCGCGAGGACGCTCCTGTTGAAGACGTAGATGCCCATCGAGGCCAGGCAGCGCTTCTCGGCGGAGGGCTCCTTGAGCGTCGCCTCGATCTTGGCGCTCAGGGCAAGGCTGTTGATCACCGCCGGGTCCTTCGGCTTCTCCGCAAACTGCTGTATGGACAGATCGTCGGCCACCCGCATGAGGCCGAGGCCCTCCAGGTGCGAGACCGGGAACGGCTTCGAGCAGATGGTGACATCGGCCCCGGTCGCCAGGTGCTGGTCGATGATCACCCTGAAATCCATCCGGTAGAGCGCGTCGCCGGACAGGATCAGGATCAGGTCGTGGGGGTACTTGCGGAAATGGATGATGTTCCTGCGCACGGCGTCGGCCGTCCCCTGGTACCAGTCGAGGCTCTTCTCGGTCTGCTCGGCCGAGAGGATGTCGACGAACCCGCCGCCGAAGGGGTCGAACTGGTACGCGCCCTGGACGTGGCGGTGGAGGGACGCCGTGTTGAACTGCGAGAGCAGGAATATCCGGTTGATCTCCGAGTTGATGCAGTTGCTGATCGGGATGTCCACGAGCCGGTACTTCCCGGCGAGCGGCACCGCGGGCTTGCAGCGCTCGTTCGTCAGGGGCGCCAGCCGTGTCCCGCGGCCGCCGCCCATAATGACCGCGAGCACGCGTTTTTGGGTGGTCATGGCAATATCGTTTTCTATCGTGAACCGTTACTTCGCGAGCCAAAATCGTCGAGGTCACCAAATCCTAACCAACCCATCCCATGTGCGGCATCGTCGGCTATGTCGGAACCCGAAAGGCGGCGGGCATCATCCTTGAGGCCCTCAAGCGCCTGGAATACCGCGGCTACGACTCCGCGGGGCTCGCGATCGCGCAGGACGGCGGGCTCGTCGTCGTCAGGACGGTCGGCCGGGTCGAGCAGCTGGCCAAGGTGGCCGCGAGGCTGCCCCTGACCGGGACCGTGGGGCTCGGGCACACCCGCTGGGCGACCCACGGCGGCGTGACCGAGGCAAACGCCCATCCCCATGTGAGCAGCGACGGCAAGTTCGCGCTCATCCACAACGGCGTCATCGAGAACTACAGCCAGATCAAGACCTTCCTCCTCGGCAAGAAGTACACGTTCAAGTCCGAGACCGACACCGAGGTCCTGTGCAACCTGATCGCCTACCACTACGCCAAGCAGCCCAGGGGCGCCAACGGGGGCAGCCCCTTCCTCGAGAGCGTGCGCAAGGCCCTGCGCCACGTCGAGGGCACCTACGGGATCGCCGCCCTCTGCGTCGACTTCCCGACCGAGATCGTGGCGGCGCGCAAGGCCTCGCCTCTCATCCTCGGCGTCGGCGAGAACGAGTACCTCCTGGCGAGCGACGCCTCGGCCCTCGTCAGCAGGACCCAGAACGTGGTCTACCTGAAGGACGGGGAGCTCGTCCACATCACGGGCAGGGACTTCGCGATCAGCACGCTGGACCAGGCCGACGTCTCCCCGGTGGTCGACCGCATAGACTGGACGATCGAGGAGGCCGGAATGGACGGCCACGCCCACTTCATGGAGAAGGAGATCTTCGAGCAGCCTCTGGCCCTCGAGAACACCATGCGCGGCCGCTTCTCCGAGGACGGGAGCACGTCGCTCTTCGGCGGCCTCAACCTGACCTCCAGCGAGTACCGTCAGATCGACCGCTTCATGTTCTGCGCCTGCGGCACGGCGTGGCACGCCTGTCTCGTCGCCGAGCACCTGATCGAGCGCTTCGCCCGCGTTCCGGTCGAGGTCGACTACTCAAGCGAGTTCCGCTACCGCAACGCGCCGCTCGACCCCCAGACGCTCTTCTTCGTGATCAGCCAGTCCGGCGAGACGATCGACACGCTGGCGGCGCTGCGCGAGGCGAAGCGCAAGGGATACCGGGTCCTCGCCATCAACAACGTGGTGGGCTCCTCGATAGCCCGCGAGGCCGACGGGGGCATCTTCCAGCACGTCGGCCCCGAGGTCGGCGTCGCCTCCACAAAGACGTTCACCTCGCAGCTCCTCTTGGGAGCGATGGTCGCCCTCTACGTGGCGCGGATGCGCGACATGAGCTTCAACGACGGCGTGGACTACGTGAAGGCCCTGCGCGGGGCGCCCGACCTCGTGCGCAAGGCCCTTGCCCAGGCGCCGCACATAAAGGAGATCGCCAAGCGCTACGCCCACCACACGGACTTCCTCTTCCTCGGCCGCCTGTCGCTCTTCCCGATCGCCCTGGAGGGGGCGCTCAAGCTGAAGGAGATCTCCTACATCCATTCCGAGGGCTACCCCGCGGCGGAGATGAAGCACGGGCCGATCGCGCTCATAAGCGAGAAGTGCCCGAGCGTGTTCCTCGCGCCGAGGGGCGAGATCTTCAACAAGATCGTCTCCAGCATGCAGGAGATCAAGGCGCGCAAGGGCCCTGTGATCGCGATAGCGACGGAGGGCAGCGACCTGCCGGCCGGGCTCGCCGACGAGGTGATACCGATCCCCGACTGCCACGAGGCGGTCCTGCCGATCGTCGCCACGATCCCCGTCCAGCTCCTGAGCTACTACATCGCGGTCGAGCGCGGCTGCGATGTGGACAAGCCCCGCAACCTGGCCAAGTCGGTGACGGTGGAGTGACCATGGACATCCACCCCACGAGAGAGGAGTTCCTCGCGCTTGCCCGGACGGGCAACATGATCCCGGTGTACGCCGACCTGATGGCGGACTTCGAGACGCCGGTGTCGGCCTACTCGAAGCTGCGGGCGAACGGCCCCGCCTACCTGCTCGAGTCGGTCGAGGGCGGCGAGCGCCTGTCGCGCTACAGCTTCATCGGCTGCAGGCCCCGCAAGACGTTCTCCTGCGGCCCGTCGACCACCGAGATCCGCGAGCCCGGCCAGCCGGCGCGCTCGGTGCCGACGCCCTCCGACCCGCTCCAGCTCGTCGAGGCCGAGCTCCGGCAGTTCCACCCGGTCCGGCTGCCGGGCCTGCCCCGCTTCACCGGCGGGGCGGTCGGGTTCCTCAGCTACGAATACGTGACCCGGATCGAGGCCACGGTGCCGGCGGCGGCCACGGACGAGCTCAAGATGCCGCTCGCCTACTTCATGCTGTCGGACAGCCTGCTCATCTTCGACCGCGCGAAGCAGACCCTGCGCCTGTGCGTCAACGCCCCCGTCTCGGCGGCCGGCCCCGACGCCGCCTACTCCGCCGCCGAGGCCGAGCTCGGCGCGCTCTTCGGGATGCTCAAGCAGCACGGCTCGCTCGCCCCCGCCCCGCTCATCGGGTCGCCCAGGGTCGAGGTGCCCCAGGGGAACTTCACCCGGCCCGAGTACGAGCGGCTCGTCGAGAGCGTCAAGGAGTACATCCGCGCGGGCGACGTGATCCAGGTCGTCCCCTCGCAGAGGTTCTCGAGGCCCTTCACCAAGTCCCCGCTGGACCTCTACCGCGCGCTCCGGACCGTGAACCCCTCGCCGTACACGTTCATCCTCGACGCCGGGGATTTCGCCCTGGTCGGCGCCTCCCCGGAGGTGCATGTCCGGCTGACGGACGGCCTCGTCGAGATACGCCCCATCGCCGGCACGCGGCCCCGCGGCGCGACGCACGACGAGGACCTGGCCCTGGAGAAGGAGCTCCTCCGCGACGAGAAGGAGCGCGCCGAGCACCTGATGCTCGTCGACCTTGCGCGCAATGACATCGGGCGCGTCTGCACGTTCGGCTCGATCCACGTCCCCGAGTACATGTTCGTCGAGCGCTATTCGCACGTCATGCACATCGTGTCGCAGGTGGAGGGGCAGATCGCCGCGGGCAAGAACGCGTTCGACCTGATGCGCGCCACGTTCCCTGCGGGCACCGTGAGCGGCGCGCCCAAGGTGCGGGCGATGCAGATCATCGCGGAGAAGGAGCCGGTCCAGAGGGGCTTCTACGCGGGCGCGCTCGGCTATTTCGGCTACGACGGGAACCTGGACTCGTGCATCACGCTCAGGACGGCCCTCCTGCGCGACGGGATGATCCACATCCAGGCGGGCGGCGGGGTGGTCGCCGACTCGGACCCCGCCGCGGAGTACCAGGAGACGGTCAACAAGGCCGGCGCCCTGTTCAAGGCCGCGGAGATCGCCTCGCGGTTCTGACCCCTCGGGCCGCGGCAGCCGTAACAGACCCGTTACGGGAGGCTGCTTAAGTCGCGGGCGAATTCGGCCGACAATGGCCGCATGTCTAAGATCCGTGGACTGGCATCCGCCCGGGCGGGCCTATTCAAAAGAACGCAGGCTAATGGCCGGGGCGATGGCGGATTCGTAGAACTTATGCCGCCCCCTCGGAGCCAAGCGCCAATGTGCGCCGCGCCCGCTCGGGAATGGGACATTATTTCGCTCTCGGCCCGGGTCGCTTTCGCAACTTCAGAGGGGCGGGCCCGTCTGGCTGGACGGAACGATTTAGGCTCTGGGTTTGGGAACAACCTGCCTTTTCAATCCTCAAATAGGAAAGAGAGAGACCTCAATGCACCTCAAATACAGGACTGACGGCCCAACCGCCGGAGTGGAGAGCGATGAGAGCGGCCGGATCGCGCCGGCTCCCGAGCGCCCTGCGCAGCTGGACAACCCTCCTTCGTTCCTCGAGAAGCCCGAGCCGGCGGAGGCGCCCTCCGTTCCTTCGGACCGCAGCAACCTTCAGATCTACCTCCAGGAGATCGGCAAGACCGCGCTCCTCACGATCGAGGAGGAGATTTCGCTGGCCAAGAGGATCCGCCGCGGGGACAAGGCCGCGCGCGACCACATGATAAAGGCGAACCTGCGCCTCGTCGTGAAGATCGCGATGGATTACAAGGATTTCGGGCTGCCTCTCCTCGACCTCATTAGCGAGGGGAACATCGGGCTCGTGAAGGCCGTCGAGCGATTCGACCCCCGCAAGGGCGGCAAGCTGTCGACCTACGCCGCCTGGTGGATCAAGCAGTCGATCAAGAGGGCCCTCGCCAACCAGTCGAAGACGATCCGCCTGCCCGTCCACCTGGTCGACAAGATCTCCAAGATGAGGAAGACCGCGATGGCGATCTCCGAGCGCCTGGGCCGCGAGCCCACGGACGAGGAGCTCGCGATGGAGCTGCAGATCCCCACCTCGAAGGTCGCGCACCTGAAGTCCGTGAGCGTGAGGCCGGCCTCCCTTGACGCGCCGGTCGGCGAGGAGGGCGACTCGGCCACGTTCGGCGAGATCGTGGGCGACGAGAGCGCGATCAACCCCTACGACAACCTCCGCGAGAAGAACATGAACTCCGACCTGCACTCGATGGTCGACTCGCTCGACAAGCGCGAGGCGGAGATCATTCGGATGCGCTTCGGGCTCGACGGCCACGGGGAGCTGACGCTCGAGGAGGTGGGCCGGCGCTTCAACGTGACGCGCGAGCGCATCCGCCAGCTCGAGTACATCGCGCTGGGGAAGATGCGCCGGGCCATGGCCAAGCACGAGGCGGTCCGCAACGCCGACGAGGTCGAGCAGGAGGACCGCCAGCGCCAGCGCATGACGGTCATCCGCGAGTTTATCGAGTCGAAGGCGAAGAAGCGCTCGAGCTGAGGCGGCCGGGGGGCTACTCCGTCTTCTTGGAGGCCTCGTCGAGGATGTCGCCGAGGTTCATCATGTCGTTGCTCGCGCTGCGGTTGAGGGCCTCGTAGGAGGCGGTCTCCGCCGCAAGCTGGTCCGCGCTGTAGTTGGCGGCCTTGATCGACAGGCCGAGCCTGCGCTCCTCGCGGTCGATCTTGATGACGCGCGCCGTGACCTTCTGCTCGGGCTTCAGGACATCCTTCACCTTGTCGATGCGCTCCTCGCTGATCTGCGAGATGTGCACGAGGCCGTCGATGCCGTCCTTGAGCTCCACGAACGCGCCGAACGAGGTCACCTTCGTGACCGTCCCCTCGACCACGTCGCCGATCTTGAAGAAGCTGTCGATGTCCGACCACGGGTCGGTCGCGAGCTGCTTCATGCCGAGGCTGATGCGCTGCTGCTGGGGATCGATGTCGAGCACGATGGCGTCGACCTCGTCGCCCTTCTTCAGGACCTCGGACGGGTGGTTGACCTTGCGGGTCCAGCTCATGTCCGAGACGTGGACCATGCCGTCGATGCCCTCCTCGAGCTCGATGAAGGCGCCGTAGGTGGTCATGTTGCGGACCTTGCCGCGGACGCGGGCGCCGATCGGGTAGTTGTGGCGGACCATGTCCCAGGGGTTGGGCTCCAGCTGGCGCAGGCCGAGGGAGATCTTCTGCTCCTCCTTCTGGATGCCGAGAACGACGGCGTCGAGCTCCTGGCCGACCTTGAGCAGCTCGGAGGGCTTCGTGATGCGCTTTGTCCAGGACATCTCGGTGATGTGGACCAGCCCCTCGACGCCCGGCTCGATCTCGACGAACGCCCCGTAGGGCACCAGGTTGACGACCTTGCCGCGCACCTTGGCCCCGACCGGGAACTTGCGGTCGATCTCGTCCCAGGGGTTCTTGGTGGTCTGCTTGAGGCCGAGCGACACACGCTCCTTCTCGCGGTTCACCTCGATGATCATGACCTCGATCTCCTCGCCCTGCTTGAGCATCTCGCTCGGGTGGGAGATGCGGCCCCAGCTCATGTCGGTGATGTGGAGGAGCCCGTCCATGCCGTCCAGGTCGATGAACGCCCCGAAGTCGGTGATGTTCTTGACGACGCCCTTGCGGAACTGGCCGGGCTGGATCGAGTCGAGGAGCGCGCGGCGCTTGTCCGTGCGCTGCTGCTCGATCAGCTCCCTGCGGGAGAGGACGATGTTCTTCCTCTCGAGGTTGATCTTGAGGACCTTGAAGTCGTAGGTCTGCCCCACGTACTGGTCCAGGTTCTTCGGGGGCTGCACGTCGATGTGCGAGGCCGGCATGAACGCGTCGACGCCGATCGAGATGATGAGCCCGCCCTTGACCTTGGCCTTCACGCGGCCCGTGGCGACGGAGCCCTCCGGGAACCTCGTGAGGATGTTGTCCCAGTTCTTCTTCTGCTCGGCCTTGTCGAATGACAGGATCGGGCTTCCGTTGCGGTCCTCAAGCTTCTCGACGAGGACCTCGATCGTCGAGCCGATCTGCAGGTCGCCGATGTCTATAAATTCGTTCGCGGGGATAACGCCCTCGGACTTGCCGCCGATGTCGACAACAACCTCGTTCTGGCGGACTTCCGTGATTGTGCCGGGGACGATTGCGCCCTCCTTGAGCTTGTCGAAGGAGGATTGAGCGAGCAGCTCTTGCATTAATGAACTCATGATCTGGGAACGGATGGTCGGCGCGCCTGCTCCGGAGCGTCCCGGCCACCACGGCAGGCCTTTCGGCCACGGGTTGACGGTTGTCCTGAATTCAGGACCTGCGGGAGCATCGCGGCGGCGCAGGTCTCTCCGATAGTAAATGCCGCGAATGGTCAGAAAACCATCCGCGACGCCGCGCGAGCAAGCACAAACTCGGCATTTTCGGCGGCCGGCCCGGCCCCGGCGGCCCCCTCCCGCCCTGGCGGCAGGCGCAATAAAATCTCAAGTGGCTTATAAGCAGTTACTAACAATACGCTACGGCTTCGCGGGCGCGTTCAGCGCTTTCTGCACGTCCCGGAAGAAAACATTGTAGAGGGGTGTGTCGCGAAGGGGGGTCTGCGTCGCCATCCCCGGCTGGCCGGATGAGTTTCCCTCGAGGGTCTCTATGAGCGAAACTTGCACCTGCGTGCCCTCCTCGCCCGCGGGACTCAGGTGAACCTTCATCAGGACCTGCCGGGAGCTGTTCGGCTCGTCGCCGCCGGTGACGCCGCTCATCGCCTCGAGTTCGCCCGCGGCCGGACCTCCCCGGACAAACGTGAAGCTCATCTCCCCGACCGCCGCCCTGACCGCCTCGTAGGCCGCCTTCTTGTCGGCCCGGAAGACCTGCGAGCGCGGCGCCTCGCGCGGCCCAAGCGCCGAGCGCACCTCGTCCTGGAGGTCGGAATTGCACCCCCATAGGAGCGCCGCCGCCACGCCTACTGCGGATAATCTGAGGGTCTTCATTTCAGGGACGCCGGCTGTTGCTGCGAGATGCAATGCAGAGTGCCAAGGCCGAGGACCAGTTCCAAGCAATCAATGGGGACCACCTCGCGCCCCGGAAAGCACGACGCTATCACCTCCGCCGCCTCGCGGTCGCGCCTGGGCTGCCTGAAGGCCGGCATGAGCACGGCCCCGTTGATCACGAGGAAGTTCGCGTAGCTGGCCGGCAGCACCTGCCCCTTGTGCACGCAGCCCGCAGGCGTCGGCAGCTCCACGATCCTGAGCCGCTCGCCGGACGCCGTTCGCGCCGAGCGCAGGCGCTCGAGGTTCTCGCCGAGGGCGCGGTAGTTGGGGCTGCGGCGGCCGCGCTCCACCGAGGTCAGGACGCCCGACTCGCTGAAGAACCTCGTCATGTCGTCGACGTGCCCGTCCGTGTCGTCGCCCGCGATGCCCTCGCCGAGCCACAGGACCTCGTACACGCCCAGGAAGGCCATGAGGTTCCGCTCGATGTCCGAGCGGCTTAGGGCCGGGTTGCGGTTCCTGTTGAGCAGGCACGCCTCGGTCGTGACGAGCAGGCCCCTTCCGTTCACGTCGATCGACCCCCCCTCGAGGACCATCCCGGCCCTGAACCTGCGAAGCGAGAGGGCCCTGGCGATCCGCGCGGGAATGCGGTTGTCCAGGTCGAACGGGGGGTGCTTGCCCCCCCAGGAATTGAACTCCCAGTCCGTCAGCGCCACCTCGCCCGTCCGGTCGTTGCGCACGAAGATGGGCCCGTTGTCCCGGCACCACGCGTCGTTGGTCGGGTGGCGGAAGAGCTCGACGTTGGCCATGTCCGCGCCCGCCTCCCGGATCAACGAGCGGGCGCGCCCCTCATGGGGGCGCGAGACGTTGAGGCGCACCTTCTCCCTCAGGCTGATCTGCGCCGCAATCTCCGCGAACTTCCCCGGGATCGGCGGGAAGTTTCCCGGCCAGGTCGCGCGCCTGTGGGGCCACGAGAGCCAGACGGCCTCCTGCCTCTCCCACTCGGCGGGCATCCTGAAGCCGAGCGCGGCCGGCGTCTTTGGCGCGACAGGCATGGCTCTGCTCCTAGTCGCGGAAGCGCCTGGCCAGGTCCCCGTAGGCGTCGATCCTGCGGTCGCGCAGGAAGGGCCAGTGCGTGCGGGTCGCGTCGACCTCGTCCAGGTCGACGGGCACCACCAGGACCTCCTCCTTCCCCGCCGACGCCCTGGCGAGGACCTGTCCGCTCGTGCCCGAGACAAAGCTTTGGCCCCAGAACTCGATGCCCGGACCGCCGGCCGGCCTCTCGTGCCCGATCCGGTTGCAGACCGCGACGTAGCAGCCGTTCGCGATGCTGTGGGCCCGCTGCACGGTCTCCCATGCGCCGTGCTGCATCGCCCCGAGCTTCCTCTTCTCGCCCGGATGCCAGCCGATCGCGGTCGGGTAGAAGATGATCTCGGCGCCCTGGAGCGCCGTCAGACGCGCCGCCTCGGGATACCACTGGTCCCAGCATATGAGGACCCCGATCTTCCCGAACCTGGTCTTCCACGCCCGGAAGCCCGTGTCGCCGGGCGCGAAGTAGAACTTCTCGTAGTAGAGCGGGTCGTCCGGGATGTGCATCTTGCGGTAGATGCCCAGGAGCGAGCCGTCGGCGTCTATGACCGCCGCCGTGTTGTGGTAGAGCCCGCTCGCGCGCCTCTCGAAGAAGGACGCGATGACGACGACCCCGCGCCTCTTCGCGAGCTTCTGGAACGCCTCCGTGCCGGGGCCGGGGACCTTCTCCGCCAGCCTGAAGTTCCGGTGGTCCTCGCTCTGGCAGAAATACTGCGATCGGAAGAGCTCCTGGGTGCAGATGATGTTCGCGCCCCCCCGGGCGGCCCGGTCGGCCAGCGCCAGAGCCTTCTTCAGGTTCGCCGCCGGATCCGCCGAACACGCGTGCTGAAGGAGACCAATCGAGACCTTGCCCATCTCAATAGACCACCTTGTTGAGCGGGTACTCGACGATCCCCTCCGCGCCGAGCGACTTGAGCTGCGGCAGGATCTCGCGGACGACGCTCTCGTCGATGATCGTCTCCAGGGCCACCCAGTCCGGGTTGTTGAGCGGGGAGATCGTCGGGTCCCGCAGGGACGGCACGGCCTTGATGATCGCGGCGAGCGCCTTCTTCGGCGCGTTCATCTTCAGGCCCACCTTCGACTCGGCCTCGAGGGCCCCGCGCACGAGGAGCGCGATCGTCTCGATCTTCCTGCGCTTCACGGGGTCCGCCCACGCCTTCTTGTTGGCAATGAGCTTGGTGTTGGTCTCAAGGAGCGTGTCGACGATCCGGAGCTTGTTCGCCCGCAGGGACGAGCCGGTCTCCGTGATGTCGACGATCGCGTCGACGAGGTCGGGCACCTTCACCTCGGTCGCGCCCCACGAGAACTCGACCGTGACCGGGATCTTGCGCGACGCGAAGTAGCGCGTGACCGTCTGGACAAGCTCCGTGGCGACCCGCTTGCCCGCGAGGTCCGCGGGCTTGCGCACCGGCGAGTCCTCGGCCACGCAGAGCACCCAGCGCGACTTGGCGGCCGAGGCGCGGCTGTAGACCAGGTCGCAGACCTCCACGACGTCCGAGCCGTTCTCCCGGATCCAGTCCAGGCCCGTGAGCCCGCAGTCGAAGAACCCGTGCTCCACGTAGCGGCTGACCTCCTGGGCCCGCACGAAGCGCCCGTCGAGCTCGGGGTCGTCGATCACGGGCCGGTAGGACCGCGAGTTGGTTGTGATCTTCCACCCCGCCTTCGCGAACAGGTTTCGGGTGGACTCCTCCAGGCTGCCCTTGGGCAGCCCGAGCATCAGGATTGGCTTTTTGTCCGGCACAAGGACCCAAGGTTCGCCTGTCGACGTGGCCGTTCAAGCAAAATGCTCGGGGGCTCACACTGATTGACATCGCTCTCAACGGCTGTAAGAAGGATTTCCGCCCGCATATGCCCGACCCAATGCCGACGCGGCCCAGCCCCAAGCCCCTCATCGTAGTCGTCGAGGATGAGCCCGATCTGGCGCAGCTCATAGCCCAGTACCTCGAGAAGGCCGGGATGCGCGTCCAGGTGTGCAACCGTGCCGCTCACGCCCTCAAGTTCCTGCAGCGCAATTTCGCGAACCTCATCCTGCTGGACCTGGTCCTCCCCGACCAGGGCGGCTTCGAGCTCTACGAGGACCTGAAGGCGGCCGACATCAACGTGCCCGTCATCTTCCTGACCGCCAACCTCGAGGAGAACAGCAAGGTCCACGGGCTCGAGCAGGGCGGCGACGACTACATCACGAAGCCCTTCAGCTACCCCGAGCTCACGGCGCGGATAAAGGCGGTGCTCCGCCGGGCCGACTACAAGGAGGACCTGAACCTCACGAGGAACGTCAAGGTGAACACCGAGCCCTTCGAGTTCTGCGGAGCGCACATCGCGCCCGTGCGGCTGGAGATCACGTTCCCCGACGCCGCGACGATCTCCATCGGCCGCAAGGAGCTCGGGATCCTGTCCTACCTCAACGACCACCAGGGCGAGGTGATCACACGAAAGGCGCTGATCCACGCGGTGTGGGGCCAGCACGCCGACGTGAAGAGCCGCTCGCTCGACCAGTACGTCGTGAAGGTGCGCGAGATCTTCAAGTCGAAGGAGCTGGACCTGGCGGATTTCCGGACGGTCCACGGCATAGGCTACATCTTCGACCCGAAGAAGGTCTCCAAGAAGGGGGTTTGAGGGGCGGCCCCCGGCGGGCGCCTAAAAGAGCTCGGGCTGCCCGTAGCGCTGCCGCGCCTCGGCCAGGGCCGACCTCATCTCCATCCTCTCAAGGATCCCGTAGAGCTCGCCCGCGCGCACGGCCGCGGCGTCGGAGGGCACGGGCGGCAGCGACAGGTTGAGCGTCGTCACCTTGAGGTTCCTGCGGAGCAGGTCGGCGGAGGCGGCAACCGTCGGCCGGAACCGCTCCGGGGCGATCCGGTCCGCGGCCGCGATGACCCCCTCCAGGCTCCCGAACTCGGCGAGCCACTTCGCGGCCGTCTTGGGCCCCACCCCGCCCAGGCCCGGGATGTTGTCGGACGCGTCGCCCACGAGCGCAAGGTAGTCGGCGATCTGGGAGGGGGGCACCCCGAACTTCTCCCGCACGCCCGCCTCGTCCATCAGCCGCCAGCCCAGCTTGGGATTGGCCGACGGGGGCGGCAGCATGATGCGGATCCGCTCGCCGACGATCTGCGCGAAGTCCTTGTCCGAGCTGACGATGACCACCTGGTCGCCCTTCCCCGCGAGCGACCATGCCTGCGAGGCGAGCAGGTCGTCGCTCTCGACGCCGTCCTCCTCGATGCCGCCAAGGCCCATCGCCCGGGTCAGGTCCTTGATGACGGGGATCTGCTTTGAGAGCGCCTCGGGCATCTCCTCGCGATGCGCCTTGTACTCGGGAAGGAGCGCAAGCCGGTCCATCGCGCCGCCGAGGTCGAAGAAGACGAGCGCCCGGTCGGGCTTCTCCTGGTCAGACAGGCGCCAGAGCGACTTCACCCACCCGTGAAGCGCGTTGGTCGGAAATCCGTCCGCCCTTGAGAGCTCCGGGATCGCGAAGAAGCAGCGGTAGGCAAGGTTGAAGCCGTCGACAAGGAGCCATTTAGCCATCGTCCGGGTCCCCTTTGGGTCAGGCGCCTGTGGCGATCGGGGCGGGCGCGAGGGGAAGGGCGTTGCGCACCGCCTCGTCAACTGTGGCGGGCTGGCGCGCCTCGGCCTCGCCGCGCTCGTGGTTGAAGCGCATCGAGACCGTCTTTGAGACGCCCCTCTCCTCCATCGTCACGCCGTAGATCGCGTTTGCGGCCGCGACCGTCCGCTTGTTGTGCGTGATGATGATGAACTGGGAGTCCTTGACGAATTTCCTGAGCAGCTCGGTGAACCGGCCGATGTTCGACTCGTCGAGCGGCGCGTCGAGCTCGTCGAGCAGGCAGAAGGGCGACGGCTTCACAAGGTAGAGCGCGAAGAGGAGCGCCACCGCGGTGAGCGTCCGCTGCCCTCCCGAAAGGAGCGAGATGCCCTTGAGCCGGGTGCCCGGGGGCTGGGCGACGATCTCGATCCCGCTCTCCAGGACGTCGTCGGCCTGGACGAGCTCTATGTTGGCGCGCCCGCCGCCGAACAGGGTCTGGAACGTGTACTCGAAGTTCTTTCGGATCTGCTCAAAGGTGACCTCGAACTGCTTCTGCGAGGTCTGGTTGATCTCGTCGATCGCCGCGATGAGCTCGGCCCGGGCGCGGGTCAGGTCGTCGCACTGGGTCCTCAGGAAGTCGTGGCGCTGCTTGAGCTCCGAGTACTCCTCGATCGCCACAAGGTTGACGGCGCCCATGCCTCCCATCCTCTGCCTCAGGGCGTCGACCTCGGCCTTGATCGCGTCCCAGTCCGTCGAGTCGAGGGCGGCGAGTTCCGCCTCGCCCGGGTGCTCCGGGCGCTTCTTCCTCGGGCGCCGGACGACCGGCTCCGCGTCCTCCTCCTCGTCGAGGCCGAGCGGCTTCAGGCCCGCCGGCTCGTCGTCCGCGCGCCAGAGCATCTCCTTCCAGCTGACCGCCGCGACGTCCACCTGGAACTCGCGGGCAACCTCCTCGCCCAGGAAGACGGACCTCTGCCGGGTCTCGGCGTGGCGCACCTCGTGGGCGCTCAGCTCCTCGTGGGCCGAGTCCGACTCCTGGCGGAGCGAGGCCTGCGCGGCCTCGAGGGATTCCATGTCGCTCTCCACCCCGACCAGCTCCAGGCGGATCTTCTCCACCTGGTCCTGCGCCACCTGGAAGGTGTCCCCGATCCGCGCCGCCTTCGAGCGCTGGTCCGCCTCCTCCGTCTCGAGCTCCGCCATCTGGCTTGTCCACGCCTCGATCTCCTGCTGGCGCTCGACGAGAAGCTCGCCGATCTGCTCGCGGCGCCTCTGCATCTCCCCCAGCCCCCGGTCCAGAACCTCGACCTTCTGGCGACGCTCGGCGAGCTCGAGGCGCGCCTGCGAGAGGGCCTCTCGCTTCGCGTCGCGCTCCGCGCGCACCGCCGCGAGGCGGGCCTCGATCTCCTCGATCCGCCTGCGCTGCGCGGCGGCGGCGGCCTCCGACTCGGCGAGGCCCGTCTTCGCCTTTTCCCAGCGGGCCTGCGCCTCGAGCCTGGCGCCGTCGACCTCGGAAAGCTCGCGCTCCATGCGATGGGCGCGGGCCGCCGCCTCGTCGGCGGCGCGGCGCGCGCTTCGCTCCTCGGCCTGGGCCGCGGCGAGCCCCTGCGTCGCGGCCAGGACCGCGGCCCGCCTCTCCTCCAGCAGCTGCTCCGCGGCCGCGATCTTTGCGTTGAGGGCCTCGCCCTGCGCCCGAAGCTCGTCGTGCTGGCGCTGGTCCTCGGCGAGGGCCCTGCCCGTCTCGCGCAGGTCGATCTCGCGCTGGACGATGCTGTTCGCCTGCTTCTTCGGGTTGGCGTGCCCGCCGGACACGATGCCCCGCCGGTCCACAACCTCGCCTTTTCGTGTGGCCACCGAGAGGAACTGGAAGTCCGGGTGCCCGCGCCAGTAGTCGAGGAACGACCCGAGGTCGTCGGCGACGTAGCACGAGGCCAGGATGGCCCCGGCCGGGTGGCCGTCGTCGATCCGGGCCAGCGCCGAGGTCGCGGGCGAGAGCCCGGGCGGGAGCTCCGAGGCCGGCGGCGCGCCGGCGCCGAGCTCGGCGATCCGCAGGACAACGGAGCCTATCTGCTCCTGCTCGAGCTGGGCGAAGATGCGCCGGGCCGTGGAAAGGTCGCTCACCTGAATCGCCTCGGCCGCGGAGCCGAGGAGCGACTCGACGGCCCGCCCGAACTCGGGCCTGACCTCGATCCCCTGCGAGACGGGGGTCGCCTTTGAGCCGGCGAGGGCCCCCGCCAGCCGGCCCTGGAGGATAGCCTTGGCTCCCTCCCCGAACCCCTCCCAGCGCTCCTGGAGCTGCTGCAGCAGCCTCAGGCGGGCGCCGCGCTGAGCCATCTGCCTGTCGATCTCCTGGATCCTGCGCTGCACGTCGCGGAATTCCCGCGTCGCGTCGGCCGCGCCCTCCTGCGCCTGCGCGGCCGCGTCGTTCGCCCGCGCCCGGCCCGCGAGGGCCTCCTCGGCTTTCGCGGAGGTGTCCAGGGCCGCCTTGCCCGCGAGGCCGGCCTGCTCGGACGCAAGGCGCAGGTCCCCCGCCAGCGCCTCGTGCCGGTGGAGGCTCGTCTTCTGGTCGACCTCGTGACCGGAGGACTCCGTGCGCAGGCGCGCCACCGCGCTGTCAAACTGAAGCACCTCGAACTTCGCCTGCTGGAGATCGCGGTCGAGCTTGGCCATCTCCCCCTCGGAGACGGCGAGCTCGCGGTTGTGCTGCTGGTATACTGCGTCGCTGCTGCCGAGCAGGCCGAGCTGCAGCTGCTTGTCCTGGGAGCCGCTGTCGACCTGGGCGGCGACCTCGCGCAGCTGCATCTCGAGCTCGCCGAGCGTGTCGCGGGTCCCGGCGAGCCGGTCGCCGAGACCGGTCCGCCTGATTTGCGCGAGCTTTGCCGCGTTCTCGGCATGTTCCTTCTGGGACCTCAGGTCGTAGACCGCCTGCTGCGCGTCCTGGACCCTCTGGTTGAGCCTGCTGCGATCGGCCTTCCTTGACTCAAGCCCCGACTGCTGGCCCTCGAGGGCCGTCCTGCGGTGCTCCGACTCGGCCCGAAGGCCGGCCAGGGTGACCTCAAGGGCGGCGATCGCCTCCGCAAGCTTGCCCTGCTGGAAGGCGCTCCAGGCGACGCTTAGGTGGCGCAGGCGGTGGCCAAGCTTCTTGTAGCGCAACGCCTTGGATGCCTGGCGTTTAAGGCTTCCGATCTGCCTGGCAACCTCGCCGATCACGTCGGCCACGCGGGCCAGGTTCTGGTCCGTCAGCGAAAGCTTGGCCATGGCCTCCTTGCGCTGGCTCTTGTACTTCGTGATTCCGGCCGCCTCCTCAAAGACGGCGCGCCGCTCCTCGGGCTTGGAGGAGAGGACCTGGTCGATCTGGCCCTGGGCCATTATCGAATAGCTGGTCCGGCCGACGCCGGTGTCCATGAAGAGCTTGTGGATGTCCTTCAGGCGGCAGGCCTGGCCGTTGAACAGGTACTCGCCCTGCCCGTCCCTGTGGACGCGCCGGGTGACCTCTATCTCGTGGAACTCGCTGCCGAGCTGCTTCTCGCACTCCGTCAGGAGCATCGAGACCTCGCACATCTGGGCCGGCCGGCGCGTGTCGGCCCCCTCGAAGATGACATCCTGCATCTTGCCGCCCCTGAGGGCCTTCGCGCTCTGCTCCCCGAGGACCCAGCGGATCGAGTCCGCTATGTTGGATTTCCCGCAGCCGTTGGGACCGACCACGGCGGTCACGCCGGGCTCGAAACTGAGGGTCGTTGGATCCGCGAATGACTTGAAGCCTTGGAGCTTTAGGGCCTTGAGATACATTAGGCCCCGCAATTGGAGAGGGCCCGGCTTGCGCGGGCAAACGGAAAAGGCGGGCTCACTTGTGATCCCAGGGCAGACTCACCTCGAGGCGCCTGTGCTCCCAGACCCTGAACACGTCAAACATCTTTCCGGGATTGAGTATCCCGCGGGGATCGAGGGCGCGCTTCACCGCCCGCATCGCCCGGATGGCGGCCGGCGAGTGCTGGAAGCGCAGGAACGGGGTCTTTGCGAGCCCGATCCCGTGCTCGCCCGAGATCGCCCCCCCCAGGCCGACCACGGTCCTCATCAGCCGGGTGACGGCGCGCTCGGCCGCGCGGCATTCCGAGGGGACCGCGCGGTGGTACATGATGTTGACGTGGAGGTTCCCGTCGCCGAGGTGGCCAAATGTCGGGATGGGAAGGCCGGACTCCCTCCTGAGCCCCTCCAGGAAACGGGCGAACTGAGCGTACTTGCCCATGGGGACCACGACATCCTCGTTCAGCTTGGAGTCGCCGAGCTTGAACATCGCGCCCGAGCACGAGCGGCGCACCTCCCAGAGGGCCTCGGCCTCGGCCCGGGTCCGAGCCGCCCGGTGCGCGAGCCCGTGGCGGCGCGCCCATTTCAGGGTAAGCGCACGCTGCTCGCGCACGTCGGCCGCGCCCCCGGCGAGCTCTATCAGCACCACGGGCCGGCCCCCCTGCCCCCTGAACACCAGCTTACCCGTCGCGCGCTCCGCGCAGTCGACCGAGTACCGATCCAGGAACTCGCAGATCGCGGGCTGCACGCGCAGGGCGAAGAGGGCCAGCGCCGCACGGAACGCCTCCGGCTCCGTCCTGAAGGACACAAGAAGCGTCCAGCGTTCCGCGGGCTCCGGCAGGAGCCTCAGGGTCGCGTCCGTCACGATCCCGAGCATGCCCTCGCTCCCTATCCAGAGGTCGCGCAGGTTGAACCCGGCGGAGAACTTCCGGGTGGGAGTGCCCCACTGGACCCATTCGCCGGTGGGAAGGAACCCCTTGAGCGCAAGGACAAAGTCGCGCGTGACCCCGTACTTTCCACCATGCATGCCGCCCGCGTTGCAGGCGATGTTCCCGCCGATCGTGCAGTACTTCTTCGAGGCCGGGTCGGGCGGGTAGAACCAGCCCTTCCTCCCGGCGGCCGCCTGGATCCGGGCGACGACCGCCCCGGCCTGCACGTGGGCCAGGCCGGACTGCCCGTCGATCCTGATCGCGTCCAGCCCGCTGAGGTCGACGACCCAGCCGCCCCTAACGGGGGCCGCCGAGCCGGTCAGGCTCGTCCCCCGCCCCCGCACGGTCACCGGCACGCGGCGCCGGTTTGCGAGCTTGAGGACCTCGGCGATGTCCGACGTGCCGCGGGGAAAGACCACCGCCCGGGGGGAAAAGGGAATCTTGCTGCTGTCGAACGAGGCCGCCGCCCTGGATTTCCCGTCGGTTCGGACGACGCCCGGGCCGAGACTTGCCCTCAATCGTTTCGTGGCTGCGGAGAAATCCATCGGCTGCAGACCCGCTACACGCGCTTCTGCGCGGGCGCAAGACCCGCCGGCAGGAGCCGCCTGATATTCGCCCCGAGGATCTGCGAGCGCTCGCCCGGGTCGAGGCCCGCGGCGGCTATCTCTGCGAGAAAGCGCCCGAATCCGGGCTTTCGGGACTCCCTGGGGTGAAGGAGCAGGGGATAGTCCGAGCCGTAGATTATCCTGGCGGCCCCGACCAGGTCCGCCGCCCTCCGGAAGACGCCGGAATCGTGGAGGAGCGGCGATGCCGCCGTGTCGAAATAGAGGTTCTGCGGGAGTGGCTCCCCGCCGGGGGCCCCGCGGAACGCGAGACCGCCGCCCCAGTGGGCCAGGATGATCGTCGCTTCGGGGTACTCCCGCGCGAGCCGCACGTAGCCGTCGAGCGGCGTCCTCGGCCCGGCGGCGGGTCCGGAACTCGGATCGGTCGCGTGGAGCGTTATGGGGACCCTGCGCACGATCGCCATCTCCACAACGCGCCTCCACCAGGGGTCCTCCAGGCCGAATCCCTGGGCCTGGGGAAGGATCTCGCCGACGCCGCACAGGCCGGAGTCGAGCGCCCGCTCAAGGGCCTCCAGGGAGCGCCTGCCCCCCGCGGGCTGCACGGCCGCGAAGCCGGCCAGGCGCCCGGGGTGCCTCCTGATCCAATCCAGGTACCACCCGTTCTGCAGGTCGCAGTTCTCCTGGCGCTCCCAGTACCACCCGAGCATCACGGCGGCGTCCACGCCCGCGCGGTCCATGTCGGCGATCAGGGTGTCCGGGTCCGACCAGCCCTGGATCGAGCGCCGCCCCTCGGGCGCGATGCACTGCACCCAACCGGGCTCGCCATGCGCGCGGCCCCACGCCGCGGGATCGGCCGCGACCTCGGCGGCGTACAGGTGGACGTGCGCGTCGACGGTCCCGGTCGCGGACATGGCCGCCAAATCAGACCGCGCGCCCGTCCTGGGCGAGCCGCTTGCACCGCGCGATGTCGAGTTTGCCCGTGCCGAGCACCGGGATGGCCCCTACCCTGACCACGGAGCGCGGGATCCAGAGGTTCGGGAAGCCGGCCTGCGTGAGCTTCTCGCGAATCACGCTCATCGAGATATCCAGCGTCGTCACGACGACGAGGGCCTCCCCCTTCGACTCGTCCGAAATCCCCGTGACGACGACGGCCGGGACCTCGCCCGGGTCGACGCCGAAGGACTCCGCCAGCTTGTCCTCTATCGTCCCGTGGGGCACCATCTCGCCGCCCATCTTCGAGAAGCGCGCAAGCCGGCCGTTGACGCTGACAAAGCCCTCGTCATCCATGTGGGCGAGATCCCCGGTGACGAACCAGCCGTCCCGGAGAGACGCGCCGGGGGCCGCGTCGCCAAGGTAGTGCGAGAACACGTTCTCGCCCCGCAGCAGCAGGATGCCGGTCTCCCCGGCGGGCAGCGCCGCGCCGGTGTCCATGTCGATGACGCGCGCGGCCATCCCGGGCATCAGGCGCCCGACCGTCCCGGCCTTGCTCCCCACCTGCTCGTCGGCGGTCTCCGTGTGGACCAGGGGATCGGGCTGGTTGATGTTCGACACGGGGGAGGTCTCGGTGAGGCCATAGCCCTCGAAGATGCGCAGGTGGAACTTTTCCTGGAACCCGCGGGCGAGGTCCTCCGGCAGCTTCTCGGCGCCGGTCACCACCAGGTCGAGCGACTTCAGGTCGGCCGGAGTCGCCCGCTTCAGGACCGGCCGCAGAAACGTCGGGGCCCCGAGGAGCACCGTGACATTGTCCTCGCGGATCGAGTCGATGATCGCACGGGTGTCGAGCGGGCTTGGCGTCGTGACCAGGTGGCAGCCGCGGATGAACGGGTACCACAGGGTCACGGTGAATCCGAAACTGTGGAAAAGGGGGAGGCAGCCGAGGAGGACAGCCGAATCGGGAAGGATGGACAGCGACGAGATCTGCGCGCAGTTGGCGAGGACGTTCCTGTGAGAGAGGACGACGCCCCTCGGGTTTCCCGAGCTTCCGCTCGTGAAGAGGAGGGCGGCCTCCTCCCGGTCACCCACGTGGGGCAGTCCAAGGAGGCTGGCGACCCACTGGTTGGGCAGGAGCCACGCGGCGGCGAGCCACGGGAGCATCGCCCGCTTGCCCCCGGCGGCCCTTATCTCCGCCACGAGGTCGAGCGACCGCTCGGGCCAGGGGAATTCCGGCAGGCGGGCCCGCATGGCGTCCGCGGTCAGGATCGTGCGAACGCCGGCCTCCGCCATGCTCGATTCGACCGACATGCGGCCCGAGGTGAAATTCAGGTTCACGGGCACCTTGCCCGCGCACACGATCGCCAGGTTCGCGATCGCGCCGCCGGCGCCCGAGGGAAGGACGACGCCGATGCGCCTCTCGGGCACGGTCCTCTTGAGGTGCCGCGAGAGGGCGGCCGCGGCCGCGATCAGCTGGGCCGCGGTGAGCACCCTTCGGCCCGCCGTGCGGTCGACTAGGGCCGTCGTGCTCGGCCGGCGCGCGAGGCCCCTCACGATCTCGCGCCCGATGTTCCTGCGAAGCACGGGCCTCTCGGCGAACGCCAGGGTCCCCAGCTCCATCAGGGCCTGCCTGGCGGATGCCCGGTCGGCGCTGGTGTACGGAATCGGCTCCCCAAACGCCACGCAAACGGGCGTCGGCATGAGGCGCGGGGACTTCCAGAGGTACTTGTTTCCCGCAAAGGAGAACACGGATCCCCAGAGGCCGTCGAGGGCCGCGGGGACAACCGGGACCTTGGCCTTCCTCGCGATCACCTCGAATCCGCTGTGCAGCGTCATCAGCTGACCCGTGCGGGAGACGACCCATTCCGGGAACACGCACACGAGCTCGCCCCGCGCCAGCGCCTCGACCGCGTCCTTCTGCCAGTGCGTGCCGCTTCCCGGGTAGACCTCGATCGCCTTTGCGACCCTGGATATCCACGAAAGGAGCTTCGGCATGTCGGGCGCCTTGTAGGCGATGAAGCGCAGCGGCCTCGGGCAGGCGAGCTGCAGCACGAACGCGTCGACGTAGGAGAGGTGGTTTGCGATCACAACCGCCCCGCCCGCGGCCGGCACCCGGCCCACGCCAAGCACCTTGACCCGGTAAAGCACCCTCGCGATGAACGACGCCGGGATCTCGATCCAGAGCGGCAGCGTGGAACGCCTTCTCATGAATCCCATGGTGTTTCTCACCTGCCGAGCAGTTTGTCAAACAAACCGCCCCCTTTCTTAAGGGGCGCCTGGATCAGCATGTCCCTCCACTGGCTCTGGTCGACGCTCCGGAGCGAGCCGCCGAGGTGGATGGTCTGGTTGAGCTGCCTGTATCCGAGCGCGTCCTGGCCGTCCCTGAGGAGGCCGACCAGGTCCAGGACACCGGCGAGGTGGCCGCGCGCGCCCATGTCGAGGTCCACCGAAAGGGCCTGGTCCCTTATCGCGACCCCGTCCGCATACGCAATGGCCCCCCTGCCCGCCAGGCGCTCCTCCGGGGCGATGAGCGTGATCTCGGTCAGGTGGATGTCCCTGTCGGCGCCGCGCTCCGCGGAGACGCCCATCTGGTCGTAGTGGATCTCCGAAATCTCCTTCGCGGACTCGACCAGCGCCGTGCCGATATTCTCGGACTTCTTCCCAAAGAGGGAGCTCACGGTGTCCAGGGCGCCGACGAGCCTCGACGGCGCCTGCTTGATCGAGTCGACGATGTCGGTCTGGAGGCCCCGGAACCGCCCGTCCTTGCTCGAGAGCCTCACGTCGCCCTGGGCCCGGTCGAGGAGGTCCCCCAGGCCCTCCCCGCTTCCCGTCAGGTGGCCGGTGACGTCGAACCGGCCCTCTATCGCGGGAGGCTTGTCCGGGTTCATCGCCCGGAAAAGCGGCGCGAAGTCGAGGTTGTCCAGGGACACCGTCGCCCGCAGCGCGTAGGGCCGCTCGGCGGCCCTCGAGAACTCGAGCTGGCCTTCGAGCCTCGAGGCGCTGCCGTCGCCGAAGTTCGCGGATCCGCCCTCGACCCCGAGCGTGTCCCCGTTGATCACGAGGGTGCCGCGGATGTCGCGCAGGTCGACCTTCGGCAGGAGGACCTCCTCGATCCTGAACGATATGCGGCCGCGCAGCGTCGGCCAGAAGGGCCCGCCCTGAAGGGCGCGCGGCGCCCCGCCCGGCGCGCCGGCGAGCCCGTCGCCGCGGCCGCCGAGTGCGGCCATCGCGGCGAGGTCGTCCGGGACGAACCGGGTTCCACCCAGCGTCGCGTCAAGAACGGGGCCCTTCGAGTCGTTCGCGACGGTGCCCGAGAACGCCAGGTCCGCCGCGCGCGCGCCGTAGTCCAGGTGAATCGGGATGCCGAACTTCACCCGCCCGCCCCCCTCGAAGTCGGCACGGACCTCAGAGGTGATGGCCGGCAGGACCGCGGCGGACCCGGCGGGGGGCGCGAGGTTCCTCACCGAGAGCTTCACGCGCACCTCGCGGGTGGAGTCCAGGCTGGCCTCGAAGCTGCCGCTGGCGTCGCCGGCGGTGAGCAGCGGCAGGCCGTCGGCGCCCGGCTGCGACAGGAGGGCCGGCAGGGAGGCGCTCCAGGATCCCGCGGCCTTCACCGCCCTGTCGGCGCCGGCAAGCCTCCCGAACCTGGCCTCGAGCGAGATGATCCTTATCCCCTCGCTCCTGACCTCAAGCGGCGCCAGCTGGAACTGCCATCCCTGCGGCGCATAGTCGGCCAGGACGAAGGCCGAAAGCCCGAGGCCCGAGGCCAACGGGCGCCCCGATGCGGAGAGCGCCACCCCCGCCGCGCTGAGCGGCGCCTTTGTCCTGAGCACGAGGCGCCCGTCCTCCGCCCGCATCACGAATTCGCCCTGCACGTCGCCGCCGCTCATGTCGAGCCGCGGCAGCGCCCCCTTCAGCCACGAAAGCGGGACCCCGCTGACATAGATGCCGACGAGGTCACCCGACGGGACGGCGACCTTGAGCTCGCCCGACGAAGGGTTGAACTCGAACGACTGGAGCGCCGTCACCGACACGGCCGGCCTCGCTCCCGCGAGGCTCGT
Source organism: uncultured Opitutaceae bacterium (assembly GCA_964451965.1). Taxonomy (GTDB): domain Bacteria; phylum Verrucomicrobiota; class Verrucomicrobiia; order Opitutales; family Opitutaceae; genus Palsa-1447. Next base: position 28,194 of record CAYVKH010000006.1, read on the forward strand.
GTCCAGCCGGGCGACCCGCAGGGACGCGCCGACGCGGGCCACGTCGAAGTCGGCGAGCAGCTCGACGTGGCCGAGGGCGCCGAGCCCCTTGGCGACGACGCCCAGCCTCTCGGCCGACGCCTGGAGCTTTCCCGACGCATGGACATCGCCCGTCGAAGGGTCGACCTCGTAGGCGCCCGCCCCGGCCGCGTGGAACACGGGCAGGCTTCGCCCGAGGGTGAACGGGTCCAGGTCGGTGTCCCTCAGGTTCAGGCGCCAGGACCCCGCCATCTTGAGCGAGCCGTCCGGGCTTGCCGCGTCCAGCTGGGCGATCGTCTCGGAGCCCCGGATGAGCGAAACCGAGTAGGACGCCCTGCCCGCGTCGCGCGCCACCCACGCTGTGCAGACAAGGTCGATCCCCGCTGGAAACTGGGGCCCGCTGGCCCTGGCGTCCGCCTTGAGGTCGGCCCGGGTGACCGTCCCAAGGGGCCCCATGGTCGCGGTGAGCGTGGCCTCGACGCCGACCGATGACACGGCGGCGGACGCATCGTCGACCGCGGCGGTCGCCCTGCAGAGAAAGCGGCCGTCGCGGCCCTCGGCGAGCCCTCCCCCTGTGATCACGACGTGCGCGGTCCCGGCCGGGCGCCCGGCATCGTCCGGGAAGACGACTTTGCCCTCGAGGTCCACGCCGTCGAGCGATAGGTCCGCGCGCACGTTGAATGCCGAGAGAGCGCCGCTGACGGCCCGGGCGAACCAGGGATATCCGCCGCCGCCGGCGCCCGGGCCCGTGTTCCCGGAACGCGTGAGGTCTAGCGTCCAGCCCTTTGCGGAGAGGCTCGTGAAATGGTAGCCCCTGCCAAGGAGCGCCGGGATGACCGCAAGCTGCGCGTCCGCTGCCGGAACCAGGAGGACCCCCTCGTCGACCTCGATCCGAACCCCCTCCAGCCGGGCCCGGTTGATCCCCACCGCGACGCGGTCGAGGGAGGCCACGGGCCCGCGGGCCTTGGAGATGGCCCGGCGGGCGGCCCACGTCTGGGCGGCGGGGCTGAGCGCCACGGCGACCGCAAGCGCGAGAGCGCCGGCGGCGACGCCGGCCAGAATGAGGAGGATCTGCGTGGCTCTCAATTCTTGGAGGGTTTGCGGGCCCCGGTCCCGCCCGTTCAGGCCCCGGAGGGCCCCTCAGGGAATCACCAGGGCATCGCTCAGTCCGATGGCCTTTCTGATGTTGGCGAGGGCTACGAGGTAATTGTAGTTGGCCGTCAGCTGGTCGGTCTTCGCCTGCTCCAGCGAAACCTGGGACGTGAGCACGTCGAGCTGGGTGGCCGATCCCGCGTGGAACTTCGCGTCCGCAAGCCGGAGCGCCTCCTCGGCCTGGTCGATGACCTTTTCCGAGGCCGCGACGAGCTCCCACGCCTCCTGCAGGGACGAGAGCGCCTGGCGCACCTCGACGTCTATCTCCAGCTCCTCCGAGGCCCGCGCGAGGCGGGCCTGCTCCTGCTGCGACCTCGCCTGCCGCACCCTCCCCTCGGTCGCGCGGCCGTCAAAGATCGCCCACGTCGACTGCAGCCCGAAGAGCCAGCCGTTGGCGGAAACGCTGCCCTGCCCCGGGGACGCAAAGCTGAACCCGTCCCATTGGTAGGACCCGAACGCCTGGACGTTTGGATAATAGATCGACCGCGCCGTCTTCACCGACTCCTCGCTCGCGGCCTGCACCTTGTCGAGCTTGCGGAGCTCGGGCCTGTGCTCGCGGGCCGATGCGATCGCCCCCTCGGAGTCGAAGTTCTCTGCCGCGAATTTCAGGCTGCCGGTGACCTCGGGAAACGGCGCCGGGCCGGTGGCGCCCAGCGACTGGCGCAGCTGCTCGACCGCGATCCGGTAGGCGTTGCGCGCCGTGATCAGGGTCGGCTGGGCGTTCGCGAGGAACACCCGTGCGCGCAGGACCTCGAAGTTCGATACCGTTCCGGACTGGAACTGGTTCTTCGTGTCCTCGAGCTGGTGCTCGAAGAGCCGCACGTTCTCCTCCTCCACCTTGATCTTCTCCCGGGCCAGGATCACGTTGTAGAACTTCGTCCGCACGTCGAGCAGGGCGGTGTCGATCGCGGTCTGAAGGTCAAAGGCCGCGGCGTCGCGCGTGAGCTTGGCCCCCTTGATCGCCGACTGCACGCCGCCGCCCGCAAAGAGCGTCTCCGTCGCCTTCAGCTGCAGGGCCCAGAGGCTGTTGGTCGGGGGGTAGCTCTGAGAGATCGACTCCGCGTTCCTCTGGTACTGCCCCTGGGCCGAGACGTTCGGGATCTGCTGGCTCCTGACCTGGACGATGACGCCCTCCTGGAGGCGGATCGTCTCGCGCGCCTGCCGGATCGCATAGTTGTGGTCGAGCGCGTAGCCGATTGCCCCCTTCAGGTCCAGCGGCGAGGGCAGCTCGGCCGCGGGCTCCGTCTGCGAGCCGAGTGCGGAGCCCCACGCGAACAAAAGCGCGGCGGAGGATAGGATGGGATGTTTCATACGTGCGCCTCCTCTAGGTCGCCCTCCGGGGCCTGGATGGCCGACTCCCTTGCCCGGTCCTTCGAATGGTCCTTGGCCACGAGCATGTAGATGGAGGGCATTACAAACAGCGTGAAGAAGGTCCCGATCGACAGGCCGCCCACGAGGACGAGGCCTATCGAGTTCCTGGCCGCAGCCCCGGCGCCCGTCACGAGCGTGAGGGGGAAGTGGCCGGCCACGGTCGCGACGGTCGTCATCAGGATCGGCCGCAGGCGCGTCAGCGCGGCGTCGTGGACGGCCTCAAGCTTCGGCCTGCCCGCGAGCTGGAGCCTGTTCGCGAACTCCACGATCAGGATCCCGTTCTTGGCGATCAGCCCGACGAGCGTCACGAGGCCGACCTGCGAGTAGATGTTGAAGGTCGTCGTCCATCCGTCCGTGAAGAACGGCATGTTCTGGTTGGGGAACTTCAGGAACATGAAGACCGCCGACCCGAAGGCGGCGAGCGGAACGGAGCCCCCGAGGATGACGAGCGGGTCGCGGAAGCTGTTGAACTGCGCGGCGAGGACCAGGAAGATGAGCGCCACGGCGAGGCTCATGGTCGTCCAGAACTTCGCGTTGCCGCCCTCCTTGCGCAGCTGGCGCGACTCGCCGGTGTAGTCGATCGAGTAGCCCTTCGGCAGGATCTTCGCGCCCTCGTTCTCGAACACGTTGAGCGCGTCGTCCAGCGACATCCCGGAGGCGCCGCTTATCGTCACGGAATTGAGCTGCTGGAACTTGTTGAGCGAGCGCGGGATCGTCGTGTTGCGTATCGTGGCCACGGTGCTCAGCGGGATCAGGCCCCCGTTGGGCCCGGTCACGTAGATCTTCTCGATCTGTTCGGGGCTGAGCCGGTCCACGCGCTTGACCTGCGGGATCACCTTGTAGCTGCGCCCCGATATGTTGAACCAGTTGATGTAGTTGCCCCCCATCGCCGACGAAAGGTCGCTGCCGATCTGCTGGAGGCTCAGGCCGAGCGCCGCCACCTTGTCGCGGTCGAGGACCACCTCCGACTGCGGCGCGTCGTACTTCATGTCGATCTGCGTGAAATAGAACTGCTTGGTCTCCATCGCCGTTGCCGCGAGCTGCTTCGCGAACGAAAGGATCTCCTGGGGGTCCGCCGTCGATGTGACGACGACCTCGACCGGGAAGGTGCCGCCGCCGGGAAGGGCCGGAGGCTGGACAAGCTGCATCTGCAGCCCGGGAATCACCGAGACCTTCGGCTGCATCTGCGCCAGCATGGCCTTGATGGGCCGCTTTCTCTCGCCCCAAGGCTTCGCAACGAGACCCGCGATGGCCTGGCCCGGAGTCGTGAACTGGAAGCTGAAGTCCGTGTCCTTGTCCGAGAAGTAGGCCTCCTTCACGGCGGCCGAGTACTTCAGATTCTGGTCCAGCGTCGAATTGGACGCCGTCGTGCCTATCCCGAAGAGGACCCCCTGGTCCTCGGCCGGGGCGAGCTCGGCCGGGGCATGCGTGATCATGTAGACGCCGAGGGCGCTGATGACGACCCAGACCGCGTACACCATGCCGCGGTTGGCCAGGGAGAACTCGAGCATCCCCGAATAGCCACGCTTGACCCGCTCAAAGGTGTGCGTGACCACCGCGGCAAACCCCCTCTCGTCGTCGCCCGGCTTGAGCAGGTGGGCGCACATCATCGGCGAGAGCGTGAGGGCCACGATGCCCGAGATGACGACCGCGCCGGCGAGCGTGAACGCGAACTCCCTGAAGAGCGTGCCCGTGAGCCCGCCCTGCAGGCCGATGGGCGCGTAGACCGCCGCCAGCGTGACCGTCATCGCTATGATGGGGCCCACGAGTTCGCGGGCCCCGGTCAGCGCCGCCTCGAAGGGCTTCTGGCCCAGCGAGAGGTGGCGCTCGACGTTCTCGACCACGACGATGGCGTCGTCGACGACGAGACCGACCGAAAGTACGACGGCGAGGAGCGTCAGCAGGTTGATCGTGAAGCCGAACAGCTGCATCAGGAAGACGGCCCCGACGAGGGAGAGCGGGATGGCGACGACCGGTATCAGCACCGACCGGAACGACCCGAGGAAGAGGAAGATCACCACGACGACGATCAGGAGCGTGTCGCCGAGCGTGTGGAACACCTCGTGTATCGCGTTGTTGATGTAGGCCGTGGCGTCGTAGGCCACCTTCGCCTGAATCCCTCCGGGAAGGTCCTTCTTGATCGACTCCATCTCGATGCGGACCAGGCGGATGACATCGAGCGAGTTGGCCGTTGGCAGGACGAAGATCCCCATGCCCACCGCCGTCTCCCCTGAGAACCTCATGTCGGCGTCATAGTCCTCGGCGCCGAGCTCGACGTCCGCGATGTCGCGCAGGCGCACGATCGCGTTGTTCTGCTGCCGGATGACCAGATTCTTGAACTCCTCGACCGAGCGAAGGTCCGTGTTGGCCGTCAGGGCAACCTGCACCAGGTGCCCCTTCGTGTTCCCGAGCGCGCTCAGGTGGTTGTTCGCGGCGAGGGCCGCGCTGACCTGCGAGGGACTTATGTTGAAGGCCGCCATGTGGTCGGGCTTGAGCCAGATGCGCATGGCGAACGTGCGCCCGCCGAGGATGTCGGCCCGCTGCACGCCGGGGATCGACGAGAGCCGCGGCTGGACCACGCGGACGAGGTAGTCGGTGATCTCGTTCTGGTGCAGGGTCTCGGAGGCGAAGCTCAGGTACGCCGCCGCGAACTGTGAGTCGGCTGACTGGATGTTGATGGCCGGCACCTGGGCCTCGGCGGGCAGGTTGCTGCGCACCTGGTCGACCTTCGAGCTGATCTCCGAAAGGGCCTTGATGGGGTCGTAGTTGAGCTTGAGGCGGGCCGAGATCGTCGAGATGCCCTGCACGCTCGTCGACGAGACGTAGTCGATGCCGTCCGCGGCTGCGATCGAGCGCTCAAGGGGGGTCGTTATGAACCCCCGCACGAGGTCCGCGCTTGCCCCGACGTAGATGGTCGTGACGGTCACGGTCGCGTTGTCGTTTCTCGGGTACTGGCGCACGTTCAGCGTCCGGTACGCCTGGACGCCGGCGATCAGGATCACGAGATTGACCACCAGCCCCAGCACGGGGCGGCGGATGAACAGGTCGGTGATTTTCATCAGGCCTCGGTTCGCGGCGCCCCGCTCAGGAATCCCGCGGCGCCGGCGCGAGCTGCGCCGCCGGTGAGATGGAATTGTTCACCTTCACGGCGCTGCCCGGTCGCAGCCGGAAGACGCCCGAGGTGACGATCGTGTCGCCGGCGTTCAGGCCCGAGGTCACGGCGACGAAGTCGCCCTTCACAACGCCGAGGCGGACGATCTGCTGCCGGACGACCATCTGCTTCTCGCCCGTGCCCGCGCTCGCCTTCTCCTCGACGACATAGACCGTGTTTCCAAACGGGGCGTAGAGGACCGCCGTCGACGGGATCGTCAGGACCTTGTTGATGACCGGCAGCTCGATCGCCACGTCGACGTACATTCCCGGGTGCAGGCGCCCCTCGGCGTTCCCCACGGTCGCCTGGACGCGCACGTTCCGCGTCGCGGCGTCGACGTCGGGGTTGATCGCGGTGATCTTCCCCTCCACGACGGCGTCGCCGACCGCGTCGCCCGAGAGCCTTGCCGGAAGTCCGACCTTCAGCTGGATCAGCTGGTCCTGCGGGACGTAGAAGTCGGCGAAGATGGGGTTGAGGACCTGCAGCGACACGATCGAGTCGCCGGCCTTCAGGTTCTGGCCGAGGTTGACAAGGCGGATGCCCAGGCGGCCGGAGAAAGGCGCCTTGATCGTCTTCTTCGCGATCGTGGCGCGGATATTGTCGGCCGCAGCCGCCGACTGCTTCGCGGCGGCCGCGTCCGCGTCGAACTGCGACTGGGAGACCGTGGCCTTCGCAAGCAGCTCCCGGGTCCGCTCAAGGTTGAGTTGGGTCAAGTCAACAGTGGCCTCGGCGGAGCGCAGCTGCGCCGCCTCGGCCGACGTGTCCTGCCTCACGAGCACGTCGCCGGCCTTCACCTCGCTGCCGGGCTCGAATGCTATCTCCACAATCTTCCCGTCGAGCTCGGCCGCCACGGTCACGCCCTGCACGGCCGAGAGCGAACCCACGGAGGTGATCGCCTGCTGCCAGGCCTCCTGCTTGACCTCGGTGGTGGACACCGACTCGAGGGGCACGACGGCCTTCGTGTGGATGAGCGTGAAGATCTGGAAGAACTTGATGCCGGCGATCAGCGCCACAATGCCCAGAAGGCCCAGAATGATGAGGAAACGTTTCATTGTCTTGGTAGATTGGCGGCAGATTCGTGTTCGGGCTGCGCGGCGGACGTCGAGCTCGGCCGCGCCTCGATGGGGGCGGAGGCGGGCAGGCCTGCGATCTTGTTCAGGAGGCGCACGAGCGTCTTTCGCTCGTGCTCGTTGAGCGGGGCCATCTGCGTCGCCATCTGCTTGAAGTGTCCCGGCAGGACCTCCCGGAGGGCCGCGTGGCCCTTCGGCGTCAGGTGCACGAGCATCATCCTGCGGTCGCCCGAATCGTGCTCGCGGGTGACGAGCCCGTCCCTCTCCAGGGTGTCGACCAGGCCCGTGATCGTCGCGCGCGTGACCCCCGCCTTCCCGGCGAGGTCGGCGGGCGTCTGGGGGACCGGCCTGCCGCCGATCTTGTCGTAGAGGAGCATCATCACCGTGAAGCGGCCGGGCGACATGTTGTGCTCGTTGAGGAAGGCCTCGCTGCGCCTGTAGGCCTCATCGCCGGCCCTGAGGAGGTTCAGATACGCCTCGCACGCCGAGGGATCCAGGTCCGGATGGAGCCGGACCGCCTCCAGAATGCACTCATAGCGTGGGAGGTCCTTAAGCATCAGCAGTGGCATGGAGCGGGGACGTCGTTGTCTTCGTTGACGAAAGTCGGATAGTTAGGAAGCTAATTATCCTATTATCAAGTTGTAAATACGTCAAAAAATACCGGCATTCCGGTAGATTCACACGGCGCCTTGGCGCGATTAGGCTCCCAGCGAACGCGCCGCGGCGACAACGGCCTCAGCGGTGATCCCGAGCTCAGTATAAATCTCTGGAGAAGGTGCACTTAGGCCAAAGCGGTCAATGCCCACAACCGCGCCGTCGAGGCCCACGTATTTGCGCCAGAGGGCGGTCACCCCGGCCTCGACCGCGACCCGCCTCCGGCACGCCCCGGGAAGGATGCTCTCCCTGTACTCCGCGGGCTGCCTGTCGAAGATCTCGAACGAGGGCACCGACACGACGCGCGCGCCCGGCCCGAGGACCTTTGCCGCCGCAAGCGCCAGCTGGAGCTCGCTGCCCGAGGACAGAAGGATGACGCCCAGGGGCGCCGACTCCTGGAGCGCGACGTACGCCCCCTTCAGCACGCCGGCCCTGCGCACGTGCGGGGATATCTCGTTCAGGACCGGCACCCCCTGCCGGGTGAGGGCGATCAGCGTCGGGCCGTCCGTGCGCTCCATGGCGGCGGCAAAGGCGCCGGCCGTCTCCTCGGGATCGGCGGGCCGGATGACCTCCATGTTCGGGATGAGCCGCAGCGCCGAGACCGTCTCAATCGGCTCGTGGGTCGGGCCGTCCTCCCCGACGCCGATCGAGTCGTGCGTGTAGATGTAGATGACCGGGAGCCTCGAGAGGGCGGCGAGCCGCATCGGCGGCCGCGAATAGTCGGCGAACACGAGGAAGGTCGCGACCGACGGGCGGAACAGGCCGTCGTAGGCGACCCCGTTGGCGATCGCAGCCATCCCATGCTCGCGGATGCCGAACCGGATGTTCCGGCCGGAGCGGTTCGACGGGTCGAAATCCCTGTCCGCCGCGATGTAGTTCAGGGTGGACCCGTAGAGGTCCGCGCTTCCGCCGATGAGGAGCGGGAGCTCCGCGGCGACGGGCTGGAGCACGTCGCGCCCGGCTGCGCGGGTGCCCCCCAGCTTCACGTCCGGAGCAAAGAGCGGGATCTTCGTCAGGAGATGGGCCGCGCTCGGCTTCGCGCCCGCGGAATCGAGCAGCGCGGCCCTCTCCGGATTCGCCTCGCGCCAGGCCTTGAACGTCCTGCCCCAGCGCTTGTGGGCGCGGAGCAGCCTGCGCTTGCGCTCGGCAAAATACGCGCGCACGTCGTCGCTCACGAAGAAATGCCGGTCGGGCGGAAGGCCGAGCCCCGCGCGGGCGGAGTCGGCAAACTTCGCGCCGCCCTCGCCGTGGCCCTTCTGCGTTCCCTGCACCTCGGGGATCCCCTTCGCGATGATCGTCTTAGCTATGATCATCTGCGGCCTGCCGCTCTTGGCCTTCTTGGCCCTGTTGAAGGCCTTGAGGAAGGCGGCCATGTCATACCCGTCCACCGCCTGGACGTCCCAGCCGATCGCCTTGAACCTCTGCGCCGTGTTCTCGCTCTGGGTCTTCTCCGCCATCGCGTCGAGGGTGACGCCGTTCGAGTCGTAGATGAGGATCAGGTTGTCGAGCCTCTGGTGCCCCGCGAATTCGACGGACTCCATCGCGACGCCCTCCTGCATGCAGCCGTCGCCGGCGAGGCAGACCACGTGGTGGTCGAAGATCGCGTGCTCCGGGGTGTTGAACCGGGCGGCCGCCATCTGGCCCGCGACGGCCATGCCGACCGCGTTGCCGACGCCCTGGCCCAGGGGGCCGGTGGTGGCCTCGACCCCGGGCGTCTCCCTGAACTCAGGGTGGCCCGGCGTCATGCTGTGCAGGCTTCGGAACCTGGCGATCTGCTCCATCGGGAGGTCAAAGCCGCTCAGGTGCAGCCAGGCGTAGAGGAACATGCTTCCGTGCCCTGCCGAGAGGACGAAGCGGTCCCGGTTGATCCACCGCGGCTCGTCCGGGTTCAGCGAAAGCGCGTGGCCGAAAAGCACCGCGCCGATCTCGGCGCACCCGAGCGGGAGGCCGAGGTGGCCTGAGGCGCAGGCGTGGACGGCGTCGATTGCGAGTCCGCGCGCCTCGTTGGAGGCCTTCTCAAGTAGGGAGGTTTGAAGGGTCATCGGAAAAAATCCGACAACTCCTACGGCCTGCGGACCCCGCGTGGAAGCAGAAACTCCGTTAAAATCCGGAGCACCCGGCTACTTGGAGGAAGGGGCTGCGGGGGCGGCCGCCGCCGCCTCCGAGTGCCTCGACTTGACCGTGACCGCCACCGCCGCCTTGCCCAGGCGGTCGCGCAGGTAGTAGAGGCGGGCCTTCATGGGCTCCGACTCGAGCTCGATCTCGATCTTCTCGATGTTCGGCGAATTGACCGGGAACACGCGCTCGACGCCCTCGCCGTAGCTGATCCTGCGCACCGTGAAGGTCTCATGGATGCCCGAGCCCTTGCGCGCGATCACGATGCCGGAAAAGATCTGAATCCGCTCCTTGTCGCCCTCGCGAACCTTGGTGTGCACGCGCACGCCGTCGCCGACTTTGAACGGCGGAATGTCTTTCTTCACCTGGTTGGCGGTGATTTCCTTGATGATCGGGTTCATGGCTTTAGCCTTGTTTGTATTTGATTGAAAGTCACTTGAGAATATCTGGCCTGACGCTGCGGGTCTTCTCCATGGCACGTGCGGCCCGCCATTTTTCTATCTCGGCATGGTTGCCGGAAAGGAGGACTTCCGGCACGGACATGCCCCGAAATTCGGCGGGACGCGTGTATTGAGGAAAGTCTAGCAACTTGCCGGTGAAAGATTCGTGCGTCAACGACTTTTCCTCCCCGAGGACGCCCGGGATGAACCGGCTCAGCGCGTCGATGACGACCGCCGCCGCGAGCGTTCCGTTCGTGAGCACGTAGTCGCCGATGCTGAGCTCCAGGTCTATCACGCTGTCGCGGATCCTCTGGTCGATCCCCTCGTAGTGACCGCTGAGGAGGATCAGGTGGCTCTCCGCCGAGAGCCGCGCCGCGATCGCGGGCGTGAGGGGGACACCGTCCGGGGTCAGGTAGATCCTCATGCAGCCCGGAGTCTGCAGCTGCTCGATGGCGGCGAACACCGGCTCGGGCTTCATCACCATTCCGGCGCCTCCCCCGAAGGGCCGGTCATCGGCCGTGCGGTGCTTGTCCGTGGTCCATCCGCGCAGGTCGTGCACGGAGACGGACAGAAGGTCCTTCTCGAGCCCCTTTCCAAGGATGCTCTCGGCGAGGAAGCCGTCCAGCATCCTCGGGAAGAGCGTCAGTACGTCGATGCGGGGCATGGGGCCCCACCCTTCATGCGGCAGGCCGCCTCAGCTGGCGGCTGCCGGCTCTGCCGCCGGCTTGGCCGGGGCGGCTTCAGGGGCCGCGGCCTCAGGGGCCACGGAGGCGCCGCGGCGCGCCCGCTTGATGATGGAATGAAGCGTGTCGGTCGGCTTCGCGCCCTTCGAAATCCAGTAGTCGACGCGGTCGAGCCTCAGGGTGACCTGCTTGCCCTTCGTGCGGGGATCGTACGTCCCGACGGTCTCAACGGCGTCGCCGTCGCGGCGGGAGCGGGTCTCGGCGATAACGATGCGGTAGTGCGGCTGGTGGGTGGCGCCGATGCGGGAGAGGCGGATTTTGAGTGCCATGAGAGCGGAACTGCGGGTGGGTTCTGAGCGAAAAAGAGGTCAAATAACACTGTGCGCGCCGCCTATGTCAAGCGCCTACGGCCCCCGTCCCCGGTGCCGGTGCGCGGGCAGCCAAGCCCATCGGCGCCTCGCGCCTGCCCCGGCCGTGAAGCCGCCGATGCGCCGCGGAATCCGATGATAGGCACGATCTTGGGAGTCCTGATCCACCAGGGCCGTGCGGGCCCACCCTCCCGCGTCCGCGGGGCAAAGAGCGGTGCCGTGCCTCAGAGGCGCCGTCAGAGGGCGGCCGCCACCTTGCGAAAATGATAGCCGATGATCGCGAGCTCGATCGCTGCGCGGAACTGCCGGGGCCGCCGCACGAGCGTCCCCACGAAGAACCACCAATAGGCGAAACGCCCGCGGTGCCACACGCCGAGCAGCCAGAACGACTTGAAGAACGCCTCGATGTCCACCCGCGATATGCGGAGCCGCTCGGGGTGGGCCCGGTGGTTCTTCAGGAAGACCCGGATGCGCCGGTAGTAGTTGCGCGGCTCGTAGAGGCGGCGCATGAGCTCGCGATAGCCGTTCTCAAGGTACTCGCGGCTGAGCTTGGGGTGGAAGTTCAGGGCGCCCGTCGCCGTGTTGTCGCCGGTGGCCTCGGAGACGAGCCGCCCCTCGCCCTTCAGGCGCTTGTAGAGCCGCGTCTGCGGCAGCGCGGTGAGCAGGCCGACCATCGCTGTCGCGACCCCGGAGCGCTGGATGAAATCAAACTGCTGCTTGAAGATGTCTCCCGTGTCGCTGTCGAACCCGACGATGAAGCCGCCCATGACCTCGAGCCCCGACTGCTGGAGCGTCTTGACCGCCGACACGAGGTCGCGTCCCGTGTTCTGGAGCTTGCGGCATTCCTTGAGGGCGGCCGCTGAGGGCGTCTCTATGCCCACAAAGACCTTCCTGAACCCGGCGGCGACCATGAGGCTGCGCAGCTCGGCGTCGTCTGCCAGGTTGATCGACGCCTCCGTCAGGAACCCCATCCCCGGCCGTGTGCGCTCGCGCCACTCGATCATCGCGCTGAGGAGGGCCTTGGTGCGCGCCTTGTTTCCGATGAAGTTGTCGTCGACGATGAACACCATGTCGCTCCAGCCCATGACGCGCAGGGCCTCCAACTCGGCCACGAGCTGCGCCGGTTCCTTGGTCCGGGGCACCCGGCCGTTCATGACGATGATGTCGCAGAACTCGCAGTCGTAGGGGCAGCCGCGGGAGAACTGCGCCGCCATGGTCACGTAGTTGCTGAGCCTGATCAGGTCGTACCGCGGCATCGGAGTCTGGTCGAGGCTGGGGTATCCGGGCGCGCGGTAGGTTTGCCTCAGCGTCCCGGAGCTCATGTCCGCGACGACCTGGGCCATGACCTCCTCGGCCTCGCCGAGCACAAAGTGGGGGATTTCCGGGTACGACTCGTGCCCCGTGGTGAAAAGCGGGCCTCCGGCGACGATGGGCCTGCCCAGGGCCGCGCAGCGCCGGGCGATCTCGCGCACCGACTCCTGCTGGACGATCATGGCGCTCAGGAGGACATAGTCGGCCCAGAGCACGTCGGCGTCGTCCAGGCGCTCCACATTCAGGTCCACGAGCTTCAGCTCCCAGTCGCGCGGGAGCATCGCGGCGACCGTGAGGAGGCCGAGCGGCGGGAAAGCCGCCTTCCTCGCCACGAACCGCAGCACGTAATTGAAGCTCCAGAAGGTGTTTGGCGTTTTCGGGCTGAGAAGGAGGATTTTCATGCGCTTGCCCCGAGCGCATCTTTCCGCGCCTGTGGTCGCTTGTAAGGTAGGCCCGCGGTCAAATTGCCGCCAGAGATAATGAGAGGGTTCGGCCGATTATTACCGCGCATTATGGATCGCACCAGCGGCGGCCTTTTCCCACCCGGAACGGGCGGGCAAAAAATGCGCATGTGATGCGGGACGGGGTCATGGCGCCTTGAATACGGCTGGCGCCGTTCGGGGGCGGCCCGTCGCCATGTCCCCGTCACGGCCCCCGCGGGCCGGCCTTTGCCATTGACCGCCGCGATACCGGCGCAGAACGTGAACCCTCCATGCTAAAAACAGGCATCGTCGGGCTGCCCAACGTGGGCAAGTCCACCCTCTTCAACGCCGTAACCCGCTCGAGGAAGGCGGAGGCGGCCAACTATCCCTTTTGCACGATCGACCCCAACGTCGGCGTGGTGACGGTGCCCGACGACCGGCTCGACGTCCTCAAGAGGATCTCAAAGACGGACGTCGTCATCCCGGCGGCGATCGAGTTCGTGGACATCGCCGGGCTGGTCGCGGGCGCGAGCAAGGGCGAGGGGCTGGGCAACCAGTTCCTGGCGAACATCCGCGAGGTGGACGCGATCGTGCACGTCGTGCGCTGCTTCGAGGACGCCGACGTCATCCACACGATGGGCTCCGTCGACCCCGTGCGCGACATCGAGGTCGTCACGACGGAGCTGATCCTTGCCGACCTGGAGGCCGTCCAGAAGCGCATCGACAAGAACCAGAAGAAGGCGAAGAGCGGCGACAAGGAGGCGCAGGCCGAGCTGGTGCTCCTCGAGCGCCTCGTCCCGCACCTGAACTCGAACAAGCCGGCCAACGTCCTCGAGACGCACGAGGACGAGGTGAGGATGATGAAGTTCTTCCAGCTCCTCACCGCGAAGCCCGTCATCTACGCCTGCAACGTGGCGGAGGCGGACCTGGCGACCGCCGAGCAGAACCCGTTCGTCCAAAAGGTCGCGGAATTCGTCCGCGCGCACCACGACGCGGCCTACGTGCCGATCAGCGCGCGGATCGAGGCCGAGCTGGTCGACCTGTCCCCGGACGAGGCAAAGGCGTTCCTGAAGGACCTCGGGGTGGACGATTCTGGCGTGTCGGCGCTCATCCGCGCGACCTTCACGCTGCTGGGCCTTCTGACCTATTTCACCGCGAGCGAGAAGGAGGTGCGCGCCTGGACCATCAGGAAGGGTTGGAAGGCGCCGCAGGCCGCCGGGGTCATCCACACGGACTTCGAGAGGGGCTTCATCAAGGCTGAGGTCGTCTCGTACTCGGAACTCTCCAGGCTCGGGAGCGTCGCCGCGGCGCGGGAGGCGGGCAAGTACCGCCTGGAGGGCAAGGAATACCTTTTCCAGGACGGGGACGTCGCGCTCTTCAGGTTCAACACCTGAGGCCCGAAACGCGCCACGCGGCTCAGTAGCGCATCCGGATCAACCGGGGACGCGTCTCGTCCAGGGTGAAGTCGACGTACGGCGATTGCTCGACCATCGACAGCCGCGGGCGGACCTCTTCGCCATCGACCTCTAGGGAAACCGGCTTTGCCACGTGCTCCGGCAGGGGAAGGTGGCAGCTCACCGAATCCCCGCTTCCGGTCACGGTGAGGTCGATCTCGCGGATGTCGGGGCGGCATGCGAACTGGTAGGCCACGTAGCCCGACGAGGCCGCGTAGCGCACCGTCGCCCGGATCGAGCGGGCCTCGCCCACGTCCCAGCGCGGCGCCAGCCCGGGGTGCGAGAAGGCCTGGCTCATAGGGCTGTCCTTGACGCCAACCATGCCCTCGATCAGCGCCGCCATCGCGGTCGCCGCGGCCCAGTTGTCCGGGCCGCCGAACGAGACGGGGTTTGTCGGGACATAGTGGGCCCGGTCGGCCAGCGTCAGGCCCGCGAGCGCGTAGATGCCGTCGTCCTCCGGGGCCTGGACGTGAAGGGCCCGGATCACCTTGTCCGGGTCCGGGTTGTCGACCGCGGCCCAGGACAGGCCGACATCCGCGCTGATCGCGCTCGGACCGTGCCAGGCGATCCCAGAGCGCTCCGTCTTCAGCTCGGGGAACCACCAGAAGGTCAGCTGCTGGTCCATGATCATGTACTGCGTGTGGCGGGTCCCGTCCTCGTAGACGAGCTGCACGCTGCCGCAGACCTTCTCGGGACCGGGCTTGGTCGACGTGTGCAGGAAATAGAGGCAGGCGGCCTTCCCGTTCACGGGGATGTCGACCCCGGCGGGCAGCCCCGCCCGGTGGGAGACCGCGACCACCGACCGGCGCAGGTTCTGCGCGGGGTCGGCGACGAGGAAGGTGATTCCCGCGAACCGCTGCTCGCCCGTCGGCAGCCCGCGGATGTCGTTGTCCTTCTTCGGATCGAGCATCCAGGGGGCCGACGACGGGCCCCCCTTGCCCTCGATGTCCATGTTGGCGAGCGCCGAGAGGTCGACCGGCCGGAACACCGGGGGCGGAGGCGGGTCCGGGATCGAGCCCGTGTAGGCGAACCAGATCTTGTCGCCGTGCCTGTGCCCAAGCTCCGTGAGCCGGTCCAGGATGGAGCGCGCGTAGGCCTCCTGGCCGAATTCGAACGCGCCTCGCGCGAGCTCGCCCGCCACGTGGCCCCCCACCCCGCCGTTCATGTACTGCCAGACCTCGTTCTCGCGCGAGAAGCCCCTGGGGAACGGCGGATAGATCGCGTACCATTCCCCCGGCGAGCCCGGGGGCAGGTGGCTCCTGAGCTCCTGGTAGGTCTTGATGATCGCGGCCGCGTGGTCCGGCGGGACGCCGCGGTTGAGCGAATAGGCGTTCCCCTGGGCGATCTGCGTCGCCAAGTCGACCCCGAGGTCCCGGTGCACGGAGGGATCCTCGTCGATGAAGTGCGTGAAGAAGCGCCCGTTCCAGGAGAGCTTGTCCAGCCGCGCGCGGATGTCGGCGGCGCGCGCGCGGTACCTGGCCGCGTCCGCGGGGCCGCCCGCCCTGCCCAGCATCTCGGCAAGCTCCTCGCAGGCGGCGGCATAGTAGACGTTGTCGCCGAAGAAGACCCCGAACTTCGACTTCTGCGGGTCAATCAGCATCGTGTTGGTGAGCCCGATGTCGGGCGTGTAGGCGTCATCGACCTGGAAGTCCCAGGAATCGATCGTGAAGACGCGCTTCAGCAGCTGGAAGCGGCTGCTCCAGCGGGCCGGGTCCCTCGTGCAGTAGTCCAGGGCGCGCATCGACGACTGGAGGCACCCGCGCATCCACCCGTCGTCCCCGCTTGCCTTCCAGGCCTGGTAGACCGAGCTCACGTAGACGTACTCGGGGTGGTTCTCGGCCGGCTGGCGGACGAAGGTCCGGTCGCCGTATTTCCTGACATAGCCGAACGGGCCGTAGCACGTGAGGTAGTACGCGACGGCGTCCCCGGGATTGATGTTGCTCCAGATCATCCCGTCCTCGCGCTGGGCCGCGCGCATCATGTCGATGAACTCGGACTCGACCGGGCTGAAGTACCTCATGCCCTTGTCCGTATGGTAGCTGTCCAGGACCCAGTTCACGAGATAATGGTACGTCTTCCCGTTCCATACCGTGCTCTCGACCCCGCTCGGGCTGTAGGCGTTCATCCCCTTTCGGAACAGGTCGAACATGTCGCGGTACTTGCCTCCGTCGTCGACGGAGGTCTGCGCCTCGAGCGTGAACTCGGCCCGCGCGCTTTCCTTCCCGGCCCTGTCGCGAACAAGCACCTCGTGCCGGCCGAGCGCCCCGCCCGCCTGAAAGCTCGCCTGTCCGTCAAAGGGCGCGGTGAAGTAGAGCCTGCGGGCGGCGTCGCGGACCTCGACCGTGCCCGTCCCCGAATGGCGCAGGACAAGCCAGTCCAGCGGCTGCGCGCTCCCGGCGGAGAGCGGCGCGCCCGCGCCTGAGGCGTGCACCAGCATCGGCGCAGGCACGGGGATTTCGCCGGCCCGCGCCAGGGGCGCCAGCAGGGTCACCAGAAGGGCCAGCGGCATTCTCATAAGGGTCGTTGGAGTGAATTTGGGTTCTCCCCGGCTCGCAGCGAAATGCCGGCTCCCTCGCGGCCCAGCTCGAGGCACTCGAACAGGTTGCGCACGCACTGCCCCAGCCGGTCGTGGCCGAACCCTCCCCGCTCGATGTGCTCGACGAGCCTTCGGCCGAGCGCTGCCGCGTACCTGCTGACCTGCGCCCCCAGGTCGCCGGGCGGATTCTCGTCGAGATCCAGACACGGGTCGAGGAGCCTCACGAGCTCGGCGACCGTCTCGCGGGCGCCGGCCGCCTCGGCGCCGCCTGGCGCGTGCGGCTCGGGCAGCAGCCGGTAGATCCGCCGGGCGATCCGCCCGGCGTGCGGCAGGTTCAGCGCCACCTGGAAATACGGGCTGGTCTCCACGGGTTTCCGTACGTCGCCGGGCATGCTGGATGCATAGGCCAGCAACCGAAGGCGTGCAAGACCGACATCATGCGCCGCTTCACACCAGAAGCGTCGATTTCGATGCCGCCTGCCCAGGTCGCGGCGCCAAAATATACCTAATCTTGGAAGTCGGTGCGCATTGGCCCGATGTCGGCAACAGCCCCCGCCACGCTAGTCCGAACGCCCGGCCGAAGGCGCCTTCGGACCAAGGTTGGAAATCCGGCCGCCGAGGTCTGCCGGGGCCCGAAAATTGTAGCGGCGCCCTTCCTTGTTCGCCGATAGCAGACCCAAACCGACGAGATCAAACAGGTCGTCGCGCGCAGTTTGGTGAGTGACTCCGTGGCTCTGCTGATGCGCCGAGATGAGATAGACGGTATGGGGCTCCCGAAGAGCATGGGAAATCAGTGCCTGCTGACGGTGGTTGAGCCTCTTGAGGCCGTGCAGGGCCTCCGCCGTTTCGCGCAGTTCTTTCTTCTTCCGGGCGAGATAATCGCGCAACGCATCGACGGCGTCGCGGATCACCTGCGCCTGATGCAGGATAAAATACGTGAGGTCATTGTCGTCCGTCTCTGTATGGAGAAACGCCATTGCGTAACGAACGGGCGCACGAAGCAGTATATCGGAAATCGAGATGAATTCGAACAAGTCGTATTTTTGGCGGAGCATCGCCCAGTAAAAAAGCGCGCGGGCGGTGCGTCCGTTTCCGTCGACAAACGGATGGTCGTATGCCAGCCAGAAATGCAGCGTGATTGCGCGCACCACCGGGTGAATGAAGAAATTGGGCGTCTTGCCGTTGGCAAAATCGCACATCACCTCAAGTCGGCCTGGCGGTTCCTCAGCCAGCGGCGGCCGGTGAAACACAGTGCCCTCTATCCCGTCCTCCACGCGAACGTCTTCGCTGGCTTGCCGAAGGCGACCGGCCGCATCGGGCTTGTCGAGCGTATCCGTGGTGATCCGGCGGTGTAATTCGAATACGAGAGCTGGCGTAAGGTCGTCGTCACGCAGGTCCCGAATGTGCTGCATCGTCAGATAGTTGTTCAGGATCATCCGCTCGCCCTTGTCGCGCGGCGGCCTTCCCGAGCGAAGCATTTCCTTGGCTACAGCTCGGGTCGTTGCCGCGCCTTCCAGTTGGCTCGAAGTGATGGACTCCTGGATGAGGGTATTGATCACATAGCGATCGCGCACACTTGGATGGCCGATGGCATCGGGAAGTCCGAGAACGGCTCCAAGGCCGCAGTCGATCTTATGAAGCAATTCCGCCAATGAATCCGGTTGGCCCAATTGAAACGGGCCCCCTTTCTTGTCCTTCAGGCTGATCTGCCGATATTGGCCCTGCCGGGCCAGTTTGATGCCCAGCCACCAGTCTTTGTGCGTGAATCCGGTGGGTGCCGGGCGCCTTCGAATGTCGTCCCAATGGAGATATCTATCTTGATTCTTCCAACTCTGCATCTGCCCCATGATCTCCATAAATCGTTCATGACCATAACCTGATATTTGGCTCGAGAGCTGGGGAGGTGTCTGTGGTCGTTTCATTTTGTCCTAATTCTTCATGAATTAGGATTAAATCAGGCGAATATTCAAATCCTAATTATGAATAAATTAGGATCAAATTAGGATATATCGTAACTTGTTGATATAAAATAACATGTGTTGCGTGACATCAAAACGACACCGCGACCCTACGAACCAACGCTAGGGAGAAATGATGCTAACACTCGTGCAGCCGTTTCACCAGATGGGAGCGGACCGCGACGCACTTGCCGGCGGAATCCTCGATGATCAGGTCCCCGTCCGGGAGTATGCCCCTGAAGCGGCCGAGGATCCCGGCGGAGGCGGAGCCCGGTGCCAGCTCGAGCCGGACGTCCCTGGCCGCGCCCCAGCTCTGGTTAAGCTCCGCGACGAAGCCCCTCAGGCCGCCCTGGGAGAACTTCACGTAGGCCAGGCGGATGGCGCCGAGGAGCGTCGCCGACAGGAGATCGGTTCCCAGCCGTTCGTCGGGGGCGAAGTCCGCGAGCCGGCAGGCGGTCGCCTTCAGGCCCGGGTCCTCGAGCCACGGCCGGTTCCTGACGTTCATCCCAAGCCCGACGCACACGGTGCCGGGCCCGCCCTGGGAGACCAGGATGCCGCCGACCTTCCTGTCCCCGATCATGAGGTCGTTCGGCCAGCGGAGCCGCAGCCGCGCGATCCCCCGGGAGCGGAGGCTCCTCGCGAGGGCCCATCCCACGGCCAGCGCGAAGCCGCGCCAGCGCGACGCCTGCCCGTCGAACGGGAGGACCGCCGTCAGGTAGAGGCCGCCGCGGTCCGAGGTGAAGCTGCGATCCCATTGGCCGCGCCCGGCGGTCTGGCATTCCGCCACCACCGCGGTCCATGCGGGAAGGCCCGCCGCAATGTCCTGCGTCGAGGAGACTGTCCCGTACCCGCGCACGGCCCAGTCGCCGACGGTCGTCTGCTCGTATTCCGCAAATGAACCTGCCCTGTCCGCGCCGCCAGGGGCGCGGGGATCGCAGGCAAGGGCGGGACGGTCCATGGTCGGGGAGGTTCTCCTGGCCCTCTTCGCGGGCGCCTACTCGATGACGAGGATCGTCGCCCCCTCCTCGACCGCCTCTCCCGGCTTGGCGGAGATGGAGGCGACCTTCCCCGCCCTGTGGGAATTCACGAAGGTGTTCATCTTCATGGCCTCGACCGTGGCCACCTGGGCGCCCTCGGCCACGGTCTGCCCGATCTGGACGTCGATCGAGACGAGCTTCCCGGCCATCGGGCTGCGGACATCTCCCGGTCCGTGGCCCGCGGGCGCGGCCGCGGGGGCGGCAGCCGGGGGCGGCGCGGGGGCGTGGGCCGGCTGGGCGGCGGGAGCCGCCGCCTGCGCGGGAGCGCCGGCCGGGGCCTGGCTCACCTCATCGGAGGTCTCGACGGTGACCTCGAACACGGTGCCGTCGACGGTTACGCGAAGCTTTTTCATGGTGTTTTTGAAGGGGTGTTCCGTTGGATTACCTGACCCTGTGCCCGCCGTGGATCTGCCTGCGGCCCTCGAGCGACCATGCAAACATCTGCGGATCGACGTTCGTGGCGGCCATGCGCCTCGCCGGCTCCACGGACGCGATCCGGGCGTCGGGGCCGAGTGTGACGTAGACCGCGGCGGCGATCACCGCGCGCAGCTCGGGGCTTTGCTCTTTGTTCATATTAGGTTTGAGGGCTCTTGGCTCACGGGACTGGGTTTGATGTCGGGCGCTGGCAGGTCACAGCGGAATGTTGCCGTGCTTCTTCGGCGGGCGCGTCTCGCGCTTGGACAGGGTGTTCCTGAGGGCGATCGCCAGGATGGCCCGGGTCTGCGCCGGCTCCACGACGTCGGTGATCATCCCCTTGCGTGCGGCCTGGTAGGGGGAGGCGAACTTGTCGCGGTATTCGGCGACGTACTCGGCCTCCCTGGCCTTGGGGTCCTTGGCCGCCGCGATTTCCTTCTTGTAGAGGATCTTCACCGCGCCCTCCGCGCCCATGACCGCGATCTCCGCGGTCGGCCACGCGTACACGGCGTCCGCGCCCATGTCCGAGCTGCACATGGCGAGGTAGGCGCCGCCGTAGGCCTTGCGCAGGATGAAGGTGATCTTCGGGACCGTGGCCGAGGCGTAGGCAAAGAGCATCTTGGCCCCGTGCCGGATGATCCCGCCGCGCTCCTGGGCGACGCCGGGCATGAATCCGGGGATGTCGACCAGGGTGACGATCGGGATGTTGAACACGTTGCAGAAGCGTATGAACCGGGCTCCCTTGTCCGACGAGTCGATGTCCAGCGTCCCCGCCTTGACGCCCGACTGGTTGGCCACGAATCCGGCGACGATCCCCTGCACGCGCCCGAAGCCGACCACCAGGTTCTTCGCAAAGTCCCTGTGGACCTCGAGGAACTCGCCCTTGTCCACGAGCCGGGCGATGGCCCTCAGGATGTCGAAGGGCGCCTTCGCGTCCGCCGGGACCAGCTCGTTCATCCCCGGGTCCGGCGACAGGTCGAGCGAGGGCGTGGGGTGGTGGGGCGGATCCATCAGGTTGTTCGCAGGCAGGTAGCTGAGCAGGCGCTTGGCGAGCTCGACCGCCTCCTTGTCGTCCTCGGTCACGAAATGCACGTTTCCGCTCACGGACGCATTCGTGGCCGCGCTGCCGATCTCCTCCATCGTCACGGTCTGGCCCGTGGCGGCCTTGATGACCTCGGGGCCGCAGATGAACATGTTCGCGTTCTTCCGGGTCATTATCAGGAAGTCGGTGAGGGCCGGGCTGTAGGCCGCCCCTCCGGCGCATGGACCGGCGATGATCGAGATCTGCGGAATGACGCCGGAGGCGAGCACGTTGCGGAAGAAGACCTGGCCGTAGCCGGAGAGCGAGTCGTCCCCCTCCTGGATCCGCGCGCCGCCCGAGTCGTTGATCCCGACCACGGGGATCCCCGCCTTGAGGGCGTAGTCCATGAGGTCGCAGATCTTCTTGGAGTGGATCCGCCCGAGGGCGCCGCCGCCGACGGTGAAGTCCTGGCTGAAGACGCCGACGGGATGGCCCTTGATGTAGCCCACCCCGGTTATGACGCCGTCGCCCGGGAAGCTCTTGTCGCCGAGCCCGAAGTCATGGCAGTCGTGGTCGGCGTGAAGGCCGATCTCGAGGAAGGTGTCCGGCTCAAACAGCGCGTTCACCCGGTCCCGCGCCGTCATGAGGCCCTTTTCCCGTCGGGCGGCGAGCTTCTCAACTCCGCCTCCGGCCAGCGCCTTCTTGCGGCGGTCCGCCAGGTTTGAAAGGAACTTTGGTGCGATTGCCATAAGGTGGGGGGTCAGGGGGCGGCCGGGCCCGGCTTCAGGGCGCAGAGCTCCGTGAGGACCCCGCGCGTCGACTTGGGGTGGAGGAAGGCGACCAGCTTCCCCGCCGCGCCCTCGACCGGCGCGGGATTGATGAGGCGGACCCCGCTCGCGGCCGCCTTCTCCAGCTGGCCCCTGATGTCGTCGGTGCGAAAGGCAACGTGGTGGAGGCCCTCTCCCCTCTCCGCGATGAACTTCGCGATCGGGCTGTCCGGCGATGTGGGTTCCAGGAGCTCAAGATGGACCCCTCCCACGTCAAAGAACGCCGTCTTCACGCGCTGGGACGCGACTTCCTCGCGGCCGAGGCAGCGCAGGCCGAGCGCGTTCTCGTAAAGCGGAACCGCCTCATCGATGGAGCGGACGGCAATCCCAAGGTGGTCAATGGATTGGATCATGGTGGATTGGATGGGCTTCGTTGCTGGCTGGAGTTTACGCGGTTCTCGACCAGGTGACTGCGCGTCAATTGCGATCCAGTGCGCATTTCTGATTAAGAAGCTTCGGTCTGTGACAAATCATTCTGGCTTATACGGTTCCATGAGGAGCCCGGCGGCCTCCAGGAGCCTCCTTGCGGCATAGGGCGCACTCACATTTCCGGCGGCGACTTCCAGCTCCAGCGCGCGCCTTACTGCAATCACCTCGCGCTTGGATGAAAAGGCCTCGTGGAGTCCCTGTTCCAGCAGGGCCGAGAGCCAGGCGAGCGACTGCGAGTGGCGGCGTTCGTCGAACTGGCCGGTCCCCTTCGAGTGCGCCATGAACCGCTCGACCTGGGTCCAGACATCCCGGACGCCCTCGCTCGCCAGGGACGAGCACGCGAGGACCGGGGGATGCCAGGCCTCGTCGGAGATGGAGAAATAGTGCAGGGCCCGCTCGAACTCGAGCCGCGTCGATTCCACCCTCACGCGGTTCTCACCATCGGCCTTGTTGACCGCCAGGATGTCGGCCAGCTCGATGATCCCCTTCTTGATGCCCTGAAGCTCGTCGCCCGCGCCGGCGATCATGAGCAGCAGAAAGCAGTCCACCATCTCCCTGACCAGGACCTCGCTCTGGCCGACGCCGACCGTCTCGACCAGCACGATCTCGAAGCCGGCGGCCTCGCAGAGCGTGATCGTCTCGCGGGTCCTGCGCGCGACCCCGCCGATCTCCCCGCCGCTCGGCGACGGCCTGATGAAGGCCAGGGGATGGCGCGACAGGCTCTCCATGCGCGTCTTGTCCCCGAGGATGCTGCCGCGCGAGATCGGGCTCGAGGGGTCGACCGACAGAACGGCGACCCTCCTGCCGCCTTCGCAGAGGCGCGTGCCAAGGGTGTCGATGAACGTGCTCTTGCCGGCGCCCGGGGCCCCGGTCACGCCGATCCGCCATGCGCCCCCCGAGAGCGGCATGAGCGCGTTGAGAAGCTGCTCCGCGGACCCCCGGTGGACCGGCGCCCGGCTCTCTATCAGCGTGATCCCTCGCGCCAGCGCCCCGCGGTCGCCGGCCTTGATCCCCGCGATCAGCGCGGCAGGGTCGAACGGCCTCGCCTGGACTGCGGCGGGCGTCGGCGAGGGCGGCGGCGGGACTCCCGCGACGAAGCGCGTCGCGAATTCGGGGCCACCGCCCTGCGGGACCCACTCGGGCGGTGTGGACTCGGCTTGCATGGGGACCACCGGATCGGGCTCAGGTTACCTGGGCTATGCCCAGTTTTTCCAGGAGCGCGGCGGCCGACGCGGGGACCGGCGTTCCCGGGCCAAAGACGGCGGCGGCGCCGTTGCTGTACAGGAAGTCGTAGTCCTGGGCGGGGATGACGCCGCCGACCACGACCAGGATGTCGTCTCGCCCCTGGCGCCTGAGCTCGTCGACGAGCGTCGGCAGGAGGGTCTTGTGGCCGCCGGCCAGCGAGCTCATGGCGACGATGTGGACATCGTTCTCGATGGCGTCCCGCGCGGCCTCCTCGGGAGTCTGGAAGAGGGGGCCGATGTCGACGTCAAAGCCCATGTCGGCCATGGCCGTGGCCACGACCTTGGCGCCGCGGTCGTGGCCGTCCTGCCCGAGCTTGGCTATCAGGATGCGCGGCCTGCGGCCCTCGCGCACCGCGAACGCGTCGGCCATCTTCCGCACCTTCGCGATGCCGTCCCCCGCCCCGTAGGCCGAGCGGTACACGCCGGACACCGAGCGGACCTGGGCCTTGTAGCGGCCGAACACCTTTTCGAGGGCGTCGGAGATCTCCCCCAGGGTCGCGCGGACCCTGGCGGCCTCGACGCTCAGCTCCAGCAGGTTCCCCTTCCCCGTGCGCGCGCACTCCGTGAGGGCCTCCAGGGCCTGCCGGACCGCGGGGTTGTCGCGCTCGCTCCTGAGCTTGTGCAGCTGCCGGACCTGGGACTCGCGCACCGCGCCGTTGTCGACCTCCAGGATCTCCATCGGCGCCTCGCGCTCGAGGCGGTAGCGGTTGACCCCGACGATGGTCTCCCTGCCCGAGTCGATGAGCGCCTGCCGGCGGGCGGCGGCCTCCTCGATCCGGAGCTTCGGGATGCCCGTCTCAATGGCCTTGGCCATGCCGCCGAGCCGCTCGACCTCCTGGATGTGGCTCCACGCCTTGTGGGCCAGCTCGTGGGTGAGGCGCTCGACGTAGCAGGAGCCGCCCCACGGGTCGACGACGTTGCAGATGCCCGACTCGGCCTGGAGGAAGAGCTGGGTGTTGCGGGCGATCCTGGCCGAGAAGTCGGTCGGCAGGGCGATCGCCTCGTCCAGGGAATTGGTGTGGAGGCTCTGGGTGTGGCCCATGACGGCCGCCATGGCCTCGACGCACGTGCGGGCGACGTTGTTGTAGGGATCCTGCTCGGTCAGGCTCCAGCCGCTCGTCTGCGAGTGGGTGCGCAGGGCCATCGACTTCGGGTTCCCCGGGTTGAACTGCCTCACGAGCTTGGCCCAGAGGAGGCGCGCCGCGCGCATCTTGGCGACCTCCATGAAGAAGTTCTTCCCCTGCGCCCAGAAGAACGACAGGCGCGGGGCGAACGCGTCGACGTCGATCCCCGCCTTTATCCCCGTGCGCAGGTACTCGAGGCCGTCGGCCAGCGTGTACGCGAGCTCCAGGTCCGCCGTCGCTCCGGCCTCCTGCATGTGGTAGCCCGAGATCGAGATCGAGTTGAACTTCGGCATCTTGCGCGAGGTGTACTCGAAGATGTCGGCGATGATCTTGATCGAGGGTCCCGGCGGGTAGATGTAGGTGTTGCGCACCATGTACTCCTTCAGGATGTCGTTCTGGATGGTCCCGGAGAGCTGCTCCAGCTTCACGCCCTGCTCCAGGGCCGCGACGATGAAGAACGAGAGGACGGGGAGCACGGCCCCGTTCATCGTCATCGAGACGCTGATGCGGTCGAGCGGGATGCCCGAGAAGAGCGCCTGCATGTCGAGGACCGAGTCGACGGCGACGCCGGCCTTGCCCACGTCCCCGACGACCCTCAGGTGGTCGCTGTCGTAGCCGCGGTGCGTCGCCAGGTCGAAGGCCACGGAGAGGCCGGTCTGCCCCGCCGCGAGGTTGCGCCGGTAGAAGGCGTTGCTCTCGGTGGCCGTCGAGAACCCCGCGTACTGGCGGATCGTCCACGGCTTGAGGACATACATCGTGGCGTAGGGGCCCCGCAGGAACGGCGGGATGCCCGCGGAGAAGTCGAGGTGCTCCACGGGCTCGAGGTCCCGCGGGGTGTAGAGGGGGGCCACCGGGATCTGCTCGAGGGTCATCCAGTCCGCCAGGGCGCCGGGGCGCCCGTCCTCGGCCCTCGCGGCGGCCGCCCACTGGCTGGCGTCCCCGCCCGCCATCTTGGCGGGATCGAGGAAGAGTGCCGTGTAATCGGGGAATTTCATGGAGGGGGTTCCTTTAGATGCCGAGCTTGTCCTGGAAGGCCGCGAGCATCTGGGCGCAGTTCGCCCGCGCGTGGATGAACTCGTCCACCCCTGCGGCCATGAGCGCGTCGACCTGGCCCGGGGGCAGGCCCGCGAGCACCACCCTCGGTCCGCCGGGCGCCGCCTTGAGCGCCCCGGCGATCTGCGGGACCAGCTCAGGGTAGCTTTCATCCGTGGAGCAGATGACCACGATCGGGGCCCTGGACTCGATCGCCGCCCGAGCGGCCGCCTCCGGAGTATCGAAGCCCTTGTTGCCGACGGCCTCGAATCCGCCGGCGGCGAAGAACGCCGCGCTGAAGTCGGCCCTGGCCCCGTGCTGCCTGCGGGGCCCCATGTTCGCGAGGAACACCCTGGGACGGGCGCCCGTCCTCTCCCTGAAGCCCTCGGAGCGGCGGCGGACCGCCTCGAACGACTCGCTCCTGCGCCGTATCCTGACCTTGGTGACAGGCGCCTCGTCGTCCCGCCCAAAGCGCAGGACCCGCGTCACCTCGCCCAGCGTCGCGCCGTGCAGGAAGGCGTCCGTGAGGATGGCCATCCGGGTCGACGCGGGGGCGCCGAGGAGGCTGGCCAGCTTCTCCAGGACCTCGGAGCCGCGCTCGGCCTCCGGGGCGTTCCGGTAGGTCACGACCTGGGCGGCGCGCCTGGCGGCCAGGGCCGCGTAGTCGGGCGACACCACGTTTTCCAGGCGCTCCCTCATGTCCGGTTGGAGGTTGGTCCCGATCACCCCGTCCCTGCGGGTCTCGACATTCGCGATCCGGTCCTCGGCGCACCTGGAGACGAGCTCCTGGGGAAAGCCCGACTTCACGGCCGCGGCCATCCCGCCCTTGCGCTCGACGTCCTGGAAGAGCGCCCAGGCCTTCTCGGCGAGCTCGAGGGCCAGCGTCTCGACGTACCAGGAGCCCCCGACCGGGTCGACGACCCGGCCGAGCTGGCATTCCTCGGCGAGGATGATCTGGATGTTGCGGGCGAGCCTGCGCGAGAAGTCGTCCGGCACCCGGAAGCACTCGTCGAACGGGGCGACGTGGATGCTGGAGCATCCCCCCATGACGCCCGCGAACGCCTCGCTGGTCGCCCTCAGGAGGTTCACGTGCGGGTCGAGCACCGTCTTGTTCCAGATCGAGGTGCGCCCGTGGAAGACCAGCCGCTGGGCCTCCTTGCTGCCGCCGGCCGCGCCCACGGCGCGGGCCCAGAGCAGGCGGGCCGCGCGCAGCTTCGCGATCTCCATGAAGAAATGCGAGCCCAGGGAGTAGGTGAAGAGGAACCGGGGGCCGGAGCGGTTGACCGTGAGCTTGCGCAGGGCGAGCTCACGCAGGTACTCGACCCCCGTCGCAAGGCCGAAGCCCAGCTCGTGGACCGCGCTTCCTCCCGCGTCCGCCCAGAGGTTCGCATGCACCCCGACTGTCCTCAGCCGCACCTTGTTGCGCGCGGACCAGTCGGTGAGGGCCGCCATCTCGTCGTAGGCCGCGAAGAGCCCGCCGGGCAGCACGCCCCTGCCAAGCCACTCCGTGATGGGGTCGGAGAAGACGGCCCCGTGGAGCGCCGACGGCTTCTTGCCCTGCTCGGCCAGCCAGGCCGAGAGGAGCGCCGTCACCGCCAGGGCCGAGATTCCGGCGGGCACGTGGACCGGGACCGCCGCCAGGTCGACGCCCCGGAGGGCGCGGCCGGCGTCGTCCAGGGTCGCGATGGAAAGGCCGCAGCCCCCCACCTCGCCCGGCAGCCCGGAGTCGGGGTCGAGGCCGAGTCGGGTCGCTATGTCGAGGAGCAGGTTGACGCAGTTCTGTCCCCGGTTGAGGTCCTGCAGGAGGGCCTGGTTGAATTCGTCGGGCCGCCCGTAGGGCAGCTCCTGGGCTATCCTCCATCCCTCCGAGCGCGATCCGAGGGCCGTCGAGCCGCGCAGGTACGGCGCCAGGCCGGGCCAGGTCGCCTGCAGGGGCAGCTTCCCGCCGTCCTCGCGGGTGTAGATCGGCCGCAGGTCGATTCCCTCGGGGGTCTTCGTCACCACCCTCTTCTCAAAGGGCGCCCCCGCCAGGGACTCCTCGGCGGCCTTCCGCCACTCGGCCGCGCTCGTCGGGGGGAATTCGTCGAAGAGCCTTTCCTGTTTTTCGGCGCTCATGGGTTCAGGCGACCTCCTCGACCAGGACCTCGCTCCTGCGGCTGTTGATCGTGATGAAGAACCTTCTCACCGAGCCGCCGTTCAGCGGGGCCCCGGCCTGGTGCGGCGCGCCGTTCGCGGGGGAGGATGCCACCGCGGCCGGCCTCGGCGCCGGGGCGGCCGGCGCGCTCCTTTTCAGGTAGAACGCCTCGGTCTCGCGCGGGAACATGGCGTAGAGGACCGCGTTGTCGTCGGACGCCTCGATGCCCTTTTTTGACAGCTCCTCCCGCAGCGCCGGCATGCGCGGGGCGAGCAGGTCGGCCGGGCGGCCGAGGACGGGGTCCTGGCCCGACTTCTTGCGCGCGAGGGCCGCAAGCTCCTTGTTTATGCCGCCGGGCGGGCGGCCGTACTTGCCGAGCGCGATGTCGATCGTGGCCTGCGCCAGGTTCTGCCAGCGGCCGAACTTGACGTTGAGCACCGCCTGCGTGCCCACGATCTGCGAGGTGGGCGTCACCAGCGGAATCCATCCGAGCGCCTCGCGGACGACCGGAACCTCGGCCATCACGTCCGCGAACTTGCCCTCCATCTTCAGCTCCCGGAGCTGGTTCCTGAAGTTGCTGAGCATCCCGCCGGGGACCTGGAACGTCAGCGCGTCGCTGTCGACGCGCTCGTTGGCCGCGCTCATGAAGGCCGCAAGCTCCTTGGCCACGCCCTCGAAGTACTGCCTGAGCTCGAAGAGCCTCTTGCCGTCGTAGTGGGGAATGCGCGGGTTGCCGTCCAGGGCCGCGAGCATGCGGATCGTGTCGGGCTGGGCCGTGCCGTTCGCGAAGGGCGTGATCGAGGTCTCGACCGAGTCGGCGCCGGCATCGATGGCGGCGATGTACGACGCAAGCGCGAGACCGGCCGTGTCGTGGCTGTGGACCACGACCGGGATCGCGTGGCGCTGCTTGATCGCCTTGACCAGGTTGAAGGTCACGCGCGGGGTGAGGAGGCCGGCCATGTCCTTCACGCAGATGGAGTCGACGCCCTGCTCGACCAGCTCGTCGGCGAAGGCCGCGAGCTTCGCCGGGGTGTGCACGGGGCTCATCGTGTAGCAGATGGCCCCCTGGGCGTGCTTGCCCGCCGCCTTCACCGCCCTGATGGCGGTGACCAGGTTCCTCGCGTCGTTCAGCGCGTCAAAGATGCGGAAGACGTCCAGGCCGTGCCTCGCCGTGCAGCGCACGAACGCCTCGACCACGTCGTCCGGGAAGCTCGTGTACTGGACGAGGTTCTGGCCGCGAAGCAGCATCATCTGCGGCGTCTTCGGGGCCGCTGCCTTGAGCGCGTCCAGCCTGTCGAAGGGATTCTCGGAAAGATACCGCAGGCATGAGTCGATTGTCGCCCCTCCCCATGTCTCAAGCGCCCCGAATCCAAGCGAGTCCAGGCTTGGGGCTGCGGGAAGCATCTGAGCGGTGGACATGCGCGTGGCCGCCAGGGACTGGTGGCCGTCGCGAAGGACCGTATTGTTGAACACAACCGTTTTCATAGGCATGGGGCCCGTTTCGCGGGTGGCAGGGAAGCTGTGCGTCCCCTTCCGGCGACCCCTTTGAAGGGGCGCAGCCGACGCCACTGAATGCATATTGCGCGAGAGCCATGTGCTCATCGTACCTCCGTCGACGCGCAGCTGCTCTTCGTTTCTTGCCAACCTATGCGCATGCCTTGCTCTCCGTTAAGAGATGCTTCACTCAAACACCGAAAACACGGCCTATTAGCGGGATTAATGCATATCCGCAACAAATTGATATATAATTTGTTACGATTCAACCACGCCCGTGCGATCCCGCGGCGCCCCCGAAGGGCCGGCCGCCAGCGCCAGCTAGCGCCCGGCTGCGGCGCGCACGGCTATCCCGGCCGCCGCAAGCTCGCCTCGTATCAGGCGCGCAAGTCCCGCGGCGCCGGCGCTGTCCCCGTGGATGCATATCGTGTCCGCGTCAACGGGGACAAGCTCCCCGCCCACGGCCACCACGGCTCCCTCGCGGGCAATCCGAAGCGCCTGCCGGGCGGCGGCCGCCGCGTCCGCGATCACGGCCCCCGGCGCCGACCGCGGCAACAGCGTTCCGTCGCGCCCGTAGGCGCGGTCGGCGAACGCCTCCCCGAGGACCCGCAACCCATGCTCCCTCCCCACCCTGGCCAGCACGCTTCCCGCCAGGGCCACCAGCACCCACTCCGAGCCCGATCTGCGCGCATCCTCGGCCAGCGCGGACGCCACCGCCTTGGCAAGCGCCCCGTCCCTCGCCGCCATGCCGTAGAGCGCCCCGTGCAGCTTCACGTGGCCGACCGTCGCGCCGAGCGCCCGGGCAAGGCCCTGCAGCCGCCTCGCCTGCCCGAGCACGAGCGCGGCCGCCTCGTCCGGGCTCACGGAAAGCTCCCTCCTTCCGAAGTGCTCCCGGTCCGCGAAGCCGGGATGCGCCCCGATCGCGGCCCCGTGGGCCAAGGCGAGCCGGAGGGCCTCGCGCATCGTGCCCTCATCCCCGGCATGGGCGCCGCAGGCTATGTTGACGGAGGAGACGAGCGGCACCAGCTCGGCGTCGGAGCCGCACCCCTCGCCCACGTCCGCGTTCAGGTCGATGGCGCCCCCGCGGCTCATAGAAGCCTTATCTTTTCGGCGAGGCCCTGGCGCAGCAGCGCGATCCGGTGCTCCCCGGCCCGCGCCATCGCATGGGCCTCGCCGACCGTGGTCCTGGAGAACCTGACGCCGTCCCCGGGCGCCAGCTGCGCAAGCAGCGGGAAGTCGACCGAGGCCGCGTGGGCGACCCGCGGATAGCCGCCCAACGTCTGGGCGTCGGCGATCAGCACGATCGGATCGCCGTCGGGCGGCACCTGGATCGTGCCGGGCGCGACGGCCGTCGAGACCAGGTCGTCGCCGCCCGAGCGGACGAGCTTCGGCCCGTCGAGGCGGATCCCCATTCGACTCGACCTCGCGGTGACCGCGTAGCGCCCGGAAAAGAGCGCCTCGCCGAACTCGTGCGCGTTCGCCCCAGGCATCACGCGCACCGTCGGCTCGGACGAATAGGGCGGAAGCATGCGCTCGTCTATGCTCCAGTGCCCGGAAAGCTGGCGTTTCGAGGGCACGGAGCGCAGGACGTCGCCGTCCCGGAGCGCCCTTCCCTGGAACCCGCCGATTCCGGCGGACAGGAGCGTCCCCCGCCCTCCCATGACGGGCTCGACGTCGAACCCGCCGGATATGGAGAGGTACGCGCGGCAGCCCTGCAGGCGCCTGCCGAACCTGATTCGTCCCCCGGCCTCCACCCGCACGGGCCTCCAAGGCGGGACCTGGTCAAAGCGCGCGCCGCAGACGGCCACGCACGCGGCCTCGCCGAACTCAAGCTCGGGCCCGATGAGCGTGATCTCGAGCGCCGGGGCGTCCTCCGGGTTGCCGACAAGGAGGTTTGCGACCCTCAGGGCGAACGCATCGGCGGCGCCCCCGACCGGAACCCCCTCGGCGAGGCGGCCCCTTCGGCCCAGGTCCTGGACCGTCGTCTGCATACCGGCCCTGAGAACGGCTATCTCCATGACGCAAACTCGGGGCCGGAGATCGCCCTGAACCGGACCCGGTCGCCGGGCCTGAGGAGGGCCGCCGGCCGCTCCAGCGGCCTGAAGAGCGCCATCGGCGTCCGGCCGATGATCTGCCATCCTCCCGGCGAATCGACCGGATAGACCCCCGTCTGCGAACCCCCGATCGCGACGGAGCCCGCCGGGACGCGGGCCCTCGGCGTGTCCCTCCTGGGGGTGCGAAGCGAATTGGGAAGCCCGCCCAGGTACGGGAATCCCGGGGTGAACCCGATCGCGTGCACAAGGTAGGCGCCCGCCGCGTGGCGCGAGGCCGCCTCCTCGGGGCTGACCCCGCAGTGCTCGGCGACCCTCCCGAGGTCCGGCCCGAGGTCGCCGCCGTAGCACACGGGTATCTCGAGAACCCTGGGCGCGGAGGCGGCCGGCGCGGATTTCGCGCGCGCGGCGCAGGACTCAAGGAAGCGGCACACCTCGCCGTACGCGTCGCCCGAGGGCTCGGCGAACTGCGCCGGGTCGTAGAACGCGGCCACGGTCGCGTAGGCCGGCACGACGTCCGTGATGCCCGGCCTCCCCGCCGCGACGATGGCCTCGGCGAAACCGAGGACCGAGGCAAACGTGGCGCCGTCGATCCCGGAGCCCAGCGTGGCAATGACCGCCGAGTCGCCGAGGGGCTCCAGTTTCATCATGCCTAGCCGGCGCACAGAAGCTTCTCCGCGTGCGCAAGCGCGCTCCTTGCGTTCCGGTCGCCGAGCATCCGGGCGAGCTCCGCCACCCGGGCCTTGCGGTCGCCGTGGATGGGCTCGATCGTCACCACGGCCCTGTCGCCCGACTGGTCCTTGTGGACGACGAAGTGGCTCGAAGCGTGCGCCGCGACCTGGGGCAGGTGCGTGACGCAGAGCACCTGGTGGCGCTGCGCGATCGCCGCCATGCGCTCCCCCACCACGCTGCCGACCTCGCCGCCCACGTTGGCGTCGACCTCGTCGAACACGAGGACCGGGACGGAATCCAGGTCCGCGAGCACGGCCTTCAGGGCGAGCATCACGCGCGCCAGCTCCCCGCTTGAAGCGATCCGGCTCAGGGGGAGGGGCGCCTCTCCGACGTTCGGGGAGAAGAGGAACTCGCAGCCGCAGTCGCCGGCGGGCCCGAGCCCCGGGGCGTCCGTGATCGCGATCCGGAACTCGGCCTTCTCGAATCCGAGCTCCGCGATCCCGGCGGCGGCCGCCCGGGCAAGGCTCTTCGCGGCCTTCTCGCGCACCGCCCGAAGCGCGGAGGCGGACCTCCTCGCCTCCCGGGCCGCGGCCTCGATCTGCCGGTCCAGGCGCGCGAGCGCGCCCTCGATGTCCCCGTGGGACGACACCCTCAGGCGCATGGATTCGCGGGCCGCGGCGACCGACCGGACGTCGGGCCCGTGGCGCCGCCTGGCCTCGAGCCACGCGTTCATGCGCTCCTCGAGGGGGCCGTGCCCCTCGGGGTCCGCCTGGAGCTCGCGAGCGAGCGACCCGAATTCCGCGGCGAGCTCGCCGAGCTCCGCGGAGGCGGCCGCCATGCGGTCGGCCAGCGCCCTGCTCGAGGGGTCGATCGACTCGAGCCTGCGAGCCTCGCGCACCAGGGCCGCCACCCTCGACGTGGCGCCGTCGTCGCCCGCAAGCCCCGTCTCGAGCGCCGAAGCCAGGGCGGCGATCTCCTGCGCGCGGCTCATCCTCTGGAAGTCGCGCTCGAGGGCGGCGATGGCCTCCTCGGAAAGGTCGAGCCGGTCGAGCTTCGCCAGCTGGGCCTCCATGAAGGCCAGCTCGTCCGGCGACAGCCTGGCCTCCGAGGCGAGCCGCTCGCTCTCCCTCTGGAGGGCGCACCAGGCCCCGTAGCGGGCCGCGTAGTCCCCGAGGGCGGGCCCGGCCTTCCCGTAGAGGTCGAGGAGCTCGAGCTGGCACGAGTCCCTCAGGAGGCGCCTGGGCTCGCTCGGCCCGTGGAAATCGACCCAGAGCTCGCCGATGCGCTGCAGCGCGGCGAGCGTGGCCAGGCCCCCGTTGACCGTTATCCTTGGGGGGCGCTCGCGCGAGAGGCTCCTCTTGAGGACCAGGAGGCCCTCCTCGCAGGCCGGCAGGTCCAACTCCGCCAGCAGGGCGTCGATCCTGCCCGGGTCGCTGAAATGGAGCGAGGCCTCGACCTCGCAGGCCGGGGCGCCCTGGCGGATGACGGCCTTGTCCGCCCGCTCGCCCGCCAGGAGCGAAAGGGCGCCGATCAGGATGCTCTTGCCCGCGCCGGTCTCGCCCGTGACGGCGGCAAAGCCCGGGTCAAAGTCCACCGCGACGTAGTCGAGAAGCGCCAGGTTGCGGATGCGGAGCGACTGGAGCATTGGATCCCGTGCCTGGCCCGGCCTCCCGCCTAGACGACCCCCTTCGGAAGCAGGGGCAGGAGCTTCTTTATGTCCTGGACGCAGTCCCGGTGGCAGACGAGCACGGCGTCGCGCGTCTCGACGACGACCAGGTCCGTCAGGCCGCACAGGGCGATCACGCGCCCGGTGCTCACCGCAACCGTGTTCGTCGTGTTCACGGACACGACCGAGCCCCGGCATGTGTTGCCCGACCTGTCGGAGAACAGGTGCTTGGGAAGCGCGGTCCACGACCCCACGTCGTCCCAGTCGAAGTCCGCGATGACGGTCGCCACCGACTCGGCCTTCTCCAGGACCGCGTAGTCGACCGAGACCCTCGGAAGCGAGGGGAACCTCCTGGCGAGGTAGCGCCTCGGGTCGCCCGCGGGAAAGTCCCTTATGAAGGCGGCAAGCTCGGGCGCGCTCCTCTCGACCTCACAGAGGAACCTCCCGACGCTCCAGACGAATATCCCGGCGTTCCACGCGTACCTCTTGCTCTTCACGTAGCGCCTTGCGGTCGCCTCGTCGGGCTTCTCGACGAAGCGCCTGACGCGCAGGAGGCGGCTCCCGTCGGCGCCCCTCGCCAGCGGGCTGCCGAGCTCCAGGTAGCCGAAGCCGGTCGCGTTGTAGGTCGGCGGGATCGCAAAGGTGAGGAGGCTCCGGCCGGCCCTGCCCGCCTCGCCCTCGACCGCCCACTTGAACGCCTGCGCCAGCTGCCGGCCAAAGCGCGCGCTGTCCTTGATCATCGCGTCGGCGGGCAGGAGCGCCAGGACGCCGTCCGGGCACCTGGCCCTGACGAGGCCGGTTGCGAGGGCCGCCGCCGGCGCGGTGTCGCGCCTGGCCGGCTCCGCGATGATGCGGTCCCGCGGAAACTTCGGAAGCGCCCTGCGGATGAGCGGGACCTGCGCCCTGTTCGTCAGGATCCAGACGTTCCTATCGAGGACCACCCCCTTGAGGCGGAGGATCGTCTCCTCAAGGAGGGTCCTGTCCGAGAACAGGCGCAGCAGGTGCTTCGGGGAGCTCGAGCGGCTCATGGGCCAGAAGCGCTCGCCACTTCCGCCGGCGATGATGCAGGCGTGGTACCTTGGGTCTGCTTTCATGGGGTAGATGCGGCGCAAGACTCGTCGGCGGAAGGGCCCGCGCCAAGCCGGAATGAGGCGCCGGGCCAAGTTTGACCGGAAGTCAGTGCCTGACGACTATCTTCCCAAACTGGCCGCCCCGCTCCATGAGGTCGAAGGCCTGCGCGCCCCTCTCGAAGGGGAAGACGTCGCTGATGACGGGCCTGAGGCCGTGGCGCCCGACGAACGCCAGCATGGCCGCCCAGTCGGCGGGGCTCCCCATGGTCGTTCCGAGGATCGAGACCTGCTTCCAGAAGACCTTCCTCAGGGCGACCTCGGGCACGTTGCCCCGGGTGGCGCCGTAGACGGCGATCCTGCCGCCGGGCGCGGCGAGATCGACAAGCGCCCCGAATCCGGGCCCGCCGGCGCCGTCGATGATGACGTCGAAGGCCCCGGGCGAGCCGGCTGCGTCCTTCGGCCAGCCGTCCCGGTCGTAGCGAAATCCCCCCTTCGCGCCGAGCGCCACCGCCCGGCCTATCTTCTCGTCGGAACTCGAGGTGACCCAGACCTCGTTGCCGGAGGCGACCGCGAACTGGAGCGCAAAGAGCGCCACGCCCCCCCCGATGCCGGTCACGAGCACCCGCTCGCCCGGGCGGAGCCCGGCCCGGCTGAAGAGGGCCCGCCAGCCGGTCAGGCCGGCCAGCGGAAGCGCCGCGGCCTCGTCCCAGCCCAGGTGGGCGGGCTTTGCCGAAAGCTGCGAAACCGGCACCGCCGCCAGGTCCGCCAGCGTCCCGTCGCGGGGCAATCCGAGGATCGTGAAGCCGGGCCCCTGGGCGCCCGCGGAGGGCCCCCAGTCGAATCCCGGATTGATGACGACCTCGCGCCCGACCCACGAGGGGTCGGCGCCCGGGCCGACCGAGTCCACGACGCCCGCGCCGTCCGAGCCGGGGATGCACGGGAACCTGAGCCCGGCGTACTGCCCGAGCTTGATCCAGACATCGCGGTGGTTGAGCGCGGCCGCACGGAGCCTGACGAGCGCCTCGCCGGCCGCGGGGGCGGGATCCGGGACCTCCGCCACGCCCACCTTGCCCACGGACTCGATTCGAATGGCGCGCATGCGGTGTGGGGGGCCTCAGACGTGGAGGATCACTTCCTCGTCCCTGAAGCGCACCTTCGGCGCCGCGGCGTACTTGTCGTCGGCGGCGCGGTAGCCCGCGGCCCCGGCGCAGAGCGCCGTGTAGCCCATCGCGGTCAGCCCGAGGATCCTGTCGTACTCCGCCGGGTCGATCCCCTCCATGGGGCAGGTGTCGATCCCGAGGAGGGCCGCCGACGCCATGAACTGCCCGAGCGCGATGTAGACCTGGCGGGCCATCCAGCTGTCGAGGTATCCGCCCTGGCGCGCCTTCTCGGTGCTCCCGGCGATGATGTCCGCGTAGCCCTTGAGGCTCGCCTTGGCGACGCCCCGGACCTCCGCGGTTCTCTCGATGAAGCGCTCGAGGTCCCCCGCGTCGTAGCTCCTGCGCCCGGCGAAGACGACGAAGTGCGAGCAGTCGAGCGGCTGCCGCTGGCCCCACGACGCGGTCGAGAGCCTTTCGCGGGTGGCGGGGTCCGTGACCACGATGAACCTCCAGGGCTGGAGCCCGAACGAGGAGGGGGCCAGCACGAGAGCCCGCTCAAGGGCCGCCCATGTCCCGGCGGGGATCCTCCTTGAGGCGTCGAACTTCTTGGTGGCGTAGCGCCACTGGAGCGCTTCGGTTACGGTCTCGGTGGGTACGGGTGTCATGGGTGTGAGACAGAGAACGAGGCTCGGTCCGCCGATTTGTCAAAGCCCCTGGCGGAAAATCCTCCCCAGCACGGGGACGCGCGCGAGCATCGCCTCCAGTTCGTCCCTGCCCTCGATGCGAAGGAGCCACAGAGCGAGCGCGTACGCGCACACTCCGGCGGGAACGAGGAGCGCGACCGGCGCCAGGTTGCTGGCCCCCAGGCCGAGCGCCTGGAGGGCGCGCGAGCCCGCGGCGACCACGGCCGCCATCACCGCCGTGGCGCCCAGCACCTTTGCGAAGCTCGGGAGAAGGGGCGCAAGGCGCATCTCGGGAAGGCGCCGCTCGAGCGCCCTGCCGAGGAGCAGGGTCTGCGCGACGATGGCCGTCGTGCTGGCGAGAACGATTCCGACGATCCCGAGCCAGCGTATCAGGGCGAGGCTCACCGCTATGTTGATCAGGAAGTCGACAAGGGCCACCCGCACCGGCGTCCTCGTGTCCTTGACCGCGTAGAACGCCCTCACCGTCAGGTTGACCACGGAGAAGAACGGGAGCCCGATCACCATCAGGGCGAGGAGCAGCGCCATCCTTTGCGCGTCGACCTCGGTCACGTGGCCGTGCAGGTAGATGAGCCTCACGATCGGCCCGCTGAGGAGCGCGAGCCCCGCGGCAGCCGGGACGTTTATGATGAGGATGAGTCGGATCCCCTTCTGGAAGTCGACCGCCATAGCGCGGAAGTCGCGCTTCACGGCGTGCGCCGCGATCAGCGGGTAGACCACCGTCGAGACGGCCACGGCGAAGACGCCTATCGGGAACTCCATGAGCCGGTTGACGGTGTAGAGGTAGACGGCCGAGGGGTCGTCGACCGAGAACGCAAGGAGCCGCGACACCGAGAAGTTGATCTGGTAGATCGCCGTCCCGAATATCCCTGGCGTCATGAGGAGCGCGATCTCGCGCACGCGCGGGGAGAGCCCCAGGTCGAAGGCGGGCCGCCATCCCATCCGCACGAGGACCGCGGCGGGGACGGCCATCTGCAGGAAGCCGCCCGCGAGGACCCCCGCGCAGAGCCAGCGGATCTCGCCGAGGGGCGTGGCCGCGAAGTGCAGGCCGGCGCCCGCCAGGGTCGCGATCATCGCCAGGTTGAGCCAGATCGGCGAGAGCGCGGGCTCCACGAAGTGCCCGAGCACGTTCAGCGTGGCGCTGCACGCGGCCGCCAGGCTGATCAGCGCAAGGTAGGGGAAGAGGACCACGACCAGGTCGGCGGCGACATACCACTTCTGCTCGTGCCCCGGCAACAGCCGCGACTGGCTGAATATCGCCGCCGCGGCCAGGACAAGGGCGCCGGTGATGACGAGGAGCCACGACGCGACCTTGGAGAGCAGCCGGTAGGTCCCCGCCCTGCCGCCCAGGTGGAGCTCCTCCTGGAGCGTCGGCACGAAGGCGGCGGTCATGGAGCCCTCGGCCAGGAGCCTCCTGAAGAGGTTCGGGAGGATGAACGCGGTCGTGAACGCCGCGTAGAGCCAGCCCGAGCCGAATATGGCGATCGCGAGCGAGTCGCGCACGAGCGCGAGGACCCTCGAGACGACTGTCAGGAACGAGATGACCCCGATGCTCTTGAGGCTCTTCGACACGCGGGCTCAGCCCTGGCCTACGGCATCTTCAGCCGCAAGGCGGAGCCTTCGATGGAGACGTCGGCGAGCTTGGCCCAGGCCGCCGCCAGGTCGTCCGGCGCCGGCTGCGTGAAGAGGAGCTTCTTCATCGCAAATCCCCGGACAAAAGGCAGCCGCTGCACCGGGCATCCCCCCACGTAGAACGACTCCGGGTCGAACTCGAAGCCCGAGCCGCGCCTCGTGAAGGTCCCGGTCGCCTGGACGATGACCGAGGAGCTGAAGCCGTAGACGTTGAGGGTGACCGTGTCCCCGAACTGAATCTTCCCCCCGCGCATCCGCGCGTTGAGGGTCCCCGCGTCGATCATCCTCTGGTTGGCGGGCGGCGGCGCCGGCTTGTCCCCGGGCTTTGCCGCCTTGGGCTTGGGCGTCTCCGGCTGGCTTATGCTGCCGATCAGGGCGTTCAGCTCGCCCTC
The DNA here is from genome assembly GCA_964451965.1 of uncultured Opitutaceae bacterium. GTDB lineage: Bacteria > Verrucomicrobiota > Verrucomicrobiia > Opitutales > Opitutaceae > Palsa-1447. The sequence continues at coordinate 66,937 of CAYVKH010000006.1, forward strand.
CTCGACCGAGATGCTCTCGCCCGCGACGAAGCTCTTGCGCTTCTCGGCGATCGACGACGAGTTGGCCGAGCCGCGCGAGCCCTCGATGTAGTAGACGGCGCTGGCCGGCGCGTCCTTCGGGATCGCCGTCACCTTCAGCACGGGCCGGGACACCAGGTAGGCCGCGCCGAGAACCGCCCCGAGGGCGACGCTCAGGGCGGCGCCAAGCCCCACCTCAAACCATGTCGGACCCTTCTGCGCTTTCGTGTTTTTCTTTAGCATGGGAGAAAAGTCATTTCTTCGACGGGGCCGCCGCGGGCTTCGCCGCCTTGGAGCCGCCGTCCGCGGCCTTGGTCCCCCCGGCGGGGCCCGATCCGCCCGCCTCCGGCTTGGAGGCGCCCGCCGGGGCCGATTCGCTGGCCGCGGCCTTGGCCATCCCCTTGTTCTTGTAGTCCGTGATGTAGAACCCGCTTCCCTTGAAGATCAGCCCCGCCCCGCCCCCCACCAGCCGCTTGAGCGCCGCCCTGTGGCACTTCGGGCACTTCCTGAGCGGCTCGTCGCGCATGGACTGGAACTGCTCGAAAAGGTGTCCGCACTTGGAACAGGCGTACTCGTAGGTGGGCATCGGAAGTGGACCGCGCCTATATGTGCGAAGCCCACGGGCTTGGCGAGTTTGTTCTCGGCAGCCGAACGGCATTCGAGCTCAATTTCCGGCAATGGACCAAGCCGCCGAAATGCAGCTCCTGGTGTCGCGCGTCGAGGCCGGGATCGACCGCCTCCTGCCCCCGGCGTCCGAGCCGTCCTCCCGGCTGCACGGGGCCATGCGCTACTCGATGCAGGCCGGCGGGAAGCGCATCCGGCCGGTCCTGGTCCTCGCGGCGTCGAGGCTCTTCGAGACCGGCGCCCCGGCCGACCCCGTCCCGGCCGCGGTCGCGGTCGAGTGCGTGCACACCTACTCGCTCGTGCATGACGACCTGCCCTGCATGGACGACGACGACCTGAGGCGCGGCAGGCCGACCGCGCACAGGAGATTCGACGAGGCCACCGCCCTCCTTGCCGGGGACGCCCTCCTGACCCGCGCCTTCGCCATCCTCGCCGAGTCCTACCAGGGCCGGCCCGAGCTCGCCTCCTCGCTCGTCGCCGAGCTGGCGCAGGCCGCCGGGAGCCGGCGCCTGATCGGGGGCCAGATGGAGGACCTCCTGGCGGAGAGGGGCGCCGGCGCGACCCGCGAGGCCCTGGCCTACATCCACCTGAACAAGACCGCGGCGATGATCGAGGCGTCCCTAGCCATGGGCGCGATGTGCGCGGGGGCCCCGGCGGACTGCGTCGACACCCTGCGCGGGTGCGGCCGCGAGCTCGGCCTGGCGTTTCAGATCGTGGACGACGTCCTGGACGCCACCTCCGACACGGCGACCCTCGGGAAGACCGCGGGCAAGGACGCCCGGGCGGGCAAGGTGACGTACGTCTCCGTGCACGGGCTCGAGGAGGCCCGCCGGATCGCGCGCGGGCATTCGGACGCGGCCATCGCGGCGCTCCGCCGGGTCCCGGGCGACACCGGCTTCCTGTCGAGGCTCGCGGGCGACCTCGTGGCGCGGTCGCACTAGCTATTGCAATCCGGGGAACATTCGGGTCCCTTTTTGGGGAACTTTACCCCAAAATGCCCCGATCCCTGATCCGCGCATCCGCGCTGGCCCTGGCGCTCGCATCGCCCGCGCTCGCTTCCGAGTCCGTCACCAAGGACCAGGTCCTGGACGCCATCCGCGTGTTTGAGTCCAACGCGGCGGCAAGCCTGACGGCGCAGAAGACGCCGGAGGAGGCGAACGGCGCGGTCGCCAGCGCCTCCAACACGATCCTGAAGTTCGCCCTGGAGAGCGACCTGGTCGTCGTCGACCTCGGGACCGACTCGGTCCCGTGGTGCGACGTGAAGAAGGGCCTCTCGGAGCTCTCGGACTCGGGCGAGCGGGGCCTCCTCCTCGCGGCCTACCTTTCCGGGAGCGTCAAGGCTCAGCTCCATTCGGGCAGGCAGGACCCGAACCCCTACCCGGGCTGGGTCGCCATGCTCCGCGTCTACCATTCGCTCAAGGTGCGCGAGGGCCTGAGGGTCGCCGAGGTCGACGCGCTCCTCGCGCGCCAGGCGGACGGAACGCTTGAATCCTTCGCGGCGGCCGCGCTCCAGCGCTCGAACGAGAGCCTGCAGAAGGCGTATGGCGGCGCCAGCGCGCCGCAGAAGCAGATCGTGACGGCCGCCTCGCAGCCCTGATCAGCGTGCGCCGGCCGCGGCCTTGACAAGCTCCAGGAAGCTGCGGGCCTCCAGGCTCGCGCCCCCGATGAGACCGCCGTCGATGTCCTTCTGCGCCAGGAGCTCGGCGGCGTTGGCGGGCTTCATCGAGCCGCCGTAGAGGATCCTCACCCGCTGCGAGACGCCCTCGCCGAGAAGCTTCGTGAGGAGGCCGCGGATGAACCCGTGGACCTCCTGGGCCTGCTCCGTCGTCGCGACCTTTCCCGTGCCGATCGCCCAGACGGGCTCGTAGGCGATGACGATGCCGGCGGCCAGGTCCCCGCCGACCCCCTCGAGGGCGCGCTCGGTCTGGGTCTGCACGACCCTGAGCGTCGCCCCGGCCTCGCGCTCGGCAAGGCTCTCGCCGACGCATAGGATCGGCCGAAGCTGGTTCTTGAGCGCCGCGAGAACCTTCTTGTTCACGAGCTCGTCGGTCTCGCCGAAGAGCGTCCTGCGCTCGCTGTGCCCGATGATGACGTGGGTGGCGAACAGCGCGCGGAGCATCGGCGCCGAGATCTCCCCGGTGAAGGCGCCCGACGCCTCGAAGTGCATGTTCTGCGCGCCGAGCTTGATCACCGAGCCGTCGATCGCCTTGGCGACGCCCTCGAGCGCCGTGAACGGCGGGCAGACGACCACCTCGACGTCCTGCTGCGTCCCCACCGCGACGACGATGTCGTGGGCGAGGGAGACGGCGTCGGACGCCGTCTTGTTCATCTTCCAGTTCCCGGCGATAAGCTTCTTTCGGATCATGGTATTGGCGGCCCGGGGCCGTGCTTCAGGTTTCGAGGAACGCGACCCCGGGAAGGACCTTGCCCTCGAGGTACTCGAGGCTCGCGCCGCCCCCGGTCGAGCAGTGCGTCACCTTGTCGGCCACCTTGAACTTCCTCGCGGCCGTCGCCGTGTCGCCGCCGCCGACGACCGTCGTGGCGCCGTGCGCCGTGGCGTCCGCGACCGCCGCGGCCATGGCCTTGGTCGACCCCGCGAACTTCTCAAACTCAAACACGCCCGAGGGGCCGTTCCAGACGATCGTCTTGGCCCGGCGGATGGCGGCGTCGTAGAGGGCGATGGACTTGGGGCCGCAGTCGAGGCCCATCCAGCCCTTGGGAATCCCCGTGGAGTCGTCCGCGAGGCGCGTGGCCGCGTTCGCGTCAAACTTGTCCGCGCACACGTAGTCGACCGGCAGGATGATCGCGACGCCGCGCGCCTTTGCCTTCTCGAGCAGTTCGCCGACGATCTTTGCGCCCTCCGCGTCGAACAGGCTGTCGCCGATCTCCATCCCGCCGAGCACCTTCTTGAAGGTGTAGGCCATGCCGCCGCCGATGATGATCTCGTCGGCCTTGTCGATCAGGTTGCGGATGAGCGGGATCTTGTCCGCGATCTTGGCGCCGCCGAGGATGGCCAGGAGGGGCCTTCGCGGGTTGGCGATCACCGCCGCGAACGCCTTGAGCTCGGCCTCCATGAGGAAGCCCGCGGCCTTCTGCGGCAGGTTGACCCCGACCATCGAGGAATGGGCCCTGTGGGCGGTGCCGAACGCGTCGTTGACATAGACGTCGCCCAGCTTGGAAAGGCTTGCGCGAAACGCCGCGACCGCCGCGGGGTCGGCCTTCTTGGACGTCCCGTCCTCGAGCTTCACCTTGCCCTCCTCCTCAATGTGGAAGCGCAGGTTCTCAAGGAGGATGACGGAGCCCGGCTGGGCCTGCGCGCAGGCGGCCTCGACGGCCGCCCCGACGCAGTCGTCCAGGAAGGTGACCGGCCTGCCGAGGAGCTTCTCCAGCTCGGCCGCGACGGGCTTGAGCGAGTACTTCGCGATCCGCCGGCCGTCGGGCCGGCCGAGGTGGCTCATCAGCACGACCGAGGCGCCCTGGTCGAGCGCGAAGCGGATCGTCGGCAGGGCCGCGACGATCCGCTGGTTGTTCGTGATCGCGCCGCTGGCCTTGTCCTGCGGGACGTTGAAGTCCACGCGGATGAGGACGCGCTTGCCCGAGAGCTGGAGGTCGCGGATGCTCCTGAAGCTCATAGACCGGCGGCGACCTTCTTCAGGAGGTCCACGCAGCGGTTGCTGTAGCCCCACTCGTTGTCGTACCAGCTCACGAGCTTGAAGAAGCGGCTGTTGAGCTCCATCCCGGAGCCCGCGTCGTAGATGGACGAGTGCGGATCGTGGATGAAGTCGGACGAGGCGACCTCGTCGCTCGTGTAGGCGAGGATTCCCTTCAGGTACGTCTCGCTCGCGCGCTTGATCGCCTCGGAGATCTCCTTGTAGGAGGTCTCCTTGACCGTGCGCACCGTCAGGTCGACGACCGATACGGTCGGCGTCGGGACGCGGAACGACATGCCGGTCAGCTTTCCCTTGACCTCGGGGCACACCAGGCCGACCGCGCGCGCGGCGCCCGTGGTCGACGGTATGATGTTGATGGCCGCGGAGCGGCCGCCCTTCCAGTCCTTCTTCGAGGGGCCGTCCACCGTCTTCTGCGTGGCCGTGTAGGAATGGATGGTCGTCATCAGCCCCTCCTCGATCCCGAAGCCCTCCTTCAGGAGAACGTGGACGATCGGCGCCAGGCAGTTGGTCGTGCACGAGGCGTTGGAGATGATCGAGTGCTTCGCGGGGTCGTACTTGGAGTCGTTGACGCCCAGGACGAGGGTGATGTCCTCGCCCTTCGCCGGCGCGGAGATGATGACCTTCTTGGCGCCGGCCGTGAGATGGCCCCTGGCCTTCTCGGCCTCGGTGAAGAGGCCCGTCGACTCGATGACGATCTGGACGCCCAGGGCGCTCCAGGGAAGCTCGGCGGGGGTCTTGGCGCTCACCACCTTGATCTCGTGCCCGTTGACGATCAGGATGTCGTCCTCGGCCTTGTCGGCGGCGGACTTCTTGGAGCCCACGGTGCCCGAGAAGCGGCCCTGCGTGGAGTCATACTTGAGCAGGTACGCCAGGTTGTTGGCCGGCACGATGTCGCCGACCGCGACGACGTCGAACGTCGAGCCAAGGAGGCCCTGTTCTACGAGCGCCCGGAATACCAGTCGGCCGATCCGGCCGAATCCATTGATAGCTACTTTGAGAGCCATGGGAGTGTGGGTACGAGGTGGTGTTTGGTGTTGTATTGAGCCCTGATTGGATCCGCGCCTCTCGCGGGAGCACGGAGCGCCCAATTAAGCAATCCGCGCGCGCCAAGGCAAGGGTCTTAATGGCCGGGCCGCCCCATATGACAAAGAGCCGGGGCCCCGATTGTCCTGTCTAATATCCTTCCCGCAGCTGCGCGCGAATCGCATCGAGGGTGCGGCCCACGCCTCCCCCGTTGTCGCTGCGCCAGACCGACGCGGCCGCCGAGATCGCGTCCCGCGCCTCCTTGTCGCCCAGGAGCGCCCCCGCCTGCACGGCGAGCGCCGCGGCGTCCGCCACGGTCCTGGCCGCCCCCCGGTCGAGCAGGTCTCGCGCAATCGACCTGAAATTGGCCATGCCCGGCCCGAAGAGCACCGGCTTGCCGAGCGCCGCCGCCTCGACGGGCGTCTGGCCCTCGGTGTGCGGCGGCAGGCTCTTCCCGACAAAGACAAGGTCCGCAAGCTGGGTCATCGAGCGCAGCTCCCCGGTCGTGTCGCCGACCGCCACGTCGACCTCCGCGGGCGCGGGCCCGAGCGAGCGCAGGTGATAGGAGAGCCCGGTCGCCCGGAGCAGCCCCTCGACCTCGGAGCGGCGCTCCGCGTGCCTTGGGACGATGAGGAGCGAGCAGGCGACTCCCCGGGCGCGCGCGCCGGCGAGCGCGCCGACGAGCGCCGCCTCCTCGCCGGGCCACGTGGAGGAGCCGAGCAGCACCAGCCGGCCCGCGGGCAGGCCGAGCTCGCGGCGCAGTCCGGCGCGGCCGGCCTCGTCGAGGAGGGCGATGTTCACGTCCAGCTTGATGTTTCCCGTGACGCAGATCCGCCCCGCCGGGAACCCGAGCTCGCGGAAGCGCCCGGCGTCCAGCTCCGAGCCCGCGAGGAGGCGGGTCATCCCGTCCAGCACGAACCGCGCGGCCGCGGGGAAGCGCCGCAGCCTCCGGAAGCTCCTGTCGGAGATCCTGGCGTTTATGCAGATCGCCGGGACCCTCCTCCTCTTCGCCTGGTGAAGGTGCTCGGGCCAGCGCTCCCCCTCCGTCACAATGGCGAGGTCCGGCGAGAACGCGTCCCATGCGCGCGCGGAGAAGGGCAGCCAGTCGACCGGGAAGTACGCAATGGCGCTGGCGAGCCCGCGGTACCGCTCCGACGCGAGCCTGAAGCCGGTGCTGGTCGTCGTCGTCAGCACGACCTCCGTTCCGTCCTCCTTGAGCGCCCGCAGGATGGGCTCGACCGCGAGCATCTCGCCCACGCTGACCGCCTGGAGCCAGACCCGGCGCACCCCCGGCCGCCTCGGGCCGACACCGGGCGGAAGCCCGAGCCGGTGCCAGAACCCCTCGCCGTAGCCGCCCCTCCTGCGCATCCGCAGCAGGTAATACGGCGACATCGCCACCATGGCGAAGGGGAACAGCAGCCGGTAAACCCAGATCATGGCTCCAGTAAGGGAACGACTAAACCGACCGGCAATGCCACAACAAGTTCGCCGGGGCCGCTTTTTTTTCTGTTGTCCGCCCGCGCGGGCGATCACGATCCCCCCCCCCCGACCATCCATGCGACGCCCGTACCCCCTCCCCGCCCTGGCCGTGCTAGCCCTTTCGATCTCGCTTCGCGCCGAGACCCCCGCCCCGCAGGCGGCGACCGGCCCGCAGGCGGCGCCCGCGGCCGCGAAGCCCGCTCTGGCGTCGGCCGTTCCCACATGGGGCTATTCCGACTTCGGGCCCGCCGGCACGGTGGCAAGGCTCTCCCAGGTGCTCGACCTCGACTTCACGGAGGTCGCCTTTGCGAACGGCGTGCGGCTCAACCTGAAGAAGACGAGCTTCGAGAAGGACGTGGTTCGAGTCGCGGCCCGCCTCGGGACCGGCCAGTTGACCGAACCGGCGGCCGCGGAGCCGGGGCTCTCGACCTTCTCGAGCCTGACGTTCACGACGGGCGGCCTGGGCAAGCACGGCATCGACGACCTGCAGAAGATAATGGTGGGCAGGCAGGCCGGCATCCGCTTCACGTCGGCCACGGACGCCTTCCTCATCGAGGGGCAGACGAACACGCTGAACCTCGCGTTTGAGCTCCAGCTGCTTGCCGCGTCGATCGCCGATCCCGGGTACCGGCCCGAGGCCCAGCGGGTCGCCCGCAGCCGAATCGAGGCGGCGTACCAGTCCTTCGCCCACTCCGAGCGGGGGCCCCTCGCGCTCCAGCTGCCGAGGCTCCTCGCCAACGGCGACCCGAGGTTCGGGCTGCCCTCCAAGGACGAGATGATGGCGCGCACCCTTGACGAGGAGAAGGCATGGCTGGCCCCCCAGCTTGCGAGCGGGCCCCTGGAGGTGTCGGTCGTCGGCGACATCGACATCGACTCGGTCATCGACCTGGCGGCCAGGACCCTCGGGACCCTTCCGAGGCGGGACCTGAGGCCGCCCCTGGACGACCAGCGCAAGGTGTCGTTCCCCAGGCAGCCGTTCACGAAGGACTACGGCGTCGAGACGAAGGTCCCAAAGGGCCTCGTGGCCGTCTACTGGCCCACCACGGACGGGATGGACATCCGGCGCGCCCGCCGGCTCAACGTGCTCGGCCTGCTGCTGGCCGACCGCCTGCGCCTGAAGGTCGGCGACAGGCTTCCAAGCGCGATCCCCCCGACGGTGGGAAGCACGGCGAGCGACATCTTCCCGGGCTACGGGTACATAGCGACCATCGCGATCGTCGACCCGCCGCGGGCGAAGGAGATCGAGAACGGCATTGTCGCCGTGGCCGCCGATCTGGGCGCCAACGGCGTGAAGCAGGAGGAGCTCGACCGCTCCATGGTCCAGACGCTCAAGTCGGTCCTGGAGACCGAGCTGACCAACGGCTACTGGATGACGGTGCTCGGCAGGGCGCAGGAGAGGCCCGAGGTCCTCGACTGGGCCCGCAACCGCCTGGCGGACTTCAAGGCGATCACCAAGGCCGACATCGACACGCTGGCCAAGGTGTACCTGGGCGGGGACAGGGCGTCGCGGGTCGTCATACACCCCTACACGGCGCCGTCGGCGAGCCCGCTCCTCGTCTCGCCCACCCCGCCGCCCCCGCCCGACGGGCTCTAGCGGGCCGCTCGGGAGCGCCTCAGGGTCGGGGAGTCGCCGGGCGGGAGCGCATCAGCGCCCGGCCCTTGGGGCTGACCTTCACGATGCGGCTGCCGTCCGGATCGTAGTCGATGCACGCATCCTCCCACATCGAGAGCCGGGGGCAGGTGGTGCGCCATGCGTCGAGCGCTTCGGCGTAGGTCCGGGGTCTGTCTGAGATCCAATCCAGCAGCTGCAGCGTGTGGGCGCCTGCGGGCTCAGTCATCGGTTTGCGGCGCCGGGGGACGGGGATCGGGCGGCTTCCTCCGGCATGCGTCGGTCTCCCTGCGGGGCGCCCGTCAGGCCCGCCCGAAGACGAGCGACGCGTTGGTCCCGCCGAAGCCGAAGCTGTTCGCAAGCGATGCGTCGACCGTCTTCCTCACCGCGGCGCCGGCCGTGAAGTTGACCCCGAGCGCGGCGCACGCGGGATCCAGGTTGTCCAGGTTGGCGGTCGGCGGGAGGACGCCCCTGTCGATCGCGAGCACCGCGGCCAGGGCGCCGAGCGCGCCCGCGGCGCCGAGCAGGTGCCCCGTCATCGACTTGACCGCGCTCACGTGCAGCCGGTCCAGGGACCCGCGGAAGACAGCGGCGATCGCGGCCGCCTCCTCGCCGTCGCCGCTCGGCGTCGACGTGGCGTGGGCCGAGACATAGCCTATGCGCCCGGCGTCCATCCCCGAGTCGCCCACCGCCAGCTGCATCGACCTGCGGGAGCCCTCGGCGTCGGGGGCGAGCGACGACAGGTGGTACGCGTCCGCCGTGGCGCCGTAGCCGAGCAGCTCGGCATAGATCCTCGCGCCGCGCCTGCGCGCGTGCTCCATCTCCTCAAGGACGAAGACCACCGCGCCCTCCCCGACCACGAAGCCGTCGCGGTCGGCGTCGTAGGGGCGCGAGGCCCTATCGGGGGCGTCGTTGCGGGTCGACAGGGCCTTCATCTGCGCGAAGGCGCCCACGGCGATCGGCGTGATCACGGCCTCGGCGCCGCCCGCAAACATGACATCGGCGTCGCCCCGGCGGATCGCCCGGGCGGACTCGCCCAGGGTGTGGCCGCTCGTGGCGCACGCGGAGGCGGTGCTCATGTTCGATCCGCGGCAGTTGAGCAGGATGGCGAGCTGGCCGGACAGGATGTTGGGGGCCGCCTGGAGGATGAAGAAGGGCGATATCTTCCTGAAGCCGCCCAGCCGCCAAGTCTCGTGGGTCGCGACGATCTCCGGAAGGCCGCCAAGCCCTACGCCAAGGTTCACCCCGATGCGCTCCGCGGGAAGGGAATCCCGAACGGAGTCGAGCCCGGAATCGGCATATGCCTCAAGGCCGGCGCCAAGACCCAAGTGACTGAAACGCCCCAACTTGCGCACATCCTTTGGCGAAAGCGCCGCCGTGACGGGCTCCGAGCCCGAACCCCGGGGATGCAGCGGGGCCGCGCGTGCGGCCGTGGGATCAAAACCCCGCACCTCGCCCGCGATCCTGGCGGTGCATCCTGTTGCGTCAAAGCGCGTTATTGCACCGATTCCACTCTTTCCCGCGACCAGCGCGGACCATGTGTCGGCCACGGTCAGCCCGACCGGGGTGACGGCGCCCAGGCCCGTGACGGCCACCCTGCGGAACGGATTGGAGGCGGACATGGGTTCAAAATGACACAAGGTGCGGGCCGATAGGCAAGTCTTTGACTTTGGAACCCCCGTATGATTGGGTGGACGGCCCTTCACGATGCAGCAGCTTCACGCCTACTGGCGCATGGATTACATTGAGGCGCCGCGCTATCCGGCAACGATGAAGCGGCCGTTCACGGACCTGCCCAACATGGGGGACGACCGTGCGGCGCTCATCGTCCACAGGTCGCGCCTCTCATATCTCGTTCTGAACCGCTACCCCTACAACCCGGGGCACCTGCTCGCCGTGCCGTTCAGGGAGGTGGTTGACCTGGAGGAGCTTTCCCAGGCCGAAAGGGCGGACCTGATGGAGGAGGTCTTCCTGGCGAAGCGCCTGCTTGCGGAGGCGATGAAGCCCGACGGGGTCAACATCGGGTTCAACCTCGGCTCGGCGGCGGGCGGGAGCATCGCCCACCTGCACGGCCACATCGTGCCGCGCTGGAACGGCGACAACAACTTCATGCCGGTCGTCGGCCAGACCCGCGTCCTGCCCCAGTCGCTGGACGCGACGTGGGAGAGGCTCACGGCCTGCGTGGGCAAGATGGCCCCCGTCTCCTGACCCGAAGCCCGTGCCCGCAAAGACGCTTCATTTCCAGAGCCCGAGGCACCTGAGCCAGCTCTACGCCGGGAAGGCCGAGAACCTCGCCCACGCGGAGCGCGCGCTCGGGGTGAAGCTCGTGACCCGCGAGGATTGGCTCAAGATCGAGGCCGCCCAGGAGCCCCTGGCGCGCGCCGAGGAGTTCTTCGCCTTCCTGAACGCCGCCCGCAGCCAGGGGATGACCATCAGGACCCCCGACTTCGCCCGGCTCGTGGACTCCTTCGCCAAGGGCGAGGCGGACCGGTGGCAGGCGCTCCTTGACGAGCCCCTCGTGATCGCGACGAACCGCAGGAGCGTCGTGCCCAAGACGATCGGCCAGAAGGAGTACCTTCAGGCGGTCCTCAGGCAGCCGATCGTGATCGGCATCGGGCCCGCCGGAACGGGCAAGACCTACCTCGCGATGGCGGCCGCCGTCTCGGCGCTCCTCAACCACGAGGTGGAACGGATCGTGCTCACCAGGCCAGCGGTCGAGGCCGGCGAGGCCCTCGGGTTCCTGCCGGGCGACCTCCGCGAGAAGATCCTCCCCTACCTGAGGCCCCTATACGATGCGCTCCACGACATGCTCGACCCGGAGGAAGTCGTGCGGCTGACCGAGAAGGGGGTGATCGAGATCGCCCCGCTCGCCTACATGCGCGGCCGGACCCTCTCGCGCGCCTTCGTGGTGCTCGACGAGGCCCAGAACACGACCCCGGAGCAGATGATGATGTTCCTCACCCGGCTGGGCGAGGACTCGAGGATGGTCGTGACGGGCGACATAACCCAGATCGACCTGCCGCGCTCGAAGCTGTCGGGACTCCTCGAGGTGCAGCACATCCTGAAGGACGTGCCCGGGATCTTCTTCCACACCTTCACCGCGGAGGACGTCGTCCGCCATCCCCTCGTCCAGCGGATCGTCGAGGCGTACGACCGCTACAAGAACCCGAAGGCGGGGCCAAACAGCCGGGGAGGCGCCTGAGATGTCCGTCCGCAACCAGCTCAGGCTCCTCGTGGGAGGGCTCGGCGCGCGCCGGGGCGACCCGAAGTCGTCCCCGGCATCGGGGTTCCGCGACTTCCTGGACCAGAGCCGCCTCGTGGCGGGACTGATCTTCATCGTGACGGTGGCGGCGATCGTGGTCGTGAGCTCTGCGGGAATGCGGGTGCTCGACCTGCCCGTGCTGCCGAGCCAGATCGCGCCCGTCAGGATCGTCGCCGGGTTCCCGTTCGCGTACGTGAGCGCGGCCCGGACGAAGGCCGAGCGCGAGCAGCGCCTGAACGGGCTCCCTCCGATATACCGCCTGGAGACGGCGCCCCAGGAGAGGTTCGAGGGCGCCGCCCGCGAGCTCCTCGGCAAGCTGGCCGCCTTCGAGGCCGCCCACCCGGACCCCTCGACCCTCTTCTTCAACCGGCGCAAGGCGCTCGGCGCCCTGGCCGACGAATTCAACGCGCGCGGGCCCTACGAGACGAGCGCCGACGACCTCGCCGCGCTGCTGACGGCGGGCAACGCTGCGGCGCGGGCCGCGCTCTTCGAGAACGGCTTTGGGGCGCTCCGGCAGGTCTACAGCGAGGGAGTCCACGACGCGGCGCGGTCCGGGGGCGGGCCCGACGCCGTGGTGATGTTCGAGGTCGAGCGGCCCAACGGGGGCTCGGCCGCGCGCCCGGTCCAGTCCATGGAGGACGCGCTGACCTTCGTGAGGGTCAGCCTCGCCTCGGAGGGCGTTCCCGGGCCGGCCACCCACGCCCTCTTCCGGCTCTTCCGCAACGGGGTGCAGCCGAACCTCGTGTTCGACCGGCCCGCGGCCGCGCGCCGCGAGGCGGACCTGATGAGCCGGGTCCGGCCCGTGACCGTCCGGGTGGAGGCCGGCCGGACGATCGTCGACGCAGGGGACAGGGTCACGGAGGACCAGTACGAGATGGCGACCGCGTACCGGACGGCGGCCCTCGAGGGGGGCGCCGCGCAGCTGGGCGACGGCCTCGAGCTTTTCGGACGCGTCCTCCTCGTGCTGGCGATGGTGCTCGCGTCCATCATCTACGTGAGGCTCGAGGACCCCGAGACCCTGGCAAGCAACGTCCGCCTCGGGCTGCTGGCGCTCGTCGTCATCTTCAACCTGGCCCTGGTGCGCGTCGTCTACACGGTGGGGGGCGCGGAGCTCTTCCTGCGCGACCCGGCATGGGCCTCGGCACTGCCCTACCTGGCGCCGACCGCCCTCGCCCCCCTCATCGTCGCGATCCTCATCGACGCCGGGTCCGCGATCTTCATGGCGCTGCTGATCTCGATCTTCACGGGCGTGATCTACGGCAACCGGCTCGACCTGCTCGTCCTGACGTTCCTCGCCTCCATGGTGGCCATCTTCGGGTGCCGCGAGGCGCGCCGGCGCGGGCGCGTCGTCAGTGCAGCCGGCACGGGGGGCCTCACGGTGGCCGCCTTCGCCGCGCTGATCGGCATAGCGCAGCAGACGCCGTTCGAGACCCTCGTGTGGCAGATGGCCGCAGGGCTCGTGACCGGCCTCCTCACCGGCGTCGCCGTGGTCGGGCTCCTGCCGGTCCTCGAGTCGCTCTTCATGAGGACGACCGACATCACGCTCCTCGAGCTCACGGACTTCAACCACCCGCTCCTGAGGCGGATGCAGCTCGAGGCCCCCGGGACCTACCACCACTCCCTTGTCGTGGCCCAGCTCACGGAGAACGCCTGCAACGCGATCGGGGCCAACCCGCTGCTCGCGCGCGCCTGCGCGCTGTTCCACGACATCGGCAAGACTGCCAACCCGGCCTACTTCACGGAGAACCAGCGCAGCAGCGGCAATCCGCACAACGAGAAGGACCCCGCCGTCTCCGCGGCGATCATCCGCCAGCACGTGGCGGACGGCGTCGACCTGGCGGAGAGGCACCACCTGCCCCGCGCGGTCACCGACGTGATCCGCCAGCACCACGGCACGACGCTTGTGAAGTTCTTCTACGAGCGCGCCCTCGCCCTCTCCCAGTCCCCCTTCCCCGGCGTCGATCCCCCGTCCGTCCCCGACGCGCCTTTCCGCTACGAGGGGCCCAAGCCCCAGTTCAAGGAGAGCGCCGTCGTGTCGCTTGCGGACGTGGTCGAGGCCGTCACCCGCTCGATCCGGACGATCACGGCCGAGAAGCTGGCTGCGCTCATAGACAGGGTGGTCGCAGAGCGCGTCGCGGACGCCCAGCTCGACGAGGCGCCGATCACGTTCGAGGACCTCGCGAAGATAAAGAACAGCTTCACGTTCACGCTCCTCAACATGCTGCACTCGCGGATCGCGTACGCGGCGCCCGCGGAGCCCCCGAACGAGGCCAACGCGTGAAGGGCGCCATGCGGCCCGTCGAAGTCGCGAACCGCCACCCCCGCCTGAAGGTCGACCGAAGGGCCGTGAGGGCGGCCATCGGCGTGCTCGACCTCCACGCGGAGCGGTTCATGGGCGGCTGCCCGCAGGGCGCCCTGTCGGTCGCGTTCCTCGGCGACCCTGCGCTGGCGCGCCTCCACGGCGAGTACCTCGGGGACCCCTCCGCGACGGACGTCCTCACCTTCGGGGGCGACCCCGCGCACCGGCTCGCCGGCGAGATCTGCGTCTCGGTCGACGCGGCGGCCCGCGAGTCGGGGCGCGCGCCGGCGCCCCTTTCCAGGGAGCTGACGCTCTACGTCGTCCACGGCTGGCTCCACCTTGCCGGCTACGACGACCTGAGGCCCGCGGCGAAGCGCGCCATGCGCCGGGCCGAGGCGCGGGCGATGCGGATCCTGGGGCGTTCCGCGGCCGTTCCCCGCTTCAAGCTGGCGTAGGCGGCCGCCGGCCGCTACGACCAATCATCCATCCCATGGCCGACGCCACCCCGACCGAATCCCGCTACGTCACCCTGAGGAACGCGTTCTTCTCAGGGGTCATCCTCGTCGCGCCCCTCTGCCTGACCATCTGGTTCTTCAGCAAGATCGTCGAGTTCGTGGGAGGGACCTTCAGGCCTCTCTTCCTCGTCTTCGTCCCCGACTCCCTGCGCGACAGGACGGGCCTCGACACGGCCTGGTCCATCCTGGCGACCCTCATCGTCGTGGTGCTCGTGACAGGGCTCGGCTACGTGTCGCGCTACGTCTTCGGGAAGTTCTTCTTCAGCGTGGGCGACCGCTTCATGCAGTCGATCCCCGGGGTCAGCGCCGTCTACAACACGGTCCGGCAGATCGTCAACACGTTCAGCTCCCAGAGGGGCCAGATGTTCAACAAGGTGGTCCTCGTCGAATTCCCGCGGAAGGGATGCTGGACGATCGGGTTCCTCACCAACACGGCCCAGGGCGAGGCCCAGGCCAAGGTCGGCGCGGAGGCCTGGACCGTCTTCGTCCCGACGACGCCCAACCCGACGAGCGGCTTCCTGCTCGTGCTGCCGAGGAGCGAGATCGTCGAGCTCGACATGGCGGTCGGCGAGGGGATGAAGCTGGTCATCTCGGGCGGCGCGGTCGTCCCGAGCTGGCCCGCGGTCGCAACCCCGAAGAGCCGCGAGGCAAGGTAGCCCGCGCCCCTCCACAAGGTGCCCGGCCAGACGCTCACGACCGAGGCGTTCGTGATCGAGAAGCGCCCCCCCTCGGACGCCTTCCAGGCCTTCGGACTCTTTTCCGCCGAGCACGGCAACCTCACCGCGCTCCAGCGCGTCCCGAGGAGGCCCTCGCCCTCGCACGTCTCTTTGGACCTCTTCGACGAGGTCTCCGCGATGCTCGAGAGCTCCAACCAGGGGCGGACTTGGTTCGTCCGGGAGGTGAGGATAGCCGCGCGCCGGGCGGCCATCGGCGGCAGCTACGACGCGCTCCGGTTCGCGTCGGCCCTCGTCTCGGTCATAGGCCGCAATCCCGTGCACGAGGAGAGCCGGGAGAACGTGGCCCAGCTCCTGCGGACGGCGCTCGACGCCTTCTGCGCCGCCGTGCGGCCCGACGTCGTGCACCTGAAGAGCCTCTACCTCTTCGCCCGCGACGAGGGCTACCCGGTGAAGCAGCAGTGGCTCCCCTCGCTTTCCAAGGAGGACCTCGGGGTCGCGACCTCGGTGCTCAACCGCCGCCTGGGCGAGCAGGGCTCGAGCGCGGCCCATGTCGCCCGGATCAGGCGCAGCCTGGAGGACTACCTCGGGGCCAACACCGAGATACGGATACCGTGAGATTCGACCTGGACCAGCGCCGGATTGAGCTGAGCGTCGGGGACCTCTCCGACTTCTCGATCGGGCCGCAGGGCTCCGCGGGCGGGGCGGGCGGGCTCTGGCGGGCGCAGCTGGGCACCCGCTGGCACAGGGAGCTGCGGGCCCGGGCCCAGGCGGACGGCCTCGATGCCGACTTCGAGGTCCCGGTCGAGGGCGAGATCGCCCGGCGCGGATGGCTCGTCGCCCTCTCCGGGAGGATCGACCAGGTCGTGCGCTCCGGCGGAGGCGCCGTCCTTCGCGAGATCAAGACCGTGAGCCGCGCCCTGCCCGCGGGCGAGGCCGATCTTCGGGCCGATTATCCGGGATACTTCGCGCAGGTGGCGGCCTACGCGGCGCTCCGGGGAGCCCGCGAGAGGTGCGAGCTCGTCTTTGTCGAGGCGGACACCGGCCTCGCGCAGACCGTGGCGCTGGTCCCGGCCGACGAGCGCCACCTCGACGCCCAGCTCGACAGGATCGCCGAGTTCCTCGACCTGCGCCTTCGCGCGCGGGAGCGGCTGCGCGACCTCAGGTTCCGGCCGGCGTTCGCCACCCCGCGCCACGGCCAGCAGGAGGCCGCCGCCGAGCTGCGCGCCGCGGTCCGCAAAGGCCGGTCCGCGGTCCTCCTCGAGGCGCCGACCGGGTTCGGCAAGACGGGGGTCCTCCTCGAGTGCGCGCTCGGCGAGCTCAGGGACGGGGCCTTCGAGCGCGTGGTCTACGTCACGGGAAAGTCGACCGGCCAGCTCCACGTGGCCGAGACGCTCCGCAGGATGACCGAGCCGGGCGCGGACCTGGGGGCCGGCGCGCCGGTCGAGGCGTGGCACGTGCGCAACAAGGCGGAGCACTGCGTCAACTCGGTGTTCCAGTGCGTCCGGGAGGCCTGCTCCTACCTGGACGGCGCCGAGAAGCGCTGGCCGGGGAGCGGGCTGTCGAGGTTCTACCTGCTGGACGGGCAGCCGAGGGACCTCGCCTCGCTGCGGAGCGCGGGCGTCGGCGCCCGGATATGCCCCTACGAGATCACGCGGGCCGCCCTCACCTTCAACGATGTGTGGATCGGCGACTACAACTACGTCTTCTCACCCGACAGCTGCGGGCTCTTCTACGAGAGGCCGGGCTTCAACCCGGCGCGGACGCTCCTGGTGATCGACGAGGCCCACAACCTCCCGTCCCGGGTGGCCGACGCCCACTCGCACTCCTTTTCGGCGGACGACGCGCGCACCGTCTGCGACGCGCTGCACCACTGCCGGGCGCCGGCGCCCTGGGTCGCCCAGTGGAGGGACTGGGCCCGCTTCCTCGGGTCCCTTCCCAAGGCGGGGGGGCTTGCCGCGGCGCAGGTCGAGGACGCGCGCGAGCAGATTTCCAGGCTGGCCGAGGGCGCGGGGTCCTTCCCCGTGGACTACTCGGAGCTCGGCCCGCAGGTGTCGGCCCTCATATGGAGGATGCCGTCCGCCGCGGAGCAGGTCGGGTCGGCCGAGCTTTCCAGGCTGTGGTGGAGCCCGCGGGACGGGGTCCTCTCGATCACCTGCCTGGACGCCGCGCCGGCCATCGGGGCCGCGCTCCGCGAGTTTGGCGGGGTCCTCTTCGCAACGGCGACGCCGGGCCCGGTCGACCGGTTTGAGGAGAGCTGCGGGTGCGGCCCGCTGATTCCCATCCGCGCCGCCACGCCGTGGCGGGACGGCGCCTACGACGTGGCCGTCGACCTCAGGGTCGACACGACCTTCCAGCACCGCCAGCGCCATATCGGCGCGACCGCGGAGACCGTCCTGGCGCTCCACAGGTCCGCGGGGCCGGGAACCCCCATCGCGGTGTTCTTTCCAAGCTATGCCTACGCCGAGGCCGTGGCGCGCGGCGTCGAGGCCGCCTCCATCCAGCCGAAGAGGAGCGAGCTGTCGGCGCAGAGCGCCTGGATAGAGGGCGCGCTCTCGGCCGGCCGGGCCCTGTTCCTCGTCCTCGGGTCGGGCTTCGCCGAGGGCATCGACCTGCTCGGCGGGAGGGTGGCGCACGCGATGGTGGTCGGGCCCGCCCTTCCCGAGGTCAACCCCGTCCAGAAGGCCAGGCTCGCGGCGCTTTCGGAAGGGGGGCGCGACGCCGCGTTCGACCGCGTCTACCGGATACCCGGGATGCAGAAGGTGAACCAGGCCCTCGGCCGCCTCGTGCGCGCGCCGGGCCAGGGCGCCAGGGTCCTCCTCCACTGCCGGCGCTTCGCCGAGCCGGGCTACGAGCGCCTGCTCGCCCCCGAGTACCGCTCGGGCCGCAGGATCCTCGAGGATGACGACCTCTCGGCATGGCTCGGCTCGGGCCGGTAGGCCTATTTCGCTTTACCGCAGGTCGCCCGGCATGCAGTACTTGGCATGGTGACTCCGCCCAAGACCATCGGCTGCCGGGAGGTTCACGCCGCCATAGAACGGCTCGCGGCCGCCATTGAGTCCCGCCACCGGCACACCAAGGGCCTGCTTCTCCTCGGCATCGCGAACGGGGGCATCCCCTTGGCGCGGCGCCTGGGCGCCCGTCTCGGGATCAAGCGGGTCGGGGACCTCGACATCTCCTTCCACCGGGACGACATCGGCAGCCACCCGGTTCCCAAGGAGTTCACGCCGACGCTCCTGCCCGGGGACGTGAACGGGGCGACCGTCCTGCTCGTCGACGACGTCCTCTTCACGGGCCGCACCGTCAAGGCCGCGCTCGACGAGCTCTTCGACCACGGGAGGCCCGGCACGGTCGAGCTCGCGGTGCTGGTCGACCGGGGATGCCGCAAGCTTCCCGTCGTTGCCGATTTCACGGGCGCCGCCATCAGGGCCGCGGAGGACGAGGACGTCCTGGTCTCGCTCCACGACGACCCATCGAAGGACCGGATCGAGATCCGCCCCCGCGCGGCCCGGGCGAGGCGCGCGGTCCCCATCGCATGACCTGGACGCGCCGACACCTCATCACGATCGAGGAGCTGAGCCTGCGCGAGATCGAGCAGGTCCACGCCACCGCCGCCGCGTTCAAGAACATCCTGAAGCGAAGCGTCAAGAAGGTGCCCGCGCTGCGAGGCAAGACGATCGTCAACCTCTTCCTCGAGCCGAGCACGCGCACGCGCATGGCGTTCGACATGGCCGCGAAGCGCCTGAGCGCGGACGTGATCGCGTTCGACGCGGCGAGCTCGTCGACCACGAAGGGCGAGACCCTGCGCGACACGGCGGAGAACATCCAGGCGCTCAACGCCGACATGATCGTGATCCGCCACTCGGCGGCCGGCTCCCCGCTCTACCTGAGCAAGATCCTGGACATACCCGTGATCAACGCGGGGGACGGGGCGCACGAGCACCCGACGCAGGGACTCCTCGACACCTTCACGATGAAGGAGCACCTCGGGTCGCTGAAGGGCCGCAAGGTGGCGATCCTTGGCGACATCCTCTTCAGCCGCGTGGCGCGCTCGAACATCCACGCGCTCACGAAGATGGGGGCGGCCGTGACCCTTGTCGGCCCCTCCACCCTCGTCCCGCACGGCTTCACGGCGATCGGGGCGCAGGTCTCGCACGACCTGAAGTCGGCGCTGGCCGACGCGGACGTCGTGATGCTCCTGCGGATCCAGCACGAGCGCCAGGGCCACCGGCACTTCCCGTCGCTCGGCGAGTACACGAGCATGTTCGGCCTCAACAAGACCCGGGCTTCGTGGCTGAGCCCGAAGGCGATCATCATGCACCCGGGCCCGATCAACCGGGGCGTCGAGATCGACAGCGAGCTGGCCGACGGCGAGCGCAGCGTGATCCTGGAGCAGGTCGCCAACGGCATCGCCGTGCGCATGGCGGTCCTCTACCTTTGCGCGGGCAACCAGCCCGAGCATGTCATCTCCTCAACCCGGTAGCGCCCGACCATGCCCGCACTCTGGATAAGGAACGCCCGCGTCATCGATCCCGCCAGCCGGCGCGACTCGACGGGCGACCTCTTCGCGCTCGACGGGAAGATCGTTCCCCGCCTCTCGCGGGCGGACAGGAAGCGGGCGAGGAGGATCGACGCCCGGGGCCTCGTCGCATCCCCGGGGCTCGTCGACATCCACGTGCACTTCCGCGAGCCGGGCCAGGCGCAGAAGGAGACGATCGCGACGGGCTCCAGGGCGGCCGCAGCCGGGGGCTTCACGACCGTCGTCTGCATGCCCAACACCTCGCCGGCCGCGGACAACGCCGGCACGATCCAGTTCATACTGGACGCCGTGAGGCGCGACTCGCTTGTGAAGGTGCTGCCGACCGGGTGCATCACGATCGGGATGAAGGGCGAGACCCTGGCCCCGATCGGCTCCCTGAAGCGCGCCGGGGTCGTCGCGATCACGGACGACGGCGACTGCGTCCAGTCCAACGAGCTCATGCGGCGCGCGATCGAGTACGCCAAGATGTTCGACCTTCCGGTCATGGACCACTGCCAGGACCAGTCCATGACCGAGGGCGCCGTCATGAACGAGGGCAACGTCTCCATACGTCTCGGCCTGCGCGGCTGGCCCAACCCGGCCGAGGACCTGATCGTCTCCCGGAACGTGATCCTGTCCCGGTACACGGGGGCCCACATCCACATGCAGCACGTCTCGTCGGCCCTCTCGGTCGAGATCGTCCGGCGCGCGAAGGCCGACGGCGTGCGCGTCACGGCCGAGGCAACCCCGCACCACATCGCGCTCACCGACGAGTCCCTCGCCACGTACGACACGAACTTCAAGATGAACCCGCCCCTCAGGACCGAGGGCGACCGAAGGGCGATCATCGCCGGGCTCAGGGACGGGACGCTCGACTGCATCGCCACGGACCATGCCCCGCACACCGACTACGAGAAGGACAAGGAGTTCGACTACGCCCCGAACGGCATCATCGGCCTGGAGACCGCGCTTGCCGTCGTGCTCGGGGTCCTCGTGCGCCAGAACCGGTTCACGCTCTCGAAGGCGCTGGACCTGATGACGCGCAGGCCCGCGGGCGTCCTCGGCCTGGCGGCGGGCACGCTCGCCGACGGCGCCCCCGCCGACATCTGCCTCTTTGACCCCGATGAGGCGTGGACCTACGACGCAAAGGCGGGATTCAGCAAGTCGAGCAATTCGCCGTGGAGCGGCCGTGGGCTGCGCGGCCGGGTGAGGACGACGATCGTCGACGGCCGGATAGTCTTCCCGCTCGCGGCGTCGTGAGCCAGTCCGACGATATGACATGGGCGGCGGCGGCCGCCGCCGTTTTCGAGATTGGGCTCATCCTCGCCGGCGCATGGATGATCTGGCGGCACGCCCTCAGCCCGAAGGCGAGGCAGGCGCGCGATCCGCGCCTCGCAGGATGGGGTCTCCCGGCGATCGACTTTGCCTGCTTCCTGTGCTTCGCGTTCGTGGGGGCGACGGCCATGAGCGCGGCCGCAGGGTTCCTCCTGCGCCACTCCCGCCTCGGCCCGGACGCCATCATGGTCGCGGGCAGCGCCGTGATGCACGTGGGGATCCTGCTCGGGCTCGCCGGGTTCTTCCTCATGTACGGGCTGAGGGCGCAGATCGCCGGGCGCGGACCCTTCGTCGCGCCGGCACTGAGGAGCGGCTTCGTCACGTTTCTTGTCGCCCTGCCGCTCGTCGACGGGACGAGCTTCGCGTGGGAGTACCTCCTCACGAAGGCGGGCCTGCCCGTGGAGAGGCAGGACATGGTGGACATCCTGCAGAACTCGGATTCCACGGCCCTTAAGCTCTCTCTGGTCCTTGTCGCGGTCCTGCTCGTCCCCATAACCGAGGAGGTCCTCTTCCGCGGCGGCCTGTTCCGGTACTTCCGGACCCGGATTCCGCGCTCGGCGGCGATCGTGCTCACCTCGGCCCTCTTCGGGGCGCTCCACGTCTCATGGGGGGACCACCTGGGGGGCCTGGCAAGCTTCGCGCCCCTCGCGGTTCTTGCCGTGGTCTTCTGCCTCGCCTACGAGCGCACCGGCTCGATCGGCACGACCATCGTCGCGCACGCGCTCTTCAACCTGAACACGCTCGTCCTCCTGGTCTCCGGGATCGCCACATGAGCGCGGTTCCCCTCTTCTCGCGGACCCTGCGCGGATCGGTGTCCTCCATAGGCGAAAACGCCCTCATACGCTCGATCAGGCGCTGGCTGGGGAGAGCGTCGCCCAGGCCCCCCGCCGGGATCGGCGACGACTGCGCCGTGATCCGCCCCGCGCGCGGGCGCGAGCTCCTCACCGTCGACCCCGTGGTCCACGGGGTCCACTTCGACGGGCGCGTCCCGCCGCGCGAAGTGGGGGCGAAGCTCTTCAAGCGCAACCTCAGCGACATCGCCGCGATGGGCGGCCGCCCCAGGGCGGCGGTCATAGCGCTCGCCCTCGACGGCAGGGTTTCCCTCGCCTGGCTCGCGGGGTTCTACAGGGGCCTGGCCCGCGAGAGCCTTCGGCATGGGGTGCCCGTCGTGGGGGGCGACGTGGCCCGGCTCGACGGATCCCTTGTCGCAACACTCGCGATGACGGGCGAGGCCCCCGGCCGTGTGCTCACCCGCGCCGGATCGCGCGCCGGCGACTGGATCTATGTCACGGGCTCCCTCGGCCGGAGCCTTGCCACCGGACACCACCATGGCTTCGAGCCCCGGCTTTCCGAGGGGGCGTGGCTCGCCCGCAGGGCCGGGGTGCGCGCCATGATGGATGTCAGCGACGGGCTGGCGAAGGACCTCGGAGCCATGACGCCGCGCGGCTCGGCCCCCGCGCTCTTCGGCGCCTTGCTTCCGCGCAGGGGGAAGGCCAGCGTTCGCGAGGCCCTGTGCGACGGCGAGGACTACGAGCTCGTGTTCAGCGTGGCCTCCGGCGCCGGGCGCAAGGCCCTCGAGAAGGCGTGGAGCCGGGCCTTTCCGCGCACGCGGCTCACGTGCATAGGAAGGTTCGCGCGCACGGGCGCCGTTCCGCCCGGCGCGCTCAACCTCGGGGACTTCCGTGGCTACGAGCACCTCAGATAAGCTCCGGGCCGGCGTCCGGACGGCCTCAGCCGACGAGACGCGGTCGCTCGCCGCCGCGTGGGCCGCGGAGCTTCCCCCGGACGCAACGGTCGCGCTGCACGGCGACCTGGGCGCGGGAAAGACGACCTGGGTGCAGGGCCTGGCCCTCGGGTTCGGGATCACCGGGCCCGTGACGAGCCCGACCTTCACGATCTACACGATCCACCGCGGCGACACGCGCATGTTGGCGCACGTCGACGCCTACCGGCTCGATTCCCCGAGGGAGGCCGAGGACCTGCTGCTGGAGGAATTCCTGCAGAGCCCCTGGTGCCTTGCGGTCGAGTGGCCGGACAGGGTTCCCGGTTGGATCCCGGGCGACGCCTTCCACCTCGATCTCGACCTCGGGGCGGATGGCCGGCACTCGATCCGCCTGCGTTAGGCGAACCTAGGCCACCGGGTTCTCGGTCGGCGGGGGAACCTCTGGTTGCGGTGCGGCGACCGGCGCGGGCGACTCGGCCGGCGCGGATTGCGCCGGCGCAGCCTCCTGTGGCACCGCCTCCTGCTGCGGGGCGGCTGGCGGCTGGACATCCTGGGGCTGGGATTCGGGAGCCGCTGCCTCGGGCGGCGGCGCATCGGGGGCCTGGCTCCCGACATCGGAAACAGGCGGCGCCTCAGGGGCCTGGTCCCTGGCATCGGACGGCGGCGGCGCCTCCGGGAAGTTCTCCGGGTCGTGCTCCTCGGCCTCCACCTCCTTCTTCCGGGCCTCGACCATCGCGGGAGGGGCGTAGAGCCCCCCGTCTATGAATTCCGTCACATAGCCCTCGCGGACGAGCCAGATCAGGTCCCCCTGCATCCGCATGATCTTCTCCCTCTGCTCCGGGGTGACGGAGGCCCCCTCGGCGGGGGCGGCAATCCCGAGCATCTTCGAGGCCAGCTCGCCCGCCTTCACGAGCGGGTGCTCCTCGATGAAGGAGATCAGGCTGCCGATGCTCTCCCCGAATACCTGGCCGGGGACGCGGAACTTGCGCTTCACGGCGCACACGTAGGAGACGCCCTTCGACCCCTTCTTGAATATGGTGAAATGCTCGCGCCTGAGCCTGCCCCGGAGCTGGTTCGCCGTGTCCAGCGGGAACCGCAGCTGCCGCTCGTAGGCTCCCTCGATGGCCATGAGTATCTCGCCCCTCGGCATCTTCTCCAGGGCCTTGCCGTGGAAGCGCGCGCCGTCGGCCGCCTTGACGACGGTGTCGCGCGCCTGGGTCAGCAGGTGCGTGCGGGCGTCCTCAAGGCTGTCGAATGCCGGCGCCGCCTGGCCCTCGGCGACCGGGGCCTTGAGGGTGTAGCGCGTGACCTTCTTCATCTTCTCGAGCCACTGGTTGACGACCTCGGGATCGCGGACCGTCTCGATCCGGGCGCGGAAGGCCTCGAACGGCATCCGGTTCACCCGCGCGGCGTAGTGCTGCTGCACCATCTGGGCGTAGCGGTGGTAATTCGGCGGCCCCAGGAGCTCCCCGGTCACGCCGCACTTGTTGATCACCAGGAAATTCCCCTTCGGGGGCTCGACCTCCACCACACCGCTGTCGAAGAAGTTGCCGAGGAACTCGCTCATCACATGGGACACCGCCGCGTCCTCGGTCTCGAAGGGCAGGCCGTCGGGAACGGAGACATAGACCGGCTGGGGCGCCGCCTCGGGGGCTCCCGCCGGGCCGGGCTTGCGCGTGACGACACAGACAAAGCGCTCGGGCTTGGCCAGCACCGTTCGGGCGATCTCAAAGAGCTCGATCGTCCGTGCGGAGGAGCGGATCGTCTTCACCAGGGCGTTGAAGCTCGTGTCCTCGGGGAAGAACGCGGCGTTGAAGTACGGGCTGTCGTAGGGCCCCCTGTCCTGGCGCTCCATCCCCGGGCCGTTGCGGCGCGCCGGGGCGTAATCGCCCGTATCCCTGCGGACCGGCCGCTCCCCTTGCATCTCCCGCGGCGGCTGGGGCCCCTCGCCCGCGGGCCTCCTGAAGGACCGCCTGTCCCGGCGGTCCGGGGCGCCTCCGGGCGCCCCCCCGCGGTCGTCCCGGTCGCGGCGCGGCCGCTCCAAATCGTCGCGCAGCTGGGACGGGGCCTCCTTGTCCTTGGCCCATTGCGTGCCAAAGCTAAAGCCCTGCAGTTGGCTTAGGTCGATTTTGTTGAAATCCGCGGGTGGATTATCCTTGGAAGCGTCGTCGTCCATGTAGTCAGAGGTGCACGGTGCGCGTCCGGTGACAGACGCCCCGGAGTCTCCTCTAGGCCGGGGGGACGATGCAAGCGATTTTGGAGCGGTCCCGGGAGGGCTGCGCCCGGGTATTTGGCTGACAATCCTCCCGCGGTGCTGTTCTTCAGGCAGTTCCGGAGTGATGTCCCCAAACCGCATACCTCGGCCGGCGCCCACCGCCACCGTCAAACGGATCCTGCCCTGGCTGGTCGCCGTGGCCTTCTTCATGGAGTCGCTCGACGCGACGATCCTGAACACGGCGGTGCCGACGATCTCCGCGGCCCTGCACGTTGCGCCCCTGAGCATGAAGTCGGCGCTGACCAGCTACATGCTGAGCCTCGCCGTCTTCATCCCCATCAGCGGCTGGATGGCCGACCGCTTCGGATCGCGCCGCGTCTTCACCTCGGCCATCGGCGTCTTCATGTTCGGCTCGCTCCTGTGCGGACTCTCCAGCAACATCCACCTGCTGGTCGCCTCGCGGATCCTCCAGGGCTGCGGCGGCGCAATGATGGTGCCGGTCGGGCGGCTCACTCTGGTGAGGACCTTTGAGAAGTCCGAGCTCGTGCGGGCGATCAGCTTCTTCTCAATCCCCGCGCTGATCGGGCCGATGCTCGGCCCGCTGGCCGGCGGCCTCATCGTCGAGTATTTCCCGTGGCGGGTGATCTTCTTCGTCAACCTGCCGATCGGGTTCCTCGGCCTGTACCTGGTTTACCGCTATCTGCCGGACTACTTCGCTGAGAAGACCGATCCGCTCGACTTTGTCGGCCTGGTCCTCTTCGGCTCGGGAATCGCCCTTTTCTCCTATGTCCTCGAAATCTTCGGCGAGCACACGCTCGGCACCGCGGAGGTCGTCGGCCTCCTCGCCCTCTCGCTCCTCCTGCTGCTGGCCTACTGGCGGCACTCGCTGACCATCGAGCACCCCCTGCTCCGGCTGCGCCTCTTCCTGATCCGGACGTTCCGGTCGTCGGTCGCGGGCGGCCTCGTCACTCGGATCGGAATCGGGGGCATGCCCTTCCTCCTTCCCCTGCTCTACCAGGTCGGGCTGGGCTATGGCCCGCTCAAGTCGGGCATGCTCATGATGCCTCAGCCGCTTGCCGCCATGAGCCTGAAGATGACCATGCCCTGGGTCATCACGCGCTTCGGCTACCGGCGCGTGCTCACGTCCAACACGATGATGATGGGCCTGCTCATCGCCCTGTTCGCCACGATCGGCCCGTCCACGCCTATCTGGCTGATCGGCCTCCAGGCGTTCTGCTTCGGGTACTTCTCGTCGCTCCAGTTCACCGCCATCAACACGATCGTCTATGCAGACCTCACCGAGGCGGACGTCAGCATGGGCAGCAGCATCGCGAGCACGATGCAGCAGCTGTCGCTGAGCTTCGGGGTCGCGGTGTCCTCGCTCGTCGCCGCGTTCTTCATCCCCGACCGGTTTCACGCCAGCTCCGGCGAGATGATCTCCGGCATTCACCGGGCCTTCGTCGTCGTGGGTGCGCTGACCCTGTTCTCCGCGCTGGTCTTCCGCCAGCTTCGCCCGGAGGACGGTGCCAACGTGAGCCACCACCGGGTGGAGGAGTGATCCGGACGGGTCGAGTCGGGGGCCCGGCGCACGCCGGCTGATTCCGGGGACCCCCTATCCCTTATCAGAGCAACTGGCAGGCCTCGCCGAAATCCAGGCGCGGCCCGCGCGGATGGAGTTTCGTTGCGTCGCCATATCCGAGGTTGCACAGGAAATTCGATTTCACGGGGCCCGCCGCGATGAATGACCCGCCTGTCGAGCGGGCCCCTGCCGCAAGGGCCGCGAAGAACTCGCGATCGACCTTCGCGTTGTCGAAGCCGGACATGGGGCCGCAGTCCAGACCGAGCGAGCGGGCTGCGAGCATGAAATAGGCGCCTTGCAGGCAGCCGTTTCGCATTGCGGTGGAAGCCGCCAGTTCCGGCGAGTTCACGAACATCTCCTTCATGGTGGCCATCGCAGGGAAGAGCCTGGGCAGCAGCTCGTAGAACTTCGAGTCGTAGGCGATGATGGCGGTGACCGGGGCGGCCATCGTCTTGTCAACGTTGCCGGGCTGGAGTGCCGGCCGGAGCCTTTCCTTTGCCTCCCGGGTGCGCAGGAAGACGATCCGCGCAGGGCAGCAGTTGGCGCTGGTCGGACCCCATTTCAGCAGGTCATAGAGTTGGTGAAGGAGGCCGTCTTCGACGGGCCTATCGAGCCATGCGCTGTGCGTCCGGGCCCTGCGAAAAAGGACATCGAAATCGCGGTCGCTGAGGCGGGTTTCTGTTCGGTCGGAAACAAGGGTGGATTGCATCTGGGTCCCGGGTTACTTGCCGATTGCCCTCTTGAGCGCGCCAATCTCCTTCTGCACCGCCCCTTCGATCTGCTCAAGGTCGCCGCGGCTTTCCAGACCGGGATTCCCAAGCGCCTTGCCTAGGCCCTCTTTGACCTTGCCCGCGAGTTGCTTGGAGGCGCCCTCGATTTCATCTCGGGTGCCCGACTTCGTATCGACTGAATGCGCGTTCTTCATAGGGGCCGACTCTACACGAAAAACCGCGCGGGTCCCATGGGGTGGAACCCGCATCCGTCGCCGCTTGCATTCGGTCGTACCGGTCCGGCCCATTTCCCCTCCCCTCATGAGATTTGGCGCGGTTCGCGGGGTTTGTTCCTGCCGCCAGGCTCGTCCCAAGGCAATTGAGCCGGGGCCGATCGAATACGGGGCCAACACCCCATACCGCACTGCCGCCTCATGATGCTACTTTGAACCGCACTGCAATAATCAAGAAACAACCATACTCATGGAGAAGCTCATCGTTCCCAGCCTTGTCGCCGTCGCCCTTTCTCGCTAGCCGCGTGCGCAATGGAACCCACGCACAGCACGACCACGACGTCGCAACAGACGACGGTGCCAGGTCCCACGACGACGACCACGACGGACACGCAGACCAAGTAGGGCAAGAGACGTCGCGAGGGCGGACGTGAACAGATCCGAATGAAGATCAAATGGCTGGGGCACCGAATATGAAGAACCACGTCTACAGGCTCATCGAACTCACCGGCACCTCCACCCTGACGGTGGAGGATGCCGTCAATAATGCCATCAGGCGCGCGCACAAGACCAACAAGAACCTCCGCTGGTTCCAGGTGGTCGAAACGCGCGGCGACATCGTCAAGGGCCGCGTGGACCATTGGCAGGTGACGATCAAGGTCGGCTTCCCCGTGGAGGGCTGACAAAACGGCGAGTCATCCGTCAAAACGGGCCACGGCGGCCTCCCACCCGCTCCAGATCAAACAACACGAACAAGGACACGATATGCCCAAGGAAAACACAGAATCCGAATCAAAAATCACGCGCGAGCAGATGATCCAGCTGCTCAACGAGGACCTCGCGGGGGAATACCAAGCAATCATAGCCTACACCGTGTACAGCCAGGTCCTCAAGGGGGCCGCGTACACGGACATTGCGCGTGAGCTGGAGGCGCATGCCGGCGAGGAGCTCGGGCATGCGATATTGATCGCCAAGCAGGTCGATTACCTGGGCGGCATGCCGGGCGTGCTGCCCAAGCCGGTCAAGACGTCAAACGACCCGGTTGAGATGCTGCGCGCCGACCTGGAAAACGAGCGGGCGACCGTGGCGCGCTACCGCGTGCGCATCCGCCAGGCCGAGGCGATGGGCGAGTTCGCCCTGAGCGAGGTGTTGCGCGGGATCATCGTGCAGGAGCAGGACCATGAGATCGACCTGAGCGCGGCTCTGGGAATAAACGTGCCTCCTATCGATCGGCCACCGGAGAAGAAGACAGCCGGGGCCAAGTGAGGGAAAAGGTCGGGCCCGCCGGGACTACCCGCTGAAGCAGCCTGTCCAAGGAATCCGCCGCCTCAAGAGGCGGCGGCCGAAACTCGCGTGGGGCTTAGCTTCTCGATCGGGATTTGCCTGCGCTCGGCCGCGATGCGCACCAGTTCACTTGCTATCTTCGTGGGGGACAGAACGAAGTCCACGCAGCCCGTTTTCACGGCGCTTATTGGCATGTCGGGCTGCTTCGCCGTGTCAAACTCCTGGGCAATGACAATTCCCCCCTCGTCCTTGATCGACTGGAGCGCCGCGGCGCCGTCTGAATCAAAACCCGAGAGGATGACCGCTATGGCCTGCTTCTTCCTGTCCTCCGCCAGCGTCTGCAGGAAGATGGAGATGTTCTTCGGCCAGCCCGATCTCTTGGACAAGGGCGCAATGTGGAAGAGATCCCCATCCATGGTGACCTGCTGTCCCGCCGGGACAATGTAGACATGGTCGGCCTTCACGACCTCCCCGTCCGCAATGAGCACCACGGGCATCTTGGTGACGTACGGGAGAATCTCGGTCAGCAGCGATTTTCCCTCTGCAGGCTGGTGGTGCACGATGATGAAGGCCAACCCGGTGTCCGATGGAAGGATCGACAGGATCGTGCGGTATGCTTCGAGGCCGCCCGCCGACGCGCCGAAGCAGACGACCGACAGGGGGTCAGCTCGACTGCTTCTCGCCGGGGTGTTAGCGACTGGCCGCATTGAGCTATCCGGTCATCCAGCGATCACATGACGCATGGCTCCGACTGCAGATCTCTTGGCGTCCGACTCGGTCGGCTCCCATCCCTCGTCAACGACCGGGCCTTCCGCGCTGACGAGGGCCCAGCGCCACATGTCATGCTGCCGCTTTTCGGTCAGCGCAAAGCCGGGGAAGCCCGGATCGTGCGTCACCTCGAGAGTGGTGAGTGAGAACAAGCTGGACGACGAGGCGAAGGCCGCCTCGGCGTTCGCGGAAATGTCAGGAAAGGAACACCAGATCGGAGACATGAATAGCATAGGCAAAGGGGGAGTGGCTGAAGCACATGATAAGCCGGCCGCCCATGCTGCGCTATGGGGTGTTATCTGACTTTTCGCCTTCCAAGCCCATGGGATCCCGCCGGCAACCCGCTCGCGACAAATAGGGGCAAGAACCCGGGAATTTGAAACGCTTACTCATTATTTATGAATCACTTAGACGTAATGGGATGGCCGCCGCCAAAGCCGATCGATCTCCCAAGACGTTGCGGATCGTCGGCGGCCCGCCCATCGCCGTCCTCCTGCCAATGCTCACGTCGTCAAGGTCCGCACCGAAACACACTGCGAGCTATGATTGCGTCTGCCGGGACACGTGATGGCGCGCGTGGTTCGCGGCGCCCGAGGCGGGCTGGACCGCGCCCGCGCTGCGGCGCGAGGCCGGGTTGAGCGAGGTCGACAGGCTGGCCGCCTCATGCGGCAGCAGGGGCTCTACGCCGCTGCCTGAGATCTTCATGCCTTTGGGACGATTCTTTATTTTGGGATGCATAGGGTTCATGCGCCTTGCCGGCGCCCGTCGCGGCCTCAGCTTTGATTTGGCCGGAGACAGGCCTCGGTGCCGGGATGCGGGTGCATTTGGGAGCGGATGGATTCGGAGTTACTTTCGCGATCGAAGAGGCCGAGAATCGGCCTACCTCGAATTGGCGGCCACAAGCCCCCGCGGCAATACGGGCGTTATGGGGTCTTCCCCTCCCCCTCCGAACGGGCCAACCGCTTGCGGACCGTTGAAAAGCGGCTTCGCGCCGCGTCACCCCCACAAGACTGCCCCCTTCACTTCCGCTTGAGATGACCTCCCTCATTCTCCCAAACCCTTTCGGCCGGCGTCGAGCCTGCGGCAGGCGAATGACCGGGCCGCACCATCGCGAGGGGCTCCAGCGCGCGGTCCAAAGCAGCCGCATCCATCAACCCGCGCGCTAGCACAACCTCACGCAGAGATCTGCCCGACGCCAGAGCCTCCTTCGCCACGCTCGCGGCCACGTCATAACCGAGATGGGCGCTGAGCGCCGTAACGAGCATCAGCGAACGCTTCACCAACTCGCTGCAACGGGCGTCGTCGGCCTCGATCACCCCCACGCACTTCTCCGCGAATACGCGGGCCCCGCTTGCGAGGCAATGGACGGATTCATGGAGGCAGTAGGCCATCAGCGGCAGTGTCGCGTTGAGCTCCAGCTGCCCGTCCCGGCCTGCGGCGGTCACGGTGTGCGTCAGCCCATGCACGTAGAGTCCCACCTGAACGAGCATCTCACTCATCACGGGGTTGACCTTGCCCGGCATGATTGAAGACCCAGGCTGGGTGGCCGGAAGCCGAAGCTCCGCGAAGCCCGCCCGCGGCCCTGACCCAAGCAGGCGGATGTCATTTGCGATTTTCGTCAGGCTCGCGGCCACCGCCGCCAGCTGCCCAGCTGCCTCGACACAGTCATCTCGGGCCGCCTGGGCCTCAAAGTGATTCCTCGCCTCACGAAACGAAAGCCCGGTCTCCTCGCTGAGAATGCGGCAGACCCGGGCGCCAAACTCCGGATGAGCCGTCATGCCGGTGCCCACCGCCGTGCCGCCGATCGCCAGTTCGCCCAGTATCGCGATCGCGCGCTGCACCCGTTCGCCAGCCTTTCGGGCCTGCATGGCATAGCCGGAGAACTCCTGGCCCAGCGTGAGCGGCGTGGCATCCATCAGATGCGTTCGGCCGATCTTCACGATGTCCGCGAAGGCTCGGGCTTTCGCGTCGAGGGCTGCCGTCAGAACCGTCAGCGCCGGCGCCAGATCCATGTGCAAGGCCCGCGCCACACTCACATGCAGCGCGGTGGGAATCACGTCGTTCGACGACTGGCCGAGATTGACGTCATCATTTGCGTGCAAGGCGGGCCCGCCCGCGCCTGCGATCTGCGCCGCCCTGCTTACGATGACTTCGTTGGCATTTGTGTTTGTCGATGTGGCCGACCCGGTTTGAAACACATCGACCGGGAATTGTGCCGCGTGCTGCCCATCGGCGATCTCCCGTGCGGCCTGCTGGATGAGCCGGCTTTTCCCGGGCGGAAGCACTCCCAGCTCCTCATTCGCACGGGCCGCCGCAAGTTTGACCAGGCCGAGGCCCCGAATGAATGCGGCGGGCATTGGCCGGCCGCTAATGGGGAAATTGAGGACCGCGCGCTGCGTCGAAGCGCCCCAGAGCGCTTCGTCTGGCACCTGCATGTCGCCCATCGAGTCTTTGGTCGTGCGAATCCTGCAAATCTAGTCGGAGGCCCCGAATTAGCAATTCGCAGGCGACCTGCCAGGGTCGGGCCAATTCCGACGGGTTCAAGGCCATATCGGCAAGCGCCTTCCGCCAACCTGCGCCGATGCATCAAAGATGTTGGGTTGACGGACATTTGTAGGGCCTGGGAAACACCCCATAGCCGACAGCCGGCGTCTAGGTCTACATTCTCCCGGTATGCCTGCCGCCAAAATCCCGCCCCTTATATTCGTCGGCGCGCTCGCTGGCTGCGCCTTCGCCGGCTTCCTGGTGGTGAAACAGCAATACCACCCAAACACGGAGAATGGCGGCCTGCTCGCCTATGGATGGTTCTCCCCCCGCGTGGAGAAGGCGCTCACAACCGACCGACTCGTGCCGTCGGTCACCGCGGGGTCGGAAACCGCTTCCTACGTCCACGGAGAACTGGACGCTTCCCTGAGCAGCGGCCTCGATTCCGTCGTCAGCGCGGTCGAAAGCGTGATCCCTCAATTCCAACTCTCCAAGGTCAACGAGACCCGGGCAGCGTCCTCCGTGGTGATAGTCGCCCGGACGACGCATGATGAACCGGTCGAATTCCGAATGGTCGCGGCTGCCAATAACGTGACCAGGGTGGCGATCCTAATTGGCGACGAGACCCTGGCTCGGGCCATTTTCGAGAAGACCAAAGCCAACCTCTGAACTGGTGGGCTTCGGCCCGCTGAGGACGCTCGCAATCGGGTGCAGGGATACGTTCCCAAACGGGTGGTTTTTGAAACGCTAGGTTTCTCCGGAAAAAATATATGAGGAAAAGGCTTGCCGTACCATCCGTACTAGGCCACCTAGTACGGTATGCTTCCGTTTTCAATCGGCCTGAAGCCGGGCATGCCGGTCGCGGAACAGATACTATTCGCAGTCAAGAAGGCCGTCGCCACGGGGCAACTTTCGCCCGGCGATCCTTTCCCCTCGGTTCGCGTCCTGAGCCAGGAACTGCGAATCAATCCGAACACCGCTCATAAGGTCATCGCGGCTCTCGTCATCCAGGGCGTCCTGATAACCACCCCCGCGATCGGGAGCCTTGTCGCCGTTCGCTCCCCTGGCGGCAGCCGGGAGCGCGCGGAGCTGCTGGGTGCGGAGCTCGAGCGGGTGGTGGTCGAAGCCAAGAACCTCGGCCTGACGATCGACGAGGTGCAGGCCGGCCTCGTCGCCCAATGGAAGAGGCTCACGAGGAAATAATGCTAACCAAAATCGCAAATGAACATCATTGAAACCCACAACCTGTCGCGGAGCTTCACCGGGACCGAAGCCCTGAGCGGGCTCAATCTTTCCCTCACTTCCGGAAAGGTCGTGGCATTGCTGGGTCCAAACGGAGCCGGGAAGACAACCACGCTGAGGCTCCTGATGAACCTGCTGAGACCGACAACCGGAGCCGCTATGGTCCTCGGTGTCGACTCGCGCAGACTCGGCCCCGCCCAATTCGCGCAGATCGGATACGTATCCGAGGACCAGCAGCTTCCGCTTTGGATGACGGTCCGGGAACTGCTCGACTACTGCCGGCCGTTTTATCCCACGTGGGACAGGGAACTGGAGCGAACTCTGGTCGCCCAGTTCGAGCTGCCGCTGGGCCAGAAGCTGAGCCGGCTTTCGCGCGGAACGCTCATGAAGGCCGCACTGCTCGCCTCGTTAGCCTACCGGCCGAAGCTCCTTGTGCTCGATGAACCGTTCAGCGGGCTCGACCCCCTGATAAGGGACGAGTTCGTGCGCGGAGTGCTCGAGGTTTCGTTGTCCGGCGATTGGACGGTCCTAGTTTCGTCGCACGACATCGAGGAGGTCGAACGCCTGGCAGACCATGTCGTCCTTCTAGACCGCGGCCGGCTGACCCTCAGCGAGGCCGCCGAATCGCTCCAACTGCGCTTCAGGCGGGTCGAGGTGCGGCTGCAAGGTGAAACCCCCGAACCCACCCACGGCGCCGTCGAGTGGGAGAGAGCGGGCGACCTCTTGAGATTCGTCGAGACGGGGTATTCCGGCGCGACCACCGAGCGGCAATGGAGCGAGCGATTCGCGGGGGCCAGTGTCACCGCGCAGCACATGACGCTGCGCGAGATATTCCTGACTTTTGCGAGGGCCAGCCGCTCGCGGTCGAAAGGAGTGGCGGCATGAATCTCATCTGGCACATCACAAGGAAGGATCTTCACCGATTCTGGGTGCCCTTGACGCTCTTCTGCGCCGTCACCTTGATGCGCTTTGGTGCGGGTATGAGCCTCCTGGCCTCGAGCGGGTCGGATGCCGCCTGGTTCTACCACATGGCCATTTATGCGAACGTCCTGTGGGGAATCGGGCTTGTCGTCACCTACATGCTCGTGGCCAGCGTGGTCCAGGAGGACTCGGTGGCCAGCCCGGCATTCTGGCAAACCCGCCCTATCTCCGGCTCAAGGCTGCTGGCCGCGAAGGCCCTTGGCCTGGTCCTAATGTTTGGAGTCCTGCCCGTCGTGTTGACGGTGCCTTGGTGGCTCGGATGCGGATTCGGATGGGCCGAGATAGGCCGCGCCGCCATGGAAACGTTCGCGGTCCAGATGGGAGCGGCGCTTCTCGCCCTGCCGTGTGCGGTGGTGACCAGCAGCTACGGACGCTTCCTTCTGTGGACATTCGTCGCAGCAGTCGCATGGGTCACCGGTGGGATCGTGTTCGTCGAGCACGTGACCATTCCCCACGAGACCCTCTCGCCCTGGATCGGAGTGATGCGTCTGCTGGTCACGGGGCTGGCGGCCGGCGCTGGCTGCGTTGTGGTCGCGGTTCACCAGTTCGTGACGCGCCGCACGCCCGTTTCAATCGCGCTGATTCTGCTCACGGCGCTTGCGATGGCAGCGGTAGGTGGATGGTGGACCTGGGATGGGTCGGCCTTGTTGTCCCCCGCGCGCTCCGCTCCGAACGGTATAGCCAAGAATGTGGGCGTTTCGCTGCAGGACGCCTACGCGTATGTCGCATCGCCTGAAAACAACTCCTTTGCGCAGATCAACGTGAAGGCGGGGCCCGTGCCTTCCCACTACGTGCTCTCTCCGTACTTCTCCGATCAGCGCCTGCGCTGGGGGGACGGGAGCGTTACCAGGCAGGCGCAATTCGAGATGTGGGGTTGGCGGGGACAGACATCCACGTGGGCGGCGCACGATCAGCTCGGAATCACCCCTGAGCCTCGCGATCAGAACTGGGCGGAATTCGCGAGGCGCCGCTATCTTATCCGCGAAGTCAAGCCGGACTCGGGGCAGGCATCCAATTCCATTGAGACGTTTTCGCTCATGCTGTCGCCCGAAACGGTGCGAAGGCTACGGCACGAGAAGCCGGAATACGACGCCACGCTCGGGTTCCGCCTATTTCACCCCGTGGTGATCGGCGAGCACGATCCGAAGGCGGGAACCGTGTTTGCCAAGAGCTCCACCCACTCGCGTGTAGTCCTAGTTGACTTCGACGAGATGAAGAAAGTGACGTGGATCTCCTTCATCGAGCACTCGCCGGAATTCCTTTGGAACGATTTCCCATTCCTGACGGCGCTGGCGCCGTGGAGCCCCGAGCCCGCCTACGGTTTGGTGAACAGGGCGCGGACACACATCTCTGGTGGACTCAATGAGGTCAGGGATCATGCCCTGGTGGCCAAAGTGTCGATCGTCCTCCGCAAGGACGGTTTCCGGGGGCACGAATGGTGGAACCAATCGGTCAAGAGGTGGGAGCGGGAATTGGAGAGCCCCGCTGGCGCAACACTGGCCGAGGTCACATTCGAGGACGCCGGGCACTTCAGCCTCCCGTTGAAGGTCGAGAGCTTCACCATGCCGGGAGTCGAGAGGCATGGTTCGTTCGGCAGCTGCACCGTGTCGGGCGAAGTGAACAAGCCTGGCAACATTGGGTTGACCCCGGGCACAACGCTCGCGCGCGCATTGCAGGCTGCCGGCGGTGTTTCAGACCGCGCGGATTTGAGTGCCGTTGTCATAACGCGAGCCAACTCCAACGGGACATCAACCCGGATCGTCGAAAACGTGGACGCCTGGCTCCGGCGAGAAGGACCGACGGATGACGATGTCGTGCTGCAATCCGGCGACATCGTGGACGTTCCCGCATCCAGCGCAGCGCAGCGCCCCTAGCTTCTGCCGCGCGGTCCATTGGACGGGCACGGACGGGCGCGCCAGCAGCCCGCACCCGGATTGGTCGAGGGCTAGTAGGAACAGTGGCTACGAATGGGTCCTTTTTCGAACAGCATTCAGATCGCCACAGAAACGAGGATTTCCGAGGCGAGAGAGCCAACGGACCGCCTCAGCCGAAACCGGTCAACCGCGAAGGTTAGCCTTCATGAAGCCGTCAGGCCCCCGGTGGCGTATTGACATCCTCCCGGTCTAAGCGGCTGAAGCCGCTTTGGCCGGGATTCCCGTC
>CAYVKH010000007.1:0-100233 GCA_964451965.1 uncultured Opitutaceae bacterium
GGTTCGAGTCCCTTCCTGAGCACCAATTCACAAGTGTATATTAATTAACGACTTGCGACTATGTTTCGAGGATATTCTTTCGCGCTTTACCAGCATTATTGAGCGAATAGGCGGCTCCTTGCGTCAAACCCGCGCTCGTGTCATCCGTCTCCCGCCTTCCAGAAACTCGTGGCGTGCCGCCATTGCCCTCCCGGGAAGGGCGACTGTCCGGGATCCTAGTCCACGGCAAATGATGACATTTGCATTTAAATCTGGAACCTTCGTTCCAGGTCTTGGTCCCGAAGCGATCCCTCAAAGTCGTCATAAGATATCGGAAAGTCCTGCAGCGATACCCCTCGCGCTTTTTCTGCTGCTGGCGTCTCCGCGGCCCACGGCCAGGGCGGAGGACTCGATTTCCTACAAGCTCGAGAATTACACCGAGGCGGGCGGCCGAGTAGGGGTGCAGACCCAGGGGATAGTCGCCAGCCAGGGCATTGGCGCCGATCTGCAGTTCGGGCTGACTGCGGTGACGGACGCGATCGCCGGCGCGACGCCGACGGGCCTGCCGGCTCCCTCGGCCACAGGGCAGGTGCCCCTCGCGCACCTGAGCGACCACCGAAAGGCGTGGGAGGCCGACCTATCGCGTCAGTTCAGCAGGTTCAATGTCTCCGTCGGGATTTCGGAAAGCAGGGAGCACGACTATGTCTCCCGGGGCTGGTCGCTCAACTCGCTCACCGACTTCAACGAGAAGAACACGACGCTGCTCGCGGGTGTTGCCGGCCACGAGGACGACGTGGAGACGTTCTACGATCCCCAGCGCGCGTATGCCAAGAAGCACGCATTGAACGCGATCCTAGGGGTGACCCAGCTCCTTGATGCCCGGACCTCGGTGACGTTGAATGTGACTTGGGGAAGGGAAACCGGGTATTTGAGCGACCAATACAAGCTGGTGGACCAGAACATCGAGGTCCTCCCCGGGGTGTTCTTCCCGCTGGTGTTTGGCGAGAACAGGCCAGGCGAGCATAACACGGGCATCGTGTACGCGTCGATGAACAGGGCATTTCCAAGCCTTCACGGCGCCCTCGAGGGGAGCTACCGCTACTTCCGCGACACGTATGGAATTGCGGCGAACACGGTCGAGCTGACCTGGATGGAAAAGCTCGGAGAGCGTCTTACCCTCGGTCCCGACCTGAGGTATTATGAGCAGAGCGCTGCGAAATTCTACTTTTACGATCTGAGCGCCACGGACATAATCCCAACCACAGTTCCGCTTCCAGGCGGGCCCGCTTATTCCTCGGATTATCGTTTATCGTCCTTGTACACAACAACCTACGGGGCAAAGGCGGTCTGGAAACCGCGTGCATGGCTGGAGCTGGACCTCGCTTACGACCGCTATGCGATGCGGGGGAGCGACGGGGTCACTCCGCAGAGCGCGTATCCCAGGGCGAATCTGATCACCATGGGTGCAAGGATATCATGGTAGGCCATGCGCTTAGCCCAAGGCCCTGCGACCGTCGCCCAGCGTTGGACGCACGCATGCCCCGTCATTCAATGAGCAGAACCGGGCTCATTTTGCTGGCCGCAGGTCTCACGCTTCTGGCTCCGCCCATGGCCAGGGCAGGTGTCAGCCCAGGCGACAGTTTCCCAGCCCTCACATCCTCCGACCTGGCCCTTGGAGCGCTGCCAGAAACCTCCGGGAAGATCGTTCTCGTCGACTTCTGGGCGTCATGGTGCTCGCCCTGCAAGGCCTCGTTTCCTGCATACGGCCGGCTGTACACCGAGTTTGCGCCTCGTGGCCTCGTGATAGTCGCGGTGAGTGTGGACGAGAACCCTGCGGACTACGAGGCGTTCGTCAGGAAATTCAGCCCGGCCTTCTCGGTGGCGCTGGACAAGGGACAGAAGCTTGTTCGCGCCGTGCAGGTGCCCACGATGCCCACGAGCTACCTGATCGACCGCGGAGGCAGGGTGCGCCATGTGCACCAGGGATTTCACGGGGCCGCGACAGAACAGGCGCTGCGCAAGGAGATCGAGGCCCTCTTGTCCACGAACACACCATGAAGACGTCGGCCAGAATTGTCCTTCTCCTGGCACTCGCCGCTGTGGGCGCCTTGTCCGGATGCGCCACCACGAACGCCGTCCGGGTTAAGCCGTGGGAGCGTGGTTTGCTGGCCGACCCGACGATGGACCCGAACCGGGATCCCCTTGCGACCGAGATGATCGAGCATGTCT
The DNA here is from genome assembly GCA_964451965.1 of uncultured Opitutaceae bacterium. Classification (GTDB taxonomy): domain Bacteria; phylum Verrucomicrobiota; class Verrucomicrobiia; order Opitutales; family Opitutaceae; genus Palsa-1447. Next base: position 2,209 of record CAYVKH010000007.1, read on the forward strand.
ACTTCTCGCGCGAGGCCGCGGCGGGCGGCCGCGGCGTCGGGGGAGCGGGTTGCGGGTGCAATTAACGAAACGAAACCAATGAATCCAAGATATACCCTTCCTGCACGCTTCGAGCGGTTACGTGTGCCTGCCGCGCTTCTCGCCGCGGTCCTCCAGAGGACGCCTGCGGCCAGAATCGCGACCGCTGCCGCGGAGTGTGTAGTCGAGTCGCATGCGACGACGGTCCTTCGGGCGGCCCTTGCGTCGGTTGCCGCATTGGGTGCTGTCGATTCCATGTCGGGTGCCTCCACAGTGACGTCGAGCCCGGCATACCTGGTGGCGGACATTGCGGTGCCCGCGAGCGTGTCGATGGGCCAGTCGATCAAGATGGATGTCACGGTGGCGGGCGTTGCGGTGACATTCGCCAAGTCTTGGGACGTGACCAACACGCTGCCGCCGGGGGTGACCGTGCAGGGCGCCACCCTGGTGGGCAATCTCTGGGTCGTCAGCGACGCGACCGCCGTGAAGGGCGTGCTGACGATAACGGGCATTCCCACGGCTACGGGCGTGTACGGCTTCACAGTCGAGGCTTGGGAGAACACGAATCGAACCGGCAATGTAACGAGCGGAGTTACATCCATAAACGTGACCGCGCCGGCGGGCACGCCCCCGACGATTTCCGCGCAGCCGGCCAGCCAGGCGATTGATGCCGGGTCCGGCGTGACGTTCAGGGTCAGTGGATCGGGCACCTCTCCTTTCAGCTACCAATGGAAGTTAAACGGCACGCCGATCATCGGCGCAACCGCCTCCTCGTACTCTATTCCATCGGCGCAGACAGGGGACGCAGGCACCTACACGGTCGTGATCACCAATTCCGCCGGCTCCGTGACCAGCCAGGGGGCGGCGCTGACCGTGAATCCCGTGGTGCTGGTGCCGGCCTTCAGCGTGCAGCCCAGGTCCCAGACGATCGCTGTGGGATCAACTGTTGTGTTCAATTCAGAGGCGAACGCCGCTCCGCTGCCAACCTACCAATGGGAGCTTGATGGCGTGCCGATCCCCGGGGCCAGCGGCCACTCGCTCGTGATAAACGGCGCGACCGCGGCCAACGCGGGAAGCTATGCCTGTGTGGCGAGCAATTCGGGTGGCTCCACTTCGAGCAGTGTCGCGACCCTCGCGGTCAGCACCACGACGGATATCGGCCGCCTCATTAACATTTCCTGCAGGGCGGGGGTCGGCACGGGAGGAAACATCCTGATCGTGGGGTTCGCCGTGGGAGGGCAGGGCACCTCCGGCTCGGAGACCCTGTTCGTTCGCGCCTCGGGCCCCGCGCTTGCGCCATTCGGTGTCACGGGCACGCTCCCGGATCCCCAGCTTCAGCTCTACTCCGTCTCGACGGTGCTCGGTACGAACATCGGCTGGGCAGGCAGCATCCCCATCTCGACCGCGGCTGCGGCCGTGGGGGCGTTTCCCTGGAGCAACGCCTCGAGCCACGACGCTGCGCTTCTGAATTCCCTTTCCGCCGGAGCCTACACGGCCAACATTTCCGGCCAGAGCGGGGACACGGGCGTGGCCCTTGCCGAAGTCTACGACGACACGCCCGCGGGAACCTACACTCCGACCAAGCCAAGGATCGTCAATATCTCCGCCCGCGTCCAGGTCGGCACGGGTGGCAACGTCCTGATCGCCGGATTCGTCATCGGCGGCGCAACGTCAAAGACCGTCCTGATACGGGCTTCCGGGCCCGCACTGATTCCATTCGGGGTCACGGGCACGCTGCCCGATCCCACCCTGCAGCTCTTTTCCGAAGGCACGTTGCTGGCCAGCAACAGCGCATGGGGTGGAGATCCGCAGATCTCAGCCTCGGCCGTCTCGGTCGGGGCGTTTGCCTGGAATTTTGGCCAAAGCAACGACTCGGCGATCCTGGTGACCCTGCCCCCCGGCCCTTACACGGCCGAGATTTCGGGCGCCAGCGGGGACACCGGCGTCGCGCTCGTCGAAGTCTACGAGGTCCAATGATTGTTCGGTGCTCGGGTCGGCTCCCCTCCCTGCTTGTTGCCGGTCACTGAGCGCGAAGCCGCATGTCGAACGATCGATCTGACCGCCCTGTGATGCACTGCGAGGCTTTCGAGGCCTGGGGCTCTTGGTGAACATGCCCGGCCCGAGGAGCCGACCGGAACGCGTCCTGGGTGAGAAGGAACGCGCCGTGGCCTAGGGATTCCCGCCCGAGCGGATCGTCGCGGATATTTCCGCGGCTAGGTCCTGGTCCCCCATCGCGATCGCGGCGCGCCTGGCGCGGAATAGCTCCACAAGCGCCTCGACCGGCCGGTTCGATTTGCTCAGGTGCCGAGCCAGATAGATGTGCGCTTGGGCTGTGGCAGGCCCGCTGAGGGCCGCCCCCCGCAGGCACTCGGCGACGTGCTCGACGTCGCCTCGCTCCTCGTAGATCCGCGCAAGCGCCAGGTTGTTCTCGAAGTTGAGGGGCTGGGTCATTCTCGCCCCCGACATGAGTGCGAAGGCCTCCTCCTTCCGGCCGTCGGCCGTGAAGAGCGAAACGAGCCGGCGCAGCGCGTCTGAGTTGTCCGGCTCGCGGGCCAGCACGGACCGGCATTCCCGCACCGCCTTGTCCCTGTCGCCGTGGAAGAACAGGAGGTCGGCGTATGCGAGGCGAATGAACCCGCTGTCGGGGATCTCGGAGAGCGCGGCCGAGAATATCTTCCGGCCGCTTTCGAAATCGCCCGTCTTCCTCAATACCTCAACCAAGGCGGTGTACGTCGGGAGGTTGTAGGGGTCGACCCGCAGCGCTTCCAGGATGGCGGCCTGCGCTTCATCGTCTTTCCGAAGCGAAGCCAGCGCCCGGCCGCGCTGGACAAGGAGCTCGGGCGTGCGGGGAAGGAGTTCCAGAAGCTTCTCCGTCAGCACTAGGGCCCTGTCGGGCTGGTTGGCCTGGTCTTCCGCCTCTGAGAGGCGGAGCAGAAGATTGGGGTTCTCCGGATCGCGCTTCACCGCGGTCTCCAGCTGCTGCCGCGCCGACGCAAGGCCTTCGACAGACATCGCCTCCCTTGTCGCAAGGTCCGCCTCGTGCTGGTACCGGGCCTGATCCTCTCCAAACGTGAGCTGGGCCGTGAAGGGCGGCCTGCCTCGGATCGCCTCCATCTGCCGCAGCATCCGAAGCCGCCCGAGGCTCGTGTAGCCGACTGCGCTCGCGCATCCATCGGCGTCGAGCCATTTGCCCGGGGGCGCGCCCGGGCCGAACAGGGCGGCGGCGGATTTCTCGGCGAGCATCAGCCCCATGCGCACATTGCCTTCCCAGTTGAAATGCACGTGCTCCAGAAGGATTTCCCGGCCGCTTGGCGTGGCGGCCGAGGCGCCGTCTGAGCCGAGCTCCATCGCTGAATCGACCAGGAGCACGGAACCCTTGGATTCGGAGGCCACAATGCGTGCAACCGCATTGATCCGCTCGTCGGGACGGAATCGCAATGCGTCCCAGTGGAGAGCCTCAATATAATGATGCCGAGCACCTTGCACATCGCCCTTCCCTTCAAGCAGCCTGCCCAGGATATAGTGGGCGTCGGCATATTGCGGGTCCAGGTTAAGCGCCTCTCTCAACGCAGGGATCGCGCCATCGGGCTGGTCCAGTTCCCATAGCTCCTTTCCTTTTGCAAAGGCGGACTCCCATCGGCTCAGCTCCGAACCCGCCATTCCCTGCCGGTGGAGCGATGAAAAGGGCGGATTGTCTCTCAGGTTGGCGACGACCGTGGCCAGCACGGTCCTGATTCCTGCGTGGGCGGCTGCCGCCACGATGCCTCTGAGATTGGCCTCATAGTTCCGGCAGACAGCCTCGAGCCTTGGGTCGTCGCCCCTGACTGTCCGGTCCTTGAATGTGCTCATTCCGTGCCATTCCTGGGTTCCGGCAGCGTGCCGGGCGATCCTGCCGAGGAAGCGCTGGAACAGCTGTCCCGTTCGCGTGCCGCCCGTCCAGACCGAGGCCCTGATCATCCACAGGGGGGGCATGGCCGAAAGATTGGCGGATCCTGGCCCATAGGGGCCAACGACCTCGTTGTTCCCCATGTAGATGACGAAGAGGTCCGGCTCGAAGCCGGCGACCTGCGTGGCCATCTGATAGACGACGTGTGAGTTGATTGCGACGATGCCCAGGTTGTAGACATCGAAGTACCGGCCCGGATATGCCGCGCGGAGTTGCGCTTCAAGCTGCGACGCGAACCCGAACCCGGGCTCCGGCGTTCCCCTGACCGCGGATTCGCCGAGGACGAAGATCCGCAGGTGGCCGGGCTCCTTGTGCCGGGCGATGCGGAAGTTGGGTGGAGTGATGTCGAACTGGGGCGGGAAGAACGGCGCCGCGAATTCCGGGTTGGTGCGGAAGTAGCCGGGCCTGGCGTCCGGAATGAACAGGCTCGCGGGCCTCCCAAAACCGGCGACACGAAGCGTCCCTTCAAGCGCCAAAATGGCAGCAATTGGGCCGCCGACGATCAACAGGACGCGGGCCAGCCAGCCGTGCCCGGCACGGGACGGTGCCGGCTCTCTTGTTCCGGATTCCTCTTCTACGCCCATGGGGGAGGCGCCCTGCCGTTGATTCTTAGCCGTCCGACGAGCATCAGGGTTTGGCCTTGGGAGGAGGCTGAGCCGGGCCGGGCCCCGTTCAACGAGAAACCCAGCCGAAGGCGTGAGCCTTCGGCTGGGTTTCGGATGATCCGGGCTTCGGCTGGGATGCCCGGAATCAGAACTTCATTGCGGCGGACAGCGTGAACTTGCGCGGCTCGAGGTAATAGAAGCCGGCGCCCTGGACCGTGGTTCCGCTCTGGTTGTAGCCCGTGAAGACGAGGTTCTGGTTGTTGCCCAGGTTGTCCACATTGAGCTGATAGGTGACGTGGAACTTCCTGCCGCCGGCCTCATAGACGGTCACATACTTCAGGAAGGCAATGTAGGTCGTATAGGCCGGCGAGTAGAACGTGCCGCCTGTCGACGTCTCCTGCTCCCCAAGGGCCGTAGCGCCTGCGCCGATCGTCAGGCCCTTGGCCCATGTCTCGGTAAACGTGTAGGCCCCGACGGCGCTGAACGTCGACTTGACGGTGCCTTGGTTGTTCGCGGAAACCGACGTGTTGACCAGCGTCTGCTGTGCGTTGACCAGGTCCTGCTTTACCTGGCCGTCCAGCGTCGTGCCGCCGTTCGCGATTGCCGACCATTCGGTCAGGTGCGACGCAAAATACGCCCGGCTGCCGGGCAGGTCGTTTGCCGTCACCGACTTCGGAATGGCGTAGCTCAGCTGGAAGCGCCAGTTCGGCGTGGGATTGGCCACGGCGGAAATCTCATAGCCGGTGTCCTTGACGTCCTCGGTGTCGGCGTAGTTGAACTGGGTCGCCAGATTGGGCGCGGTTCCAGATATCTGGCCGGCCGGGCCGACGTCCGAGGCGGTGCCGCCCGCCTTGTAGTAGTCGTTCCAGATGCCCTGGACCGAGATACCGTCGTTCGTGATCCGGCCGTGGGCCTTGTCACTATAGTATTCGGCCGTGATGTAATATTTCCCATCGTCGGTCGAGTAGCGGAGGCCGAGCTCGTTCGACTTGCCGGTTGCGGGACCAAAGGCAACCCCGGACAGGCTCGGGGCCGTGCCGTTGCCGATCGGCGCGAAGTTCTCCGAGAAGTTGTAGGTCGCCGCGAGGTTCTTGGTAAAGAAGCCGACGACGCCGGCCGAGTAGGTATTCCCGGAGGCATTCTCGAAACTGTGTCCCTGCGGGTAGGGGAGGCCGAAGGGCGGCCGCACGCTTTGGAGCAGGTCGTTCGAGTATTCGTCGTGGCGGGCTCCCAGCGTCACATTGAGCCGGTCATCCCAGAGACGCGTCTGCGAAACCGCGCCATAGTACTTTGTTTCCTCCTGAAGGTCGTGATCGAACCAGTTGAAGGGAAGGGCCTGGAAAACGATCGGGTGCCCGTTGAGCGAGGGAGGCAGGTTTATCGAGGTGTTCGGCTTGTCCCAGTACTCGCGGGCCCAGAACATGTCCTGGGTCCAGTTGGATCCGTCCCACGGGTAGGGATAGTTATTGGCATAGCTGGCCATGTACTGGCGGGTCAGGAGCAGGTGGAACTGCACGCCGCCGGAGATGCTGAGCCATTCCTTGACCGGTACGTTCAAGATGTTGGTCTCGAAGTGATAGTTGAATTGGCCGCGAAACTCGTTCCAGGAATGGTCCTGTTGCTGCTTGTCGAGGAACATGTCGGAATACAGCTTCCCGAATTCCGGGTTCGGCGACCCGTTTGGCAGCTGCTTGTTGATGTCGACCTCGGCGTTGGACGGGGCCTCGAAGAACTTTGACACCTCCGTGTCCGCAAAGCGATACGCGGACAGCTCCAGCTCGGAGTGGTCGCCGAACTTCTGGTCAATGTAGGCGGTCAACGTGTAATACTTGAGCGTATTGTCGCCGTCCTTCGGGCCGACCGTGAAATCCCGGCTCGGCAGCCCGGGCACGGTCTGGTTTGTCCCGACCAGCCCGTATGAGGAGGGCCTCATCACGGCATAGGAGTAATAGGGCCCGTCCGAGAGGCCCGTGCCCGAGAAGCCGGCTCCCCAATTCGACAGCGTACCCTGCGACGGAATCCAGAGCAGGAACGAGTTGGGGCCGCCCCACTCGGCCATGCTCTGCGTGTTCGCGCTGCCACCCGTCGGGGCGGCGCCCCACGTGGCGGAGGCGGTCGTGCCGTCCCATTTTGAGAAATGGTCGGTAATGGCCTCGGAGAACTGCGGGCTCACCCTCTCGAAGAGCTCACCATCCAACCGGACCGAGGTATTGTCGGAGATCTTGAACGTGGTCGCGATCGATGCGCCGTAGTTCTTGATCAGGTCCGCCTTGCGCCAGCCCTGGTCGTGGTCTGCAAGGAGGTCTATCCGGATCCCCACGTCATTCTTACGGAGGATCGAAAGCCTCGTATTCGTGTCGATCGTCGCGCGCGCGCCGCCGAAGCTGTTGACGACGAGGTCCGCCTCCGTGTAGTCGCTGTCGAAGCGCGGCTTCTTTGTGTAGGCGGCTGTCACGCCGCCCAGGCTGCCTACGCCGAAGAGGATCGAGTTGGGCCCAAGGTCAACCTCGAAGCGGTCGACGTTGAAGAAGTCCTTCACGGCGTTCATCGGGAAATAGTTCACCGTGGGAGGGGTCCCGCCCTGCGGGCCCGCGCCGGCTCCGCGAAGATTCGTAGCCCATGAGTTGAACTGGTTTCCGCTGCCGACGTTGGGCGCGAAGTTCTGTGGGATCGCGTTCATCGTCCACTTGAGCGCGTCCGTCGCGTTCGTCAGCTGCAGGTCCGAGATGAACACTGCGGTCAGCGACGACACCGAGGTGGGCGTGATCGCCAGCGGGGTGTTGTTGCGGCCACCCGCCAGGGAGTTGACGGCGACATATCCCTTGTCGGTCGAGGTATCGACGGTGAAAGTGCTAAGCACAAGGGGCGCCTCGCCCGCGGCCTGGCTTTGGGTCTGCGCGGTCTCATCGGGGGTAATTGCCGGGGCCGTCTGCGCTTTCGAAGACGCCATCAGACCGAGCGTCAGCACGAGGGCCAACGTGTATCTAGCAGTTTGTGGTGTTTGCATTTGGTAGGGTAAGAACGGACGTGTTAACGGAGGTGCGCGAAAGCGTCTCTCTAGGCGCACGTGGGGTGTGGAACGAAGGGGCGTCGCCGATGATCTATGACAACATTGTCATGGCAATAAAAAAAACGCACGCGGCCGAATTTAGCTCGGCGACGGGGACGTAACGCAAACCACTCACGCAAATGTTATCAGGGCATTGACCCCGTCCCAGGCCACACCTAGTGGACGGAGTCGCTGTCCGGCGTGAAGCCGATGGAATCGAGTGCCGAGCGAATCTCCGGGGTAGCCATGAAATGCCTCCAGGCGAGCGCCGATCGGTGGTTCTCGATCATGACCACGATCTGCGCCTGGTTCAGGCCCATCCACACAGGTTGGAACCAGTTCTCGGTCTCGTTGAAACCGTCGAAGAAGCCGTATATTCCCCATGTTTTGGCGCCGAGATCGCGGTAAAAATGCTTCAGCACCGCCATGGATTCCTTGGGGGTGTAGGGAAACTCCCCAAGGGCTGCAGAGCAGCAGATGGTGCCGTTGTCCGCACTGGGCTGCGGCATGCCACCGCCCGAGTTGATTCCCGCCGACAGTCCCCAGCAGTCGGGACCATAGCCTTCAAAATGCAGGGGATTCTCCATGCAGTAGGCGCGGTTGATTAGTGCCAGGCTTCGATTGTTCCGGAAGTAGTTGGTGAAGCGGTCTCTCTTGCCACGGGGGTCGAATCCCAGGAAGGAGAACTGTGTGAAGAACAGGTTTCCTCCAGAGCCTTCGCCGACATCGAGTTTGATCCCGTAGAACTCCCTGCCGTTCGCGTAGTGGTCGCCTATCGTGGTGCGGCTCCAGCCCTGGCGGTACCGCATGGCCAGGTCGGACTGCCCCGCCCAGCCGGTGTAATAGAGGCTAGCGGGCACGGGGTGGGTTGGCGACGCAATGGCCAGCAGGTAGACGATCATCGTCTCGTTCCAGCCCACAAGCGGATGGCCGATATACCAGCCGTGATCAGGCGACCAATGCCAGTAGAGGAAGTCGCTCGTCGGCTCCCTTCGGTACCAATCCCATTCGACGCCCCGCCAAAGGGCTGTGATCCGACCGCGGATTTCACTCTCCGCAAGCGTATCCCGGTCGAAATAGTCCCGGGCCGTCAGCAGACCCTGCATCAGGAATGCGGTCTCGACGAGGTCGCCGCCGTCGTCGTAGCGGCCGAAATACGGGATGACCCTGCCCGTGCGGCCGTCCAGGAAGTGCGGCCATGCGCCGTGAAACCTGTCAGCACCCTCCAGGAATCGTGTGATTTTCAGCAGGCGCTGGGCGGCCTGTTCGCGCGTAATGAAGCCGCGATCCGCGCCGACAATGAGCGCCATCACTCCGAAGCCGGAGGCGCCGACGGCGACGAGGTTCTGGTCTCCTGGCGTTATTTCGATCGCCATGCCCGCGTTAGGATGCGCCCCTTCCCAGTAGTAACGGAAGCAGCCTTCCTGCACCATCGTGAGAAGCTCATCATCGGTGAATTGCCTGGTCTTGCCCGACACCGGCTGGGTAAGGCTGGATTCGGCTCCGCTGAGGGACACGGCGCTGATCCTGTAAGAGGCCTTCTGCTCCGGCTTGCCGACAAAGTCCACGTAACGGTCAAGGTTTCCCTGCTGGATGCCTATCGGCGAATACGAAACACCGTCCCATGAGCGATAGATCTTGTAGCGGAGAACGGAGCCCTTCGGGTCTCCCGCCCATTTCAGATCAAAGTGCCGCTCGCGTGCGGTCAGCACAAAATCGGCCGGAGCGGGTGGCGCCGGCTGCGGAGGCGCGCCTTCCCAGTTGATCTGGACGTCGTCGATGTAGAGCGTGTGGCGCTTGCCGTCATCAAGGCCCTGTTCAAAAACGATGCCTGCGAGATGCCGCAGCTCAAATTTCTCGTCGTCGGTGTCTCTGTAAATTGCGCGGAAACTTGAAAACGGCAGGCGTACCTGGACCCACTTACCCGCGGGCAGCGCGCCGCATTCGGAGAGAAGGTTGATTGTAAAGGTGCCGTTGGTGTCGGCGTCCTCGAGGTGTAAGCGGGGCGCCTGGTCCGGAGCAAGGCCCGTATCTGAAAAACACCAGAGGGTGAGCGTGTCGCCGGCAAAGTCGTTTGTGAGGCCATAGCGCGAACGCGTCTTAAGGGTGGCCCGCCAATCGCCTCCTGTGGCGGATTTCCAGGAAAGCCGAATGGAGTTCGGCGGGACGATGAAGTGCTCGGCGTCTAGGGGAATCCTTCCGTTGACCAGGTCGACGGATGAGGGCGCCGTCATCACGCCTTCGCTTCGATAATAGAAGCGTGCGGGCAGGCTCTGGTCGAAGACCACGTGGCGGTCGTACGCGGACTCTGCGGTTCCGCGCTCGGCTGCAGACAAGACGGAGCCGAGCAGGAGTGGGGCGAGAAGGCAGACGCGCATAGATGGAGAGCGGGTTTCGGCGTGGGCGCACACCGTGCACCTTCTTTTTGGTTGCAATGCAAACGTTGTCAAAGGGAGACTTTTCGCAGGTGGACCCTTCCGCCTGAGCCGGTCGATTGTGGGCACGCTGCTTGACGCATCAGTCGGTCGATTTCAAGACGCTCATGCCGTCTGTGCCCGCTGAAAAGAAATGAAAACCCATCGAACCCCTTCGCACTTCGTCGTCGTGACCATGCTCCTCGTCACCGCGGCGGCGCTGGGCGTGCCTGCCGCACGAGGCGCTGATCCAGTCTCCGCAAGCATGGACGCCCGCGTCGACGCGCTGCTCGGCCAGATGACGCTGGTGGAGAAGGTGGGCCAGCTGAACCAGCTGTCGGTCGGCTCCCTAACAGGACCCGCGCAAACCGTCTCAGATGGGGACGCGCTCATCGGTGAAGGCCGTGTCGGAAGCCTCTTCAATGCGGTCACAGCCCGTGAAACCAACGGCTATCAATCGATGGCGATCCGGGGATCGCGGCTCCACATACCGATTCTATTCGGGCTTGATGTGATCCACGGCTTCCGGACCGTCTTCCCGATCCCCCTGGGTCTTTCTGCGAGCTGGGATCCCGGCCTGGTCGAGCAGACGGCGCGCCGCGCCGCAATCGAGGCGTCGAGCCAGGGCGTGCGCTGGACCTTTTCACCGATGGTGGACATTGCGCGCGACCCGCGCTGGGGTCGGATTGCCGAGGGTGCGGGGGAGGACCCCTATCTCGGCTCCGCGTTTGCGCGGGCCTACGTCCGCGGCTATCAGGGGACGCGCCTGGACGATCCCTCGTCCATTGTCGCATGCGCAAAGCATTTCGTTGGCTATGGCGCCGCCGAGGGCGGCCGCGACTACAATACGGCGGAGATTTCCGAGCGCACCCTGCGGGGCGTCTACCTGCCCCCATTTCACGCGGCCGTCGATGCGGGCGCGGGAACGCTCATGTCCGCCTTCGACTCGCTTGATGGTGTTCCCGCAAGCGCCAATGCGTTCACCCTCACCCAGGTGTTGAAGACCGAGTGGAACTTTCAGGGATTTGTCGTGAGCGATTGGACCTCGATCCGAGAGACCATGCTCCATGGCATCGCCAACGATGAGCCGACGGCCGCGCGCAAGAGCTTTCTTGCCGGGGTGGACATGGACATGCAGAGCAACCTCTATCTGCCCTGTCTTCCGGGCTTGGTTAGCTCTGGCCTGGTGCCGATGGACCGGTTGAACGATGCGGTTCGCAGAATCCTCCGCCTCAAGTTTGCCCTTGGTCTTTTTGAGCGCCCCTATGTTGAAGTTCCGGCTGATGTGAATCCTGTCGACGTGCCGGAGAGCCGGGCCCTTTCCCTTCGGGCGGCAGAGGAGTCCTTCGTGCTCTTGGAGAATAGGAAGGTCGGCGGGACACCTTTGCTTCCCCTTGCGTCTGCCCGCGGACGAAGGCTCGCCCTTATCGGGCCCTTGGCGGACAGCGCCGAGGACATGCTTGGGTGTTGGTCCGGCCGGGGAGACGCGCGCGACGTCGTGACCCTGCGTCGGGCCCTTGCGGATCGGGCCAAGCGTGACGGCATGCTCCTGTCGGTTGCGCAGGGCACGGACACGTCAGGCAACTCGGATTCGGGCTTTGCCGAGGCGGTGAAGGCGGCGAGAGGCGCCGATGTCGTCATACTTGCGCTTGGGGAGAGCGCCAGCAGCTCGGGCGAGGCGTCGGCCCGGTCGAGGCTGGACCTTCCGGGAAGGCAGCAAGCATTGCTTGAGGCGATTGTGGCAACGGGCAAGCCCGTCGTTCTGGTTGTCTTCAGCGGGCGCCCTTTGGCCATCACATGGGCGTCGGAGCACGTTCCTGCGATCCTCATGGCGTGGTTTCCTGGCCTCCAGGCCGGCCCCGCGCTTGTGCGGACGTTGTTTGGCGAGGCGGATCCCGCGGGTCGCCTCACCGTCTCGATTCCGCGCTCGGTGGGTCAGGTGCCGATCTACTACAACTCCCTGAACACCGGCCGGCCGAGGTCCGACACCGTAGGGCTTGGGTCGACAAAGGCGGACCCCTACTACGTGACCGGCTATATCGACGAGACGAACACGCCGCTGTATCCGTTTGGCCATGGTCTCACCTACACGACGTTCAGCTACTCACCGGCCCAAGTGAGCGCGGGAAATATTAGCGCAATGGCGCTCAATCTGCGGGCGGCGGAGTTGACCGTGGGCGCCGAGGTCAAGAACACCGGCGCCAGGGCGGGAACTGAAACGGCGCAGCTCTATATCCGCCTGCGGGGGACCAGCGTCTCGAGACCCGTCAGGGAGCTAAAGGGCTTCCAGCGGGTGCACCTGGCCCCCGGGGAGAGCAGGCACATCGAGTTCAAAGTTGGCCGGGATGAACTGTCGTTCTGGAACATCGGCATGAGCGATGTCGTCGAGCCGAGTTCACTCTATGTTTGGGTGGCTCCCGATTGCATGGACGGGCAGCCTTCGGTGGTTGAGATCTCGCAGTAGCTTCGACTGAAGCCCGACATTCGCGAGGGCACCTGCCTCAGAGCTCTACAAGGAATACGTTGTCCCCGGATGACAGGAGCGCCTCTAGAGCGTCTTCCCGGAAACGCAGGCCGCCCTTGCGGTAGGGGTTCTTTTCGCGACGCCCACCCGTGAGTTTCGTCCCGTTCAAGCTCACCGCGCTCGGGGCATAAGGTCCCTTTTGCACCTTGTAGCGCACCTCAACGGCGCGTCCGCAAAGGGTGGCGTGTGCCACAAGCCCATTCAGCACGCCGGGCAGGACGGGATCGAATACGATGTCGCCGAATGATTCCCGCAGCCCGAGAAGGCACGCACGGACCTTGTGCGTGAATATCCCAGGACCGCTCGAATAGAGCCTCCAGCCCCCGCGCACCCCAACCGCTCCGGTCTTCACTTCGTGCCAACGGCGCGAAGCTTCGGCACGGTCGGGAAAGTCGGGATCGGAACTCGAGAAATAGACATTGCTCTGCCGGGGCAGTGCGTTGCCGACAACCTTGCGCAGCGCCACAGGGTTCACGACCTGGAGCGCCGTCCAGAGCCTTTCTGCATCGCCGATCTTGGCCATGGCCTCGGCGTAGCGCAGGTGGGCATGGACATACTGAAGACCGATCTCCCGTCCCACATTGGCGGCGGTCTCGGCCCGCTTGAAGAGATGCTCGCATCCGCCGAGGTACCTCGCGGGTTCACTCATCAGGCGAACGCCGTCCGGACACAGGAGCTCCTTGTGCACGATCGCCATGTGCCGAGCAGCCTCCTCGGGCGTGAACAGCTCTGCCAATACCGCTCGCGTCATGGAAAGGAGGCGATAACGGATGCCCGTCACGGCATCTGACGGATGAAGCAGGGGACGGATCGTCCCATCGGGGTCCGTGACCAGGAATCCGGCGACGACCGAGCCGGGCATGAGACGATCCTCGAAGTCGAGCCGCATCCGAGCGAGAAGCGCCACCATTCGCGCATGCCGCTCCTTCTCTCCAGTCCTTTGAAAGACGGATGAGAGCTGCCTGAACGTGTGAAACACGAGCCCGACGGTCCAGCTGCTGACCATCCGCGTACGCATCGCCGGATCGGCGGGCTGCAGGGTGTCATCCCAGTCACCGTCGCCGTAATTGATCAGGGCTGTTCCCGGCATGAACCGTGCCTCGCACTGATCTATGACCCGGTCGCAGTGCTGGAGGAGCGTCTCCTCTGGGCCAACCGTTGCGAACTTCGCGGGATCCGTGTAGCCCGTGCGCCAGCGGAGGAACTCAAGATCGTTGCTTGCCTCCAGGTAGTCGCAGAGCGCCTTGACAGGCCAGAAGCACACATCGCCATGGCTATCGGTCTGTTGTATCGATCGATATGGGGGGTGCATGAACCACTGCGGCCAAGCGCCATCGGCGATGTATTGCTGGGTGAAGACCACCTCAAGCGTGCGTCGGACAAGGGGCCATTCGCGAGCGGCGAGCAGCCATTCGACCGATCCCTGGCAGACGTCGCGCACGCCCCATGCCGCCCCGCCTTGCTGTTCGAGACCGTGAGGCGACGAAAAATGGATTGCCGCATTGTGGACGAACCAGGGCAGGATCTCGTCGAGCCTCGCCACGCCGGCCGCGGCACCATCGGCTATTCCCGGCGGGGCTGAAAGCGCCAGATTTAGCCGCACCGGTGAATGTGGCGCGGCCGCCGGATCGGGCCCTCGTGCCCATTCGCTGCGCGCGGCCTGCACTTCCTCAGGGAGAGAATCCGCTCCGTTTTGGGTCCCGCAGATGATCACACCCAGTCGGCTCACCTTCTTGGACTGCAGAACAAGGCACGGGTGCCCGCGGGAACGCCCGTCCTCGAAGAGAAACCCATCGTCGCCGATCTTAACGCCTCCATCCGCGTCGGCCGCCGCGATGGCAAAGCAGGCCCCGGGGAGACGGCTTCCCACGACGCTCGCGGGGTCGGGCGTGCACTCGGCCCAGCATTCAGATCTGTGGACGCGAACCTCGCCAGAATGCTCAAACTCGTTCGTGTCGAGCGCCAGCGCATGGGTGACCAGGAATTCCACCGGCGCTCCCGCTCCTTTCACCTGAAGCTCCAGGAAGGCAGCCGAGCGCTTCTTTGAGCACCAAACCCGAGCCTCGATGATTTCGGAGCCGAGCCGGTATATCCAGCGCGCGTCGCCTGGCGTCATCGCAAATGCGGACGGCAAACCCAATTGGTGCCAGGCGCCGTTACGCCGAAGAAAGACCCGCTGGCCCGCCACCCGCCCGATTCCCAGTGCGCTCCGAAGAACGGGCAGCAGGCGCGCATAGGTCGGGTTTCCCAGATACGCCTGCGCTGAGAATATTCCGGCCGCGTAGCACGTCGTGCCGAACTGCTCCGGATCGATCCAGCACCAGTTTCCGCTGCGCAGGATGTGCCCGTTGGGGCGCGCGACCAGGGCCTCCTTGTCGCGAGCCACAACATGGGTTGAGGCTCCGGTGAAGAATGCCTGAACGCTGCCGTCGTCGCCGAGCTCCTCGTGGCGTCGCTGTCCCGGAAACCACTTTGCCCAGTCCCTTTCCTCGGGTCGGTCTCCGTGGAGCCATGGCGCCGACACAAAAAGCGAGGACGCAGGCGCCTTGTCCCAGTTCAAAGGGTCCCCGGACGCAGCGGCAACCTGAGCCCAAACCGCCGGCAGCACTTCGCGCAGATGGGAGAGATCGGCCGAGGAGGACGCCTCGGGATGGTCGGGAATGAAACGCGCCACAAAAATCGTCTCGGCGGATCCGCCGGGCTCCAAGCTGAAGGGTCTGCTCTGCAGGCCTGCCATCGCCGATTCGTATTGAAGCCTCTTCGACCGCAGATTCTTCACACGCACCGCGTCGGGCTCGCACACCAAGCGGTGGTCCGCGCCAAAGAACTGAAGTCCATCCGTGCAATAGGCGGCGGCTCCACTGACGCATGCCATGGACAGCCAGGGATGGCGACCGCCGGCCATCGCCAGGTTCTGCCGCGCGAGGATTGCCCACCCGAACTGCGCGTCCCCCACCGGCAGAAGATCGATGTACTGTGACATGAAGGCTTCGCTGTTTCGGACAGCCCCCTCGTCGCCGAGGCCCAGGTCCTGCGCCAGCAGGATATCGACCTCAGGGCGGTTCCCGGAATCGTTGTGCAAATGGACATGCCAGGCCCACGCCGCCAGCTCCGCGTGCAGCGTAAGCGTGACGCGGGTCCTGATTCCCTGCACCGGTGCTCCGGACCAGACGATGGCGCGCGGGCCAAGCCTGCGGCAGGCAACGCTCGGGCCGACGAGGGGCGCCCAGCCCGAGGGTCCGCCAGGGGAGCGCCACCTGATGATCAACCGGAAGAACCCGTCTTCAGCCGGACCCGGAAGCGCCTGGTTGATAAGCGTTCCCCCGTGACGAATGGCAAACAGTGCGCCGCCGTCGGTGACCTGCAGGGTCAGTCCTGAGGCGGATGAGAGTGTCGTGGCGGCAAATTCTGCAGCGGTCTTCAGCCTCCAGGCTGCCGGAGCCTGCGTGTCGAAATTCCCGGCCGGGCCTTGGCAACTGCTGACGGAGGCTTCCTTTATGGGAGATGCTTGCACTGATCGTGATTCTGCAGGAATCGTTGAAACCGGATCGGAATGGGGCGGGCGGGACGTGTCTTGGCTGGTGGCTGCGGGCGGGTAGCCGAATCGGACGTGCAACTTCGTCGACTCGGAGTCGGTGTTGGTGTTTTGGGGTTCCTAACGCCAGCTTTGGGCGTGCCGGGAACACGTTTGGTATTATATGACAACATTTGCAAAGCAACATAAATGGTCTCGACGATCATCCACGCCCCTTGATTTGCCCCTCACTTGTGGCCCAAAGGGCGGCTGGGCACCCTCATGCAGGCCGGGATGGTCCGCGACGGCGCTTGGGAATCCGCGAAGGCGGTTCCACTGAATCCGGCGGTATCTGCGCGTGACCTACGCGCGTGCTGGAACCTGGGTCGAATCCCTGATTACGAGCGCGGCGGGCAGATTGCTGGGAACAACCACCTGGGTCGGCGCGCTCCGCGTTGCCGCCTCGACCAGGAGGCTGACCGCTCGCTCGGCCAAGTCCGCCAGCGGCTGGCGCACCGTTGTCAGGGCCGGCCGGCATACGGTTGCCCAAAGGCCATCGTCAAACCCCACGATCGAGATGTCGCTTGGACAACTAAGTCCCTCTGATCGCGCGGCATCAATCGCTCCAAACGCGATCTCGTCATTCGCGCAGCACACACCGGTCGGCCGCTCGGGCAGCCGAAGGAAAGCCGTCATCCCCACTCGACCCGTCTCGGCGTTGAAGGGCCCGTCAAACACCCATTCCGCCCGGGGTTCAGCGCCTCCGCGCCTCAACGTCTCGAGATAGCCCTCCCTGCGCTCGCAGGCGTCCCGGGATCCCGAGGGCCCCAGCAAAAGGCCGATCTTGCGGTGGCCAAGCTGCAGCAAAAGGTTGGCCGCGGAGCTCGCCCCGCCGACGTTGTCAATGCCGACAACGGGCACCCCAAGGAGGGCCGGGTCGACATTCGGGGGAAGCGCGGAACGTGTCAGTACCAGCGGGCGGCGATAGCCCTGGAGCTTTTGAACATCGGGCTCCGAGAGGGGCTCAGCCACATAAATGATTCCTGAGGAATCGAGGCCAAGATGCTGCAGGGCCTCGCGGAAATCCGTGCGCGGAGTCTTGCGCAGCGTGCAAATGTGCACGTCCCACCCGCGTGTCGCGGCCGCGTGGAGCGACCCCGCGAGGAAGCGGCCGTAGAACTCCGAAAAGAATATGTTTTCATCCAGCGGCACGACGACCGTCAACTTGGCGTTCAGACCCTGGCGCATGATTCGGGCGCCTGGGTTTG
Organism: uncultured Opitutaceae bacterium; assembly: GCA_964451965.1. Lineage (GTDB taxonomy): Bacteria > Verrucomicrobiota > Verrucomicrobiia > Opitutales > Opitutaceae > Palsa-1447. The sequence continues at coordinate 19,547 of CAYVKH010000007.1, forward strand.
GCGAGAACCGGAGACGGTCGGCCAGGTCCAGAATCTCCTTCCGCCGGGCCGGGCTCACGAGGTGCGCCGTCTCCTGGCGCAGCGCACGCGACACCGTCGATGGCGAGACGCCGAGGCGCTTGGCAATTTGCACAATTCCGTCCTTCGGCTTTCTTAGGCGTGAATGGAAAGACATTTAGTGTAGTGGACGACGAAAGAGAATGACCTCGAATGTTCGCAGCAAGCAAACTTTTGCAGAGATTTGCATCGATTCCGCCCAAAGGCGATGCCTGGCGCGATCCGATCAAGCGGGTCGATGGATCCATTAATCGCTGCCCTCCACATAGGTGCGCGGCCGCCAAGAAGGGCGGCGAATTCTTGCAATTTGCAGAAAATCTTGTTGCCGTGACAACTTTTGCAATCTTTAGCTTGGATGTACCCCAGTCGGCTGCACCCCCAGGCGGAGAACCACCCAATCCTGCATCGCCCAATTCATGACCAGGGCTCTACGTCCATTGTTTTCTAAGCGGCTATCAATTACGTTGTTGGCGCTTATTTGTGGACTGATAAACCCGGGCCCGGCTAGGGCGGGCAACGAGACGGGCTCATGGCCGGGAGGGAGGCCGGCTGCGGTGCTCGCTCCCGAGGATGACATCCTCCTTAACGAGCTTCAGCGGGCGGCGTTCCGGTTCTTCGTGGAACAGGCGGATCCGCAGACCGGGTTGGTGCGCGACAGGGCGCGATCGGACGGCTCGCCCAGCGAGGGCAAGGCCAGCATCGCTGCATCGGGCTTTGCCCTGAGCGCATGGGCCGTCGCGACCCAGAGGGGCTGGGTCGAGAGGGAAAGCGCCCTAGTGCAGGTGCGCAAGGCGCTGCGTTTTCTCGCGGACAAGGCGCCGCGCAAGCACGGCTTCTTCTATCATTTTATGGAGATGGGAAGCGGCGACCGCGCGTGGAAATGCGAGCTGTCGCCAATCGACTCGGGATTGTTTTTTGCAGGTGCCATCATGGCGCGGGAATATTTTTCGGACCCGGAGATCACCCTGCTGGTCAACCGGCTGATCCATGACGTGGACTGGGAATGGTTTCTCAACGATGGCCAGACCCTCGCGATGGGCTGGCATGACGAGGAGGGGTTCTCCCGGTACCGATGGGACAAGTACTCGGAAGCCACGATGCTCAGCTTTCTTGGCATGGGCGCCATCGAGCGGCCCCTTCCGGTCGCGTATTGGGACGCATGGACGAGGACGCCCGTCGGTACCTATGCGGGACTCCACTTCATCGAGGGCCCGCAGCTGTTCATCCACCAGTTCACCCACGCCTATGTCGATTTTCGCGACCTGCGCGATGCTTATGCCGACTATTTCCGCAATTCTGTCCTGGCCTCGCTCGCCCAGCGCCAGTTCTGCATTCACCTGAGAAACGAGTTTCCAAGCTGGGGAGAAAGGCTCTGGGGCCTCACCGCCTCCGATTCGGCCGACGGCTACAAGGCTTGGGGCGGCCCGCCCCGGACAGAGGACGCCAATGCGCTCGACGGCACGATCGTGCCCTGCGCGACAGCGGGTTCGGTCGCCTTCGTGCCGAACGAGGCGATGACCACGCTGAGATTCATGCGCACGGCCTATGGCAGCCGAATCTGGGGCCGCTACGGGTTCGTTGACGCCTTCAATCCGGAGACCGGCTGGGTCAATCCGGACGTGATAGGCATCGATCTCGGGATAACGCTCCTTCAGGCCGAGAACGCCAGGACCGGGCTGGTTTGGGCGGTCTTCATGCAGGCGCCGGAGGTTCAACACGCTCTGGCGCGCGCGGGATTCGTGTCGCAGAAGCGAACGCTTCCCTGGGCCGACCAGGAGAAGATTCATGAGCTTGCCGCCCAGACATGGAACTCGATCGAGTCCACTCCCGTAAGCGCCGATTCCCTGGGCCTGCGCCTCTCGTCGGTCCTCGCGGCGAGCTCCCTGGGCCTCATCCCCGAGGACGAGGCGGTGCGACGCGTCACCGCGATGCTCAAGTCCACTCCAAAGCCCTCGAGCGAGCGGGCGGTCGCGCTCTATGCCGCAAGCCTCGTGACGCTGCGCCACGCCATTCCGAAATTCGAGCCCGAGGTCGCGTCGCGGCTGGCCTCGATCGACTGGAAAAGGGTGTTGATAGAATCCAACCTGCTCGGCGCCTCAAGCCGCCTGGCCGTCTTCTTCCAGGTCGCGTCGGGGGCGAGGCCGGTGTCCGCGTGGACCGAGCTCAAGAGAACCTCGCAGGCCGCGGGCCATGTATACGTGCTCGAGCCTGCGCAGGTCCTCGACCAAATGCTGCCCGGCCTCTGGCTCGACGAGCGCTCGATCGTCACCGGCGCGTCCGCCTCCCAGCTGGCCTACGCGATAGCCGTGGAGATGCGAAAGACGTCCACGGCAAGGTTTCCCTACGATGTGCAGAGCACGGCATTGTTGCTCGAGCAGTATCCCGCGGAGGTCGCGGCCGGGCTAAGGACCGCCCCACTGCCTGCGGGTTGGCTGCTTCAGGCCACGGGCAATGACCGGGCGGTTCTTCTCCTCAGCATGGCCAATCTGCTTGCGCCCGATTGCCTGCGCGAGTGGTTCCAGCAGGATCAACTGGTGCGCGCGGGTCGCGGGGCGATCGGCGAATTCGGCGCAGCGGCATTCGGCGGCGACAACTCCGTCTTCGCGCGGAATGAACTGGCGATTCCGGTGGCGGTTCCGCCCCAGCGCCGCGCGGAGGTCGTTCGCTCGAACCAGCCTCGCGAAAAGTGGCAGTGGATTGTGGTCAAGGGCAGGAACTACAAGGTCTCGGAGGCTGATGTGCGGCCCGGCGACCCGGAACTGGAGCTTCGCTTCGCGCTCACCTGGGACACGAAGGCGCTGCATTTCCATGCCGAGGTGCTGGACACGCCGCCCGGCTTCTTTCCGCCCACGGGACGCAGGTCCGCCGAGCTGTTCATCAACCCGAAGCGCGACGGCCTGGTGTGGCTCTCCCCCGACAATTACCAGTTCGCGTACAAGCCTGACGGCTCCGCGATGGAATGGTTCCACAAGCGGCCCGCCACAGCCCGGATACGGATGACCGAGCACGGCTATGCGATTGAGTCCGACATAAAGTGGACGGAGCTCGGCATCGTTCCGAAGCCCGACCTGGAATTTGACCTCACGGCCAACGTCACCGCGGGAGGCACCAATGAGTGGGATCCTTCTCTTGAGCTCAGCTGGCGCTACTACCAGCGCTCCAACGATAGCTTTGGTCTCGGCACGGTCCGTCTGGGCCCGTAGTTATCGTCAGAGTCAGGTTTGTCCGTCATGCCCGCCTTTTCCCCACGCAGGCTCGCTTTGGCCGCGCTGCTTGCCGCGAGTCTCGCGGGTTGCGCCCCGGGCCCCGAGACCGCTGGGCGCGTCGTGGTCAATTACTGGGAGAAATGGAGCGGATTCGAGGCCGACTCGATGCAGTCGGTGATAGACGATTTCAACCGGAGCCAGAGCCGAGTCGAGGTGCGGTTCCTGTCCGTAAGCCAGGTGGACATGAAGCTGCTCCTGGCGACATCCAGCGGGCATCCGCCCGACGTGGCCGGGCTGTGGTCGGAGAACATCCCCGACTTCTCCGAGAAGGGCGCCCTTACGCCCCTGGACGGGGGTCTGGCAAAGGCCGGCATCGGCGCCGGCCGCTACACGCCGCTGTTCTGGGAGCTTTGCCGGCATCGCGGCTTCACGTGGGGGCTTCCTACGACCCCGGGCTGCGTGGCGCTGTTCTACAACAAGAAGCTGTTCCGGGCGGCCGGCCTGGATCCCGAGCGCCCGCCTAAGACCTTCGCGGAGCTTGAGTCCATGAGCCGGCGGCTGACCCTTGTGGAGCTCGAGCGCGCCGGCCACCTTGTCCGGATCCCCTTCACCGACATGACCCCGGAGGAGCGCGACGGGCGGCGCTACACATTGGTTCAGGTCGGGCATCTTCCCCAGGATGCCGGCATGTTCCTGTCGGGATGGGGCTGCTGGTTCGGCGCGCAGTATTACGACGGGGATCGGCGCATTCTCGCCGACGATGCCGGCAACCTGGCGGCCTTTTCCTGGCTCAGGGACACGGCCCTGACCTACGGCGTGGATAACCTGCGCGGCTTCATCGAGGGCTTCGGCGTCTCCCAGTCGGCCCAGACCCCCTTCCTTGGCGGCACCGAGGCCATGGTCGTCCAGGGTCCGTGGATGATCAACTTCATCGCAAAATACGCCCCGGGGCTGGAGTGGGGCGTGGCGGCGTGCCCCGCCATGGACGGGGTCGGCGGTGGGGAGCCCGTCACCCTTGCCCAGTGCGATGTCGTCGTGATCCCCCGCGGGGCGCGCCACCCGCGGGAGGCCTTCGAGTTCATCTGCTACCTGCAGCGCCAGGACGTTGCCGAGAAGCTCGCAAGGTCCCAGCAGAAGTTCACGGCCCTGCGCGAGGTATCCGACGGGTTCCTGAAGGACCATCCGAATCCGGCGATCGGCCTGTTCATCAGGCTTTCGCGCAGCGCGGGCGCCCGCTATGTGCCGCGCCTTTCCATCTGGCACGAATATGACACCGAGCTGGCGGTGGCGCGCGAGCGCGTGCAGGACCTGAAGGAGACTCCGGCAGCCGCGCTCGCCGAGGCCCAGAAGCGCATGCAATGGAGGCTCGACCGCGTGATGCGGCGCTGGGACGCGATGGGCAATGACCGCATGAGGGAGTGGAGGTCCTATGACAAGTGGTGACCGCAAGCGCACCTGGATAGGCCTGGCGTTTGTGAGCCCCTGGCTCGTCGGGTTCGCGGCGTTCACACTCTACCCGGTCTGCGCCTCAGTCTACTTCTCGTTCTGCGATTACGACGTGCTGTCGCCCCCGGTCTGGATCGGGCTGCTCAACTACCAGGACATGGTCTCCGACAGCGTCTTCTGGAAGTCGGTCTGGAACACCCTGTTCTTCAACCTGATGGCTCTGCCGCTCGGCCTTGTTTCGGCGCTTGTGCTGGCCCTCATGCTGAATCAGCCCGTCCGCATGCGGGGAGTCTTCCGGGCGGTCTATTACCTTCCTTCGCTTGTGCCCGCGGTGGCGAGCGCGATGGTGTGGCTCTGGATCCTCAACGGCAGGCTCGGGCTGCTGAACCAGGCACTCATGGCGGTCGGGATCGCGCATCCGCCGCAGTGGCTCGGCGACCCGGCATGGGCGAAGCCGTCGCTAGCCCTCGTTTCCCTGTGGGGCTGCGGGAACACGGTCGTGATCTACCTTGCCGCCCTTCAGGGGGTCCCGCGCTCGCTGCTGGAGGCGGCCATGATAGACGGCGCCTCGGCGTGGAGGCGCCTGATCCACGTCACCCTTCCGGCGATCTCGCCGGTGATCTACTTCAACCTCCTGATCGGCATCATCGGGGGCCTGCAGGTGTTCACGACGGCCTTCGTGATGGGCGGGGCGGAGCGCTCGACGCTGTTCTACGCAATCTACATCTACCAGAATGCGTTTGAATACCGGCACATGGGCTATGCGTCGGCGATGGCGTGGATCCTTTGCCTGATGATTCTGGCCCTCACTTGGCTGGCATCGCGGCTGTCGCGAAGCCTGGTCCACTACCAAGGAGACTAGTCCGCCATGCGAATCCCGGCAAAGGTCTCCATCTACGTCGTCCTGATCGCCGGAGCGGCGATGTTCGCCCTGCCATTCGCATGGATGGTTCTCACGGCGCTGAGGCCCCTCAACCAGACGCTCCAGCAGTCCCACCTGTGGCTGCCGCGGCGCTTCGAGGCGCCCCTCGAGGGGCGCGTGCAGGAGGTGTGGCCCGGGCCCGCCGTGACCGAGGCGAGCGTCTGGGCCCTGGAGCAGGGCGCGGCGCAGCCGGTGGTGCTCTCGGAGGGCTCGGTCCGGGACGGCGCCTGGCAGCCGACGGCGGGCGCCCCGCTGCCCGTCGTGATCCTGAAGAGGATTCCCGCGTCCGTGGCGGCGCCTTGGCGGGAGATCAGCGACCTGAGGGGCCTGACCCACGATGTCGTTCCGGACGACGCGGTCCGTTCGCAGGTGGTGTTCCGCTGGGAGAACTTTCCCAGGGCCGTGCGCGCCATGAGGCACTTCCCGCGCTATCTGGCCAACACGCTTATCCTATGCGTGCTCAACGTCATTGGAACCGTTCTCTCCAGCGCGGCGGTGGCCTACGGTTTCTCCCGGCTGGAGTGGCGGGGGAGGGACCATCTTTTCGGCCTCCTTCTTGCAACCATGATGATCCCGTTCCCTGTCGTGATGGTCCCGCTCTACGGTCTGTTCCGCTGGCTCGGGTGGGTCGGCACGCTGCAGCCGCTGTGGGTCGGCTCGTTCTTCGCCAGCGCCTTCAACGTATTCCTGCTGAGGCAGTTCTTCAGGACGATACCCAAGGACCTGTCGGAGGCGGCGCGCATCGACGGCTGCGGCGAGTTCCGGATCTTCTGGCAGATCATCCTGCCGCTGTGCAGGCCCGCGCTCGTGGTCGTTGCGCTGTTCACTTTCCTCGGCGCCTGGAATGATTTCCTCGGCCCCCTGATCTACCTCACGGACGAGAAGGACTTCACGCTCGCGCTGGGTCTACAGGCCATGAAGACCAGCGAATCCGGCGCGACCGAATGGCACTACCTCATGGCGGCGAGCACGCTCGTCATCCTGCCCGTGATCACGCTCTTCTTCGTGGCGCAGCGCAGCTTCATCGAGGGCATCGCCCTGACCGGCACCAAGGCGTGACCCGGGTCAATTCGGGTGCCGTTCCGGCGGTTGCGGCCATAGGGCCACAACCGCCCTGATCGGAGCGTTGCGCCGCTCCACAAACCGGCGGACATAGGCCTTCCACGCCTCCTCGCTCGCAAAGTCGCCGCTCCTGCTCCATCCGGCCCCGACGTAATATTCCAGGCCCTTTTCCGGACCAATCTGGGTGATCGCGAGACGGTTGGCGACCGGAGGCAGGCCCTCGCTGTCGGGGGTTAGCTGCCTGTCCGGGGCAACGGCGGATACGCTCCCGTCTTCGGTCACGAATTCACGGACGCTTCCGGCGGGCATCACGACGGCGCATCCTATGCTGCCCCGGTCGCGGTCGGGGGCCTGCCAGTAGGTCATCCAACCGGCCTGGCGATCCTCCGAGACCGAATTGTCCTTTCCGGCGCGCAGCGCGATTCCGACGCCCACCTGGATGGGGGAGCTGTCGCTGCTTTCAAAGGTGCTGACCACCCGGCTCAGGTTGGATCCGGCGTCGATGCTGATGCGCTTTGTCTCCGAAACCGTCCGCCCCTCCGCGTCCCACGTACCGTATACCAGGACAAACTCGGAGCGAATGGGGCCGGTCGTTATGATGCGCGCGGACCGGAAGTTGCTGGAAACAAACAACTTGCCACCGCTCCAGATGCCAAGGCCCCCGCAGCCGCGGCTTCGCGACACGTGGTAGTCGTCAAGGCCGTCGCCGGCATCCTCGTGATAGTTGATCCTCTTGTACCATTCGTCGACTACAAGTCCGCGCGTGCGCTTGGTCCATACGTCGATGCCGCTGCTTACGGTGCCCTCTGCCTTGATCAGGTCCCAATGATACATCCGATGCGCAATGCGGTCGCTTTCCCACGCAACATCGTTGAACCGCTCGGGCACCAGGCGCGCGTAGGTCTTCACGATCGGCTTGGGAAGGGCCATAAGGCGATCCACGGCGCTCAGGAGGTAAAACTGGCGGGTCTCTCCCGGAGCCAGGTCCACCTGGAAGAGGAGTTTCTCCTTCTTCGAGTCCGATCCCGAGGCGCAGACCTGGCTGGCAAGGATCCGCGACGAGACTCCGTCCATCACGGCGACTCCGTTGCCGAAGGCGACGCCCGTACCGAGTTCGACCGTCTCCTGTTCCCGGTAGAAGTTTGAGGGGTTCGTGACACTCGCCATGACGATGTTTGGCCCTTTCCAACTGGCGTTCTCCGGAGCGTTCAGAATGGCGAGCCTGTAGGCTTCGCTTCCCGCCAGCAGAAAGGCACCGACACCGTAGACCTCGGTCGAGTGTTCCGGAAACGCCTTGGGATCGGCACCGATCGGCTGGACGTGGCCGAGCATCCCGTCCCGGTCCACGCATCCGGCGAGGGCCAACCACGCCCTTCGGGCGGCGGGCCCGAATCTTCCCGGGTCGAGCAGGCCCTGGTTGACGCCCCACGCCAGGGCATAGGCGAAGAATCCCGATCCGCTGGTCTCGCTCAGGGGGAAACTCGCCGGATCCAGGAGGCTCGCCCGCCACAGGCCATCCGGCTGCTGGCACGTGAGGATCTTCTCGGATAACTCAACGAACAGGCCCTCGAAGCGGGCGCGGTCCGGGTGGTTCGTTGGGAGGTACTGCAGGACGCGGACGAGCCCGGCCATCACCCAGCCGTTGCCGCGGCTCCAGAAGACCTTCCGCCCGTTTGCCTCGCGCTTCTGAAAGTAGCTGCTGTCCCGGAAATACAGATGCTCCTCGGTGTCGTAGAGGTATTCGGTCGTGCGCCACCAGTTCTTCACCGCGAAATCAAGGTAGCGGGTCTCGCCGGTGGCGGCGTAGAGCCGCATCCACGAGGGCGGCCCCATGAAGAGGGAGTCGCACCACGACCAGTTCTCGCTCGCCTGCGCGTAAGGCTGCCCAAAATCCAGGCTCTTCACGCCGGAGGGTTTCTCAAGGATCCCGTCAAAACGCGCCCTGAGCGGAGCGATCATCTTCGGCTCCCGATAGAGCAGGTACAGCTCGGCGTAGGGCTGGCCGACGCAGTGGTCGTCGGCATTGTATATCCTGGGGCCGGGCTTCCATTGGTTGGCTTCGCCGACCGCGAGCATCGCATCGCGGTACCGGGAGTTGCCGGAGATCCCCGCCAGTGCCATGAACCCCGCGTCGCCGGCGCCCTGTGTCCATTCGGTTGGCACATGCCTGCTGGGATGCGCCAGCTGCCAGTCCGCCACGCGCTCCATCGCGGAGAGGATCGACGCCGGCGAAAGTTCGGCGCTTGCCTGCTCCCCCCGCACCTGCGCGCCGGCCAGGGAAGCCGCCGCAATTGCTGAACGCGCCCAGCCTGCTAGTCTGGCCATGGGACGACGGTTTTGCATGGAGCAAGGCGAGTCAAGCCGTCGCGGACCCCGGGCGGCCATCCGTCAGGTTTGTTTTTCAAAATGATAGAGCCGTATCGGCAAGATCCTCTTGTACCCGGCGAAATCATTGTCGTCAGTGAAGATTGAAAGGTCGTGTCGAACCGAAACGGCACAGATGACGAAATCGGTGAATGAGCCCTGAATGCCTACCGACCGACATCGATTATAATAGCCGGCCGCCTCCTCATAGTCACCGGTGCCGATTTCGAGATCGGGAAACGAGCGCAAACGATCACTAACAGCCTCGAATTTCGAGCGCTCGCGAATACCTGAAAGTATCTCCTGCCGAATGGGACCAATGATCTCGACAAGCCCCTGGTTAACCAATCTCAGCATCTCCTGCCGGTATGATCCGGCAACGTCCTCTCCTCGTCTGAATGCTGCCGACCAGATCGGCGTATCGGGCAGCACTCTCACCGATTGCCCCTCAGTTTTTTGTGGTCGAAGTCAGGCGAAAAATCAACGGTGCCGAACAGGCTTGCGATGCCGCGTTGCTCTCGACGCCTGAGAAACTCAGCGAGCGCCTGGTTCACTGTTTCTTTCTTTGTTCGAAAGCCGCCGATCTTCTGGGCTCTGTTCAACAAGCGGTCATCAATCTGAAGATTTGTGGGCATGGCCACACAATGCGCCACACAGTCACTGTGTCAACGGTGAGCAAGGCTATCGGCAGCTACAGCCTCAGAAAGATCTTCCTCCGGTACAGGAACCCGCACAGGAGCATGCAGAGCACGATGCTCGTCAGGGCCAGCACAAGGGCGCCCAGCCCCGGCCACAGCCCATTGAGCGCCGCGGCCACTGTCCCACCGGCAAACCGCTCGGACAGCCTTCCGAAATCCACGATGTTGCTCACGAGGTAAATCGTGAGGGAGTTGCAGCCGAGCCACACGAAGGGCTGAAGCCAGCTGCGGAGCTTCCACACGTCGGCAACCTGGTAGAACACCGCGAGCAGCAGCATGCTCCATCCCCCCGCGACGAGAACGAATGAGGACGTCCAGACCTTCTTGATCACGGGAAACTGCGGGCTCCAGAGCAGGCCGATGCCCAGCAGCACGCATCCGGCGATGGCGAGGCGGCCGGCCTTGGCTTGCCGGCTCCGCCCGGGATCCTTGATCCAGCGCCCGGCGAAGACGCCGAGGAGGCAGGTCGCGACCGCCGGGAACGCGCTCAAGAGGCCCTCGGGGTCGTGGTCGCCGTCCCATTTGCGAAGGGGCAGGTAATGGGCGTCGATCCAGTTGGCCAGGTTGTGGCCCTCGGCAAAGTCTCCCGCGCCGAAGCCGGGCACCGGTACGAAGGTCATCAGCGCCCAGTATCCGGCCAGCAGACCGGCAAACACGGCCCAAAGGCCGCGCGGCTTGAGCCACAGGTAAAGGAGGCTCGCGCCGCAGTAGCTGAGCGCGATCCGCTGAAGGACGCCCAGCAGGCGAACGTGGTCGAGCGCCGTCGCGAAACCCCCGTAGTAGAACAGCCCGAGGAGGTACAGGAGCGCCGTGCGCAGAACGATGCGCCGAACGGCTGCGCCGCGGCCGCCAGACGCCACTATCTTGTCGAGGGAATAGGGGATCGCTACCCCCACCATGAAGACGAACAGGGGGAAGATGAGGTCGTAGAAGCGGACGCCCTCCCATGGGGAGTGGTCCAGCTGCGCCGCCGCGACTCGCGCCACAGCTCCGCCCCTGAACTGGGAAAGGGCGCTGCCCACGGCGTCGGCGCCGACGATCCACATCATGTCGAATCCTCGAAGGGCATCGAGGGAGTAGACGCGCTCGGCGGCCGGCAACGCCGGCCTTGACTCTAGGGGTGGGGCGGGGGATTTGGTTTTTTCCATTCGAAGTTTGGGTAAGTAGCTCGCATGACCGGGCGCCATTTCGCAAGCAGCCTTTGCGCCGCCTGGATCGAATCGCCGGTCGCCTCGGACGAGAATGCGCCATGCTCGTCGCACCAGCTGTATTCCCAGTCCGCCAGCTCGCGGTAGAACGGGCTCGAGTCGTTGCCCGGGCGGCCCATGACCCGCGCCAGCTGATCGTCGCTGTAACCCGGCGGCTGAGCGGCCAGGAACGCGAAGAACTTCTCCCAACGGCGCAGGTAGAACGCCCCGACCAGGCCGGACCATTGCCGGCCGGCGTAGTCCGACAGGTAGGCGTCGCGGCCGGGCGGGCCCCACACGGTCAGGAGGAGCCTGGCATTGCGCTCGTACAGGTCCCGTTCGGCCGGGGTTGCGCCCCAGCTCCTCGCGTCGGCCAGCCAGCGGCCCAGCAGGAATTCGCATCGCGTGGCCAGCAGGGCGTCTAAGTCACCCAACAGCTCGAGGAAGCGCGCCTTGGCGGCCTCAAATCGGCGGCTGTCACCCGACCGATAGGCGGCGGCCACGTCTGCGTAGACGGGAACGGACAAGTCCGCCAGGCCCTGTCGCGCCACGTCGACAAGGTCGTAGCGGTAGGTGTCGACACGGGCGAATTCGCCGGAGGCGGCAAGCAGCTTCTCCCAAGCGGACCAGACGTCGCCAGGCGCGTACTCGCGCACGAAGTCGCCCCAGGGCGAGGCCCTGTCCAGCGAAAGCGCGGGCCGGGCCCCGATGGGGCTTTCCATTCCCGGGGTGGGATTGTGCTGCGAATAGACCGAGCCGAGGAGGATCCGCCAGGCCTCCTGCGCCTGCGGCGAGTCGCGGCCGTAGCGCGCGGTGACGTAGCCCTGCAGCCATTGCGCGAGGTCCGGCGCGGCCTGCATCCACGCGAGGTCGAGCGCGAGATCGTAGACGACAGGGTTCTGCTCAATGGCCTCCGGGAAGACGCCCAGCCCGACTAGGCGGCCGCCTTCGGGCCTGCCTACCAGGGACGGGGCATTGGCCGCGATCGCGGGAAGGTTGGCCCCGAGGCAGGTGCGCCCGCCGAAGTTGTGAAGGACGCCCACGACCCATGGGCGGCCCCAGAAGGCCTGGGTCTCCCGCCATTTCTCCCCGGTGAGATCAAGGACGAGGAGGCGGTCGGCCGGGATCCCCTTCACGATGCCCTCGCGAATCGTCCACCCCTGCATGACAATGGTTGCCTCGGGGTCGAAGTCGCTCGCGATGGAAAACAGCTTCGCGCCAACGGCCGCCAGGTAGTCCGGCGTGTCCTTGGGCGGCTCGCTCTCGTGAAAGGGATCGGCGGCGTAAAGATGATCGGTGCCCAGGAGCCTGGATTGCTCCTCGAGGAACTGGCGGCCAAAGCGCGAGAAGAGCGGATCATCGGGGTCGAGCTGGGCTGTCCCGGGCGGCACGGCGCACCAGATGGGCTTCAGCTGGATCCGTGCGCCGGGAAATTTCGCCCGGAATTGCAGCGGCACGCACCCCGAGAACCCCTGGAGGATGGGCGTCATCCCTAACTCGCGCTCGCGGCCCAGGATGAACCGTCCCAGCGCAAGGTGCGAATCGATCCACGACTGCGGCAGCGGCCCCGCCCACTGCTCGATGTTGGTGAGAAGCTGCCAGCAGGAGAACGCCGGGCCGACGAGGTATTTCCGTATCTCGACGTCGTCCATCCCGAACCGGCGCAGCGTTGCCTGCATCACGGCCTCCTGGCCCGTTGTCGCCAGCGGCATGTTGATTCCGTGGAGCGCCATCCAGTCGATCTCCCGTTCCCAGCGCGCCTGGTCCCACCAGGACATCGTATAGTTGAACGTGCAGTAGTTGAGGTAGGCGCGGCGGCCGTAGGGCGACGTTATCCTCACCTTGGACGGCACAGCCGGCAGCTTAGCGGGCAACGCAAGGTTGTCGCCGTCCCATGAGACCTGTGCGTGGACTACGTTGCGGAGGTACCAGTTAAGAGCGGAGGCGATGGACACGCCCGTGTTGCCGCGTAGCACGAGCCGGCCTCCGAGTGTCTCGGCCTCGAAAACATCGAGACCGCCGGCTCCCGGAGCAATCTGCTCCACGTCGATCTCGGCTGCGTGGCCGGGAATCACCCTGTGCAACAGCCCCAGTGCGGCTGTTTCAACGGGTGTTGCGCTCCGCGCCGAAATTGTTGCGACAAATAAGGCCGCAGCTAATGCGAAGCGGCGCATGGTAGGGCTGAAACCGATTTCCTTAGTCCCAGAGTGGATCGGGTCATGGTTGGGGTTAGAATCTGCTTGGCACGCTGAGCGGGCTTGAGAAACCGCAGAGGAAGGCCGTTCAATCTAGCACCCTCCCGGACGTGAGCGAGTTTCCTTGTGTCTCACATCATTCGGAAATTATCGAGGAAGATTGCCTTGTTTCGAAAAGGCCTCCTGCGCATTTGGGCGCTGATTAGGGTCGAGCGAGTCGTATGTTCAAACCTGCAAGCAGGCGCAGCTGGGGAGTTGCTCCTGGCGGGGGGAAGGGGGAAATGAAATTATAACAAAATAAGACTTGTCTTATCGGAAGTGTTAACGACGCTTTCGAATTGATGAAGTTCCCACCGCCGATGCCGACATTCGCCAGAATTGCGCTGGCGGCGTCGTTAGCCACAGTAGGTGCCTGTGGGCAAAGCGGCGGCGCCATAGAGCAGGTCCTGGAATCCAAAGTTGAAGACTTTGGGGTGCAGGGACAGGAGGCAAAGGTTGTCCTGGAGGGAATTGGCGCCGCATACCGCATTCCCGTCGTTATCGATCCCGACGTTCAGGGAGCAGTGACCTTCGAGGTTCATAATGCGACTGTCGGGACGGTCATTGATGCGATTTGCCAGCCCAAGGGCTGGAGCTGCGAGATCTCGAGTCGCGGGTACCTTCTCATCCGCAGATTCGTGACGCGGATCTATCCGGTCGACTACCTGCAAATGACCCAAAGTGGTTCGAGTTCGGCAAGCATCAACCTGAGCGAAAGCGCTGGCATGGCTACTGCAGGCATCGCGGGCGTGCCTGGACTTGTCGGCGGATCGTCCGCTTCTGGGTTGGCTTCCACCCAGCAGGGAAGTGTGGGGACCGTTAGCGGGGGAAGCTCCACTCTGAGTGTATCGCAGCAAAACGACGCGGATTTCTGGGGCAGATTGGAGGTCGACCTTAAGGGAATGATAGGCGAAGGGGAGGCGCTGGTCGTGAACAGATTTGCAGGGCTTGTGCAGCTCCGCGGGTCGCTGCGGACACATGCAGTGATGGAGAGCTATCTTCGCCGGGTCCTCGAGCGTGTGGGTCGCCAAGCGAGGATTTCCGTCAAAGTGATTGAGGTCGACCTGAACGATCAGTCGAAAGCCGGCATCGATTGGAGCGCAGCCGGTGCGTCATTGGGGCGAATCGCCCATACGGCTTTATCGATTTCAGGCGCGTCAAGTACAACCGGGGCGATTGCACAGGTTGGCTCCGTCACGCTAAACCCGGACACCTTTACTGGTACGATAGGCGCAGGCGGCGTGCAGGCGACGATAAGCGCGCTGTCCGAACAGGGCACGGTGCGCGTCGAGTCGAAGCCGGAGGTAGCCGCGCTGAACAACCAAACGGCGTTTGTCCAAGTCAGCGAGGACCAGCCGTTTTTCAGTCGTACTAGCACGACTACCATTAATGCGGGAGGCGCGACCCTGGCCGGCACGCAACCGATAGTGAATACAAACTATTCTGAAAGTACCGTATCGTTTGGAAACGTGCTTGAGATAACTGTCCAGATTGCCGACGACCTCACAACGAAGCTATCGCTTTCGCCGGCGATGACTGAGCTAAAGGGGACCGTGACATCCCCCGATGGACAGGAGACCGCCCCCGTGACGGACACGAAGAGGGCTCGTACCACGGTCACACTTCGCAACCACGAGACTGCGGTCGTAGGGGGTTTCATCACGGAGACTATCGCGCGCGACAAACGCGGCTTACCCGGACTATCGAAGCTGCCTGTACTCGGTAATGCATTCGCGACTGCGGTAAATGCAAAGATCCGAACCGAGCTGGTGTTCCTTGTCACCGTCAACGCTGAAGAGCCACCGACACTTGTGCCCATAGACGCGGATGAGCCTTCGGCGGCAGGTTTGAAACGCCTCGCTGTTCCGGCGCCGTCGGAAGGAAACCGCCGAGTCCAACGGATAGATGCCCTGAGTGAGTTTTCATGAACGGCATGGCTCAAGGTCTTGATTGCAAGGGCGAGCAGCTGGACTCCTTTCTGATGGATAGGCTGCAAGGCTCGGGTGTTGCGGAGTGCCAGATAGCATCTGCGCGGTCCTACCATCGGGAGGTGGAGGGACGCCAACCGGTGAGTCGAACGCTCGTAGAGTTGGGCCTTGCCACTGATGAGTCTGTGGCGCGTTGGATAGCAGACTTCTTCGGTCTGATTTACCTGCCGCGAGAAGACCTCCGGGTCGAGGGCGATGCGCATGAGGCTCTGCCTGAAGCCATTGCGAGGAACCGGCACGCGATTCCGATAGCCCGAAACGGCGCTCGGCTGACCGTGGCGATCGCAGATCCCTCGTGGCCTCAGTTTGCCCAGGTGAGATATGCCCTTGAACACAACGCGATTGAATGGGTGGTTTCACCCCAGGCTGACATCGCGGCGCGGGTAGCCGAGGCGTACTCCGCCAGCCTCGATGTTCGAGACAACGAACTCGAGCGGTTCATCGAGGATATGATACGCGAGGCCGCCCATACGCGAGGGCTGTCAGACATACACTGCATTCCGGAAGACAGAAGCTGTGACATAAGGTGGCGAATCGACGGTGACCTTGTTTCATGGGGGACTCTGCCGGGATCGATGAAGGAGACCGTGTCCGCGCAGATTAAGCTATCGTCAACCCGCGGCGCGGACGGAAGGTCGCGGAACTCGGCAGCCTCTGGGGGGCTTGACGTCGCCAATCGTCTTGATGCCCAGGATGCATCTTCAATCCGCGAATATGGAAGCAAGCGAGTTTCGCTTCGATATTCGGTCATTCCAGCGATCAATGGGGAGAGCATCGTGATCAGGATCCTGGATCAAAGCGCTCAGGTGGGCTCGCTTGAGGAGCTTGGGATGCTCGACGACACAGCGATTCGGTTCAGGACCGAGCTAAAGAGGCCAAACGGGATTCTCATGGTCTCTGGTCCTACAGGGCACGGGAAAAGCACGACCCTGGCGGCCGTAGTCCCTTGGTTGGATTCACGCAACAAGAGGATCCTGAGCGTGGAGGACCCCGTAGAGTACAGGCTTAGGAAGGTGACCCAGGTGCCGGTGGGCCCGCGGATGCCCTTTGCTTCCGCCCTCAGGGCATTTCTAAGACACAATCCTGACATTATCATAGTCGGTGAGATACGAGACGGCGAAACCGCGTCACTTGCCGTGCGGCTCGCGCTCACCGGGCACCTGATCGTCACAACGGTTCACGCAAATACTGCGATTCAGGCGTTGTGCCGTCTTCTGGATCTGGGAATCGAAGCATCGATGCTGGCGGCGACAACCCGGCTCCTTCTAGGCCAGCGCCTTGTGAAGCGGCTATGCCCCCATTGCCGCCAGCCGCACCGCAAGGCAGGTGCTCTGTTAGAACGCTATGGGCATCTCATTGAGGTGGCCGCGCGCGCCGCAGTCATTGGAAGCGATCAAGCCGGGTCTCGAGGATTTTTTGAGGCTGGAGGAGGCTGCCAGGCCTGCAACCGGAGCGGTTATGCGGGGAGGACGGGGATATTCGAATTTAGGGATATCCGAAGCCCGGTGGCCGACCTGCTATTGCGCCAAAGGCACCGGTTTGACCCTGCGTCAGCCGAGTCCGCCTTTTCGGCAGCCCTACTCGCCGGCGAAATCAGCGCACGAAGCATGCGTGAAGACGGAATCATAAAAGCATCCACCGGCCTGACAACTCCCGAGGAGGTGTTCGGATCGACGATGGACGGCATGAGAGTCGCCTGAGTTTTCAGAACAAATGAATGCAAATCCAGACATCAAGGCATGTGCCGACCGGATCCACAGGGTTCGCGGTTTTTCACTTATAGAAATCCTAGTAGTCGTCGCTATCATCGGCGTCCTTGCGGCCATTCTTCTTCCCGCGTTGAACAAGGCTCTCTCGGCGGCGCACGTGAATCGGACTATAGCGGATCTGAAGCAGCTAAAGGGATTTGCCGCCGATTCGGCTAACCAGCTCGGAGGCACGCTGCCCCAGACAAAGGGGTATGCGTCGGTATCAGCCGTTGTCAGCGCCGCAAGCAGTCCAAACCTGTCGGGCTCGGCGGCTGCTGATTTCAACAATTCATTGCGGCTCGATGAAGTCCTGATTTCCATTCCGAATTCCAAGCTGGAAAGGTATTTTGCACCGGCGTGCGGGTCTCAGTCGTTCCTGCCGGCCGGCGGCTCATCGATCGTCGACCCGCGTTACAACGCCGCGACCGGGACTTTTTACAACATTCCAGACACTCGGATCGGCGCCGGCTACGGATATTCGGCCGTATCCCGTCTGGAGTGTGCGGCAGTGAATGCCGCGCAGGCGCCGGGAACCGTCGACGCGAATGGCGGGACAAACTTCAAGGTCGACGGTGTGAACAGCTTGCCCGCTGGACGGGTTGCATACGCAGTAATCAAGGCGGTACCCGGCCCGGAGGCCTCGCAAATTGCGATTGCTATCAACACTCCGGCCTTCATGGACGATGCAACGGGTTCGGCTGGCACAGTCCAGAGTAGAGGGCAAGTGGCGTACGCCGCCGCCGTTAGCGGGGTGACCGACGTCTATGTTTATCTTGGGAATTTCTGAACAATGGTCCCTCGTGTTATCATGCTCCTCGGCAGGTGTGTCTGGACCCGCGGCGTTAGTGGATGGAGTCGAGAGTCGTTTGGTGGGGTTGGAGAGCTGGCCAATCCTGCCATCGCGCGTCTCACGGAATTACTATCGAGCGAGTGCAGAAGAAGAACGGTGGTCGTATTTGAGCCTGAAGGCATAGCCCACCAGACGGTTGAGTCACCCAGAGTCAACCGATCGGTATTCGCCTCGCTTGCACGGGTTCGAAGCGAACACCCCGTGGTCTTATCTGAAAGTCTTGGATGGGGAATCGAGTATCCGGAGCCCGTGCACAGCGGTGCGTTCTCTACACTAATGCATTCTGAACTGACACCCGGCCTTGTGCATTTGCACGATGCCTGCGTCCACGCAGGGTCGCAGTTGTCGGCGGCATGGCCGGCGTTCACGGCCGCTACTTCTTGCATGAAGACGCATTTGGCTGCGTCGAGAGCCAGGTTCCTTCTGATTTTGGCGCCAGATTTTGTGGCGGTCGCAGTCTGCGCTCGGGGAAAACGCTCATTCCGGGGCTGGACCGGCCCCATGTCGGATAGGGACTGGAAGACCGTCTCTGCCCTTATTGGCGAATCTGACGAACGCTCGGCGCCGTCTTTGGCTGAGGCTGAACTGAAACGCGGCAGCATTACCGCGATTTCCGATGGGAATCCGGAGCGCGATTGCCCCATTTGGAAGGAGATCATCGCGACAGGCAGGCTTGAGGCCATGGCAGGATTGGACGAGCTAGCGGTTGCAGCCGGCCGAATCTCGCCGAGGCATCCGGCTAATCTTATCGAAGGTTTCCCAAGGCCACGGCAGCTGGATCGGTACCTCATTGGCGCCGCGGCAGGCTGCTTTTCGATTGCGGCCGCACTTGGTGCGGCCGTCCCGGCCCAACTGAGGCAACTAAGGTCTATTGATTCGTCAAACGCGTCCCGTGTAGCGGTCCTTGAAGCGCATCGGGCAGACCTGAACAGGAACCAGAAGGAAATCGAAATGCTTCAAATCGAGGCGGCGCAGGGACCAAGATTGCTGCAGGTTGGAAGACACGAGGCGCTTATCGGCTTGGCGGCGGCAGTGCCTGATTCTCTTACGCTCACGTCGCTCGCGATAGACAAAGACGGCCGCTTCATGATTGAGGCCATAGTCGTTGGCGCTGATTTTGACCCTGAGAGCACGCGCCGTGCATTTGATCGGAGCGGATTCAAACCGGAGGGACAAAGCGGGTGGGCATTCAACCAGACATCGGGCAGGCTCACGATATGTGGCAGATATGCGCCGCCGCAGCCATGATCAAGGGTCTTGCTTTTTCCACGGGGCTCGCGGCTGCCAGTTCGACAGCAATCGCAGCGGCATGCGTCATGTTCTGGACCCGCACGGAGCTGCAGTCCAAGGCAACAGAGCACCAGCGCCGAAATTCTGATATTGAGTCCGGTTTGTCAGCAGAGATCGCGGCAAAGTCGGAATTCGAGAGCGACAGACTTAAATCTCTCAAAAGCCGTGCCGGACTACTCCGGGTCCATTTGGGAGCAGCCGATACATGGGACCGCCTGGTGAAGAGGTTTGGAGCGGGATGGACGGTTGAGGCAGGGCCGAAAGACGAACGGAGTGGCTGCACATTCCAATACGGATCATTCACCCTAAAATCCCCAGTGTTGGCCGATTGGCCCGGAATCATCGAGACCCTTAAGGATTCCGAACGGCTCCCTGGTGTGGGAATCGCCGAGATTGAGATGAAAACGAGCGGAAACCTTGAGCGACGCTCGCTGGATTCTGTAAGGATCCTTGTTGCCGTCCAGACGGGCCGAAAGGGTTCTGATCTTGCTGAATCAAAATGATAGCCAAGAAAAGCCTGATTATTGCCGCGCTTGTCGTCCAGCAGCTCGGGTTTGCTTCAGAAGAGCCTCCTCGGACGAGCCCAACCCCGACCCCGAAATCGGGTTCGTCGATGGTTAACCGGGAGGCTCAGGAGCATGAATTGAGAGAACGTGCGGACAAGAGGTACGAGGAGATGCTCGAAAAGATGCAAGCGGCCGTCGAAGAGATCGCACAGCTCTATGGAAATCCGATCTTTCTCCAAGTGTTCACAAATGACCTCGATCGGGCTGCAGAGCTTAAGAAAAGACTCCGATCGACACGCAGCGAAGAGCAGATTCAACGCGAACTGACAGACTTGGTGAAACAGCGCGACGACGTTCTCAATGATATAGCGCTCCGGGAGAAGGAGGTTTCAAGGCTTGCAGCCCGGCTTGTCCGTCAAAGGGCCGCTCTTGATGACTTGGCGGTCGCAGTCGAACAGGCCAGAAAGGCCGTGGAGGAAACGGCAAAGTGAATGAGTCGTTCGCTACCGGTGACGGAATTGGCGCCGAGCCGTTGGAACTACTCTCTACAGAAGAGGAAGGCGCGCTCGCGGCGATTAGGGATATCTTGGCGGGAATCAGGGCCATGGGGGTGCCGCTCGAATTGAGTGTCGTCAGGAGCGCACTCAAGTCCGCGGGTGCGTCCGCGGGCTCCGGGGCCGACGAGTCCGGAGGTGCTGTGCTTCACCTCCGAGGCACGCGATTCCAACTCCGGCAACGCCACGGCCCGCGAGGTGGAATCGAGATATGCTTTGTGACTGGGTCGTCATGAAGGGCGCTCAATTTGGCCATCTTCTTGCAGCCCTGTGCATTTCAACTTCCGCGAAGGCTCAATCAGGCTGGGCATATGTGCCAACCTCGCTCGAAACACATACATTTGGCCTTGTTGATGCGCCCTACGATCCGACCGAATGCGCGATCAGTTTCATCGGAAAGATTGCGTCGAGTATCGTGCCACCATCCGAACCGCGAAGAGTCATTTCCGTCGAGCTCCCCGAGAACCCGAAAAGAGGGGCTGACGCGATGCCTCCCAAAGTGACGGAATTGGGCATAATCCCGGAGAATGCCCATTGGCCTGATGCAAGCGGCAAGATTGTCGCGGTGCTGCAGAAGCTCGGGGAGACTTCAATCAACTCCAACATCAGAAATCCTTGGGAGGTCCGCACCCACATCAAACCGACTGGAAACGAAATTCAGTTCCTATACGGGGGGATAATCAAGGGAGGCGACATCGGCCCCATCGCCATTGTGAATGGGCGTGTTGTTAGGACCGGCGACACTTTGGGTAAGTTCAGCGTGGAGCGGATTCTCGATGCGGGACTAATACTTGAATGTGGCGGCTCATTCTTGGTGTTGCCCAGGGGGAGGCCCATAACCGTCACAATAGTCGGCGGATGAACGATCATGCCGCGGTTCCGAGCGAGATTTGTAGCGAAGTCCGGTCGCCGGAGTTCGCTCACGATTGATGCCACCGACACGGCTAGCCTTTCGGAGCACATTGAGTCACACCGGGGTGCCTATATCATTGATATACGCAAAATATCGGCGAGGAGGGGCGCATCCGGGCGCACGAGGATTCCCAGCTCGATCCTGTTGGCCGGACTCGACTCGCTTGAGCTAATGCTCATTAGCGGAGTTAGAATCAACACGGCACTCAGAATGCTGGCGGAATGTGCGCCGGCTAGCGCGGCCCGCGGAGTCTGGACGGAGATAGCGAGGCGCGTCGAGGAGTCTGGCTGCTTTGGGGAATCACTCCGGCAGTTTCCAAGAGTATTCAACGAATCAATGGTTGGCGTTATCATTGCGCACGAGGCGGCGGGTCGATTGGCGGACGGTGTCAGGCATGTGCGCGACTATGTCGCGCAGATGCGTGGGATCAGGCGCGAATCGTTACGAGGAATGGCATATCCCGCTCTTGTGTGTATCGCCGGGTTTGCCGCGACCGCGGTTCTCTGCATTTTCACGCTCCCCAGATTTTCAAAGATGCTCCACGACATTGGAGTCACCAAGACGAACCGCATCACGTCATTCTTTTTTGGAATGAGCGACTTTGTGCTTCGCCACCCCATCTGCGCAGTGATGGTTCTTTTCGCTCCCGC
Organism: uncultured Opitutaceae bacterium; assembly: GCA_964451965.1. Taxonomy (GTDB): domain Bacteria; phylum Verrucomicrobiota; class Verrucomicrobiia; order Opitutales; family Opitutaceae; genus Palsa-1447. The sequence goes on from CAYVKH010000007.1 coordinate 41,222, forward strand.
GGCAATGGCTTGGCTCGCGCTGCGACCCTGCTTCAGGCCCGCGTTTGACCGCCTGGTTCTTAGGCTGCCGGTGGTGAGTGGCGCCGTCGAGGCCCTGTCCATGGCGCGGATTTGCGTCACCTACAAAGCGTTGAGCGAATCGGGGATCAGGGTCATTGAGGCGCTCGAAGCCTGCGCTGCGGTGGCTGGAAATGATGTCTATTCACGAGGCTTAGGGCAGGTCGTGACCGCGGTTCGTGAAAACGCGACTGTCGGCGCCGGTTTTGAGCGCTCAGGCGTATTCGGGCCGGAAGTTGTGCTTGCCATCAAGGGCGGCGAATCGGCGCTTAATCAGGTCTTTGCCAAGCTTGCCGATTATTTCGCTTCCGAGGCGAGACATCGAGTTGCACTGGCGCTGGGGATGATTGAGCCATTGATGCTCGTATTCGTTCTGGTATGGGTATTCGGGGTGGCTTTGGCGGTGGTTCTTCCGGTTGTGGAGGTCTTGAATGAGATCCACTAAGGCAGGAGACGGGTCCGGCGAGTTCCTCCTCATGCTGCTAATTGCTGTGGCAATCGTGGGGATCCTGGCGGGAATCCTCGCTCCTGTTCTCGCCAACAAGCTGGACGACGCCCAGATCACTTCGGAGCGGGAAACACTCCGATCGCTCAGAAGGGACTTTGAGGCAACCTACGATGCCTTGGATTACGCGAATTTGAATGAGGCCTCGATTGCCGGCAGCGGTCTGCCCTCGGGGACCGTGCTCACGACGTTCGACAAAGCGACGAGCATAGCGCAGAGGATCTTCGCCCAGACGGTGGTCGTGGACCCTGCTGGATGGGTGACGAAATTGGCGCAGAAGCGCGGCATAACGTCCTATGCCATCGGCGCAAGTTATTCGGCGTTAACCCAAAGCCAGTACTCGGGCATAGCTTTCAACGCTTACGAGGTTCAAAGGTGCCTTGTCATTGGCCCTTCGGCTGAAGCCGGCCAGCAACGGTACCTCCTTGTTTCTCTGATGGTGCCACCCTATAGGGCGCTTGTGTTCCCATCAGCCGATGCCACACAGTCGTTCAACTCGATATGGGACCAGAGTTGGGAATCGACGCAAGCGCAGGCACCCGCGTTGTGGAGCACGCTTCTCTCGCCAAGCGCCTACGCCTTGTGGAATACGGCCTCTGCAAACAATCGGACGAACGCATCCAGGATGATTGTTGAGCGGATTGTGCAGCCAAAGTACACGCTGACGCTAGCAAACAACAGCCAAACGGACACGGCCTGGGTGGACATAGGGCCGTCTATAAACGAGATTGTGGCCGCGCCGAACAGCGGCACCGTCGTTAGCAGCTCCTTGGCCGATTTTGCGACAGGGATTCTGGCCGGCCGCATGATTGTAGTCCGGCGCGGTCTTACGGTGGCAGCGGCCTATGAGGTTCAGAGATTCTTCCTCTACTCAGATGTAAACCTGACTGTGCAGTGACGTTACCTGGCGAGGAGCGTGGGCCGGGGCCCCTTTTCTTGCGATCGGATCTACTTTTGACTCGGCGGATCGTTGCGACCCTTGCCGCGCATAGCTAGGCTAAGCATCAGCACCCCGAACACGAGCAGGACGATGCCCCAGATTAGGTTGATATTGATGTCGAGTGAGCGGTGATACATCCCGGCGTCGCCCATCGTGGCGAAGCCGTAGATCGTCATCAATAGCCCGACGAGCGAGAACATGAGGCCGATTGGCCAGCGAATATCGAGTCCCATAGTGAATTCCTTTCTACCAGAATATGATGTTGAGGACGGCGCACGCGGCGAGGAGCGCCGTGCCTATGACCGCAGGGCGCTGATACCAGGCCGCTCCCTCGTCCCTTATCTTGGGTGTCAGCGAATAGACCAGGCCCTTCAGTTCCTCGTCGGTCTTCGTGCGCCGGGTCGCCAGGGAGATGCCGACGGTCAGGCCCAGGCAGACGATGAAGGCGAACGTGGCCAGCCAGAAGTTCTGGGCCATCTCGCTCGGGAACGTGTGGACGACGCTCAGATAGCCGCCCTTCATGCCCGGAATGTTTCCCTGGGAGATGGTGAGCGCGTGGACAAGGCCCGAGGTGGCCGTCCCGAGGAGCAGCCCGAGGAATGCGCCCGTGCCGGTCGTGCGGGACCAGAACATGCCAAGAAGGAAGGTCGCGAAGAGCGGCGCGTTCACGAAGGCAAACACGAGCTGGATGATGTCCATGGCATTGTTGTACATGGCCGCAAAGTACGCGCATGCGATGCTCAGCAGGATTCCCACGAACGTCACCGCCTGGCCCATCCTCATGTAGTGCTCGTCACTCCTGTTGGGCGCCATGTACGCCTGGTACAGGTCGTAGGTCCAGACGGTGTTGAACGCGGTCACATTGCCCGCCATACCCGACATGAACGACGCGAGCAGGCCCGTGAGCGCCAGACCCAGCAGGCCGGGCGGGCAATAGCGCTTCACGAGGGAGAGGATGACCCCGTCGTAGTCGTATTCCGCCACGGCGTTCCAAAGCCGGTCCCTGAAGACCTCCGGCGCCAGCGGCTTCGCAGCGTAGTCCTTGACGAGCGCGGCGACCTTCTCGCCGTCCATCTTCTTGCCGACGGCGGCGCTGATGTCCCTGAACGCCTGGTCGGGCGGAAGGGCGGCGGAGGCTGCGACCACCGTCATCGCCCTCTCATATACCGCATTTTCGAGAATGGGCGCCGGGATGCGGTAGCCCTTGGAAGGGATGGTCATGAGCGCCACGGCGATCATTCCGGGAAGGATCACGAGGGCGGGGAAAAGCATCTTCGGCACCGCCGCGACCAGCGGGGTGTTGCGGGCGGCGGTCATGTTGCGCGCGGCCATTGCGCGCTGAACCACGAGGAAATTCGTGCACCAGTAGCCGAACGAGAGCACGAACCCGAGGCCGAAGATCATGGCGAACCAGTCCACGCCCATGGGATTGTTGGCCGGGCCGGAAAGCAAGGTGTGCCATGCGCTCGTCCATGCATTGGCGCCGTAGTGGATCCCGGGGTCGCGAAGGTGGAGCGAACTGGGGTTGATGGCCACGCCCTTCAGGAGGCCGGTCAGCGCGCTGTATCCCCCCACGTCCTTGAGCCCGAGATAGACGACCGGTGCGAAGCCGAGCACAATCATGAAGAACTGAAGGACCTCGGTATAGATGGCGGACGTGAGTCCGCCCTTCAGAACATAGACCAGCACGACCGCCGAGCAGATCCAGAGGCTCGCGTGATAGTTCCAGCCGAGGAGGAGGTGGAGCAGCTTGGCCAGCGCGTTCATCGAGATGCCGGAGGCGAACACGGTCATCACGGCGAAGGAGATCGAGTTGAGCGCGCGCACGCGCTCGTCGAATCTCATCTTGAGGTATTCCGGCACGGAGCGCGCCTTGGAGCCGTAGTAGAACGGCATCATGAACACGGCCAGGAACACCATCGCCGGAATTGCGCCGACCCAGTAGAAGTGGGCGGTGATGATGCCGTATTTGGCGCCGCTGGCGGCCATGCCCACGAGCTCGAGCGCGCCCAGGTTGGCCGAGATGAATGCCAGCCCCGTGACCCAGGTCGGGATCGAGCGGCCGGACGTCAGGAAGTCCGACGAGCTCCTCATGTATTTCCTGAGGGCGAAGCCAATGCCGATGACAAAGCCGGTATAGGTCAGCAGGATGAGGTAATCGAGCCAGGTTAGCGTGACTTGCATGACTTTTGGGGTGGGGTTTGGCCAGACATCGGCAGGTCGGCGGCAATCGCGCCAGACCGTCTTCGCTAAAAGAGGAAAGGGTGCTGCGCGGCCCTGGGGAAATCAAGCCATCAAATAATCCACGGGCATGGAAGAGCGCGTGCCGGCGAATCCGCGGCCGCGCAGGGCGTCGGAAAGGCCTTGTTGCTTTGGCGAAAATGGGCCGAAATGGGCCCGATTGAATAACACTTCGGTTTTTTGGGCGGAGTTCCCTGGCCAGCACTAATGAAAATATACTTCATGGGCATCTGCGGAACCGCGATGGGAAACGCGGCGCTTCTCGCCCGGGCGTCCGGGCACGAGGTGATTGGCGCGGACGCGAACATCTACCCGCCGATGAGCACCGTGCTCTCGGAGGCGGGCATTGTGGCGCATGAGGGCTATGACCCGGGCCGGCTCGCGTCGCTCAGCCCGGATCTGGTCGTCATCGGCAATGCCATGATGCGGGGAAATCCCGAGGTCGAATGGCTGCTCGAGACGAGGGCGGTTCCTTTCACCTCCCTGCCGGCGATGCTCCATGACCAGGTGCTTTTCCGGAGGAAGAACATCGTGGTGGCGGGGACCCACGGAAAGACGACGACGACCGCCGTCGCGGCCTATCTGCTCCGCGAGAACGGCCGCGATCCGGGCTACCTCATCGGCGGCGTGCCGCAGGATCCACCGACCGGAAGCCACCTCGGGTCCGCTTCCGATCCCTTTGTCATCGAGGGCGACGAGTACGACAGCGCGTTCTTCGACAAGAGAAGCAAGTTCATCCACTACTCGCCCCACGTCGCCGTCTTCAACAACCTCGAGTTCGACCACGCGGACATCTTCCGGGACCTGGCCGACGTCCAGCGCACATTTGTCCACTTCTCGCGCATAATCCCGCGAAACGGGTTCGCCGTCCTGAACGGCGACGACAGCAACCTGCGCGTCCTCGGGCCCATGCCGTGGACGAAGGTCATCCGGGTCGGGATGGATGAGGGCAACGACACGCGGATCGTGGACTTCTCGGAAACGGCGGCCGGCTCGAGCTTCACGCTGCACTGGCGGGGTGAGAAGTGGGGAAGGGTCGAATGGTCGCTGCCGGGTGTCTACAACGCGCGCAATGCGGCGATGGCGGCCACGGCAGCGGGCCTGGCGGTGTCGGGAGAACGGCCGACGAGCCTTTCCCTCGATGCGCTTGGAAAGTTTCGCGGCGTCAGGCGGCGTCAGGAGGTGCTCATTGCCGGGTCGCAGCTCACCGTTGTCGAGGACTTTGGGCACCATCCCACTGCCATTGCGGAGACGCTGAGGTCCTTCCGGATGCGGTTTCCCGGGGCGTTGCTCACGGCGGTGTTTGAGCCCCGGAGCAACACGGCGCGGGTGAAGACCCTGCAGGCCGGCTTCGAGAGGGCGCTCTCCAACGCGGATGAGGTCTACCTTGGCCCCGTGAGCCGCGCGGGGGCCCTGCGCGTCGAGGAGCGATTCGACCCGGAGGCCGTGGCGGAGAATCTGGGGGCCCAAGGGGTCCACGCCCGGCATTTCCCCACCAATGCCGACCTGCACGACGCCCTGGCAGCCGAAACGCTGCCGAAGGGCGGGAAGCCGCGGGTGGTCATCTTCTTCTCGAACGGCTCGTTTGACGGGATCATCGGCAGGTACGCCGCGTCCGCAAAGGGCTGAGCGGGCGCCTACTGCGCCTGCTTGGCCACCTTGAATTCGACGGGGTGCTGCCCCGCGGGCAGCGCAAGGAGATCGTATTCATGGTGTCCGTTGATCCTAACGGAAGCGAAGCGGCCGACCGCAAGTTCCCGGGGCACGTACACGCGGCCGTCGATGTCGGGCGCATCGGCCTCGCCGCGCGCGACTCCCGGCTCATCGACCAGGACCTTGAGCGTCTTGCCGACGCTTGCGGCGCTCACGGTGCCCGCGATCTCCTTCTGAAGCGCCATGATTCGGTGCCAGCGCCGCTCCTTTTCCTTGGCCGGAACCTGCCCGGGCATCCTGGCGGCCCGGGTTCCCTCCTCCTGCGAATAGCGAAAGACGCCCAGGCGCTCGAACCTCGTGTCGCGGATGAATTCGCACAGCTCGTCGATATCGGCGTCCGTCTCCCCCGGGAAGCCGACGATGAAGGTCGTCCTCAGGGCGATTCCCGGAATGCCCGCCCGTATACGCCTCACGAGGCCGCGGATGTATTCGCCCCCCGTCTCCCGCTGCATGGCCGACAGCATCCGGTCGCTTATGTGCTGCAGGGGCATGTCCACGTAGCGCGCCACCTTCGGGCATTCGGCGATCGTCCTAATCAGTTCGTCGCTCCAGTGCGCCGGATGCGTGTAAAGGATGCGGATCCAGAACTCGCCCTCGATCGCGTTGAGCTCTCGAAGGAGCGAGGTGAGGGCGGCGCCGCGGGAGGAATCGACGGGAGTGCGCGGGCTCGGGCGCTCGTCCCACGTGTCCATCCCAAAGAAGGTCGTGTCCTGCGAGATGAGGTTGACCTCCCTCACGCCTTCCGCGACGAGCTGGCGGACCTCGGCGGCGACGCTGTCGACCGTCCTGCTCCTGTGCCGGCCCCGGATCTGCGGAATGATGCAGAACGTGCACGGATGGTTGCAGCCCTCCGCGATCTTCACGTAGGCGAAGTGGGAGGGCGTCAGCCGGAACCTCGGCGTGTTGTAGTCTGGAATGAACGTCGACCGCGGCGTGACGAAGCTAGCCGGATGGGAGTCCGTGCCGCGCTCCCGGGCGTAGATCTCCTCAATGATCGGAACGATGCGGGTGATCTGGTCGAGCCCGATGAACGCGTCCACCTCGGGCATCGAACCCGGCAGATCCTTCGCGAAGCGCTGCGACATGCACCCGGCGACAATCAGCTTCTGCTCACGCCTGCGCTTTCGGAGCCCGCGCTGCGCGCTGACCTCGAGAATGTGTCCGATCGACTCCTCCTTCGAGGAGTCGATGAACGAGCAGGTGTTCACGATCACGACATCCGCCTTTTCGGCGTCGGGGATGACCTGCATTCCCGCCTCCTGCAGGTGGCCCACCATTATCTCGCTGTCCACGAGGTTCTTAGCGCAGCCAAGCGAGATGAGGCTGACCTTGATCATGCCGGAATACGCCGCGGGCCGCAAAATCCTGGCCCGCAGGGGCCTACTTCTTCTTTGCTGCGGCCGCCGCGACCTTCTTGCGCTTCAGGTAGGCGGCGCGGCGTTTGCGTTTAATGACCTTGTTTAGCTGTTGGCCCATGGTGGTGTGATTGGGGAAAGGTGTCATCAGACCCATTCGTGTTTGGCGAGTCAAGACATAGGGTGGGGGTAGTGTCCCAATTTGGGTCCGTTTACGAACAGTTCTGGCGAACCCGTAAGGCACGAAAAGTATGGCTTCGCCGCAATCGGCAGATCGCCGCCCGCTAAGGTAACTTTATAGTCGTGTTTGGCCAGTACGGCGCAGTCCTTGCGCAAGATCAATATGCACGCTTCGAGTTCCGATCCTTGGGGTTCCTGTTCCAAGACCGGCGACTCGAGAAGACATCTAAATTGTCGAGCGTGAGAAACAGCCGTACGAAAGCAGTGTTGACTGCGACATTCCTTGGATTGTTCGCCGTCTTCAGCGTTCTCTTGATAACGAATTGAGGAAGGAAGACAGCCTCTTGGCAAATGTATCACCGGCTAAAGATGGGCCGATTTGTGCTGGCTGACCCCTAGCGCCTCTGGCACGTTCCCGCCCGATGCCCGGCGCCGTATTCCTAAGCTACGCCTCCCAGGACGCCGAAGCCGCGCGGCGCATCTGCGAGGCCCTCCGCTCCGGGGGTGTCGAGGTGTGGTTCGACCAAGAGGGGGGCCTGGAGCACGGCGATGAATGGGACGCGAAGATCCGGCAGCAGATCAAGGAGTGCGTATTGTTCGTTCCGCTCATCTCTGCCAACACCCAGTCGCGGCACGAGGGTTACTTCAGGATTGAGTGGGATTTGGCAGCAGAGCGAGCGCAGGGAATTGCCTCGGGTGTGCCATTCATCCTGCCCGTCGTCATCGACGACACCCGCGAGCCCGACGCACTGGTCCCAGACCGGTTTAGAAAAGTGCAATGGACGCGCCTGCCGGATGGTGTTGCGTCGCCCGAAGTTCTCGCGCGGATGCTGAAACTCTGGTCGCACCGGACTGGCGTGCTGTCGCACGAGGCGCAGCGCATCGGCGGCGCTCCGGAGGTTGCAATCCAGGTTTTGACCAAGCGCAGCCCTTGGCCACGCCTTGCGTTCGCCGCAATGGCCGTAGCGGCGTTAGTCGCCGCATATTTCGCGCTCCGCCCAGGCCGCAGACAAAAAGACGCCGCACTGCATCTCGAAAATGGGCAGACCGCCGGTTCCACGGAGGCTACGACCCAACCCGCGCCAGTTGCAGCCTCACCGATGGCCCCGCTTGTAGCAACCGACGCGCGGCAATTGCTAGCGCGCGCACGCGGATTATTCGACAATATCGATGAAACCCGCGAAAGTTACAAAATTGCCGAGGATTTATTGAGGCAGGCGGTTGCCAAAGACAGCACCGACGCCGAAGTCTGGGCCGCCTACGCACAACTGCAGGCGCGCTACGGCATACGCGGCTGGGATCTCTCGGCCGAGCGGCTAGAAGAAGCCCGCACCGCCACGGAACGCGCCTTGCGACTAGATCCCCGGTCGTATGAGGCGCGCGTGGCGGCGATCTACCTGCCGCTCGCCAGCCTGCGAGAAGCGGGCGAGCGTGAGGCGGCAACACGCAAGTTGCTGAACGAACGACCCGACGATCAGCGTGTCCTGCGCAGTTTGGGTGACTTATTGCGTCGCTTTCCTGAACGCCACGACGAAGCCAACCAAATTTTCGACCGTTCGGCCCAGCTACCTGGCGGCGATGTACTCGCTCTCTATGACAAGGCTATGAATCTCTGGTTCGACGGCCGGGCGACGGAAGCGGAGGCGGCCTTGCGCGCGGCCCTAGTCCAGAAGCCTTTTCTCGGCGCTCGGTTGATGGAAATAAATTTCGCGTTGAGGCTGCGCGGCGACCTCAACCGTGCGAACGCGTTGCTCGACACCATTCCAGCGTCCGCGCTGCTGGAGGATCGAGGCTGCTTCATTGCTTACGAGGTTTACCGCTACAGTAATCGACCGGATGCCGCGCTCTCCGCCGTGCGCGCTCTTTCGCGCGATTGGATCAACGACGCCTCTTTTTTTCGCGGCCCGCGTGGTCTGCTCGCTGGCGATGCGCTCGCGCAATCCGGCCGAATCGAGGCCGCTGCGGTAGAGTGGCAGGCTGCGTTGAAACTCGTGGACGCGCGTCTCGCGGTTAATCCCAAAGATGATCCTGCCTTGAACAACCGGCTGATTCTGCTCGCACTCCTGGGCGAAACCGTGGAGGCGCGTCGGCTCCTTACGGCCCTGCTGCAACTTAGGGGGCTAGATCGTCCCGGTGTGCTTCATGCTCGGGGGGAGATCGTCCGAGCGTGCATGCAACTCGGCGAGAGGGCAGAAGCCCTGCGCCTGATCGAGGCAGCGTTGAAGAGCAAGTTGCACGCCGTTTTCGTCACCGCAGCGGATTTACGCTATGATCCCATATTCTCGCCGCTGCGCAGCGAGCCGGAATTTACCCGGTTGATCGCCGAAGCGGATAGTATCGAGAAAGCCGACGATGCCGCAGCAACTCCGACTAAGCCATAACGTGTGACGTGAATGGCTGGCCCCCGCGATTATGGGAGTCGGGGCACTTTGAAGGGGTGCGGACACATCTGTATTTTCCGCTGTCTAGAAACCGGTCCTTATTCGAACAGGCGGCCTCTCCGGCGATTCCCGTCAACCGCAATCGAGAGGAGGCCTTTCTCAAGACAACGGACGCCTCGATCACGGGCAACCATAGGATTGGCCGCGGTCACGTCTGTCGATTCACGGTCACCTTCCGGCGGCTTTTTGGCACATATACTATTCCACGCGACGTGGCAGTCGGATCTGCCTCTGGACTTAGTCATGTGCGCAGGCAACAATCGTGATCGCATCGGGAGCGATGCGGCGCGGGCTAGCACACGGGAACCGTTGCCGCGCCACCTTCCTTTCCCGCGCTCGGCCACGGCCGCTCGATTGCAATCGGGTTCTGAGTCGCAAGCCGACGAGACACTGCGCGCTTGCAAGTCTCAGCCTGAGGCCGAGAGGATCTGAAGCACGGGATTTGTGCACCTGCCCTTTCCCGATACCCCAGGATCCATGTCAACGAGCCCGATCGGAATTTCGCCAAGCGGCCCCCTTCGATTTCAACTCAGCTTGGCGGCGTTCGCCGCGGCGGCCCTTTCGCTTCCCGTCGACCGGATGTGCGCGCAGTCCAAGGCGACTCCACCTTCGTCCGCCGCGTACCACCAGGTCGAGGCCCCGCCACCAATGGAAGGCATCAACGTCCGAGGCGCGCCATATGGCGCGGTCGGCGATGGCAAGGCCGACGATACCCGAGCCATCCAGGATGCGCTTGACGCGGCGGGAGCCGCAGGGGGAGGGGTGGTGTACGTTCCCACAGGGACCTACCTGGTCAGGACCCACCTCGTGGTGCCCGCCGGCACCGCCCTTGTCGGGGTCGGCCGGGCCCCCCAGCTATACACCAAGAAATCCCCGGGTTCCACGCTGCTCGCCGTGGAGGGCGCGGGGCTGGCGGACGGCCCCGCCTTCATCACGCTCCAGGGGCCGAACTCGACGCTTCAGGGCGTCAAGGTCCTCTACCCGAACCAGGTCGTATCGGATCGGCCGACCCCCTACCCGTGGACGGTTCGCTGCGGCGCCGGCGACAGCGTCTCCATCATCGACGTCCTCCTGGCCAACCCCTACCAGGCCGTGGACCTGGCCACCCAGGGGGGGAGCCGGCACTATATCCGGGGCCTCTATGGCCAGCCGCTCCTCAAGGGGATCTGGGTCGACAAGTGCTCCGACATCGGACGGATCCATGACGTCCACTTCTGGCCGTTCTGGTCGCTGGACAAGAAGGTCATCGATTTCACCGCGTTGAACGCGACGTCGTTCATCTTCCAGCGCGCCGACTGGGAGGTGGTTGAGAACATCTTCAGCTGGGGATACCACGTCGGCATCGAGCTTTCGGCCTCCAAGGATGGATCCACGAACGGGCAGATGACGGACGTCGACCTCGACGGCGTGGACATCGGCATCGACGCGCGATCGACCCAGCAGCCCGGCGTTTCCTTCTCAAACCTCGCGATCGCGAACGACAACCGCGGGAAGTACCGCATAGCGATCTGGGGCCGGGGCGCTGGAGAGGCCGGCACCCAGACCCGGCAGCTGAACGGCAAGGACATCACCGAGCCCAACACGGTGGTCATCTATGTCCGGGGTGGCAGCTTTTGGGGGCAGCTCGACCGCGTCGTCAAGTGGGAGAACGCCGGGCTCGTCTCGCTCTCGGACTCGAGGCTCGTGCCCTGGGTGCTCTCGGGCCCAATGATCGAGGTGACGGACGGCCAGGCCATGATCCACGACAATTCGCTGACGATCTATCCCGATGCCGTGAAGGGAGCGGGCCCCGGAACCGCCATCGTGATCGGCGCGGGCGCCCAGGGCGTGATCGTGCACCACAACCAGATGAACGGGAACCGCATCGAGAACAAGGCGGGCGCCCGGGCCCAGATTTCGGACAACCAGCCCTGACGGAGCCACGAGGCCCGCCCCCCCCATGAAACTCATCCGAATCCTGCCTCTGCTCGCGGCAACCGCCTTGGCGCCCGCGGCCCGCGCCGACGGGCCCTATGCGGTGGCCTTCGAGGGCAACGTGGCGATGGTGACGCGCGACGGCGTCACCCTGCGCGCCGATATCTATCGGCCGAAGGCCGACGGGAGATTCCCGGTGCTCCTCGAGCGCACCCCCTACAACAAGTTCAGCAACATCGACTCCGGCCTCAAGGGTGCCGCCCGCGGCTACGTTGTCATCCTCCAGGACGTCAGGGGGCGCAACGCCTCCGAGGGCGAATGGTACCCCTTCAAGTTCGAGATTGCCGACGGCTACGATGCGGTCGAGTGGGCCGCGGCCCTCCCATACTCAGACGGGAAGGTCGGGATGATCGGCGGCTCCTATGTCGGCGCGACCCAGATGCTGGCGGCCATCGCGTCCCCACCGCATCTCGTCGGCATCTACCCGACGGTCACGGCCTCGGACTACCATGAGCACTGGGCCTACCAGGGCGGTGCCTTCATGCAGATGCTCGCGCAGGCGTGGAGTTCGGCCCTTTCGGTCAACGTGCTGGAGCGCAAGACCGGGGGCTCGGCGGTCCCCTCCCACTGGGACTACATGAAACCCCCGTCGGAATACCCCGTGATCGATCCCGGCTCGGCGAAGGGCGTTGCCGACTACTATTTCGACTGGATCGCCCACCCCGCCTACGACGCCTTCTGGAGGCAGTGGTCCATTCAGGCGAACTACGCCAAGGTCAGGGTGCCGGTCCTCACGGTGGCTGCTTGGTACGACTTGTTCCAGGACGGTTCCCTCCGGAACTACGCCGGCCTGAGGCGGGGGGCGGCCACGGATGCCGCGAGGGCAGGGCAGCGCCTCGTGATCATCCCGGGCGGCCATGCGGGCTTCGGGCAGAAGATTGGCGATGTCGACTTCGGAAAGGACTCGGTTCTCGACCTGGATGAGCTCGGCTACCGGTGGTTCGACCACCTGATGAAGGGGGTCGACAACGGAATCGACCGGGAGAAGCCGGTGAAGGTGTTCGTGATGGGGAGCAACACGTGGAGGGACGAGGACGACTGGCCGCTCGCCCGAGCAAGGGAGACCCGCTTCTACCTCCACTCCGGGGGACGGGCCAACTCGCTCTCCGGCGACGGCATGCTCGACACGAACCCGCCCGGCGAAGAGGCCCAGGACACCTATGTCTACGATCCCGCGCACCCGGTGCCGTCCCGTGGAGGCGCGCTTCTCGGCGATCCGGCAAGCTACCCGCCGGGCCCCCTTGACCAGAGGGTCGTCGAGGGGAGGCAGGATGTGCTTGTGTTCACGACCGCCGCTTTCACGTCCGACACCGAGATCACCGGGCCGGTGTCCCTTGATGTCTATTTCCGGTCCTCGGCTGTCGACACGGACCTGACCGGCAAGCTTGTCGACGTTCTCCCAGACGGTACGGCGATCAATCTCACCGACGGCGTCCTCCGGCTCCGCTACAGAGACTCAATGGAGAAGCCCGAGCTCATGAACGCAGGGACGGTCTACCGGGTCCGGATCGAGCTCTGGTCGACCGCCAACGTATTCCTGAAGGGCCACCGGCTTCGTCTCGACATCACGAGCAGCAGTTTCCCGCGGTTCGACCGCAACCCGAACACCGGGGAGAGCCCTGAGGCGTCAGGTTCCTCGGTCGTCGCGACAAACGTGGTTCTCCACGACCGGGAGCATCCCTCGGCGCTCATCGTGCCGGTGGTGCCCTAGCATTGCCTCTCTTTCCGGAGGGTCGGGTTTCGGAGAGCTTTCCGACGACCCGGACGGCCGCGGGCTTTGGCCTCGCGGGCCGCAGGCGCAGGGCCATGCGGCTTGCGCATCAGATGATGGCCTGCTTTCCCAGGCGCCTGTGCTTAGGGGGTTACTGCAATTCGAAGGTCAGGTGGAACGAGAATGGCGTTCGAGACGCGAAGTGCTTCAAATGGTCCCTATTGGGACATTGGCGCCCGGAACCAAGACAGGACGCTACGGGCGGGGGGAGGATCCGGCCGTGATCTTGGAGCCGACCCGCTCCCATTTGTAAACCAACGGGCGCCTCGCCTTCTCCAGTTCCTTGCAGAGGGCCGCGCTGTCGCGCTTCATGACCATCAGCTCCTCGAGCCCGTCCTTGTCGCAGTTCAGAAGCCTAACATAGGGCTTGAAATGCTCCGGCCTCCCGATGACGCGGGACAATCCACCCGCATCCCGGCTCCAGTCGCGGTCGAGCGCAATGAACGAGTAGGGCAGGCTGCGCAGGTCGATTCCCGCGCGCTTGCCGAACTTCACCCAATTGGAGTCCACAAAGACGAGGGGAGGCGGGGCGGCGAAGTGGTGGCACCAGTGCCGCTCGTTGCCGGGCCCGAGGATGGGGCAGGCGCCCGCGTGGGTGCAGGGCGCCACCACCCTGAATTCCCTGCTGAATTCATCCCTGAGCGCTCCCAGCGCACGGCTGGTTTCGCGGGATCCCGGCTCCGTCCAGATCACCGCGCGCGACCGGGCGATCAGGGCCCTTACCTCCTCAAGGGCGGGCTGCCGAAGCTCGTTTATGACGTGGCTGATCAGCAGGAGGCCGATGGGCTCGTTGCCCCTCAGGTATCCCACGGTCGCCGCGGCGACGGACAGCCGCGGGAACTCCCTTGTGGCCGCGTCGTGGGCAAAGCCGGCCGCGACCGGGGAGTGGTCCCAGACAAACAGGGACTCAAACTGCCCATGGCCAAAGCGGCCGACGACGCGGCGTCCTGCTATCCCGCTGCCGCAGCCCCAGTCGAGCACTGCGCCCCCAGGGGGCTTCCAGCCGCGGGTCCGGAGTTCGTCGAGAACGGCGTCCCACTTCCACCCGATCCTCTCGCCGAACGTCATGTCATAGCTGGCCAGGTCCTCGGTCGAGGTCCAATACGGTGCGTCGCCAGCCGTGCCCCCAAGGAACTGCTCCCGGTGCCGGTCGAGGGAGGCCCAGTCCAGCTCCGACCAGGTCATGCGAGGGAGAAACCCAGGTGCGCGGCCAGGGCCTGGCGCCTGACGCCGTAGAACGAGGCGAACTGCCTGATACGACCGGCGATCACCTCGTCCCCTCCCGGGCGGGCCCGGACCGCGGTGATCATAGTGTTCTTCGCCGTGTGTTCGGTTGAGATGAATTCGATCACCCGCGTGCGGTAACCCGCCCATTCAAGCAGCTGGGCCCTAAGGGCGTCGGTGACAAACTCGGCCTGGCGCTCCTCGAAGATCCCGTGCTTGAGCGCGGCCGACAGCACGGGTGGCGAGACAAGCTGCGGGCGGATCTCCTTCTGGCAGCAGGGGGCGACGACGAGAAGCGCCGCGCCGGCCGCGACCCCCTTTGCAAGGGCGTCGTCCGTCGCGGTGTCACAGGCGTGCAAGGCGATGAGCACGTCGGCCGCCCCGACGTCGGTCTTGGCAATCGTTCCCACGCGGAACGACAGGCGTTGCGCGAGTCCCTGCTCGGCGGCCGTCGTGCTGCAGAATTCGACAAGGTCGGCCCGCGCCTCGACCCCGCAGACGTCTGCCCGCTCTCCCAGAAGATCGCTTGCCGCAAAGGTGAGGTAGCCCTTCCCGCAACCCATGTCGAAGACGCGCAGGCGCCGCCCCTCCTCGAGCGGAGCCTCCTTGATGAGATGGCCTAGGATCTCGGCGAACTTCTCGATCTGGCGGAACTTGTCCGCCATGGCGGAAAGGGGCGTGCCGCGCTCGTCGGTCACTCCCAGGGCGCGCAGCCATGGCGTCCCTGGTGCGATGGGACGTGTCTTGGCCCGGTCGATTCCGCGAGAGACGGCGGGCGCCGTGGTCCGAGTCCTTACTCGAATCCGCGAGGTGCCGGGCCCGGTCTCAAGCTGCGCACTCTTGGCCGCCGTGAAGAGATGGGCATCAAGAAAATCGGATCCGATCAGGGAATCCACGAGCCGGAGGGTCTCCGCGGCGTCGTGGTTCTTCGTGATGTCCCTCGTCTTGTGGCGCCAAACAAATGAGAAGCGGGGACCCGACTTCAGCGCCACGGGGCGAACGAACAGGTTGGAAAGCGTCAAATCCTTGCCGGAGGGTTTTCCCAGGGTGAGCTTCTCAAGCGAACCACCTTGGACGGCGTCCCTCAGCAGGTCCATGAACTGGTCGCGGCCGGACGGCTTCATTTTGAATCGGAGGAGAGTGCCACCGTGGGAATATAGAAATCTATTGGCGTCCTTCGCCACCATTTTCCCGTTCGCTTACGCTCGACCGCATCCGTGAACTCGTAGCGATAGCGCACCACGCGCATGTAATGCGGAGGGTGGTCGGGAAACGGATCGTGTGCGAACAGTCCAAGGACCGCGGGATTTCCCCTGAGGAGGCGCTCGCAAATGGTCCCCACCCAGGGACTGTCATCGGCTGGCCCAAGCGCCGCGAACCAAAGCTGCCAGTCGAGGCGCGGCTGGTAGGGGGCGACCCATTTCGGCCGTTTCGAAAGGTCTCCCGGCTTGTAGGGCAGAGCGTACTCGCGCCAGTCGCGGCTGTCGTCGCTGCCCTCTATCACGAGTTCGGGACGCTCGACTGTCATGACCCGAAAGAGCCCATAGTTGTTGAAGGTCTGCAGCGGCCCGACCGCTTCCTCAACAGAGCGGACAAGCGGCGACCGCGCTGCATTTGGGGATACGGCCGCGGCTGTCCCGAAAAAGGTCACGCCCACGTAGAATGCGCCGAACCAGCGGAGTGCAGTGGCCTTGCTTGGTGCTCCGCGGCGCCGGGGTTCGGCCGGATCGCGGGTGGGTTCGTCGACCTGCCAGTGGCGCGAGCGCCACCAGCCGTCGTCGAGGCAGGTCAGGCACAGGCCGACTGTCAACAGGTTGAAAAACGCGTAGTTTCCCGTGACGGCGATCAGGACCTGTAGGGCGACAAGCGCCAGCGCCGCGAAATGGCGGATACTCCTTGGCGCGGCAATGCAGAATGGGGCGGCGAGCTCGACCAGGAACATCAGAGCGCAGGACGCCACCTGGAACCATTCCGGAAGCTGCTGTGCGTACCATGCGATCGGGGTCGGCAGCGGCTGGGTCTGATAGTGAAAGGTAAGGGCGCTCAGGTGCCGCCATGTCGGGTCTCCGCTCGTCAGCTTGACGACGCCGGAGAGAAACATGAGGCGGAACAGGAGCCACCAGACCAGGTAGCGCGCAAGACGGGGCGGGTCGTACGGGGCCCTTGCGCGCCGCAGCGACCAGGGAACCACGAATAGGGCGAGAAGCGTGCTCTCGAGGAGGAGCGCATCCCATTGAAAATCAAAGAAGATCTGCCCGGCGGAGACGAGGGACAGGTAAAAGGCCCAGAGGAGCGCCAGGCAAACGGGCTGGGCGTACCCCACGAAGAGAAGCACTGAAAGGCCGATTCCTAGCCCGCAGAGCACGCCGATGAAACGCCCCGTCCCGAATATCCAGCAGAGCGAGGGGGCCTCGTACCATGCCTGGCGCCCCAGCTGCTCGTGGACGGCTGCGAAGAATTGCCCTGCAGGCAGGATCCCCGACGGCCCAATCAATCCGTCCGCCTGGACCCAAATCGAGGCAAACGCCACTGCGTGAGCGACCGCAAGAGCACACACGAAGAGGCGCGTGCCGGCCGCGAACGAGGGGCGCGAGGGCGGGGCAACTGGGTCCACAGAAACCTCCTATATCGTTCCAACTGCACGTCGAGTAAATCTGCCCTACTGCGCCGTATTGAATGATGTGATGCCATAAAATCATGTATATATAATGCTTGCTATAACACGTGGTTCTCCCGACAGTATTTCAACTATGGTAACAAAACAGATAAAGGAGCTTGAGGTCACCAAGGCAAAGATCGCGGCGCTCGAGAAGTCGATCGCCAAGCGCCTCAGCAAGGAACTGGCGACATTGCACAAGAACTACGGCTTTGGGTCCCTTGGTGAATTCATCAGGGCGCTGAAGGGCGCCTCGGGGACGGGCTCGCGCAGGAAGGGCCGCAGGGGCAGGCCCGCGAAGTCCGCGGACAAGGTCAAGCGCCGCAGGCGCGCCGTCATCACGGACGAGACGCGCGCGAGCGTGAAGAAGCTCGTCGAGGCCGGGAAGACAGGCTCCCAGATCGCCAAGGCGCTGGGCATCTCTCTGCCGAGCGTGCAGAACATCAAGAAGGCGCTGGGACTTGTGAAGGCTCGGGCCTAGGGGCGGCGCAGTCTTGCCAGTTGGGACCGGCCCCTGCTTTGTGGCGGGGGCCGTTTGCTTTGCGAAACCCAGCGACATGCCGACTCACTATATCCAGGCCAATACCAACGGGCGCCTTCATCCCGCGAGCGAGCCGTCTATAGCGCCCCTCAACAGGGGCTTCCTCTATGGTGATGCGATCTACGAGGTGTGGCGGACGTATCACGGCGTCATATTCGCCTGGGAGGAGCACTGGAAGAGAATGCGCGCGTCGGCGCGCGCCGTGCATATGCACCTGGACATCGCCCCGCCGCAGATCCTGGAGGAGATCCGCCGCACCGTGTCCGCCTTTAGGGACCGCGTGCCGAATTCTGGGGAGCTCTATATCCGCCTGCAGGTCACCCGCGGGGCCGGGCCTATAGGCCTGGACATCGCGCTGGCCGACAAGGCGGATTTCCTTCTCCTGGTCCAGCCCTGCCCGGAGGTGCCGAAGGCCAGGGAGCGCGAGGGCCTGAGGCTGTCGGTCGCCACGACGATGCGCCGCAATCCGGTGCAGAGCCTTGATCCGGCATGGAAGACGGGAAACTACCTGAACAACCTCCTTTGCCTGCGCGAGGCGCGCGCGCGCGGCGCCGACGACGTCGTCATCCTCAACCTGGCGGGCGAGGTGACGGAAGCCTCCGTCGCCAATATTGGCTTCGTGAGGGACGGCAAGCTTGTGACGCCCCCGCTCTCCGCCGGGATCCTCGGGGGCATAACACGGGCGCTTCTCCTGGACGGGATTGCGGCCGCGGCGGGAATCCCGGTGTCCGAGGAGCCGGTGCAGCCCGCCGACTTCGGGTCGATGGGGGAGTGCTTCCTGATGTCGACGACAAAGGACATTGTACCGGTGGGCGAGATAGACGGCGTAAGGTTCAAGCTCGGCCCGGATTCGGTTGCTTCGCGCCTGAAGAGGGCTTTTGCAGAGGCGGCTCGCGAATATGCCTCGAGCCATCCAGAACTGGCGGCGTGAACCCGCCCTCCATGCGCTTCCTCGGAATAGACCACGGGACGCGGAGGATCGGTCTGGCCTACGGCGATGAAATAGGGGTTGCGACGCCTCTGCCCGCGGTCGCGTCGGAGGACCCGTCGCGGCAATGGGCCGGGATCGCCTCCGTCTTGAAGGGAAGGCGCATCACCGAGGTGGTGCTGGGCCACCCGCTCAACATGGACGGCTCGTCCGGCCCGAAGGCGCTGGAGGTCGAGGCATTCGCCCGAAGGATCCGATCGGAGTTCGGCCTGCCCGTGCACCTGGTGGACGAGCGGCTGACAAGCTACGAGGCCGAGTCCACCATACCGCCGGCCAAACGCCGGGCCGTTCGCAAGACCGGCATCGTCGATTCGAGGGCCGCGACGATAATCCTCCAGGATTTCCTCGACGGGCGCTTTCCCAAGGAAGGTGAGGCCGCAGGCGCGACATGAAGCGCTGGAAATGCGTTTGCGCCTACGACGGCGGCGGGTTCTCCGGCTGGCAGAGCCAGCTGAGCAGGGACTCGGTTCAGGATGCCATCGAGGCGCGCCTTGCCGACGTGCTTGGCGGCCATGCGCGCATCCATGGCAGCGGCCGGACGGACGCGGGCGTGCACGCCATCGGGCAGGTGTTCCATTTCGACGCCGAATGGCCGCATGGCCCGGAGAAGCTGGCAGCCGCGCTCAGGCACCGGCTCTCAAGGGCGATCCAGGTCGTGTCGGTGCGCGCGGCGCCGGCGGACTTTCACGCCAGGTTCTCCTCTACGGGGAAGGTCTACGAGTACCGGATCCGGCTCGGCGATGCCGACCCGTTCACCCGGCCCTACTGCTGGCCGGTGCTCAAGCCGATGGACCTTGCGGCGATGCGGGCCTCGGCGCGGGTTCTGCAGGGAGTGCACGATTTCAGGGCGTTCTCGGCTCTGAACGGGACGGAGCCCGGGGACAGGGCCGGCACCACGCGCGATCTGCGGAGGCTCGAGGTCGTTGCGCGCGGGCGCGATCTGCGGATCGTCGCCGAGGCTGACGGCTTCCTCTACAAGATGGTCCGCAGCCTGGTCGGGGCCCTGGTCGCTGGCGGGGAGGGAAGGCTCGCCGCCGCCGAGATAGGCAGGATCCTGAAGTCAGGGGCGAGGACCCCCCAGATCCAGACGGCCCCGCCGCAGGGGCTCTTCCTGCGCCGGGTGCTGTACGGCTGAGCCGCGAATTCGGTTGCCTCTGCCATACGGTACCGGCACGTTCCCTGTCCCGCACGCTTCATGCATTTCGACAAGCCGACGTACTCGGTTCGCAGGACGAAGAAAAAGGGTATCCCCGAGGGCCTTTACACAAAGGATCCGGTCACCGGCGAGATCCTTTTCAACAAGGAGATCGAGGACAACCAGATGGTTGTCCCGAAGAGCGGGCATCATTTCCCGATCGGGGCGCGCGAGCGGATTGCAAAGCTTCTGGACCCCAGCTCGTTTGTTGAGACCCATCAGAACGTCCGCGCCGACGACCCGCTGAAGTTTGTCGACACGCAGCCCTATTCGGACCGCCTCAAGCGCAATGCGAAGAAGAGCAACCTGCCCGAGTCGGTCATCTGCGGGACCGGTGCGATCCACGGGATCCCGGTTGCGATTGCCGTCATGGACTTCCAGTTCTGCGGCGGCTCGATGGGGTCGGCCACGGGCGAAAAGATCACCAGGACCATCGAGGACGCGCTGGCGAAGAGGATCCCGTGCGTCGTGTTCAGCGCCTCAGGGGGCGCCCGCATGCAGGAGGGGATCTACTCCCTGATGCAGATGGCGAAGACGAGCTCGGCGCTCGGCCGGCTTGCCCAGGCTAGGCTGCCCTTCATCTCGGTGCTGACGAACCCCACGACGGGAGGGGTCACGGCCAGCTTCGCGACGCTCGGCGACATCATCCTGGCCGAGCCCGGCGCCATGATTGGATTCGCGGGGGCGCGGGTGATCAGGGACACGACGAAGCAGACGCTGCCCCCCGGGTTCCAGACCGCGGAGTTCCTTCTCAAGCACGGCCTCGTCGACCAGATCGTGAGCCGCACCGAGATGCGCGAGCGTATCAGGGACATCCTCTGCGCCCTCTACCTGAAGAAGGAGCCAGTCGCCGCGGGCGCCTGACCCTTCCCCGCAATGACGACCGGATCGCCGCCGGCCGGCTATGCGGCCATACAGGACTATCTCTTCGGCCTCAAGACGGCGGGCGTGAAGTTCGGCGTGGACCGGATGCGCATCCTGTCTGCCAGGATCGGGAACCCCGAGAGGGCGGTTCCCTGCATCCACGTCGCCGGAACGAACGGCAAGGGTTCGGTCTCCGCCATGCTCGAGGCGATCCTGCGCGCCTCTGGCCAAAGGACGGGCCTCTACACGTCGCCCCACCTGGTCCGGCTGGGCGAGAGGGTCCAGGTCAACCGCGCCATCCTGGCCGAGGGGGAGATCACCGCCTATGTGCAGGAACTGCAGCCGCTGGCGGACGCCATAGCGTCCAGGGGCGGGCTGGACGACAGGCCGAGCTTCTTCGAGTTCATGACGGCGATGGCGTTCCTGCAGTTTGCGAGGAAGAAATGCGATTTCAGCGTGATCGAGGTCGGCCTGGGGGGCCGCCTGGACGCCACGAACATCGTGGAGCCCGAGGTGAGCATCGTGACCTCGATCGGCCTCGACCACTGCGACATGCTTGGAGACACGTTTGAGGCCATTGCCGGCGAGAAGGCGGGAATCATCAAGCCGGGGCGGCCCGTCGTGATCGGGCGCATGCCGCTCGCGGCCGAGACGACGGTGCGCCGGGTTGCGGCCTCGATGGGAGCCCGGGTTGTCTCGGTCCGCGAGGAGTTCGGGGACGACGTTTCGCGCTACCCGAAGCCGAGCCTGGAGGGAGACTACCAGAGGTGGAATGCGGCGACGGCGGCGCTTGCGGCCAGGCTGCTTCCCGGGAGATTCGGAATCTCGGACGGGTCGATCGAGTCCGGCCTGGGAGCCGTCGAATGGCCGGGCCGCTGGCAGCGCACAGTGCTGGGCGGGCGGCTGGCGATACTCGACGCATCCCACAATCCGGAGGGAGCGGGGGTCCTCGATTCCAACCTTTCCCGCCTCCACCTTGAGACGGGGCGCCTACCGGTCGCTATCGTCGGGGCCCTCGGCGCCATGAGGGCGGGCCCGCTCCTCGAGGTCCTTTGCCGGCACTGCCGGGAAATTCACCTCGTCGTGCCGCACCAGGCGCGGGCGTCGAGCCATGCCGAGCTCGAGGCGCTGGTTCCCGGGACGTTTCGCGGGCGCACCATCCGGTCGACGGTCGAGGAGCTCTTCCCGTCGCCGGCGGTCTGCACCGCGGGCGGGCCTGACGACGTCATCATCGTGACGGGGTCGATCTACCTCCTTGGAGAGGTGTTCTGCCTGCTGGAGCCGCAGCGCGGCCCGGGCGAGGGAAGGCTTCAGGACTTCTGACCGGGACCGCCGGCCGCGGCGGGGCGGGTCAGGCGAGCCGTATGAGCTCGTCGGTCGCCGGGACGTCCTTGACGATCTGCGAGGGACCCGGCCCGACGCCAAGGTACCGAAGATTCGGGAGGACCGCGGGCCGCGGCTCCCCTGCGTAGGCGACGTCCAGTATTCCCTTCACCATGCCGGCCACGTAGCGGCGGGCGTTCACCGGAAGGTCGGAAAACCGCCGGACGCCCGATATGTCCTCGGCCCATCCCGGGTAGTCCCTGTAGACGGGGCGGAGCGACTTGCGCACGGCCTCGTTGCGCGGAACATGCTGGAACCGCCTGCCGCCGGGTGCCTCGTACGCCGTGCAGACGCGAAGGTCGCCCCTCCATGCCTCGGACCACGAGAGGGCGTCCAGCTTGTTGATCATCAGGTCCTGGAATCCCCCATACCGAAGCGTGTCCCCCTTCTCGACGGCGTCGTACCAGCCGACCATCCGCTGCCTGCCCGTGCTCGTTCCAAACTCGAGCTTCCTCAGCTTGATGCCCAGGGGCTCGGACTCCCCCATCTCGGTGAGGAACGTGTGGGTCCCCACCTTGGTGTCGTAGGCCTTCGCGACCCCAAACGTGTGGATAGGCTGCACGGGGATGTTCGCGCTCTCGAAGAATTCCGGCGTGAAGGTGTGGGAGGAGGTGGAGGAGAACCCATGGCGCTTGTCCAGCCAGTAGGCCTGCCCGAATTCCCCGATGACGGTATGGCCGAGCCGGAGCTCGCCCAGGATCAGCTCGCGCACCTCGCCGACGTTCCTTTGCAGCGCGGTCCCGGCCTTCCAGTACACCGACGTCAGGCATCCCAGGTCGAACTCGAACGGCCGCTTCCCGCGAAACCTCGTGAAATCAAACTCGTCCGCGCCGAAGACCCCGGCGGCGATCGTCTCCGCGTTCGCCCGCTTCTCGGCCTCGGTCAGCCGGTCGAAGAAGCCGTTCCACGACGACTCGCTGACGCGGTAGACGTGCTGGATCATCCGGCAGGCGCGGTCGGCGCGCTGCGCCAGCTTGCGGGCGAAGAAATTAGGCCCCGCCAGGAAGTCCGAGAAGTACATCTGCCAGTGCCCCGTCTCCTCGCTGTAGGCCGCAGAGATTCCGCGGCCCGTCGAACCGCGCGGCTCCTCCTTGAGCACGCTGACCCGGTAGTCCTCCTCCGCTAGGTCGAGCAGCCGGTGGGTCAGGTCCGATGTCATCGTACGCTCGTCGATCAGGAGCCTGTCGCGCACGGAGTAGCCCTTTGCCTCGAGCGGGGCCGCCTCCCAGAGGATCTTTCGTGGATCGGCCACGACCCCGCTGCCGATCGCAAGGTGAGTGATCTCCCGGTCCACGACGCCCGACGGGAGCAGGTTGAGCTTCACGCCCGCCGCGGTGTGGCCCGCGTTGGCCCCCCCGTTGACCTTCATGACGACCGCGACTTTCCTGGGCGTGGTGCGGAGCTCCTCGACGATCTCGGGAATCAGGCGGCCCTTTCCCTCGTCGCCTAGGGAAATGCCGACATCCGCGATGAGCTGGCAGGAGAAGGGAGGTAGAGCCATGTTGCTTTCTGCAACGGAAGCGCTGGACCCCTGTTGCAGAAGATTGGAATGGTCACTCGGAGGCCGAGGGCAAGCTTCAACTGCCCCTTGCGGGAAGTCCTGCCCGTCAGTTCGTGCGCGTCGAAACCTCGACCACGTCGTGCGGCGCGGCCTCCTTTTGGCCTGCGGGGCTCACCCGGGCGAAACGGGCCTTCTCGCGAAGGACGCTGAGCGTCCTGGCGCCGAGGTAGCCCATCCCGCTCTGCACGCCGCTGATGAGGGAAGTCAGGACCTCGTCCACCGAGCCGCTGACCTCCTTCAGGGCCTCTATGCCCTCGGCCGCAACCTTGCGGGTGTCCTCCCTGTCCCTGCCATAGCGGGCGGCGCTGCCGGCCTTCATCGCCGCGAGCGAGCCCATCCCGCGGTACTGCTTGTAGACCTTCCCTCCGATTTCCATGATCTCTCCCGGGGCCTCGCGGCATCCCGCCAGCACTCCGCCGCAGATCACGGCGTCGGAGAGCGTGAGCGCCTTGACGATATCGCCCGACTTGGTGATGCCCCCGTCGGCGAGGATCCGCACGCCGTGTCTCCTAGCGGACTTCGACGCTACGTAGAGCGCGGTCAGCTGCGGGATGCCGACTCCGGCCACGATGCGCGTGGTGCAGATGGAGCCGGGGCCCTGGCCGACCTTGATCGCGTCGGCCCCGCAGTCGGCGAGGTACTCGACGCCCGCGCCGCTCGTCACGTTTCCCGCTATGAGGGTGAGCGAAGGAAAGGCCTGGCGCACCATCTTGACGACCTCGCCGACGCCCGACGTGTGGCCGTGGGCGGTTGAGACCGCAATGGCGTCGACATGCTCGTCGACCAGGCTTCCGACATGGGAGAGGATGGCGTCCCGGTCGAGGGATCCGCTCGGTGTGCGGGCAGGGGAAAGGGCCGCCCCGACGACGAGCCTGAACTGGGAGTCCCGCGCCGGCTTCCTGCGGGACCTTGTCTCCCCCGTGATCCTCTCGACGTCGGATGCGGTGACCAGGCCCCGCAGGCGGCCCTCGCGGTCAACCACGAGCATCTTGTTGATCCCGACGTTCGCGCTGAAGAAGCTGTCGGCCGCCTTGATCGGGTCCTTCGCGACCGCGGACTCCTCCGCCGTCTTGAGCTGGGAGCGGGGCGTCATGACCTCCGCGACCGTCTTCGAGCGGTAGCGCTCCTTGACGACGTTTCCCGAGACCAGCCCGCAGAGCACGCCGCGGGCGTCGACGACCGGGAAGGTCGAGAACCCGTAGCGCTTGGCCTCTATCGTCTGGAGCAGGTCGCCGATCAGGTTCAACGGGGCCACCGTGATCGGGTCCTGGATGAGGCCGTGGATGTGGCGCTTCACCCGCGCGACCTCCTTCACCTGCTCCTTTGGGAGCATGTTGTAGTGGATAAGGCCCAAGCCGCCGTTCTGCGCCATGGCTATGGCCATCGCCTTCTCGGTGACCGTGTCCATGTCGGACGAGATGACCGGGATCTGCAGGCTCAGCGAATCCGAGACCGAGGTCGAGGTGTCGGTGTCCCTGGGGAGGATCTCCGAATACAGCGTGGCTAGGGTGACGTCGTCGAAGGTGAGCGCCATGGGTACGCTCGCGCGGAAGAACTCGTCCGCGGGGAGATAGAATTGGGTGTCGACCGACGTCTGGGACCTCTTTGCAACCTTGCTCATGGGTTGCCGTGAACCAAATAGTGCGGTTCTCTGAAAGGGCAAACAAAATGGAATTCCGGTTCTCATTCCGCAGGTATTCCCTGGCTTTCCGCCAGCCCGTGAGGACCTCCCGCGGGCAGTGGCCGCTCAGGGAGGGCCTTTATGTCCGGGTTGAGCGCCCCGACGGCACGGTTGGCATAGGGGAGGCGGCCCCGGTGCCGGCGTTCGGCTCGGAGACGGTGGCCGAGGCCGAGGCCTGGTGCCGCTCCGTTGGGGACCGGCTTGGCGACGAGGCCCTGTCGGGGGTCCCGCGGAACCTCCGGTCGCTCCGAAACGCCCTGGCCTTTGCCGTCGGGGGCGCCGCCGACCTCCCGAGGCACGCGAGCCTGGGGGTGGCGGCGCTTCTGCCCGCGGGGCGCGCCGCCCTTGCCGACGCGCCGCCCAGGGCCGACGCGGGCTTCAGGGTGTTCAAGTGGAAGGTTGGAGTCGGGGCGGCGGACGATGAGATGGCCCTCCTTGACGACCTGATCGGCGCGCTGCCCGCGGGCTCGAGGTTCCGGCTGGACGCAAACGGGGCGTGGGACCGCAGGACCGCCGAGAAGTGGCTCGACCGCGCGTCGGGGCGCCCCGTCGAGTTCGTGGAGCAGCCGGTCGCGCCAGGCTCGAAGGGCGCGGACGACTGCCTTGCCGGGCTGGCCGCGGACTACCCGACGCCCATCGCCCTCGACGAATCCATCGCGGACGAGGAGGCCGTCGGCCGCTGGCTCGACCGGGGCTGGAGGGGCTATTTCGTCGTCAAGCCGGCCCTGGTGGGCGAGGTCCGGGCGGTGCTCGGCCGGCTCGCCAAGGCCCATGCCCGGGTGGTGTTCTCCTCGGCTCTCGAGACGGGCGTCGGGGCCCAGGCCGCCCTGCGCCTTGCGTTTGCGTGGCCGGGCAAGGCCGTCTCGCTCGGCTTCGGCGTGTGGCCCCTTTTCTCGGACGCTAGGTTTGACGGACCCGCCGCGGCCCCGTTCCTGCGAATGGAGGACGTGAACAGGATCAATCCCGAGGCACTATGGAGCGCGGCGAGCTAGCGGCCCGCGTTGCCGGCCTCCGGGCTGGGGCGCCCGGAGGCGGACCGGTGATCGAGGAGACGCAACCCGGCCGGTTCATGGCGTCCTTCGCAGGCGCCGTCTCCGGAGGGGGCAACATCTTCCTTTCAAATCCGTCCTGGCGATCGAGCGAGCGCGCCGGCCTTGCCCGGATCGTCGGGGAGGCTCCCTGCGGGGAAACCGGCTGGCTCATGATTCCGAGCGGGGGCGCCGGCGGGGGGCTCAAGTTCGCGCGCCATGACAGCCGCACCATCGCGGCCGCGGTCGCGGGATTCTGCGGGCATTTTGGGCTTGAGCGCGCGAACGCGGTCAGCGTGCTCCCCCTCCATCATGTGAGCGGCTTCATGGCATGGATGCGAAGCGCCCTGACGGGGGGCTTGTTCATCCCATGGTCGTGGAAGGACGTCGAGGCCGGGCGATTCCCGGCGGAAACGCCCGCGGACTGCTGCCTCTCGCTCGTTCCGACCCAGCTTCAGCGCCTCCTCTCCTCCGGGGCGGCCGTCTCGTGGCTCCGAACATTCCGCATCGTCTTCGTCGGAGGGGGGCCCGCCTGGGAGGGGACAATCGAGGCGGCTGCCCGGATCGGTCTTCCCCTTTCGACCAGCTACGGCGCGACCGAGACCGCGGCGATGGTGGCAGCCCTCAGGCCCGAGCAATTCCTGGACGGCATGCGCGGGTGCGGCACGGCGCTTCCCCACGCGCGGATCGACCTGGTGGACGGGGTCGTCCGGGTCGCAGGCGAATCGGTGTTCAGGGGATACTTTCCCGATATGCGGGTGGAACGGGCGTGGACGACGGGCGACTTGGGGGCGTTCGGTCCGGACGGCAGCCTGTCAATACTCGGCCGGAGCGATGACATGGTGGTGACGGGGGGCAAGAAGGTGCTGCCTGCCGAGGTGGAGGCCGCCCTGATGCGGAGCGGCGAATTCGAGGATGTCGCGGTGGTCGGAATCCCGGACCCGGAATGGGGCCAGATGGTTGTGGCCTGCCACCCCGGCGGCGCGCGCCCGCTGGGGGACGGGCGCATAAGGGACGCCCTGTCCGGATTGGCCTCGTTCAAGCACCCCAAGCGGTACGTCGCCGTCTCGCCGTGGCCCCGCAATGCGCAGGGCAAGATCAACCGGGCCGAGCTCCTCAGGCTGGCAGCCGGCGGATGACCCGCGGGGTCAGCCCGCCCGCACCCAGTCCAAGAGCGGCCCCGGAAGCTCCCTTCGCGCCCGCGTCACCGAGTCGATGCACACGTGCTCAGTCCTCGCCTTGGCGGCGCACTTGCCGGGCGGCCCCAGCCGCGTGACCTCGTAGTGGATTTCAAATGAGTTCTCCGACAGCGCCTTTGGCTTGACGCCTACGCTCAGCTTGTCGCCGCATGCGACGGGCCGCAGGAACTCCGTCTCGCTCCGGGCGATCGGGACCACGACCCCGTTGTCGGCGAAGAACCGCTTAAGGTCGATCCCGGCGGCCGAAAGGGCCTCCTCGTAGGCCTCGTGGCAGATCGCAAGGTAGTTGGCGAAGAAGACGACCCCGGCGGCGTCGGTGTCCGCGAAGTGGGCCGTCCGGGCGTAGTGGAAGGGCATGGGGGCTTTGGGCCCCAAAGCGATAGGTCAAAGGGCGTGCGACGCAACATCGCAGAGGCCGACGCCCCGGAGCGTCTTCCGGCGTTGAACTTGGCCGCCCGGGCGTCTGAATCGGGGTCGATGACCAAGAACGAGATCGCCGACGTGCTCGCCGAGATCGGGACCCTCATGGAGCTCAAGGGTGAGAACCCCTTCAAGGTCCGCGCGTACTCAGGGGGCGCGAGGGCCATCGAGGCCCTCGAGAGGGATGAGTTCGAGAAACTCGTCGCCGAGGGACGCATCCAGAGCGTCAAGGGGATCGGGGAGGCGCTCGCCGCGAAGATCGCGGAGCTGCATTCAACGGGACGCCTCGAATTCCTGGACAGGCTGAAGTCCTCGATCGAGCCGGGCCTGGTCGAGATGCTGAAGATTCCCGGCCTGGGCCCGAAGAAGATAGCCGCCCTGGGGCGCGACCTCGGGATCAACTCGGTCGCGGATCTGGAGAAGGCGTGCAAGGACGGGCGGGTCGCCGCGCTTCCAGGGTTCGGCGAGAAGACGCAGGAGAAGATCCTGACGGGCATCCGGAACCGGGAGGCATACTCGCTGCGGCACCTCTGGTGGGACGCGAGCCATACGGCGGCCCCCATCCTCGCAGGGCTCCGGGCCCTGCCGCAGGTGAGCCGCGCGGAGACTGCAGGCAGCCTGCGCCGGGGTCTCGAGACCGTCGGGGACCTGGACTTCATTGTCGCGGCAAGGGACGTGGGGCCCGTCGTCGGTTGGTTCACCGGGATGGCCGGTGTCAAGGAGGTCACCGCCAGCGGAGAGACAAAGGCGAGCGTGCGCCTGGAGAGCGGCCTCCAGGCCGACCTGCGCATCATCCCTTCGGAACAGTTCGCCTTCGCCCTCCACCATTTCACGGGCTCGAAGGACCACAATGTCCAGATGCGCCAGCGCGCCCTGGACCGGGGGCTGAGTCTCAGCGAATGGGGCCTTGTCCCCTCCGCGGGAGAGGGCACCGCGCGCGACAAGGCGAGCCGCAGCGAGGGCGTGGCCGCGGGAGACGAGAAGGCCATCTTCGCGGCCCTCGGGCTCTCCTTCATACCGCCGGAGCTGCGCGAGGGAATGGGCGAGATAGAGGCGGCGGAAAAGGGGCGGATACCCAGGCTCGTCGAGCTGGGCGACCTACGCGGGTCGTTCCACAACCACACGACGGAGTCGGACGGGAGCAACACCCTTGCGGAGATGGCGGGTGCGGCGGAGGCGCTGGGCTGGGCCTACCTGGGGATAGCCGACCATTCCAAGTCGAGCAGGCAGGCGAACGGCCTGGGCGAGGAGCGCCTTTCGAGGCAGGTCGCCGAGATCAAGGCCCTTAACTCGTCCCGGCGCTTCAAGACCCGGGTGTTCACCGGGACGGAATGCGACATCCTGCCCGACGGCAGCCTGGATTTCGAGGACTCCGTCCTGGCCGGGCTGGACTACGTCGTCGCGTCGGTCCACAGCTCGTTCGGCCAGGACGAGGCCGTGATGACCTCCCGGATGATCCGGGCGATCGAGAACCCGCACGTGGCGATGCTCGGGCACCTTTCGGGCCGGCTCCTGCTCCGGCGCGAGCCCTACCGCGTCGACGCGGGCAAGGTGATCGACGCCGCGATTGCGAACGGCGTCGTGGTCGAGCTGAACGCCAACCCGTACAGGCTCGACATGGACTGGCGCCTCTGGAGGAGGGCAGCCGATCGGGGCCTCATGTGCTCGATCAATCCCGACGCGCACGACACGGCGGGCCTCGAGTACGTGAGGGCCGGCGTGAACGCGGCGCGCAAGGGCTGGCTCACCCGGGAAAATGTATTGAACACCCTTACGCTGAGGGAAATCGACGACTGGATGGCAAAGAAAAGGAGGCGCAGATGATCGACGCACGGGCGCGCGGGCTGGCCAACATCCACGCGGCGCTGATGACGCTCGTCATCGCGGCCCTGTTCTGGGCTTGGGCGTACGTGAACCTTAACGCCCACGTGCCCTACGTGCACATGAGCCCGGTCGCAAACATCGCGCCCTATTTCCTCTGCGCGATCGGGGGCATGGTCCTGTCCGCCCGCGACGTGTCGCGGCGCCTGGCGGCGCGGTTCCACCTGCCCGACCTCGGGGGGGCCGCCCGGCTCGCCTCCCGCCAGGTCGCGCTGATGGCGCTTCTCATATTCGCGATGATGTTCGCCACGCAGGACCACAGCGTGAGCAGGCTCTTTCTCGGGACGTTCCTGATCTGGTGCTGGCTCTTGCTCGCCATCCTCAACGCCATTGTCCCCGGCCGGCTGGCACGGTTCGTCTTCCAGAAGGGGCACCGGCTTCCCACGGTCTTCATGGGGCAGCCGGGCTCGTTCGCGAAGGTGAGGGAGTGGGTCGCCAACAAGGAGCCGCTCGGGATCTATCCGGTGGGCCTGCTATCGCCCGAGCCGCCACAGGATGGCCCGGCCGCCCTATCGGTGCCGTGGCTTGGCACGTCCGCCGACCTCCCCCGGGTGCTCGGGGAGAGGCTGGTGGGCCAGGTCATCATGCTCGAGCTTCCGGTAAACAACGAAGAGGCGGGCAGGGTCATAAACGCATGCCGCGACCACGGGTGCCGCCTTCTGATCCACAGCAACATCGAGGAGCGCTACACGCAGCCGCTCGTGCCCGTCACCGAGGAGGGGCGGCATTTCTACACGCTCCAGGAGGAGCCCCTCGAGGACCCGCTCAACCGCCTGATCAAGCGCGCGTTCGACCTGGCGGTATCGATTCCGGTCGTCGTGCTGATGCTGCCGCCCCTGTGCGCCTGGGTCGCGGTCATGCAGAGGATCCAGGCGCCGGGACCGCTGTTTCACGCCCGGGACAGGAGGGGCAAGCAGGGCAGGATCTTCTGCATGCTGAAGTTCCGCTCGATGTTCGCCGGTCCCGACAACGCGGCGGCCGAGTCAAGACAGGCCCTCTCGGAGGACCAGCGCATCTTTCCCTTCGGGAGGTTCATGCGCCGGCGCAGCCTGGACGAGTTTCCCCAGTTCTGGAACGTCTTCGTCGGCGAGATGAGCATCGTGGGGCCCCGCCCGTACATGCCCCTCCTGGACGAGGAGTTTCGACAGCAGACGCAGGGCTACCGGACGCGCAACCTGGTCAAGCCGGGCATCACCGGCCTGTCGCAGAGCCTGGGCTTCCGGGGGGCGGTGCTCGAGGAGGAGATGGTCCGCCGGCGGGTGTACTGGGACGTCTACTATATCTCCCACTGGTCCATGTGGATGGACCTCCAGATCACCGCCAGGACGCTCTGGCAGGTGGTCGTGCCCCCCGAATCGGCGTTCTGAGCGCGCCTCAGTAACTCTTGGTGTAGGTGCCGCCGTCGGCGTCCACAAACGTGATGTGGTCGGCCTCCACCTTCGAGAGCTTCAGGCCCACGGCCCGGTCGATGACCTCGTTCACCTTGTAGACGTGCCCGTCGATGAGCGCCTTGCTGTCGGCTCCGGCCGCGCGGGCCCCGGACACGTGGAACCTGTCCACGATCCCTTGGACCAGCTCGTTGTGGCTCTGCGGCGCCGCGGCGGCGGCGTGACCGGCCGCGGGGCGCTCCTCGGCGCGGACGAATTGAGGCGGGGCCTCGACGGGCTTCGGGGGCGCCGTGGGAGCGGGGGTCGGCGAGGGTGCGCTCTGCCGTGGGACCGGCACCGCTATCACAGGGGCCTGCACGACCACCTTCACTGGCACCGACGTGGGAACCGCCGTCGGGGCCGGCCTCTCAACGACGGCGGCCTTTGGCGCGGGCTTGCCGGTCATGAGGATTCCGGTGATGACCGCCGAGACCACGATGAGCGCCACCGCGGCGCCGGCTATGAGGACGAGGGTCTGCGTGCGGAGCGGCTCGTTCTGGCGCGACACCCGCCCCTGGCCGCCACCCGGCATCGGGGGAATCATGTCCGCCTGCTCCTGGGCGCGAAGGCGCGCGGCCTTCTTCAGCGCATCGTTGATGAGGCTCATCGTCGAACGCTCAGTTCGTGAGATGCTCCATGTCGCGGACCGCCCGCCGCGCGTCCCAGTAGTTCACCTCGTCGGATTCGCGGATGAACGCGGAAAGCATGGCCTTGTCGCAGAGGTTGTTCACCACCCTGGGGATGCCGCGGCTGGCCTTGTGGATGGCCCTGAGGGCCCAGGGTGTGAAGGAGGGCCGCCCTGTCCCTCCGGCGAGGGTGAGGCGGTGCTGGATGTAGTGCGTCATGTCCCTGTGGGACAGCGGATGGAGCTCGTAGTGGACGAGGATGCGCTGGCGCAGCTGGCGCAGTTCCTCGCGGGCGAGGACCTCCTTGAGCTCGGGCTGGCCCATGAGGACGATCTGCAGGAGCTTCTGCTTGTCGGTCTCGAGGTTCGAGAGGAGGCGCACCTGCTCGAGCACCTCGAACGAGAGGTTCTGGGCCTCGTCGATGATGAGGACGATGTCCCTGCCCCGGTGGATCCTCTCCAGGAGGACCCGGTTCATCTGTGACACGAGGTCCACCTGGCTCCGCGCGAGCTTCGTCTCCCCCAGCTCCCCGAGGATAGCCTTTAGCATCTGCGTCTCGGTGACCCTTGGGTTCAGAATCAGCGCGGTGTCGAAGCGGGCGGGGTCGAGCTCGTTGAGGAAGCGGCGGCAGAGCGTCGTCTTCCCGCAGCCGACCTCGCCGATCAGCACGATGAACCCCTTCCTTTCGCGCACGCCGAACTTGAGATGCTGCAGCGCCTCCTGGTGCGTCGGGCTCAGAAAGAGGAATTTCGGATCCGGCGTGATGTTGAAGGGCATCTCGTTGAATCCGTAGTAGCTCAGATACATAGACGGTTCCGAGTAAGCCGTGCCCTTCCCAAAACGCACGCCAAAACCTGCGCCTGGGCGCAGCGACCAAAAAGAATTGCGAACGCGTGATGGCCCGCTGTTTATCGATGTGAAAGTCCCGTGAAATCGCGCAAAGTCATCCTGAGCCTC
Organism: uncultured Opitutaceae bacterium; assembly: GCA_964451965.1. Taxonomy (GTDB): domain Bacteria; phylum Verrucomicrobiota; class Verrucomicrobiia; order Opitutales; family Opitutaceae; genus Palsa-1447. The sequence continues at coordinate 74,030 of CAYVKH010000007.1, forward strand.
TACCTGCTGCTGTTTGCGGGCCTCGGAGTCGCCGGCAGCTACCTTTTCGTGGACGCGCGCCACGAATATGTGCGGCTCGAGCAGGTTGAGACGCTGAACCGCCAGAAGCTGGCGGAGGCGCAGGAGCGCCTGCGCAACCAGGAGCGGGTGCTCGAGCGCCTGCGCACGGATCCCGCGTACGTCGACAAAGTGATCCGCAAGAAGCTGGGCTATGCCAGGCCCGACGAGTTCATCTATCGTTTTGAGGATTGAGGGAGACGACGGATGACGCCGGACACCACCGATCTCATTGGAAAATTCCACAGCGCCGGGCAGGGGCAGGTGTTCGCCTTCTTCGACAGGCTCCGCCCCGAAGCGCGGGCCCGCCTGCTCTCGGAGGCGGCCGAGATCGACCTTGCCGAAATGGACCGGCTCGTGCGCACGCTCGTGGCGGCGGGCAGCACCCAGGCCGTGAACCTGGACGGGCTGGCCCCGGCCCCCTATGAGAGGCTGCCCGAGCACGGGGGCGACGCAGCGTCGTGGGCCAAGGCCAGCGCCGCGGGGGAGGTGGCCCTGCGCGCGGGGCGTGTGGCCGCGTTCACCGTCGCGGGCGGGCAGGGGACCCGGCTCGGCTATGACGGGCCGAAGGGAACGTATCCCGTCACGCCGGTGCGGCACCGCTCCCTGTTCCAGGTCTTCGCCGAGAAGATCACGGCGGCGGGGCGGCGCTACGGGCGGACGCTCCACTGGTTCATCATGACCAGCCACCAGAACCACGCGGCGACCGAGGCGTACCTCCGGGAGAACCGCCACTTCGGCCTCGACCCGGGCCTGATCCACCTCTTCCGGCAGGGGAGGATGCCCGCCGTGGACTTTGGCGGAAAGATCCTCCTGGAGAGCCAGGGATCGCTCGCCCTCTCCCCCGACGGCCACGGAGGATCGCTCCGGGCGCTGGAGAGGAGCGGCTCGCTCGACCTCATGGCGTCGGAGGGCATCGACACGCTCAGCTATTTCCAGGTGGACAACCCCCTCGTGCGCTGCGTCGACCCGGCGTTCATCGGGTGGCACCTCCTGCGGGGCTCGGAGATGTCGAGCAAGACCGTGCCCAAGGCGTACCCCGAGGAGAAGCTCGGCCACTTCTGCACGCGGGGGAGCGGATTGGTCGTGATCGAGTACTCGGACCTGCCGATCGGGCTTCAGATGGAAAGGGACCCCTCCACGGGCGCGCTTCGCTACGAGGCGGGAAGCATCGCCATCCACGTCATCGACCGGGAATTCATCAGGAGGATGGCGCGCGGGACCGGCGCCCTCCCGTTCCACAGGGCCGACAAGAAGATCGCGACCGTGGACGCCGAGGGCTGGGAGGTGCGGCCAACCCGGGCCAACGGCGTGAAGTTCGAGATGTTCGTCTTCGACGCGCTGCCTTCGGCAAGGAACCCTGCCGTCATCGAGACGAACCGCGCCGACGATTTCTCGCCGGTCAAGAACGCCGAGGGCGTCGACTCGGCGGCGACGTGCCGCGCCGACCAGCTCCGGCAGTTCGCCCGCTGGCTCCGGAGGGCCGGGGCGGCTGTCCCGGTGGATTCAACCGGGCTGCCCGAATTCGCCCTAGAGATTTCTCCGCTCTTCGGCTATGACGAGGACTCCTTCATGGAGAGCTGGTCCCGCCTCGCGACAAAGCCCGCGATCGCGGGCGGTCTCTGCCTCTGATCCTCCCCCCGAAATGACCCCCTCCGACCAACTCCAGTCCGCCGTGCTTGCGGGCCAGCTGATGCCGAGCTCGACGGCGAACATTGCCGCGTACCTCGGCGCCGGGCTCCCGGCCTGGGCCGGGTCGAGCATGACCGAGCTCCTTGAGAAGCGGAGCTGGGGGGAGCTGAACGACCGGTTCTACCGGGAGCTTGAGTTCGGGACCGGCGGCATGCGCGGGCGCACCATCAGCCTGGTCACCACGGCCGCGGAGGCCGGGACGCCCGGCCAGTTCGGTTCGCCCGAGCACGCGGCCGTCGGCAGCAACATGATGAACGACTTCACCGTCGCGCGCGCGGTCATCGGGCTGTTCAACTACACCAGGGACTACCTTGCGGGCAGCGCAGCGGGCGTGGCCCCGCGCCTGGTCATCGCGCACGACGTCCGGTTCTACTCCAGGCACTTCTGCGAGCTTGCGGCGTCCATCTGGACGCGGCTCGGCGGCGAGGCGTACATCTTCGACGGGCCGAGGCCGACGCCCCAGCTCAGCTTCAGCGTCCGCCACCTCCGGGCCCACGCGGGCGTCGTCATCACCGCGAGCCACAACCCGCCCCACGACAACGGGTTCAAGGCGTACTTTGTCGACGGCGGCCAGGTCATACCACCCCATGACGCGGGGATCGCCGCCAAGGTGACGGCCGTGCCGCTTGCCTCCGTCTCGCAATACCTGGCGACCGACCTGACCCGGGTCGTCCGGCTCGGCCGCGACATGGACGACGCGTACATGGATGTCGCCTCGTTCGCCATAGTCGACGGGTCCGTCCTTCGCGGCTCGCACCTGAAGGTGGTCTATACGAACATCCATGGAACGGGGGCGATCCACGCCGTGCCCATGCTGATCCACGCGGGCTGCAACCTCGTCCTCGTGGCGGAGCAGATGGCCCACGACCCGAGGTTCCCGACCGTGAAGTCCCCGAACCCGGAGAATGCGGAGGCGCTTGCGCTCGCGGTGGCGACGGCGAACAGGAGGGGCTGCGACGTCGTCATGGCGACCGATCCGGACTGCGACCGCATGGGGGTCGCCGTCCGGGGCCGCTCCGGCGCCATGGAGCTGCTGACCGGCAACCAGATCGGGTCGCTGATCGCGGAGTACCGCCTCCTGAAGTACAAGGAGCTCGGGTGGATCCCGAAGGGGGGCTCGCAGAACGCCTGCATCATCAAGACCTTTGTCACGACCCAGCTCCAGAATGCGATCGGGCGGGCGCACGGCGTGAAGGTGATCGACACGCTGACCGGCTTCAAATGGATCGCCGCGAAGATCGCGGTCTACGAGGAGCGCCTGAAGGCGGCCATGGGCGCCGGGTGGGACTATGACAAGACCCCCTTTGTCGAGCGGGCCCAGCTGCTCCTCGAGCACAGCACGTTCTTCATCTTCGGGACGGAGGAGAGCTACGGCTACCTGCCGAACGACTACGTCCGGGACAAGGACGGCAACGCGGCGTGCCTGATGTTCGCGGAGCTCTGCGCCTGGGTGGCCGCCAAGGGGCTCACGGTCCCAGAGTACCTCGACCAGGTCTACCTCAAGTACGGCTTCTACCTGGAGGACACGATCAACATCTATTACGAGGGCGCGAGCGGGAGCGCCAAGATCAAGCGCATCCTCGACACCTACCGGACCTCGAGGCCGGCCTCGTTCGGCGACGTGCGCGTCGACGCCTTCCAGGACTTCGGGAGGGAGACGATCCTCGACGCCGACGGCGACGAGATCCCGAAGCAGGACCTCTACGTCGTGACGCTGTCAAACGGGTACCGGTTTGCGGCGCGGGGAAGCGGGACCGAGCCCAAGATGAAGTTCTATCTCTTCGCCTCGGACAAGGTCGGCGGGGCGGAGGAGCTTCCGGCCGTGAAGGCGAGGGTCCGCTCCGAGCTCGACCGGCTGAAGAAGCTCATAGAGGAGGACGCGCGCGGGCGCGCGGAGGGATAGGGGCGGACGGCCCCGCGCGCGCATCAAAGCCAAACTATAACATGCCCAACATACCCGGTCTCCGCAGCCCGTACGCAAAGGTCGGCCGCATCGTCTACTTCGGGCGGATGCTCGACAAGATACGCCTGCACGCCGCCGGCAAGCTTCCGCCCGAGTACGTGGCGAACCTTGGCGACGCGAAGCCGGGCATGTTCGACACGCGCTGCTGCGGCTTCCTGCGCGTCAAGTTCGACGACATTGCGAGGCGCACGCTCGAGGGCGGAAGCGACCAGGAGGTTCTGGAATGGGCGGAGAAGCGGGGGGGCCGCCGCACGGACGATGAATGCCAGGTCTGGAGCCATTTCCTGATGAAGCGCGGCTGGCACGACCCCGCCGAGAATGTCCAGCGCCTTCGCCAGCGGATAAGGGAATCGGGGCTGGAGGGAAAGCCGATAGAGACGTACTTCGACTACATCGACTTCGACGAGGGGCGCGATCCCGTCGCCGCCAGGTCCTGGGAGGCCGTCTAGCCTATATCAGGAGGAGGGCGGGCTTCTCGAGCAGGTCCCTCAACGCCGCCAGGTAGGCGGCGCCGACCGCGCCGTCCACGACGCGGTGGTCGACGGAAAGGGTGAGCGCCATCCGCTGGCCGATGGCGATCTGCTCGCCCCTGACGACGGGCTTCCGGACCGTCGTCCCGACGGCCAGGATGGCCGCGTTCGGCGGGTTGATGATCGCGCTGAAGCTCTCGATGCCCATCATCCCGAGGTTGGAGACGCAGAACGTCCCGCCCGTGAATTCCGCGGGGGCGAGCTTCTTCTCCTTGGCGCGCTTGCCGAGCGCCTTCGCCTCGGCGCTGATGGCGAAGATCGTCTTCAGGTGCGCATCGCGGATCACGGGCGTGATCAGGCCGTCGTCGATGGCGACGGCGAACGAGACGTGCGCGGCCGGGTGGTGCCGGATGGCCGCGCCCTCCCACGAGCAGTTGACGGCGGGCACGCGCCGGAGCGCCTCGGCGGAGGCCTTGAGGACGAAGTCGTTGACCGAGAGCTTCACGCCCTCCCTCTCGAGGGCCGCGTTGAGCTGGGTCCTCAGCTCCAGGAGGGGCTCCGCGTCGACCTCGATCTCCAGGTAGAAATGGGGTATCTGGGACTTGGACTCGACCAGGCGCTTGGCGATGATGCCCCTGACGTTGGAGACCGGGACAAGCCTCTCCTCCTGCACGGGCCCCTTGGCCCCGATGGTGGCGGCGCCTGCGGATCCCGCCGGGGAGCCCCTTGCGGCGCCGCCGGCGGCGGCGAGGACGTCCGCCCTGACGATGCGCCCCCCCGGGCCGCTCCCGGTTATGGCCGCGGGGTCGATCCCCCTGTCGGCCGCGAGCTTCCGCGCGAGGGGCGAGATCCTGACGCGCCCCGCGGGCTGGGCCGGCGCGGCGGCCGCCCGGGCGGGGGCGGGCGCCGGGGCGGGGGCGGCAAGGGGAGGCGCCTGGCTCGGCGCGGGGGCCGCGGCCTCCGGGGCGGGCCCGGGCGCCGGGGCCTCCACCTTCTCCCCGGGCTTGCCAATGGCGCAGAGCGCCGCGCCAAGCGGGACCTGCGCTCCGGCCTTGACGAAGACGGCGAGGAGGGTCCCGGCAAAGAAGCTCTCGAGCTCCATCGTCGCCTTGTCGGTCTCGATCTCGGCCAGCATGTCGCCGGCCTTGACCGCGTCGCCCTCCTTCTTGAGCCACCTGACCAGCGTGCCGACGGTCATGGTGTCGCTCAGCTTGGGCATCTCGATGATGTTGGCCATGGGAGTGTCTCTCGCCGCGCGGTCAGGCCATCGCCTCGATGGCCGCCTTCAGGATCCTCTGCGGGTTCGGCAGCTGCTCCGCCTCGACCGGCGGGCTGTAGATCGAGGGCGCGTCGACGGTCGTGAGCCTGGCCACGGGGCCGTCCAGCTCGTCAAACGCCTCGCTCTGTATCATGTACGCGAGCTGGGCGCCCACGCCGCAGAAGGGCCTCTGCTCCTCGACGACGAGGACGCGGTGGGTCTTGCGGACGGAGGCGAGGACAGCGTCCATGTCCAGGGGGCGGATCGAGCGAAGGTCCACGACCTCCGCGGAGATGCCGTGCTCCTCGTGGAGAAGGCGGGCCGCCGCGAGCGACTGGATCGCGGCGCGGCCGTAGGTGACGAGGGTCAGGTCGCTTCCCTCCCTCTTTATGTCAGCCTTGCCAAGCGGGACCAGGTAGTCGTCGGCGGGAACCTCGCCCTTGTCCCCGTAGAGCAGCGTGTTCTCGAGGTACATCACGGGGTCGTTGTCGCGGATCGCGGACTTGAGGAGGCCCTTCGCGTCATACGGGGTCGAGGGCACGACAACCTTAACGCCCGGGTGGCTGGCGAGCACGTTCTCGGGGGTGTGGGAGTGCGTGGCGCCCACGTTCGTGCCGCCGTTCGCCGGGCCCCGGATGACGATTGGGCAGTGGATCTGCCCGCCGGACATGTAGCGGATGTTGGCGGCGTTGTTGAGGATCTGGTCGAACGCGACCGAGTAGAACGACCAGAACATCAGCTCGATGACCGGCCGGATGCCCAGCATCGAGGCCCCGACTCCCAATCCGATGAACCCCGCCTCGCTGATGGGCGTGTCCACGATGCGCTTCGGCCCGAACCTCTCGAGGAGGCCCTCGGTGACCTTGTAGGCGCCGTTGAACTGCGCGACCTCCTCGCCCAGGACGACGACGTTGGGATCCCTGGTCAGCTCCTCGGCAAGCGCCTGCCGTATCGCCTCGCGGTATTGGATTACGGGCATCGGTCAGTTGAAGAAGAGCCGGCCGCCCGACTTGCGTTCGCCCGGATTGTCGGCCTCCCAGTAGACGTCCCTCTGAAGGTCCGCCACGGTCGGGAAAGGGCTCGCCTCGGCGAAGTCGGCCGAGATGTCGGCCTCGCCGCGGACCTCGGCGTCGATCCTCTCGGCCGCCGGCTCGTCGAGGACCCCCTCGGCGACAAGCTCGTCCTGAAACACCTGGATCGGGTCCTTGTTCTTCCTGTACTCCTCGATCTCGGCCTTGGCGCGGTAGGTGTTGTCGGGATCCGCGACCGAATGGCCCCGGTACCGGTAGGTGTCGATCTCGACGATCGCCGGCCTGCACTTCTCGCGGGCCTGCTCGAGGAACGGGGCCATGAAGGCGCGCACCTCGTAGAGGTCGTGCCCGTTGCATTCGCCCCAGGCCATCCCGTAGGCCTCGGCCCTTCGCGACAGGTCGCCGGCGGAGGAGCGCGCCTGGCTCGTTCCCATCGAGTACCCGTTGTTCTCGATCACGAAGACGACCGGCAGCTCCCAGAGGGCCGCGAGGTTGTACGCCTCGTGGACGGCGCCCTGGTTGACGGCCCCGTCGCCCATGAAGGTCATGCAGGCCCCCTTGAGCCCCTTGTACTTGAGGCCGTAGGCGAGCCCCGCGCCAAGGGGCACCTGTCCGCCCACGATGCCGTGTCCGCCCCAGTAGTTGCGCGACGGATCGAAGAAGTGCATGGAGCCGCCCTTGCCCTTGGAGCAGCCGGTCACCTTGCCATACAGCTCGGCCATGAGCGGGTTCATCTCCATCCCGACCGCGAGCGCGTGGCCGTGGTCGCGGTAGGCCGTGATCACGTGGTCGTCCTTGCCCATGAGCGAGCAGCAGCCGACGGCCACCGCCTCCTGCCCGATGTAGAGGTGGAGGAACCCGCCGATCTTCTTGGCTTGGTAGGCCCGGAGGCTTCGTTCCTCGAACCTCCTGATGCGCAGCATCATGCGGTAGAGGCCGATCTTCTGCTCCGCCGAGAGGGCCGCATTCGCGGGCGCTCCGGCAAAGCTCGGTTTGCCGGTCCCAGGGTGGGTCCGGACTTCGGCGGCGGCACTTGGTTTCTTGGTCACAGGGAGTGGAACGGTCGAGCTTTCAGGCGGACACGCTGGAGATCAAGAGCACTTTTTTCAATCCGGCGGCGTAATTTCCTCCACCGCGACCCGCACGGGTTTTCCCGGCCGGCAGTCGGCGCTCAGCGCCACGAAGCGGTCCCGGTAACGGTCGTAGGTCGGCCACAGGGCCGCCCGGTCGGTCTCGGGAACCGGCAGGCTTTCCACGGACCTCCGGGAGAAGAATCCGAAGCGTCCCTCGGAGATGTCCGGCGGGAGCCCGGGCACGGGCCGGCGGCACCGGAACAGGAACATGAGCCAGTGCGATTCACCCTCGTAGGCCTTTTCGGCGATCATGGCGAAGAGATGCAGGTCCGGGACCCCGATCTCGAACCCCGTCTCCTCCCGCGTCTCGCGCACGGCGCACTCAAAGGGCGACTCGCCGGTCGCCATCTCGAGCTTGCCGCCGATCGGGCTCCAAACCCCCTTGTTGGGCGCCTTCGCCCGCAGGAGCAGCAGGTGCTCGCCCGCGGCGTTCTCAAGGAAGACGAGTACGGCGATCCTATAGCGCATTGCGCAGCAGATTATATTAGCCACCGGCCAGCAAGACCATGCTTGGCCTCGGGGCGGAGGGGATCCCGGCGCGCCGGACGGCTGGGTCCCCTCGGCGCGGCCCGCGACTACAGAAAGGGCGCCCGGTACGCTTCCCTGCGCTTTGTGCCAGCCCGACGATTCTTCATTCCGTTGCGCGAGAAGCCATAGGGACCGTGACTTCTCGCGGGCGCAAGGGCGGACCGCCTTGCCCGCGGTGGCCGTCAACGACCAGCCGGGTTGCGCCGCCAATCGCGGACACGCTGCAAGCAGGTCCAGAGGCTTCCGCAGGGGTCTGACCAGCGTTGGATCAGAGAATGAGGTCCGGGGGCACGTTGGCGAGCGCCTCCTCCATCGTCGTGAGCCCCATCTTGACCTTGAGCATCGAGTCCTGGTGGAGGGTCTTCATCCCCGTCTTCATCGCTATGCGCTTCAGCTCCGCGACCTCGACCTCCTTGTTGATGCCCTCCGTGAGTGCCTCGCAGTTCACCATGAGCTCGTGGATGCCCACGCGCCCCTTGTAGCCGTTCCCGTTGCAGACGGGGCACCCCTGGGGGTTGGGCTTGAAGATCTGCCCGCTCCAGCCGATCGCCTTCTCAAGGATCTGCTTCTCGCGGCCCTCGGGCTCGTACGGCTTCTTGCAGTTCTTGCAGACCCGCCGCAGGAGGCGCTGCGCGCACACGCAGACAAGCGATGCCGAGATGTTGAAGGGCTCGATCCCCATCTCGGAGAGGCGCGTGACGGTCGAGGGCGCGTCATTGGTGTGGAGCGTCGAAACAAGGAGGTGCCCGGTGAGCGCAGCCTCCGAGGCGATGCCGGCCGTCTCCTCGTCGCGGATCTCGCCGACGAGGATCACGTCCGGGTCCATGCGCAGGTAGCAGCGCAGCGCCCGCGCGAACGTGAGCCCGATCTGCCGGTTCATCTGCATCTGGTTGAGACCGGGAAGCGTGTACTCGATCGGGTCCTCGGCCGTCTGGATGTTCACGTCGGGCGTGTTCACCTCGGCCAGCGCCGAGTACAGGGTCATCGACTTTCCCGACCCGGTCGGGCCGCAGTGAAGGATCATCCCGTAGGGCTGGCGGATGCACTCGCGGTACCTGGCGAGGTTCTCCTCCGAGAAGCCGAGCGCCGGAAGGGGAAGCGTCGACTTCTGCTTGTCCAGGATACGCATGACGACCTTCTCGCCGTAGTTCATGGGCCCGGTCGCCACGCGCAGATCGATGTCGATGTTCTTCTTCGTGAACTTCTTGAAGACAATGCGCCCGTCCTGCGGCAGGCGCCTCTCCGAGATGTCCAGGTTGCACATGATCTTGAGCCGGGTGACCAGCGCGGTGGCGACCTGCTTCGGGAGGCGCAGCTTCTCCTGGCAGAGCCCGTCGATCCGGTAGCGGACGAGAAGATCCTTCTCCATCGGCTCGATGTGGATGTCCGAGGCGCCCGAGATGTAGGCGTCCTCGACGATGCGGTTCGCGAGCTGGATGATGGGCGCGGAGTCCTCGCTCTCGAGGTCGGCGGCCTTCAGGTCGCCGCCCTCGGCGTCGGCCTCGTAGGCGTCGCTGATCACCTTCGTGACGGAGCCGATGTCGATGTCGTCGCCCGTCGCCGCCCTCGAGTCCTTGAAGAACTTCTTCACCAGCGCCTCGAAGAGGGTCCCCGACACGACGCGGACCTCGTCGATGCTCAGGTCCGTCGCCTGGGTGAACGACTCGCGCTTCGCGTAGTCGAGCGGATTGGTCATGACGACCGCGACGGAACCGGGCGCCAGGCTCTTGTGGGGGAACACGCCCTCCCGGCGGATGATCGCGTCGCCGGTGGTCTCGACCAGCTTATCGTCGATCTCTAGCTCCTCGATCTTGGTGACGAGGGGAAGGTCGGTGAGCCTGGATATAAAGCGCGCCGTGTCGTCGGGACCCAGCTGGAACTTCGGGTCGATCATCCTGTGGATCAGGGCCGAGGAGTACTCGGCGACCTCGGTCAGGAGCTTGAGGTCGGCCTCCGTGAACTCCCCGTTCGTGCCCGCCGAGAACTCCTTGTTCAGGGTCTGGATCGCGCCGAGGGTAATCGTGGTCTTGAGCGGAACGGTCAGCATCGACCTCACCTCGAAGCCCGTGGTCTTCGCGAGGGAGGCCATCATGGGCGCCTGGCTCTCCGTGTGCCTGAAGAAAACCGGCTCCCCCGACTGTATCACCTTGCCGACGATCCCCGTGCCGACCGGGACCTTGAGCTGGAGGAGCTTTGCCTCCATCTCCTTGAACTTCTTCTCCTTCTTGGGGTCGTCGCTCCAGAGGGACGGCGAGTAGTAGATCTGCTTGAACGCGATGTCGTTGCCCTCGACAAGGTAAAGGGTCATCGACTGGGCCTGCAGGGCCTCGACGACCTTCGAGGCGGTGAGCTCGATGACCGACGCCACGTCCTCCTTGCTCGGCGCGGGCTTGGAGATGATCTTGATCAGCAGTGAGCGCCTCAGGGCGCTCGCAATGGAGGGGGCGGCCATACTCGGTATGTATCAAGGGACTGCCATCGAGGAAGGCTTCCCGCAACGAGAAACGCTCCCCGCGGGGTCCGGAGCCATTTCCCTTGCGTAGCCCCGGACTTGGCAAAAAATCACGCACTGCCATGGCCGACCCAGAAAGGCACCCATTCCTGCAGGGGCTCAGCAAGCACCGAGGCGCCCCGCCGACCGTCGTCGTCATTTTCGGCGCATCGGGCGACCTGACGGCGCGCAAGCTCATCCCGGCGATCTACAACCTGAGCTTCGACAACCTTCTCCCGGCGGATTTCCACCTCGTGGGCTTCGGGCGGAAGGCGATCCCCGACGAGGAGTTCCGGTCGATCGCCGCGGCGGCGATAAAGGAGTTCTCCCGGCGCGAGCTCGATGCGGAGGTCTGGGGGCGCGTCGCGGCCAACACCTCGTACGTCTCGGGGGGATATGACGAGAAGGCGGGCTTCGACAGGCTGGCCGCCCACATCAAGGACATCGAGAAGGGCGTGGGCAGCGAGGTGCAGAGCCTCTTCTACATCTCGACGCCGCCGTCGGTCTTCAGCCCGATCATCCAGAACCTGGGGGCGAGCGGCCTCGGCGGCAAGTACCTCGGCAGGCCCCACCACTCGAAGGTCATCATCGAGAAGCCCTTCGGGCGGGACCTGGACTCGGCCCGCGCCCTCAACGCCGAGCTCCGCTCGGTCTTCGAGGAGGGCCAGGTGTATCGAATTGATCACTACCTCGGCAAGGAGACCGTGCAGGACCTCCTGGTGCAGCGCTTCGCCAACGCCATCTTCGAGCCCATCTGGAACCGCAACTACATAGACAGCGTCCAGATCACGGTGGCGGAGGACCAGGGCGTCGGGACGCGCGCCGGCTATTACGAGCAGAGCGGGTGCCTGCGGGACATGATCCAGAACCACACGACGCAGCTGCTCGCGCTGACCGCGATGGAGGCCCCGGGCTCCTTCGAGGCCGAGGCCCTGCACGACGAGAAGGTCAAGGTCCTCAGGGCGATCGAGCCGATCGCGCTCGGCCCGGGCGCGGACACGGCCCGCGCGCAGTACGCGGCCGGCATGACGGGGGGCGCGGGCGTGCCGGGTTACCTCCAGGAGAAGGGGATCGCCCCGGATTCGGCCACCGAGACCTATGCGGCCCTGCGGCTCTCGATCAACAACTGGAGGTGGCAGGGTGTTCCGTTCTACCTGAGGTCCGGCAAGCGCATGGCGCGCCGGGTCTCGGAGATAGCCGTGCAGTTCAAGTGCGCCCCGGGGACCATCTTCCCTCGCAAGGAGGGCTTCAACCTGGCCGCCAACACGCTCTCGTTCCAGATCCAGCCCGACGAGGGACTGAGCCTGATCCTGAACGCGAAGGTCCCGGGCCTTGAGACGCGGACCCAGCCTGTGAAGATGAGCTTCCGGTATGCGACCACGTTCGGCTCAAACACGCCCGAGGCCTACGAGCGCCTGGTCCTGGATGCGATGATCGGGGACGGCACGCTCTTCATCCGCGGCGACGAGGCGGAGACGTCGTGGAAGCTCTACACGCCCGTCCTCGACTCCTGGCAGTCGCAGGGGCGCAAGGGCATGGAGGAGTACGCGGCGGGTTCCTGGGGGCCCCCGGGTGGCGAAAAGCTGATCGCGTCCAGGGGCCACGCCTGGCGCCAGCCCTGAAGCCGACGGCGACCTGGCCATGTCCCGCATTTTCGAGGCGCTCCCCGGCTTGGAGGTCCCGGTCGGCGCGATTCAAAAGGGGCTCGCGCAGATGTGGGAGGGCGACGCCTCCGCCGGCAAGCCCTCGCCCGCGGGCGAGCAGTCGATGGCAACGCAGATAAACCTCGTGCTGCACCTCGGCTTCAAGACGGACGCCGCGGACGCGGTCGCGCAGTTCGAGACGGCGGTCCGGTTCTCGAGGCGCTATCCGAGCCGGGTGGTGGTCATGTGCCCCCTGATGGACGACGCCGGTGTCACCACGATGCGAGCGAAGGTCTACGGCGAGTGCTCGGTCGGGAAGTCCGCGGATGACACCCGCTGCTGCGAGTTCGTGATGCTCAGCTACCCGCGCTCGGCGCGCGTGCACCTTGAGAGCCAGGTGTCGATATGCCTCTCGACCGACCTTCCCATGTACTACTGGGCCCACCGGTTCAGCGAGTCCGCCAAGCTCGCCGACTACCGCTACCTCCTCACCACGGCGCGGCGCATCCTGCTCGACAGCGCGACCGCCCCCGCCGACGCCTTCAGCTATGCGTGGCCGCATCCGGAGAACGTCCGGGACCTGGCGTTCGCGCGCCTCCTGCCGGTGCGCCAGTCGCTCGGACAGTTCCTAAGCCGCTATCCCGTCGAGTCCCTCGCGAAGGGTCTCCGGTCGATAAGGCTCGCGCACGGCCCGGATGTCGTTGCCGAGGCGCGGGTCCTCCTATGGTGGATAAGGGACCGGATCGGCGCCTGCGGCATGGCCGCCGAGACCATCGAGATTGCGCAGCCGGGGGACATGGCCCCCAGGGCGTTCTCGCTCGGCTTCGCCTACGGGGACAAGAGGTCCTTCTCCTGGAAGGCCGACCTGGCGACGGCCCACGCGACCTTTGACGCCGACTTCGGATCGGGACGCACGGTGATGCCCGCGTCTGTCGCGCTCCTGACGCAGGAGAACGCCCTCAGCGACGCGATGTTCTTCTGACCTATTCCGCCCGGAGGAGGCAGTAGCTGCGCTTGCCCTTGCGGAGGAGGAGATAGCGCCCGAAAAGCAGGTCGCCCGAGGTGGCGGCGCGGGTGGCCTCGGCGACCCGCGCGTTGTTCAGGTAGATCCCGCCCGCCTCAATGTCCTTGCGGGCCTGGCCCTTGGAGGGGCACAGGCCGCTGTGGACGAGCAGGTCCACAAGCGGGGAGCCTGCGCCCTCGACGCGGGATCGCTCGAGGGCCCTTGTAGGGATCTCGCCGGCCACGTCCTTGAACAGGGCCTCGGTGATGCCGTCGAGTCCGCCCCCGAACATAATCTCGCTCGCCCGGACCGCGTCGTCGCAGGCCGTCCTTCCGTGGACGATCGACGTCACCTCCCGGGCGAGGGCCCGGTGGGCCTCGCGGGCAGCCGGGTTCGCGAGGTGCCTGGCCTCGAGCGCCTCGATCTCCCCCGGCGCCAGCAGGGTGAACTTCCTCAGGTAGGCCGGCACCATGCTGTCCTCGGTGTTGATGAAGAACTGGTAGAACCGGTACGGGCTCGTCTTCGCCGCATCGAGCCAGACCGCGCCGTCCTCGGTCTTGCCGAATTTCGTTCCGTCCGCCTTCGTGATCAGGGGGAAGGTCAGGCCCCAGGCCTGGACGCCCAGCTTCTTGCGGATGAGCTCCGTTCCGGCGGTGATGTTGCCCCACTGGTCGGAACCGCCGATCTGGATCTCGCAGTCGTGCGACTTCCGCAGGTGGTAGAAATCGTGCGCCTGGAGGAGCATGTAGCTGAACTCCGTGTAGCTGATGCCGCCTTCGCCCTCCATCCGCGCCCTGACGCTCTCCTTGGCCACCATCATGTTGACCGTGAAATACTTGCCCACATCGCGCAGGAAATCCAGGTACCCGACCCCCGCCGTCCACGCCGCGTTGTCCACCATTCGGGCCGGGTTCACCTTGGAGTCGAAATCCAGGATCCTGGAAAGCTGCGCCTTTATGCTGGCAAGGTTTCGGTCAAGCCGCTCGCGCGAGAGGAGGTTGCGCTCCGCGGACTTCCCCGAAGGGTCGCCTATCATTCCCGTGGCCCCTCCGGCAAGGGCGATGGGGTGGTGGCCCTGGAGCTGGAACCGGCGCAGCATGAGCAGCCCGACCAGGGAGCCCACGTGGAGGGAGTCCCCGGACGGGTCAAACCCGCAGTAGAGCGCGGCCGGACCCGCGGCGAGGCGCCCGCCAAGCGCCCCCAGGTCGGTGCAGTCAGCCAGCAGGCCGCGCCATTTCAGCTCGTCGATGATCGTCATTGGGCCCCTCAAGAAGCCCCCCGGGGGCTCCGGCGGCAAGGGATTTTGTGACCCTCCGGGGGGCCGTGGAAAAAACGATTTGCCGAGAAGGAGACCCTGAGCCACGTTACACCTTCCCTCGGATCGCTCCGGCGCGGAGCGTTCCACGACTCAGTCCCTACGCAAACCCATCCTCCACCATGCCTATAGCCACAGGAACCAAGGCCCCGGATTTCAACCTCAAGACCGCCACGGCGGACGGACTCAAAGACGTGAAGCTGAGCGACAACTTCGGGAAGAAGCAGACGCTCATCCTTTTCTTTCCCCTGGCGTTCACAGGGGTCTGCACGCAGGAGATGTGCGACGTGAGCGCCGGGCTCGGCGACTACTCCGGGCTGAACGCCGCGGTCTACGGGATCAGCGTCGACAGCCCGTTCGCTCAGGCCGCGTGGGCCAAGCAGAACAAGATCGGCGTGACGCTCCTGAGCGACCTCGACAAGAAGGTGGCCGCCGCCTACGGCGTCATCTTTCACGGGCTCGCCGGGATCGGCGACACGGCCGCCCGGGCCGCGTTCGTCGTCGGGACGGACGGCGTCGTGAAGTACGCCGAGCAGACCGCGACGCCAAAGGATCTCCCGGACTTCTCGGCAATAAAGGCCGCGATCGCAAAGTGATCCCGCGGGCCGCCCGATGAGCAAGCCGCACGATCCCTTCGGGACCCTCCAGACTTTCTCAGCGAGCGGGTCCTCGCTGAGGTTCCACTCGCTGCCCGCGCTGGCTGGGGCCGGGCTCGATGTCTCGCGGCTGCCGGTGTCGATCCGGCTCGTGCTGGAGTCCCTCCTGAGGAACTGCGACGGCCAGCGGGTGACGGAGCACGCCGTGCGGGCGCTCGCATCCTGGCAGGCCAAGGCTGCGCGCACCGAGGAGATCCCCTTCGTGGTCGCGCGAATCGTGCTTCAGGACTTCACCGGGGTTCCGCTGCTGGTCGACCTTGCGGCCATGCGCTCCGCCGCCGCGCGGATGGGCAAGAGTCCCAAGGTGATCGAGCCGCTCGTGCCCGTGGACCTCGTCGTGGACCACTCGGTCCAGGTGGACTTCGCCGGCAGCGCCGACGCGCTGGCCAGGAACCTCGAGATCGAGTTCTCAAGGAACCGCGAGCGCTACCAGTTCCTCAAATGGGGCATGCAGGCGTTCGAGACCTTCAAGGTCGTGCCCCCGGGGATCGGCATCGTGCACCAGGTCAACCTGGAGTACCTCGCGAAGGGCCTCTTGAAGGACTCCGGCGGGATCCACTATCCGGACACGCTTGTGGGGACGGACTCGCACACGACGATGATCAACGGGCTCGGGATCGTCGGCTGGGGGGTGGGGGGCATCGAGGCGGAGGCCGGGATGCTGGGGCAGCCCGTCTATTTCCTCACGCCCGACGTCGTGGGCGTGCACCTGACCGGGTCGCTGCGGGAGGGCGTGACGGCGACCGACCTGGCGCTCACGGTCACGCAGCTCCTGAGGAAGGCGAAGGTCGTGGGCAAGTTCGTCGAGTTCTACGGTCCGGGGGCCGCCGCCCTGCCGGTCGTTGACCGCGCGACGATAGGCAACATGGCCCCGGAATACGGGGCGACCATGGGGTTCTTCCCGATCGACTCGGAGTGCTCGAGCTATCTCCTGGCGACCGGCCGGAGCCCGGAGCACGTGGCCGTGTACGAGGCCTACTACAGGGCCCAGGGCCTCTGGGGCGTTCCACAGAAGGGCCAGATCGACTATTCCCAGGAGATCGAGCTGGATCTCGGCGCCGTGGTCCCGAGCGTCGCGGGCCCGAAGCGCCCCCAGGACAGGATCGAGCTTCCCAGACTCAAGCAGGAGTTCCTGAGCTCGTTCTCCCGGCCCGTGGCGGACAACGGATTCGGCAAGAAGGCGGAGGATTTCGCATCGGCGGGAGCGGAGGTCTCGTTCAACGGCAAGGGGACGGCGAAGGTCGGCCACGGAAGCGTGCTGATCGCCGCCATCACGAGCTGCACCAACACCTCGAATCCGTCGGTCATGCTGGCCGCAGGGCTCCTTGCGAAGAAGGCGGTTGAGCGCGGCCTCAAGGTGGGCCCCGCCGTCAAGTCGTCGCTCGCCCCCGGTTCGCGGGTGGTGACCGACTACCTGACCCGCACGCGCCTCCAGCCCTTCCTGGACGCGCTCGGATTCCAGACCGTCGGCTACGGCTGCACGACCTGCATAGGGAACTCGGGCCCCCTGCAGGCCCAGATCGAGGACGCGGTGGTGAAGAACGACCTGGTCGCCGCGTCGGTGCTCTCGGGGAACCGAAATTTCGAGGCCCGTGTGCACCAGAGCATCAAGGCGAATTTCCTGATGTCCCCCCCGCTCGTGGTCGCGTTTGCCCTTGCCGGGCGGGTCGACATCGACATGACGCGCGAGCCGCTGGGCCGGGGCAGCGACGGCAGGGACGTCTTCCTCAGCGACGTCTGGCCGACCCTCTCCGAGGTGAGGGAGCTGATGCAGGCGGCGCTGAAGCCCGAGGTGTTCCGGAGGCTCTACACCGACTTCGCGTCGCAGAATCCGAAGTGGAACGAGATCCCGGCGCTCGCCGGCGACACGTATTCGTTCGACCCGAAGTCGACGTACATCCAGGAGCCCCCGTTCTTCGAGGGCTTCTCGATGAAGCCGGGCTCCATCGCGGACCTGGGGGGCGCCAGGGCCCTCGGCATCTTCGGCGATTCCGTGACGACCGACCACATCTCCCCGGCGGGATCGATCAAGAAGAACTCCCCGGCGGGAAGGTTCCTGGTCGAGAGCGGCGTCGCGTTCGAGGACTTCAACAGCTACGGGTCACGGCGCGGCAACGACCGGGTGATGACGCGCGGCACGTTCGCCAACGTGAGGATAAAGAACCTCATGCTCGGCGGAGAGGAGGGCGGCAGCACGCTCCTGCAGCCGGAGGGCACGAAGCTCTCGATATTCGACGCTGCCCTGGAGTACCGCAGGCGCGGGACCCCGCTGGTGGTCATCGCGGGCCAGGAATACGGCACGGGCTCCTCCCGGGACTGGGCCGCGAAGGGGACGAAGCTGCTCGGGGTCCGGGCCGTGGTGGCCCAGAGCTTCGAGCGGATCCACCGCAGCAACCTCGTGGGCATGGGCGTCCTGCCGCTCCAGTTCAGGGAGGGCACCACCGCGGCGACCCTGCGGCTCGACGGCTCCGAGACCTACGGCGTCCTCGGTCTTGGAGGGTCCCTCAGGCCCCAGCAGGACCTCACGCTTCACATCGCCCGAAAGGGCGGAGAAACCCTCGACGTTCCGGTCCGCTGCCGGATAGACACCCCCATCGAGATCGACTACTACCGGCACGGGGGGATTCTGCCCTACGTCCTGCGCCAAATCATCGCCAATTCGTGATCCCCGATACGGCCAAGCCGGTATATCTCGTCGACGCGTACTCGGATCCCGTCGTCATCCGCATTGAGGGCAGGGCCAGCTTCCTCAACAGCGCGTGCCTGCGCGAGTTCGTGAGCCAGATGCTCAAGTCGGGAAAGACGAGGTTCGTCATCGATTTTCTACGGTGCTCCAGCATGGACAGCACGTTCCTCGGCGTGCTTGCCGGCGTCGCGCTCGAGCTGCGCAAATGCTCGCCGAAGGGAAGCCTCGTCCTGACGCGGATGGGCCAGCGCAACCTCGAGCTCATCCGAAACCTCGGGCTCCACAAGCTGCTGGCCGTGGACGTGAGCGAGGCGGGGGTCAACGCCGAGGCGTGCAAGACGCCGCTTGTGAGCGGCGAGCGCGGCGAGCTGGAGAACGCCCGCCTCGTCCTCGAGGCCCATGAGAATCTGGTTTCGGCCGACGAGACCAATCGGGGGAAGTTCCAGGACGTGCTTGTCTTCATGAAGAACCGCGTTGAGCAGGGCTGAAGTCTCGTGTTCACTGTCCGGCCCACCCCAGGGCGGCCCGGGCCTCCAAAGATGTTCTCCCTCCTCCTCACGTGTCTCCTGCTGCTCGTCGCGACGCTGAGCCTCGGCCTGTACCGGCTCAGGGGCGAGTCCGAGAGGCGCGACGAGAAGAGGGCGAGGGCCGAGCAGGACCGCCAGCGCGCGCTCGACTTCATGCACCTGATGGCCGAGGCGCTGGGCGAGGGGCTGTCCAGGCAGGAGCTCCACCAGCGGATCGTCCACGCTTCGATCCTGTGCACGGGGGCCCTGAGCGCGTGCATATTCGAGCGGACCCCGGGCAACATGATGCGCAGCGTCGCGATCGAGGGCCTCTTTCCTCCGCACAGGCCGCTGCCCGACCACGTGAAGGGCAAGCTGACCACGCGGGCCAAGTTCATCGAGCAGGTGCTCCGGTCCGAGGAGTTCCCCGTGGGCGAGGGGATCGCGGGAAGGGTCGCGGAGACGGGCCGCGGCGAGCTCATCGCGGACGCGACGCAGGACCCGCGCATCGTGAAGCATGACGACCCGAACCTCGCGGTCCGCTCGGTGATCGCCGTGCCCATGAGGTTCCGGGAGCGCTTCTTCGGCGTGCTCGTCGTCGCGAACCCGGTCGACAACCGCCTCTTCACGGAGATGGAGTGCACGCTGATGCAGTCCCTTGCGGAGCAGGCGGCCCTCGCGCTCCACAACGCCGAGACGCTGAACCTCCAGATCGAGCGCAAGCAGCTTGACCTTGACCTCTCCATCGCGAGCGGGATCCAGCAGATGCTCCTGCCGTCGCAGTCGACGGTGTTCCCGGGGCTCGACCTCGACGCGCGCTACGCCCCGGCGCAGCGCGTGGGGGGAGACCTCTTCGACGTGATCGTGCTGTCGCCGACCCGCCTCGGCGTGGCGGTGGCCGATGTGTCGGGAAAGGGGATCGCGGCCTCCCTCTACATGGCCGTCTGCCGCACGAATCTCCGGCAGATCGCCCCGAGGCACATCTCTCCGTCCCAGACGCTCGTCGACCTCAACCGGACGATGGGCGCGGACATACACGGCGACCTCTATGTGACGGTGCTCTACGCCGTGATCGACATCCAGGCGAACCAGGTGACGTTCGCCCGCGGCGGCCACGAGCTGCCGCTGTTTGCGAGGAGGGACCCGGCGACCGGCAGCTACCTCACGCACCTCGTGCGCTCGGAGGGGATGCCCGTGGGGCTCGTCCCGGACGAGCTGTTCGCGTCGGCGATCGAGGACAAGGTCGAGCCCTTCGATTCGGGCGACACGCTTGTCCTCTACACGGACGGCGTCACCGAGGCGCCGAACGAGGAGGAGAAGGAGTTCTCGAGCGCCCGCCTCGCCGACGTCGTGCGCGCGCTCCACACGAGGCGCGCGCGGGAGATCAACGACGGCGTGCTGGAAAGCGTCCGGAGGTTCGCGGGCGACGCGGTGCAGCGCGACGACCTGACGCTCGTGACGGTGAAGCGGGCCTAGCGGCGATGCCGGGAGCACCCATGGCCGAGCGCAGGAGAATCCTCGTGGCCGGGGGGGGCGCGGCCGGCTTCTTCGGGGCAATAGCGTGCGCCGAGGCGGATCCCGCGGCGGACGTGACGCTTCACGAGGCCACAGGGCATCCCCTGGCCAAGGTGCGCATCTCGGGCGGCGGACGGTGCAACGTCACGCACGCGTGCTACGACCCGAGGGAGCTGGCGGGGGGCTACCCGAGGGGGTCGCGCGAGCTGATTGGCCCGTTCCACAGGTTCGGGCCCGCCGAGACCGTCGCGTGGTTCGCGGAGCGCGGCGTCGAGCTGAAGGCGGAGAAGGACGGCAGGATGTTTCCGGTCACCGACGACTCGGCGACCGTCGTTGACTGCCTGACCGTTGCCGCCCGGCGCGCCGGCGTCCGGCTTTTCACGGGCTGCGGCCTAAAGGGGCTCGCGCGGGCCCACGGCGAGGGGAGCCGGCGGTTCTCGGCGGCCCTGTCGACCGGCGAGGTTGTCCTGGCGGACCGCGTCCTTGTCGCCACCGGGGGAGGAAAGGGGTCAGCGGGCCTCGCGATCGCCGCCTCGCTTGGCCACGAGATCAGGCCGCCCGTGCCCTCGCTGTTCACGTTCCACGTGGATGACCCCCGGCTGGAGGGCCTTGAGGGCGTATCGGCGGCCTCCGCCGCCGCCAGCGTCCCCGGGACGCGCCTGCGGGAAAGCGGCCCCGTGCTCGTGACACACTGGGGCCTGAGCGGCCCTGCGATCCTGCGGCTGTCGGCGTGGGGTGCCCGGGAGCTGCACGAGATGGGGTACCGCTTCACGCTTGCGGTCAATTGGGCGGGTGATTGCGGGCCGGAGCAGGCTAGGGCCGGCCTCGAGGGGGAAAGGGCCGGCCATCCGAAACGCCGCGTGTCCACCTCGAATCCGTTCGGAATACCGGCCCGCCTCTGGGAGCGCCTCGTCTCGGCCGCGGGGGTCGCCCCGGAGACAACCTGGGCAAGGCTCCCAAACGACGCCCTGAAGGCGCTGGCGAATCAGGCGACGGCCTCGGAGTTCACGGTGTCGGGCAAGAGCATGAACAAGGAGGAGTTTGTCACGTGCGGGGGCGTCAGCCTGGCGCAGGTGGACATGGCGACCATGGAAAGCCGCGTCTGCCCTGGCCTCCACTTCGCCGGCGAGGTGCTCGACATCGACGGAATCACGGGCGGCTTCAATTTCCAGTCGGCCTGGACCACGGGCTGGCAGGCGGGCAGGGCCATGGCCCTCGGCTGAGGGGGCCCTGCGCCGTCAGTGGGCCGGGGCCGGCGCCTTCGCCTTCGGACGCGTCACGTAGAGCGCGAGGAACACGACAAAGAGGATGACCGGCAGGACGGCGATGCGGCCCAGGGTGTGGAGCCCGGCCGCGCCCTGGATGTTCATCCAGATGGAGTGCAGGTTGGTTCCGTCGGCCGCGGCCGCGAGCGACTCCTTGGTCTGGCCCGCAGGGATCCTCAGGGCTATCCCCTTGTCGATGTTGTTCCCCGCGACGGCCAGCATGAAATTCACGCACAGCATGCCGGCGCCGCCCATGATCGAAAGGCCCAGGGCCCCGGTGTTCGGGAAGCGCTCGTTCGTGTAGCCGAGCATGGTCGGCCAGAAGAAGCACACGCCCAGGGCGAACACGGCCGCGGCCGCGAAGAGCATGCCCCCCGACGCGTGGCTCATCGCGTAGAGCCCGAGGGCGCTCAGCACCGTGCTGCAGAGCAGCATTCCGATGGGCGAGATCCTGTGGACGAACGTCCCGGCGCATTGCCGGCCCACCGCCATGATGCCGTTGATCATCGCCAGGACGAGGATGCCCGCCACGCCCGCGTTTGTGAGGATATCGGGAATCCATTGGCCGGGGACGAGCTCCGTGGTCGCCGTCATCAGCATGCACGCCACCATGAGCAGGAACAGGGGATGGAAGCATGCGGCCCACATGGAGCCCGTGGAAACCCCGCGCTGCACGCGCTCCGTCTTCGGGAACGACTGGCTCATGAAGAGGAGCCCGTAGATCGCCAGCGGAACCAGCATGGTCGCGAACTGGGGCTTCCAGCC
The DNA here is from genome assembly GCA_964451965.1 of uncultured Opitutaceae bacterium. Taxonomy (GTDB): domain Bacteria; phylum Verrucomicrobiota; class Verrucomicrobiia; order Opitutales; family Opitutaceae; genus Palsa-1447. The sequence goes on from CAYVKH010000007.1 coordinate 96,007, forward strand.
CAGGCCCGCCTTGCCCATGAAATACGAGAGGATCCCCCCGATCATGATGCCGCCCGGGAACCACACGTGGAAATGGTTCAGCTTGGTCGTCTTGTCGTTGGGGAAGAGCGTCGTTATCAGCGGGTTGCAGGCCGCCTCGACCGAGCCGTTCGCGATCCCGAAGAGCAGCGTGCCGCAGTAGAGGCTCCAGAAGTTCCAGGCGAATATCGTGAGCAGGATGCCGCCCACATGCCCCACGAACGCGAAGGCCGTGATGCGCCCCATGCCGAGCGCGTCGCAGAGCGGCCCGCCGAACATCATCGCAAGGGTGAAGCCCCAGAATGCGGCGCCGTTCACCCAGCCGACCTGCTCATGGGTCAGGTTGAATTGCGTCGCCCAGGCTCCCGCCGCCCCGCCCCTGATGGCAAAGCTCATGGCGGTGACAATCAGGGCGATCTTGCTGGCGAGGAAGAGGCGTTTTGCGTTCATCGGTTGGGGTCAGGGCTTAAGTCCGAGCGTTGCCAGATAGGCGAGGCTGGGGGGGATGTTGCCGACCGGGTCCGAGGTCTCGTCCTCGACCAGGTAGTACTTGACGCCGTCCTTGCGGCCCTCGGCGATGATCGCGGGCCAGTCCATGAGGCCCTGCCCGACGACGACGTTGTCCGTCACCGGCGCATGTCCCTCGTAGAACCCCGTCGGGGCTCCCTTCCTCATGTCCTTGACGTGAAAGGCCAGGAAGCGGGTCGGGTATTTCTGGAGCAGCTTGACCGGGTCCACCCCGGCGTTGACGACCCAGAACACGTCCATCTCGCAGAACACCAGGTCGGGCTTGGTCTCGTTCATGAGGACGTCAAACGCCGAGCTGCCGTCGGCCAGCGGCTTGAACTCGTAGCCGTGCGTGTGGAATCCGAAGCCGATCCCCTCGGCCTTGAGCGCGGCGCCCCACGCGTTGAAATTGGAGGCCGCTTCCTTGGCCATCGCGACCGTGAATGCGCCCTCATGGGGGATCCACGCGACACACACGTAGGAGGCCCCCAGGGTCTTCACCTCGGAGACCACGCCCGCCATCTCGGTCTGCATGCGCTTGTAGTCGATGTGGGCGCCGACGATCTTCAGCCCGCTCGAGTCCGCCAGCGCCCGGAATTCCTTCGCCGTGTGCCCGTAGGTCCCGGCGGTCTCGACCTGAGTGAACCCGAGGGCCTTTGTCTGAGCCAGCCCGGAGGGCAGGTTGGGCACCAGCTGGGCGCGAAGGCTCCAGAGCTGTATGCCGAGCGTGTTGGTCTCGGCGGCAAACGCCGAGGCGGCTGCAAGGAGAAGGGCGGCAATAATCTTCGATTTCATCTGCGGGGGGGTTACGTTTGGATCCCGCGCGAGGGATGGCGCGGGCGCCCCAAAAGCCGAAGGGGCGATCGCCCAAAAATGGTGGGATTTTCCGATTGTACAAGGAAAGAAGCCTGCGCAAGGCGACTTGCCACGTTGCCCGTGCAATCCAAGGGTGGGGGCGCATGCCAGCCACAGGCGCACCCAATGTCGACCGATTCTCGCTCCCCGACCCATCCGGGCACTTCGGGCCGTACGGGGGCGTCTTCGTCCCGGAGACGCTCATGGCCGCCCTGGAGGAGCTCCATTCGGTGTACTCCGCGGCCCGCGGCGATCCCGAGTTCCAGGCCGAGCTGCGGCGCCATCTCGCCGAGTTCGCGGGGCGCCCCACGCCGCTCTATTTCGCGGAGCGCCTGACCCGGCACTGCGGGGGGGCGAAGATCTATTTCAAGCGCGAGGACCTGCTCCACACGGGCGCGCACAAGATCAACAACGCGATCGGCCAGGCGCTCCTCGCCCTGCGGATGGGCAAGAAGCGGGTCATCGCCGAGACGGGCGCGGGCCAGCACGGCGTCGCCACGGCTGCGGTGTGCGCGAAGTTCGGGCTCCAGTGCGTCGTCTACATGGGGGCCGTCGACATGGAAAGGCAGGCCCTGAACGTGTTCCGGATGCGCCTGATGGGCGCCGAGGTGAGGAGCGTCGAGGCGGGCCAGAAGACGCTCAAGGAGGCCATCAACGAGGCCATGCGCGACTGGGTGACGAACGTGAGGACGACCCACTACATCCTCGGCACGGCCTACGGGGCGCGGCCCTACCCGGAGATGGTCCGCGACTTCCACAGGGTCATCGGGATGGAGGCCCGGGAGCAGATCCTCGCCCGAGAGGGAAGGCTGCCGGACGAGCTGGTCGCCTGCGTGGGGGGAGGCAGCAACGCGATGGGGCTGTTCTTCGAGTTTCTGGAGGAGCCCGGCGTGCGCATGACCGGCGTCGAGGCCGGGGGCAGGGGAATCCGGAAGGGCGAGCACGCGGCCCGCTTCGCGGGCGGAAAGCTTGGCGTCCTCCAGGGGTGCAAGACGTTCATCCTCCAGGATCCCGACGGGCAGATCGAGCTCACCCACTCGGTGTCGGCCGGACTCGACTACGCCGCAGTCGGGCCCGAGCACGCGTACTACCGCGATCTCGGCCGCATAGAGTATGCCTACGCCACCGACGACGAGGTGCTCGATGTGTTCCAGCTCTGCTCCCGCATGGAGGGCATCATCCCGGCCCTCGAGAGCACCCATGCGCTCGTGCACGCGCTCAAGCGCGCGCGGGCTCTCGCATCCGACAGGATCATCATTGTGAATTTGAGCGGCCGGGGCGACAAGGACGTGCAAGAGGTGGCGAAACTCATAGGCGAGGGGACATGAAAAGCATGACGGGATACGGCCGCGCGGCCTGCGCCTTCGAGGGGGGAACACTCACCGTGCAGGTGAGCTCCGTGAACCGCCGCAGCCTTGACTTGACCGTGAGCCTGCCGGCCGAGTGGGAGAGCCTCGAGGCCGAGATCGGCGAGCGGGTGCGCCGCGTCGCGGCGCGCGGAAAGGTCCACGTGGTCGTCGAGTTCGCGGCCGCGGGGGGGCGCGGCGACGTGTCGTGGAACGACGCGGCCTTGGGCGCCGTCCTCGACAAGCTGGCGGCCTTCGCCGACGCGCGCCGGATACCGTTCGAGCCCACGCCGGAGCTCCTCTGGCAGATCGCGAGCTCCCAGAAGGCGTCGGCGGGGGCGCCCTCGGGCGACCGTGTGCGCCCCGAGCTCAATTCGGTCCTCGACGAGGCGCTTCGCGGCTTCGCCGCGATGCGCGCCAGGGAGGGGGAGGCCCTCTTTGTGGATTTCATCGAGCGCATCGGGATCTGCCGGAGGCACATGGACGCCGTCGCCGCGCGTGCGCCGGGCGTTGTGCCGGCGTACCGGGCCCAGCTCCTGAAACGCCTTCGCGACGCGGGCCTCGAGCTCGACGTCGACGACGAGCGGGTGCTTCGCGAGATCGCGCTCTTTGCCGACCGCTGCGACGTCAGCGAGGAGATCACCCGCTTCCGCAGCCACACCGACCAGCTGGCGGGCCTCCTGAAGGCCGACGGGGAGATCGGGCGCAAGGCCGACTTCATCCTCCAGGAGATGGGCCGCGAGGCCAACACGATCGGCAGCAAGGCGAACGACCTCGCGATCTCGAAGAGCGTGATCGAGCTCAAGAACGAGCTCGAGCGGATCCGCGAGCAGATGGCGAACGTGGAATGACCCGCTAGACGGGGGACGCAGGCGACTTGAGCGAGTACGCGGCGTACAGCACCACGCCGACGCAGATCGCCGAGTCGGCGACGTTGAAGGTCGGGTACACGTAGGAGCCGAAGTGGAAGTCCAGGAAGTCGACGACGTGGCCCCGGGCAAGGCGGTCCGCCAGGTTGCCGGCGATGCCCCCGCACATGAGGCCGAAGCAGCCCTGCGCGTGGGGGGCGGCCAGGCCCAGCGCCCGCCTCCCGAGGAAGATCGCCACGAGCGTCGCGGCGGCCAGCGTGGCCAGCAGGATGCTGCGGCCCGAGAGGATGCTCCAGGCCGCGCCGGTGTTGCCGACGTGGACGATGTACAGGAACCCGCGGACCACCCGGATCGCCCCCGCCCCGTCCCCGTACGTGTTGAAGGGCAGGCGCGCCGCGATCCACGCCTTGCTCGCCTGGTCAGCCGCGAGGACCGCGGCGGCTATCGCCATCAGGCGCCAGTACTTCAGAAAGCGCCAGGTGAGAGACAGCCCCGGGTCGACCGACTTTGTCATTATTCCTCGGCGCCATCCTCCTGCGGTATCGCGCCGCCCTCCTCGCCGGCCTCCCCGAAGAGGCCCGCCTGCGTGCGGGAATGGTGCCGGTTGCGCTCGATCTGCTTCTGGGCCTCGG
>CAYVKH010000008.1:0-88129 GCA_964451965.1 uncultured Opitutaceae bacterium
GCGCCGTGACCAGCTCCCGGACCACGTGCTGGATGTTGTCGCCCACGATCCCCTCCGCCGCCGAAAAGTAGCCTATGCCCATCCGGATGATCCAGCGCTCGACGTCCGAGACGGCCTTGGCATCGCGCCACTGCTCGATGTCCTTGCCCATCGGGATGTCCTCGGGCTCCCAATGGTTGGCCTTCATCTTGCGGTAAAGGTCATAGGCCCACTGGTACTTAAGCGGCAGAAGATTGAAGGTCATCGTCTCGCGCCCATTGATCACGCGCTTGGCCGCGAAGGCGGCTTCAGCCTTTGTTTGATCGAGCACGAATGTCTTGGAACCTACCTGAAAGATTTTTTGCATGGCAACTGGCGGCGAAAGGGGAGAACGGAGGGGTAAACCGGGGCGTTTTCCGACGCGCAACAAGCCTAGGCGACTAAAAGTTGCTGGAACTTATTTACGCGTTGTTGACCACAACAGGATGTGGTCATGGCCCCGGACAGCCACAACCTATTGAGCTTTGATTTTCCGCCGTCAACAGGTTTGTGCGCCTAAATTGTTAAATTTTGCATAATTCGGAGGCCTTCCGGCCCAAACGGCCCAAAACGCTCGTTCCGGCTCCGAGAACCGGTTCCCCCTGGACCCGTCCCTGCCCGGCGCGGAACGCAGCGATAGCGCCGGCAGCGGACAGTACGTATCCTATTATTGGTTACGTTTGGTGTCCTGCGGGAGCTGATGCCCGTGGATCACGACCGCGTCGCGCCCTCCCCGGTTGAGGCGGTCCATGACGCCCGCCAGCTTCCGGCGCTTGTCGTCGGCCTGGGAGAACATCTCCAGCTGCGTGGGGCCGGCGTCGACTCCCGAGAGCTTCACGCTCACGAGCCTGAGGGGCCTGCGCTTGGTCCACGCCGCATGCAGCAGCGGGGCCACAAGCGGATAGAACGGAGCCTCCAAGTCGGTCGGCGCCTCGAGGCTCCGCCCATGCGACTCCTGGGTGAAGTCGGCGTACCGGACCTTCACGGTGATGGTCCTGACCTTGGCTCCGTCGGAGCGCACCTTGGGCAGCAGCTCGTCGAGCATGCCCTTCGCCACGCGCTCGACTGCCGTGAAGTCCCCTACGTCGGCAGCGAAGGTCTCCTGCTTGGAATAACTCTTTGCGTCCTCGCTCTCGGTCTCCACGGGGCTGTCGTCCTCGCCCCGCGCCTGCGAAAGCAGCCTCCGCCAGTCGCGGCCGAGTGCCGCAGCCAGCTCGCTTTCGGTGCGCTCGAAGAGGTCGCTGACGAGGCGCAGGCCTACCCGGGACAGCGCCGCCTCGGTCTTGGCGCCGATGCCCGGCAGCCTCCCGATCGGCAGGGGCCTCAGGAAGGCCGCCTCCTCCCCCGGCCGCACGACCACGAATCCCCGGGGTTTCCTGAGCTTCGAGGCGATCTGGGCGACCAGCTTGTTGGCCGCAATCCCCATGGAGACGGGGATCCTCAGCTCGTCCCAGATCCGGCCCTGCAGCTCCCTGACCGTCCTCTCGATGGACTCTGGGGAGCCAAGGCGGCAGGGCCCGAGGTCAAGGTAGCCCTCGTCGATCGAGTTGCGCTGGACGGCCGGTGTCAGTCCCTCGCACAGGTCGAACATCCTCCTCGAGACGTCGCCGTAGAGGCCGGACGTGTGGGGGATCATCACCAGGTCCGGGCAGACGCGAAGGGCCCTTGCGGTCGGCATCGGCGTGTAGACGCCGCATGCCCGCGCCTCGTAGCTCGCCGACGAGATGATCCCGCGCTCGCGCCCCCCAACGGCGCATTTCCTGCCCACCAGAGTCGGGTCGCGCGCCTGCTCGCACGACACGAAGAAGGCGTCGGCGTCCAGGTGGACAATGGTCGGCAGTACCGGCACGGGTGGACTCCTAATGCCCCTCCCCGAGCCGCGCGGCAGCCTCAAAATGGACCCTCGCCTCCTCGGGACGGCCGGCGGCCCGCAGGGCAACGGCCAGATTGTAGTGGATGTCCGGGGAGTCGGGAACCCGGCGCAGGGCCTCCTCGAAGTGCCCCACGGCCTCCGCCGGGCGGCCCGCCCTGGAGAGCGCCAGGCCCAGGTAGGCCTGCGCCTCCGGGTAGTCGGGCTTCGAGCGGACGGCCTCCTCAAGCTCGGCGATCGCGTCGGCCGTCTTTCCCTCCGTCGAATAGGCGAGGCCCAGGTTTGCCCGGGCCTGGACGAACGCCGGCCACAGGCGGAGCGCCTCGCAATAGTCGGCCACGGCGTCGCCGAGACGGCCGTCGTTGCCAAGCTGGTTGCCGCGGCGGTAGTGCGCCTCCGCGCAGCTGCGCAGGACCTCCTGGTCGGCGGGCCTCAGGCGCAGGACGCCCTCGTACTGCTCCAAGGCGTCGCCGAAGCGCCCCGTGGCTAGGGCGAGGTTGCCGAGGTCCGTCCGCGCGTCCGTGTCGTCGGGCCGGACGCGGATCGCCTCGCCAAACTCGGCCGCGGCCTCGATGGGCCTGCCGGTCCGCGCGAGGGCGTTGCCCAGGTTGACGTGGGCCGCGTCATCGCCGGGGTTGATCCGCAGGGCCTCCCTGTACTGCGCGATCGCCCCTTCGGCGTCGCCCCGGCCGTACAGGGCGAGGCCCAGGTTGCCGTGGGCAATCCATGCCCCGGGATTCCTCGCCGCGGCGAAGGCCCAGAAGGTCTCGTCGCTCCGGAAGATGGCGGCGCGGCCGCGGCCCTCGAGGGTTAGCGCGGCGACCGCCGCGGCCGCAACGGCCCAGGCGGCGGGCGCCCTCACCCACGCCGCAAGGCGGCCCATGCCGGCCGCGGCAAGTCCGGCCGCGGCCACAAGGGAGACGTACGCGAAGTGGTCCGCGACCCATGACAGCCGCAGGTACGCCATCGGCATCAGTCCCAGGACCGGGACCAGGTTCAGGGCGAAAAAGCCCATGCCTAGAAGGGCGTGGCGGCCCCACCCCTTCCGGCAGCGCCACGCCCACGCGGCCAGGGTCCCGACCGCGAGCCAGGGCAGCCACAGGCCCAAGCCGCCGACCGCAGCCTCCCACCTCGGGTACACGGGCATGAGGCCTACGGGCACAAAGCACTTCTCAAAGTAGAACACCAGGGCGCGGGCCGCGAGCGCGCACCGCGTCCAGATCCCCCCTATTCCGAGGTCCTGGACAACGACGGCCCTGTGCTCCTGGAACCAGAACGTCACCAGGCCAAGGACCAGCGAGATGCCGAAGAAGGGCGTGGCTGACGCCACGTCCCGCCGTCCGAGCCGGCCGCGTCTCCACCAGGCGAACAGGAGGATGACGAAGGGCAGCATGACGACCGAGCTCTTGCACAGCATCGCGACCATAAACCACGCCGCCGCAAGGACAAGGTCCCGGCGCCTGCGGTCCCGGTCATAGTCGGCATAGGCGCCCATCGCGAGCAGCAGGGGTGGCAGCGACAGGGTGTTCTTCAGCTCGGCAACCCAGGCCACGGACTCGACCGCAACCGGATGGACGGCAAACAGGAGGCCGCCCAGCCAGGCAAAACGGACGCCCAGTCTGGAAAGGAGCCTCCAGAGCAGGAGCGCGCTCAGGATGTGGAGCGCGACGCTCGCCAGGTGGTAGCCCGGGGTTGCATTGCCCCATAGGTGCCACTCCAGCCACTGGAAGGTGGTCTTGAGCGGAAAATAGTCGGGGCCCGCCCTGCCAAGCCATATGTCCGCGAGCCCGCCGGGGGCTTTCAGGACCGGGTTGTTCGCAACCTCCTCGAGGTCGTCCCAGATCCATCCCCCGGTGACCGCTGGGGCGTAGATCCACGCGCACGCCAGGACGATCGCCGCAACGCGCAGCCCCGGCAGGGCCCTTGTCCTGCCGAAACCCTGGGGGCTGACTTCCGCATCTGGGGCCATGACGATTGGAGGCCTCCTCAGGGGTGTCCCTCGAGCCGCTTGGCCTCGGCGAACTCCACATTCGCCTCGTCAAGGCGCCCGAGTTTGCCGAGCGCCACCCCGATCTGGTAATGGATGTCGGCGTTGTTCGCCCCGAGGCGCAGGGCCTCCCGGTATTCGGAAACGGCCTCCCCCAGCCTGCCCGACCCGACGAGGGCAAAGCCGCGGTAGGCGTGGGCCTCGGCGTAGTCGGGCCGCCCCCGGATGGCCTCCTCGATCTGCTTCAGGCCCTGCTCCCACTGGCCCTGTTCGGCTAGCGCAAGGCCGAGATTCGCATGGGCCTCCGGGAATCCCGGCAGCAGCCTGAGGGCCTCCTCGTACTCGGCCGCGGCGGCGGGGAGGCGGCCCATGTTGGCCATGGCGTTCGCCAGGCCGTAGTGGGCCTGCGCGTAGTCGGGTTTCAGCCGGAGCGCGTTGCGGAAATGGGTCTCGGCCTCGCGGTAGCGCCCGGCGTCGCTCATGGCCGTTCCCCAGTTGAATTCCGCCGCGAAGAACCACGGCCTCGCCCGCAGGGCGCCCGCGTAGGCCCCCTCGGCCTCATCCCAGCGCCGGGCCTTCGCCATGACGTTGCCGTAGTTGTTGAAGGCCTCCGGATAACTGGGATTGAGGCGCATCGCCTCGCGGTAGTGGCCGGCCGCCTCCTCGATCCTTCCCCTGCCCACCAGGACCACGCCGAGGTTGTCGTGCGCCAGCCAGCTGGCCGGGTTCCTCGCCAGGATCCACTCGTAGAACGTCTGCAGGTCGCCGTACCTGCCGCTCTGCGCCCATGTAAGCCCGGCGAGAAGCGCGACCAGTCCGGCGGCCGCGGCCCGCGCGGCAACCCGGCCGCCAGGGGCGGGGCGGTCCCAGGCGAGCGCTGCGGCGGCCGACAGCGACGAGATCAGGCCGGCCGCGGCAAGGTACTGGAAGTGGTCCGCCACGTACGAGAAGACGAAGGGGTAGACGTTGACGAACCCGAGCGCGGGGAACAGCGTCCCGACGAACAGCAGGGCCGACGCCAGCGGGCCGCGGGAGCGGCCCCTTAGGGCAAAGAGGGCCGCCAGGACGGCGAGCGCCGACGCCGGGAATAGGTACTGCCACGCCGCATGGGCATCCACGGTCCAGCGCGGGTAGATGAAGACCAGGTCGGCGGGCCAGAGGACCTTCCCCAGGTAGAACCAGGCGACCCTGCCCGCCACGAGAAACCGCTCGGCGAGGCCCAGCTGGAACGCGGCCCCGTTCGCGCCGATGTAGGTGCGTTCCATCCACGAGGTCATGTATCCGGCCGCCGCGCTCATGCAGAACCACGGCGCCAGCGCCAGGACGTCGCTCCTCAGGGAGACGCGCCCACGCTTCCACCAGATCACGACGAGGATCGCGGCCGGCAGGGTCGCCGTCACGCTCTTGCTGAGGAGGGCCATGCCAAGGAGGACCGTGCCCAGCGCGTACCAGCCCCATCGCCGCTTCGAGTCAAACCGGAGGTACGCGAGCCCGGCCGCCATGTAGAAGACCGTGGAAAGCGTGTTCTTCTGCTCCGAGATCCAGGCCACCGTCTCGACGCAGACCGGATGAAGCGCGAAGGCGGAGACCGCAAGCAGGGCCCCGGGAACCGACAGGCGCCGCAGCACTCGGAAGAGGAGCAGGGAGGCCAGGAGGTGCAGGGCGACGTTGAGCAGGTGGTACCCGAGCGCCGAGTCTCCCCAGAGCCGGTGCTCGAGCCAGAATGCGCTGTGCAGCACCGGATAGTACTGCTGGGTCGCCCCGGGCTCCGACCAGATCCTCCAGAGCCCGTGGAGCGAGCGCAGGCCCGCCTGGGTCACGTGCGCGTCGTCGTCCCAGATGAAACCGCCGCGCAGGGCCGGCCAATAGGCCGCAAAGACCGCCACGGGAAGCGCGAGTGCGACTGCGCCTGATAGTCCGGGTCGCCGCATGGGAATCAACCGTCCGACCTTCCCCTTCGGAGTCAATGATTTGCCGCGGCCCGGGCCTTCTCGAACTCGGCCTGGGCCTCTTTCAGGCGGCCGAGCCCGGCCAGGGCCTGGCCGAGGTTATTGTGGGCCCCCGCGTAATCCGGGTCGGTCCGAAGGGCCTCACGGTACTCCCGCACGGCGTCGTCCAGGCTCCCCATCCTGAAGTACGCATTCCCCAGGTTGAGGCGGGCCTCCTCGAGTCCCGGGTCGATCCCGAGCGCCAGCCGGTAGTGCTCCATCGCCTCGGAGGGCCTTCCCAGCCCGGCAAGGGCAAGGCCGAGGTTGTTGTGCGCCTGCGCATGGCGGGGATCGAGCCTCAGCGTCGCCTGGAACTCCCCGGACGCCTGGTCCAGGAGGCCCGACCGAAGAAGGGACAGCCCCAGGTTGTAGTGGGCGCCCGCAAACCCCGGATCGATCCCGAGGGCCGCGGCGTACTCCTGCCGCGCGTCGGCCGCCAGGCCTTCCGCCGCAAGGCAGTTCCCAAGGTTCGCGTGCGCCTCGGGCGAGTCGGGCTCGAGCCTAATCGCCTCCCGGAACTGGGCGGCGGCCTCGCCGGGGCGCCGTTCCTCGAGGAGCGCCTTGCCCAGGTTGTTGCGCGCGAGCCAGGCCCGCGGGTTGCGCTCAACCGCGAAGCTCCAGAGCGCCTTCTCGTCGCGGAACGCCGCCGCGTAGGCGCGCGACTCCATGACCATCGCCCAGGCCGCCGCGGCCGCGACGAGCGCGAAGGGAAGCCTCGCGAGGGCGCCCGGCCCCATTCGCCGGCGCCATGCGTCCACCGCGGCGCCGAAGCCCGCCGCGGCAAGGCCAACCGACCCCACGAGCGGGACATACGCGAAATGGTCCGCCCTTGGCGAGATCCTCAGGTAGGCCATGGGGACGATCCCTAGGACGGGGACCAGGTTGAGGAGGAACCAGCCGGACCCGAGGAGCGCGTGCCTTCCCCAACCCGCGCGAAAGAGCCAGAAAAGAACGAGGACGGCCGCGATCGCGAGCCAGGGCGCCAGGGCCGGGAGCGATCCGGCCGCCGCCGGGTAGATCGGCGCGAGGCCCGCCGGCCAGAGGGACTGCCGGGCGTACAGGAGGACGCTCCATCCCGCCTGGCCGACCCGCGCAAGGAGGCCGTCCCGGGTCCCGGCAATCCCAATCGCGCGGGTCGACTGGAACCAGACGGTCGCCGCCCCCATCGCGATCGAGGCCCCGAGGAACGGCGCCGAGTCGAGGAGGTCCCGAATGCCGACACGGCCGCGCCGCCACCAGGCATAGAGGAGCAGGACGAAGGGAAACATCACCACCGAGGTCTTGCAGGCCAGTGCCGCAAGGAACCAGAGAAGGGAAACGACCCGCGCCCTGGGGCGCCTCTCAAGATCGTACCCGACGTAGGCTATCGCGGCGAGTAGCAGCGGGGGCAGCGACACGGTGTTCTTGAACTCCGAGATCCACGCGACCGACTCCACGGCCAGGGGGTGCACGGCGAAGAGAAGCCCGCCCAGGGCCGCGCAGCGGATCCCGAGCAGACGAAGCAGCCGCCAGACCAGGAGCGCGCTCACGATGTGCAGGCCGAGGTTGACCAGGTGGTATCCGGCAGGGTTGGCGCCCCAGAGGTGCCATTCGAGCCACTGGAGGCTGCCCTTGAGCGGGAAGTAGTCCATCCCCTGGGGGTGCACCCATGGCCGCCACCAGCCGCCGGCCTCCCTCAAGGCCGCGTTCTGGGCAACCTCCAGGCCGTCATCCCAGAGCCACGCGCCCCGGATGCAGGGGAGGTAGATCCACGCCGACACGGCCGCGATGAGGAGGGCTGCCAGCTTCTTCATCGGCTCATCCCCGCCCGGCCCTCCATCCTCCGCACGCGCTCCAGGTTGTCGCGGGCCTCGGCGTAGCCGGGCCTGAGCCGGAGGGCCTCCTCGAACTCGGCCCTCGCCTCGGCCAGCCTTCCGCCCTCTGCCAGGAGGCCGCCGAGGTTGTTGTGCACGTCGGCTGCGCCGGGCTCGATGCGAAGCGCCTCGCGGTACTCCCGGATGCCTTCGGGAACCCTTCCAAGCTGCGCCAGGACGTCGCCGTAGTCGACCCTCGTCCCCGCCCGGTCCGGTCGCAGCAGGACCGCATGCGAATACGCGTCCGCGGCCTCCGCAAGGTTCCCGACCTGCACCATCGCGGCGCCGAGGCCCGCCCAGGCCTCCGCGCTCCCCGGCTCGAGGCGGAGCGCCTCGCGGTACTCCGCCGCCGCGGCATAGCCCCTTTTCCCGAGCGCAAGGGCATAGGCAAGGCGCCTGTGGATCGCCGGGTCCCGCGGCCGGAACTTGAGGGCCTCCTCGTACTCCGCGGCGGCTTCGCCCGCACGGCCGGTCGCGGCCAGGGAATTGCCCAGGTTGAAATGCGCGAACGCGAACGCGGGCACGAGCTCCAGGGCCCGGCGATAGTGCGCAATCGCCGCGGCCTGGTCGCCGTTCTCGGCGAGGATCACGCCCAGGTTGTTCCAGGCGCCCGCGTTCCCGGGAACCTTCTGGACGTCGTCGGTCCAGAACGCGGCTGCGTCCTGGTAGACCGCGGCCCTCCGGAAGGTCATCGCGCCGAGGACAAGCGCGAGCGCCCCCGCCAGCGCCAGAAAGGGACGCCGGCGGCCGACTGCCGGGTATAGCGCGGCGGCCGCAAGCGTCAGGATCGCCGCTAGCGGCAGGTACATCCTGTGCTCGGCTATGATCTCCGTGGAGACCGGGATCACGCTCGAGCTCGGCGCCAGGATGAGGAGGAACCACGCGCCGAGGAACCCCACGGGGCGGTTGCGCCGGAGCTGGACGACGGTCCCGGCTGCCAGCGACACGACAAGGAGGACCCCCACGGCGATCTCAAGCCGGCTTCCCCCGAGGAAGCGGCCGTAGTCCGCAATCAACGGATGGGGCCAGAGGCTGAGCCGGACGTAGAGCGCCACGGCCCTGAACTGCGTCAGGGAATAGGCCCACCACGCGACACCGGACCCAAATCCCGCCGTCCCGCTGCGTCCGCCCCCAAGCCACGCGAAATAGGCCATCGGCAGCCAGCACGAGGCGAGCGCGACATAAAGCGCCTTGCGCCGCCTCCAGGCCTCCCCGAACGATCCGCCCACAAACGCCCGGTCGTAGAGGAGCACGACCAGCGGCGCGGTCGCCATGACCTCCTTGGTGGCCATCCCAAGCAGGCACGCCGCGAATGCCGCAATCCTCCAGGGGCGCGCCGGCGGACCGCCCTCGGCGCCGCGGATGAACGCGTAGAGCGTCAGGAGGTAGAAGAGCCCCATGAGCGACTCCGCCCTCTGCACGACGTAGGCAACCGACTCCGACTGGAGCGGGTGCAGGGCCCAGAGGAGGGCGACCGCGAACGCAATGGCCAGGGATTCGGGGGCCGCCCGCGAGCCTGCGGCCCGTGTGGCGAGCGTGCGCCGGACGATCCCGAGAAGGAGAAGCGACGAGGCGGCGTGGATCGCCACGTTGAGCGCGTGGTAGCTCCAGACCCGCTGCCCGGAGAGCGCATAATTGAGCGCAAAGGACAGGTTCAGGACGGGCCTTCCGCTTACGGTCGCGCCGTCCGGGGGCCTGAGGGCGGTTGAAAGGTGCCGGATCGTCGCGTTCTCCGCGATCGACTCTATGTCGTCGTAGAGGAACCGCCCGCCAAAGCTCCGGCTGTACGCGGCCAGGATGGCCGCGACAATCACGGCGCCGCAGAATAGCAGTGCCGGCCGAAGCTCGCGCGCCGGCGCCGGGGGGGGCAGCGATGGGGCGGACATTATTGGAGGGTCACGAGCCTATCGGCGCCCCCGGCCTCTCTACAAGCCGCACCGCACGCCCCCGGGGCGCCGGCATGCCCGGAAAGCAGGACGGCCGCCCGAATGGGCGGCCGTCGCGATGCAATTGCTCGATTGATCCGGGTCCTAGAACTCAAGCCGGGCGCCGACCTGCACCTGCCAGCGTGAGAGATCCGAATAGATCGTCGGCGTCCCGAGGGTGCCGGCGTTGAACACGTAGATGTACTTGTTCGTTGCCGTGTCGTAGCCGGTGCCGGCGATCGTCTGGGTGACGAACGAGTTCTCGAAGTTGTCCACGACGCCCCACTTCTTGCTGAGCAGGTTGGCGAAGTTGAAGCAGTCCACATAGAGCACCACCCGTGTGTTCTTGTAATACAGGGGGACCTGCTGCTCGACGTGCACGTTGAGCGTCGACTGCTCCCCCGCGTTCGCGCTGTTGCGCGGCGCGATCTTGCCCGACCACTTGTTGAGCTGCGGGTTCGACGCGAGGTAGTTGAAGAAGTTCGTCTCCTCGGTCGCGCTCAGCCACTCGACCTTCGGGTCGTTCGGGCCCGAGGGAACGTAGAACAGGGACTCACCCGTGATGCCGGCTCCGTCCGCGTCGCCCTTGAACACGAAGCTGTACGCCTGGCCGGTCTGCGTCAGGAACTGGGCGGAGATCGAGGTCATCGAGTTCCTCTGCTTGAAGAAGTTGAACTGGCGGGTCGCCGTCACGACGAACTTGTTCGGGACCGAGTAGTTCGAGCGGTAGGCGATGTTGTCGTTCGGGTTGATGATCGGCTGGCCTGAGAATCCGGATCCCGCGACCGACGACGTGAACGGGTCGACCTGGGTCGCGTGGGTGTAGGTGTAGGCGACGCTGGCCGCCCAGTTGTCCTTCATGGGACGGGTGAGCTCGACCGTGTACTCCTGGCTTCCGCCCTTGCCCGTGTTGGTCAGGTCGTAGACGGCGCCCGTGGCATGGTTCTGGTAGAGAAGCGCGGGCGAGTTCGAGACGCTCTTGTAGAAGTTCGTGGTCGTGTAGCCCGGCAGGTAGAAGGCGGCCCCGATGGCAGAGGGCGTGATGTTGCCCGCAAAGCGAAGGCGCCCGTCGGGCATCGTGCCCGGACCCGAGGCCGGCCCGGCGTAGGGGTTCGTCTCCAGGTAGAAGACGTCCTTGTTCACCTGGGTGAGGTCGATCTCGGCAGTCGCGATCAGGCCGAACCAGGGCAGCGTCCTGTCAATCGCGATGTTCTCCTTCCATGTGGAGGGCCAGTGGAAGTTCGGGTCCGTGAAGTCGATCGAGGGCGCCGCGCTCGAGGCCACGCCGTTGATGACCGAGTTCAGCTGGCCCGCGTTGTTGAACGAGTTCTCGACCCAGACAACGGGGTTCTGGCCCAGGAACAGGCCCGCGCCGCCGCGCACCTGCGTCGGGAGCTTCGTGTTGAAGCTGTAATTGAACCCGATGCGCGGGGAGATCGTGTAATTCCCGTTCATCGTCGTGTTGTTCCGGAAGCCGTAGGCGTTGAAGAACAGCGGGCTGAACACCGGGTTCTGCGGCTCGTAGGGGTAGTCCATGCGGACGCCGCCGATGACCGTCAGCTGGGTGTTCGGCTTCCAGGTGTCCTGGATGAGCGGGGAGATGTTCAGCAGATAGTAGTGCGAGACGTCCGAGGCCAGCGTGAAGCCGGTCGCCGGGATCTCAACCGTCGACTGGTACGCCGTTCCGGCGAGGAAGTTCGCCACGTTTGAGAACGTGTAGCTGCCTATGGCGTTCGGGATGAACGTGTCGGTGTAGGCCGTGCGGTCGAACTGCGCGCCGAACTTGAACGTGTGGTTTCCGACCGAGTAGTCGCCGTACGCGTGCTCCTCCTGCTCCCACGTGTAGATGTTGTTGTCCTGGTAGGCCCAGTAGGTTCCGGTGAACAGGATGCCGTTCGTGACGAGGGAGTTGATGTTCTGCTGGAATCCCGGGACGTTCTGGATGGTCAGCGCGGGAAGCTTCGGCCCGTTGAGCGTGGCCGTGCCGTTGTAGCGCTTGTAGGTGCCCTCGATCTCCGTGTGGAGGTTCGGGATCAGGTAGCTCCAGTCGCTGTTCAGCTGCGCCGTGTACGACTGGTCGCTTCGGTTCGAGTTGTACCAGGACGTCTCGAATGAGGTTTCCGTGTTGAAGGTGTAGTTGTAGAACACCGGCGCGTCGCCGATCGTGTGCCGGAAGGTGAACGTGAACTTCTGGAAGTCGGAGATGTTCCAGTCGATCTTTCCGACGAAGTTCTGCTCCCAGGTGTGGCTGATCGCCGAGAGGCTGCCCGGGTCGTACGTGTAGGTCTTGCCGCCGATCGTGTAGCCGGCCTTGAGCGCCGCCACGACCTGGGCCACCTGGGCCGCACCGGTAGGGGATGCAAGCGGATTGAAAATCTGGGGTGGGGCCGCGGCAATCTGCCGGAAAGCGTCGTAGCCCACGAAGAAGAATACCTTGTCCTTCCAGATCGGGCCGCCGAGCGTGGCGCCCGTCGTGTGCTGCTGCGTGGCCTCGTGCGGCCCAAGGAAGCCGACCACCGGGTCCGGACCGCGCATCCTTGTTCCGGTGTAGATCGAGTAGAACGACCCGTGGAAATCGTTGGTCCCGGTCTTTAGAGAGATGTCGGTGACCGCCCCGAGGAATCCGCTGTAAATGACGTCAAACGGGTTGATGGAGAGCGTTGCCGCCGAGATCCATTCCAGCGGGACGGGGTTGCGAAGGCCCGCGTACCCGTTCGAGTTCAGGCCGAAGTTGTCGGCCGCCGAGACGCCGTCCACCAGGATCGCATTCTCGCGGGGATTCTGGCCCGCGACGCTGAACGTGTAGGCTGGATCGGAGGGCGCGACCTGCGTGACGACCGCGCGCGGGTCCAAGCCCAGGAAATCCTGGAGATCGCGGCGGACCGAGCTTATCTGCATGATCTCCTTAGTGTTGAAACTCGAGCCCGTGCCCATGGAGCTCATGTCGAACTTCGTGTTTGCCGCGCTTTCGCTCACGTTTACCGCCTCCATGCGGACCACCTCTGTCGAGATCTCGAGGTCCACGTCGATGGTCTGGCCGAGGCTGAGGTAGACGTCCTTCCTCTCCGCCGAGGGCAGCCCCGGGGCGGTCGCGGTCACCGTGTAGGGACCGCCGGTCGTGAGGCCGGACAGGGAGTACTGTCCGGTCGAGCGGGTGGCGGCCGTGTAGCGGGAGCCCGTGGCGTCCAGAACGGCGGTCACCGTCGCGCCTGAAATGGCCTGGCCGGCCTTGTTCGTGACGAAGCCGGAAATGCCGGACGTCGTAACGCCCTGGGCGAACATCGTGGTTGTGGCGGCAAAAGCCAGGGCTACTGCCCCGGCAAAGGTCCATCTCAGAGATGGGAACATCGATTTCATAGGTGTTGGATTAACTCTGACGAATTAAAGCCCCCCAGGTGAGGAGGCCGTCGTGCTTACTCTTGGCCTTAGGGACATCGTCGTTTGAGGACTCAGTCAAGCATCGAAGCCGAATCATTTTCGAAGACGCAAAATCGTAACTTCTAGGCCGCGCGACCAGAGCCTCTTTCGTGCCATTTGTCGAATTCGTGCCGGAATGCAGATGCAAAACGCACGACATTCACGGCCGTAATATGGGCCCAATCCGACATTAGGTGCTTAAGAGCCAGCCACGAAATCCCTTACGGCAGCGCGTCATGTTCTGGCACGGAGAAAGGTACGCTATTTGTCAAAATGAACGCCGAAGCCATCGAAGACACCGACCTCGTGCACCGTTTCAACAGCGGGGACGAGTCCGCCTTCGTCGAGATCATGGACAGGCACAAGACCAGGATCTACGCGGCCGCGATGTCCCTCCTGCGGAACCGCGCCGACGCCGAGGAGATCACCCAGGACACGTTCATCCGGGCGCACCGGGGCCTTCAGAAGTTCCGCGGGGACTCCTCGGTCGCCACCTGGCTGCACCGGATCGCGATCAACCTCGCAAGGAACCGCTACTGGTACTTTTTCCGGCGCCGCCGGCATTCCACTCTCTCGCTCGA
The DNA here is from genome assembly GCA_964451965.1 of uncultured Opitutaceae bacterium. GTDB lineage: Bacteria > Verrucomicrobiota > Verrucomicrobiia > Opitutales > Opitutaceae > Palsa-1447. The sequence goes on from CAYVKH010000008.1 coordinate 13,640, forward strand.
CGCGACGCTCGGCGAGTCGGGAGAATCCACGTTTTCCGACCTCCTGTCGGCCGCGGATCCCGATCCGTCCCAGGAGACCTCGCGCAACGAATTCGTAGGCACGGTGGAGTCCTGCATGGAGAAGCTCCATCCTTCCCACAGGAGGATCCTCACCATGCGCAGCGTCCTCGACCAGTCCTACGAGGAGATCGCAGCGGCGCTGGGGATCAACGTCGGCACGGTGAAGAGCCGGATCGCAAGGGCGCGGGAGCGCCTGCGCATGGGGCTGGAGGAGGAATGCCCGGAGTTTGCGCGCAACAGCGAACCGTCCCAGTGGTTCGAGCCCCCCAGGGGCGCGGGCCAGGTCGCCGCAGCGGCCCAGTAGCCTACCCCGGCCGAAGGCCGAGGAACCGGGCCAGCTTCCCGACTGCCGGCGCGGTTGAATGTCCCCTCCGCACGCGGCGCGAGACAACGGAAAGGCGGCTCCTCTCGCGGTCCGCCTTGAGGTCGACGTGGCCCACGATCTGCGTCCCGGAAAGAACGGGGAGCGCGTAGTGGCCCCTCTTGCGCTTTGCGGGCGGCACATAGGCCTCCCACGTGTAGTCGAACTGCCAGACGCCCCGGGTGACGCGCCGGTCGTAGATGATCGGGTCCAGGGGGGCCAGGAGCAGCGGATCGCCGCCGGCCCCGTTCCCGGGGGGCTCCTCAAGCCAAGGGAGGTCGGACTTGAGGCAGTAGAGGGTCGGGCATCCCTCGACGCCGATCGGCTGGACCAGGTCCCCGACGAGCGCGACCTCCCTCCTCTTCAGGGCCACGAGGCGGTGCTGGCGCAGGCGGGTCTCCGCGAGCCACCGCGCCGTCTCCAGGGCGGCGCGCTCGGGCTCCGCCAGGACGCCCGGCGGGAGCACCCTCTCGGGCAGGTCGTAGAGCCTGCGGTTGTTCTTCCGGCCGACGATGAGCAGTCGGCCGTGGAAGAAGAGCTTCTGGAGGGTGGCCTTGGCGAGGGTCGCCGCCCCCCAGACGCGCCTGCCCCTGCGGTCGTCCTCAAACGCCTCGGGGCCGATCGCGCCCCCGTCCGCGAACCTGTCCATGATGCGAGCCGAGAACTCCCTTTCGCGCGCCGTCAGCCTGCCCGACCAGGCTCCCGACTGCCTCGTGCGTGCCCTCATCGCGGACTGGAGGTGCGGCCATGCGCCGAGGGGAAACGCCACAAGGATGCCGCTCGACGGAAGATGGTGCTCGAAGGCCGTGCGGCGCTCCGCGGGGAGCCACCCGGCCGGGCCCCCGCCGTGGAGGTGGCGCATGAGGCCGCCCTCCTCATACCCTTCGACGCGGTTGCGCAGGATGTGGTCGTGCATCCTGCCGCAGACGTTGATGGGGTCGATCTGGATGTAGCCATGGTGCGCCAGCGCGGCCCCGACGTCGGGCGCCCTGGAGTCGACGAGGTGAGCCCTCCTGAGGAACCGGCGGGCCTCGAGCGGCGAGATGTTTCTCATCCCCGTCACGGGACTGCGGCGGGGCGCGTCGGCTGCGACCGCGCGGCGGGAGCCGGGGCGGTCCCGGGCGCCTGCGCCGGGGGCGCGGCGGGGGCGGCCGCGGGACTCAGGCCCCTGAGTATCTCGGCGTAATCCTGGATGCCCGCGAGGATCGCCGCGGCGATCGTGTCGCGGTACGCGGGCGTCGCGAGGCGCGCCCCCTCGGCGTCGCTTGAGAGAAAGGCGGGCTCGACGAGCACGCCCGGGCACTTGAGTCCCCGGAGGGCCCCGAGGTGCTCGAATTTCTCACCCCGGTCGCCGTCGCGCAGCGCGTCGACGAGCCGGCGGTGCAGCGGCCCGGCAAGGACCGTGTTCCACACGTTGTTCGCGTTGATGGGCTCGTCCGTGGCCTGCGCGTCGTCCTTCCTCCCGGGACTCCACGAGTCCGCGGAGCGCTGGGCCCTCGGCGGGAAAACCAGGAGTTCGACGCCGGTCGTCTTCGTGTTCGGGTAAAGCGAGTTGAAATGGACGCTCACCATGAGGTCCGCCCCGGCCTGGTTGGCGATCTCGGAGCGGAACTGCTTCTCGACGGTGACGTCCGAGACGCGGGTCAGGACCACGGTGTAGCCTGCGTCCGCCAGGAGCTGCTTCAGCCTCAGGCACACCGCGAGCGTGTAGGTCTTCTCCATCGTGCCGAGCTTCGGGTTCTCGGTCCCGTTATCCATGCCGCCGTGGCCGGGGTCTATCGCGATGACGCGGGGCGGCTTCGGCGGGGGGCCGCACAGGTCCGGGCGCAGGCGCGGGACGAGCCGCAGCTCGAAGTCGGTGCGGCTCACGTAGAACCTGCCTCCGCGCTCGATCACGGGGTCCCCGAAGAAGACCCGCAGGCCCTTTATGTCGGTCTCGCGGCTGTGGTCGGCAAGCCGGGCCACCGGCTGCGCGCCGCTCTTGAGCATGACCGCAGTCGCCGGGATCGAGCGCTCAAGCCGCAGCCCGAGGCGGGCGGCTCCCTCCTCCAGGCCCACGTAGTCCACCCCCTTGTTCCGCACGCCCGGAAGGTCGGCTGCCGCCGAGGCGGCGAGGATGGCCGGAAGGAAAAGGAATATCGATGCCGCCAGGCGCATGGCCGCGCCGGTCTCAGGCCTCGGCCTGCGAGGCTGACGGGGGCGCCTCATCTTCGTCCTCGGCGCCCTTCACGTGAAACTTCGCCTTGCGCTTGTTCGCCGGCAGCGGCGTGAGCATGACGTGGATGTTCCGGCCGATGAGCTTGGGGTCGGCATCGGGGTGACCCATGCCCGCGAGCTCGGCGACCGCCCTCTTCATCACCTCAAAGCCGAGCTCCGTGTGGGCCATTTCCCGCCCGCGGAACTTCAGCCGCAGCTTGACCTTGTTGCCGTGGTCGAGGAACTCCTCGGCATGGCGCAGCTTGGTGTTGAAGTCGTTCGGCGCGATGCGCGCCGTGAACTCGATCTCCTTGATCTTGCTCGCGGTCGACTTCGCGTGGGAGTGCTTCTTTGACTCCTCGTAGACGTACTTGCCGAAGTCCATGATCCGGCAGACGGGCACCGGCGTCGCGTTCGGCGCCACCTCGACCAGGTCGAGCCCCACCTCGAGCGCGAGGTTGACCGCCTTGGGCGTGTCAAGGATGCCGAGCTGCTTGCCCTCCGGCGATATCACGCGGACCTGCGGAACCTTTATTCGGTGGTTGCGGCGTATGCTCGCGAACGGATCGTTGTTGCGGCGCTGATATTGTCCGTTCGGACGGTTGCCGCCTGGGGCGGCCGAGGGAGTCGGTATGGCCATCAATTATTACGCTGCAACGGTGTGTAGAGTCCGGCGACGCTCGTCTGAAACCGCCTCGAATACAACACCTAAACGCTGAAGCTTTCCCCGCACGAGCAGCTCGCCTTCGCGTTCGGGTTGCTGAACTTGAAGCCGCCCGCGATCAGCTGGGTGGAATAGTCGAGCACGGTGCCCTTCAGGTAGAGGGCGGTCCTCGGGTCGACGATGACCGAGATCCCGGCCGACCTCACGAGGATGTCGCCGCGCCTGGGCTCGGAGGCGAACTTGAGCTTGTAGCTCAGGCCGTTGCACCCGCCCCCGGTGATCGCGATCCGCAGGAGCTCGCCCTCACCTTCCCGGGCGATGAGCGCGCGCACCTTGCCGCCCGCGGCCTCCGTGAGGCGCACAAGGCCCTCCCCCCCCTCCCGGATTGCGGGCGGGGACGGCGGCGTGAGCGTGGCTGATTCGGGCATGGCAGCAGCACTATCGCCCATTGCGGGCGCGAATCAAGCGTCGGGCCACCTCCACGGCATTTGAGAAGCTCCTGGGGCTCGCGACGCCCTTGCCCGCTATGGCGAACGCCGTGCCGTGGTCGGGGCTTGTCCGCACGTGCCCCAGCCCGAGGGTCACGTTGACCGACTCCTCGAAGTCGACGGCCTTCAGCGGCGCCAGCCCCTGGTCGTGGTAGAGGGCGACCGAGACGTCGAACTCGCCCCGGAGCTGCCGGCCAAAGAGCGTATCCGCGGGCTGGCAGCGGGAGAGCCCGGGGTGCCTGGGCCTGAGCTTGTCGAGGATGGGATCGATCGCGTCGCGCTCCTCGGTCCCGATGAGCCCCCCCTCGCCGGCATGGGGATTGAGCCCGCAGACGCCGATCCTCGGCGCCGCAATGCCCTCCGACCGCGCGAGCTCGGACGCCGCATCCACCGCCCGGGCGATGTTCGCGGCGGTGAGCGCCGCCGGAACCTCGCGAAGCGGAATGTGCCAGGATACCAGCGCGACCCTCAGTTTGCCGCCGCAGAACGCCATGGTGGGTTCGCCGCCCCAGCGGGCCGCGAAGAACTCGGTGTGCCCGGGAAATCCCCATCCGATGGCGGCCATCCGCTCCTTGCTGATCGGGGCCGTCACGACCCCGGCGAACTCCCCCAACGTGCAGAGCGCGGCCGCGCGCTCGAGCGCGGCCCACGCGACGAGCGAGCCCTCGCCGCTCGGGCGCCCGGGCTCGGCCGCGTAGTCCTCCATCCCGACGGCGATCATCCGCGGCCCCGGGGGCAGGCTCCCGAGCCACCGCGCGGGCCCGACGACCGCGACCGACTTCGCGCCGGACGGGTTTGCCCGGAGCCACGACGCGATGATCTCGGGGCCGATCCCGGCCGGATCCCCGCAGGTTATGGCGATCCTCTCGCTCAAGCGGTCGCGCCCGGTCACTCCTCTTCCTCCCCGGCGGCGGACCCGGAGCGCCTCGGGCGCGCAATCCCGCGGGTGCCCTTCGTCATGAACTCAAGGAAGCGGAGGGCCTCGGCCGACTTGAAGCCTCCGCCCGAGAGCGCCCTGGCCGCGACCTCGCGGATGTTGCCGGCGCTGAAGTAGACGAGCCGGAAGGCCTCCTTGATCTCCCTGATGGCCTCGCGCGGGACGCCGCGGCGCCTCAGGCCCACTAGGTTGAGGCCCGCGACCTCGTCGCGCTCCGCCGCCATCACGAACGGCGGTATGTCCCGCGTGATGCGCGCGAGGCCCCCGATTATCGCGCCCTCCCCTATCCGGGTGAACTGGTGGTAGGCCGATCCGCCGCCAAGCACGGCGTGGTCGCTCACGACCACGTGTCCGGCGATCAGCACGGCGTTGGCGATCACCACGTTGTCGCCGACGACGGCGTCGTGCGCGACGTGCGAGCAGGCCATGAGAAGGCAGTTGGAGCCCACGACCGTGTGGCCCCCCTTCTCGGTCGAGCGGTTGATCGTGGCGTATTCGCGGACGATCGTGCCCGCGCCCACCCTCACCCCGGTTGGGGTCGCGGGATCGAAGCGCAGGACCTGGGGATCCCCTCCCACGACGGCGTAGGGGTGGACGGCGACCCTCTCCCCAAGGACCGCACCGGACTTGATGATGGCTCCCGGATGGATGACGCATCCGCCGCCGAGCTGCGCGCCCGGCTCAACGATTGCCGTGGGGTGGATCGACGACTTCATCGGTGACAATCTCAAAACTGGCGGCGTCCAGGGCGAGAACGATCTGTCGGCCCCGAAGGGGGCTATTCCTGGGCCGCGGCGGGATGCGAGGCCCTGGCCCTGCGGGCCGACTGCATCCTGTCCGAGAGCAGGTCGAGCTGCGCGTCCTTCAGGAGGTCGTAGTTCTTCAGGACCCGGATGACCTGGAGGGTGTCGCTCTTGCCGTAGTTGCGGTTGGCCTCGATCTTCTCGATTATGTCCAGGAGCATGGCGCGGAACGAGATGATCCCGTCGACGCCGCGCTCCTTGAGCAGCTCGACGCTCTGTGAGCGGAACGGCTCGGCGGTCGGAAGGGCCGGAAGGACGAGGATCTTCGTGACGTCGCTGCCTATGCCTTCGCCCTCGGGGGGAAAGAGCCGGGCGGCCTGCTTGAGGACATTCTGCTCAAGGAAGCCGAAGATCTCGGGCGAGCCCTTCAGCATCACCGCGGAGAACACCTCCGTGTGCCAGGGTTTGACCGAGACGACGGCCTGGTGCACGAACTGCAGCTCCGTCGAGAAGAGGAAGAAGTCGGGCTTGCGGCTCCCCTTCTGCCAGGCGGGGTTGTGGACGAGAAGGTCGATCTCCTCGTCGCCGGTCTTCCGGCGGGCCTGGACCTGGTACTTGCGGACCTGGCGCACGAAGAACCCGTTCTGCTCAAAAAACTCGCGGACAATGCCTTCGTCGATTGCGGACATGGGTCATCCCTTAACCCCATATCGGCCGGAACACACGAATTTTTTCCCGCCTAGGCGGACCCGACCTCGCGCCACACCCCCTCGACGTCGGCGGCCGCGACGTCGCCCCGGACAACGCCCTCCCCGAGCGACCGCAGGAGGACGAAGCGGAGCGAGCCGGCGCGCGCCTTCTTGTCGCGGGCCATCGCCGCCATCAGGTCGCCAACCGGAAGGTGGGAGCGAAGCCGCGTCGGGAGCGCATGGGCGCACACGACAGACTCGACGCGGGCCACGTCGGGATCCCCCAGGAGGCCCAGCCGGCGCGACAGCCGGGCGGCCGCGCACAGCCCTATGGCGACGGCCTCGCCGTGGAGATAGGTTCCGTAGCCCGTGACCTGCTCCACGGCGTGGCCGAACGTGTGCCCGAGGTTGAGGAGGGCGCGGCCCCCCATGTCGGCGTGCTCCCTCTCGTCGGCCTCGACGAGCCGGGCCTTTATTCCGCAGCAGACCCGCACCGTCCAGGCGAGCCTTATGTCGCCCGGCGAAAGGGCGGCCCGCTCAAGGTCCTCGAAGAGGAGCCGGTCCCCGAGGAGGGCCGTCTTGATCACCTCGGCCATCCCCGCCGCGAATTCGCGCAGGGGCAGCAGCTTCAGGAAGCCGGTCGCGATGAACACCCGCCGCGGCTGGTGGAACGCCCCGGCGAGGTTCTTGCCCGCCTTCAGGTTCACCCCGGTCTTCCCGCCGACCGAGCTGTCCACCATCGCGAGGAGCGTCGTCGGCACCTGGTAGTAGTCGACCCCCCTCAGGTACGAGGCGGCGGCAAACCCCGCCAGGTCGCCGACCACTCCGCCGCCGACCGCGAACACAGCGGCGGACCGGTCGAGGCCCTGGCCCGCAAGAAAATCGAGGACCCGGCCGAACTCCGGGATCGACTTTGACTCCTCGCCCGAGGGCACGACGAGCGTGGGCGCGTCCGCAAAGAGTCCCCTCAGCGTCGAGGCCTGTATCGTGGCGACGTTCCTGTCGGTGATGACGGCAATCCTCCGGGACGCGGCCGCCAGCTCGGAGACGAGGGCGCGCACCTCAGCCGTCAGATCCTCCGCAAAGAGGATGGAATAGGACCTGTCGCCGAGGTTGACCTGGAGTGTGTCGGGCATCGTGTCCTGCAAACTTGGCCGGTGGCGCCCGCTCTGTCCATGGATTTGGGGGCCTGCCCGCGTATTCAGGCACCCGACCCGTTCCGCGCCTCGCTCTTCCTTAGGCGCCGCACAATCGGCCCCCTTATCGCGAGGTGGTACAGCGCCAGGACAAGGACCATCCCTATTCCCGCGTACAGGAGTCCCTCGGTGGTCGTCGGCACGGCAGGTTTGTAGATGGACAGCGTCGCACTCGCAATTCCCCTGTCCAGATGGGCGACGAACACGAAGGGCCTCGCCCAGACCGACGCATTGCGCAGCGCCTCATCGGCCGCCGCCAGATCGCCCACTCGGGCGACCGCCTCCCGGATCACCCCTCCGAGCCTTGCCATCGAGGGGTCCGGATTCTGGGCGGCGCCCGCAGCAAGCTGGTCCAGGCTCATTCCCGATTTTGCCGCAGCCTCCGCGAAGCGGCTCACGACAAGGCGCGCCTCATCGAGGTGCCCCTCGAGCCTTTGAAGGTACTGCTGCATGAATTCGGGCAGCTGCGAGAAGAGCACCGCCCCCGCAACGCATAGGACCCGGTCCAGTAGCCGCTCAGCGCCGTCGGTTGCGGATCGGATGATTCGGGGCAGGGCCACGACGGGATCCTCACATGCGCGCGCCGCCCTTGCCATCCGAATCATCGACCGCCCGTGCCGCGCCCTCCATGGACGCGGCCGCGCCGGGGCCGCCCCCGCCGGCCCCAAGGCGCGCCCCCCCCGCAAGCGTCGCGGTTTCGCCGGGCTGCGCGCCCGCGAGGCGCCCGGCCACCCCGGGACCCGCCGAAGGCAGGCCGAACTCCGCCCCGATTCTGGATCCCGGGACGCGGTCGAAGGCCATCTTTCCCAGGCCAGCCGCCTGCCCGCCCACGGTCCCCGCCGCCTGTGTCATGAAGAGGGCGCCGGTCGTCAGGAGCTTGTGAAGGAAGCCGGGGCCGAGAATGGACACAGTCGCAACCCAGAGAGCAAAGCCGAGCCCGCCGACGAGGATCGACAGAAGGGCGGAGAGGTTTCCCATGAACCAGTTGCCGAGCGCCGCCTCGATGGCCCTCACCTGCGGCTCGGTCGGCGCGCCGGCCGTGATCGAGTTCCATTGGAGGATGCCGGCGATCTCCGGGACGCGGCTCGTTCCCGCGACCAGCGAGATCAGCGCGTCGTAGAGCGCAATCGTCCCGGTGTGTCCGATGGCCCATGCAACGGGCCAGAGCGCGAGCGAAGCCATGTGCATGACGTAGCTCTGTGCCGCCTGGCGGCCAGGGTGGCCCTCCGGCAGGGAGAACATTCCCGTGAACAGCGGCAGCATCATCGTTCCCGAGACCGCGAGGAAGTACCTCAGCTGCTCCATGAACCACACGACGGCGGCCGCAGCGAGGAGCAGAAGGTAGAGCGGGATGACCGTCAGGACGATCAGCAGGCACTTCAGCATCGCCGAGCCGAGCCCGGTCGCCATCGCGGCCATCCTGACCATCCCGTTCCAGGTCCGGGCTGCGCCCGCGCCATAGTCGGACGCCGTGTCCCACACGGCCACGCCGTAGGCCTCAAGGTAGCCCAAGACGCTCCCGTCGTTGGCGCTGTCGATCAGCGCGCGGCGCTGCTGGCTCGCCTGGCCCGGGGCGGCCGCCGCCTGCGAGAGCGCGTCCTCCCTGAGGACATCGAAGAGCTGGCTCAGCTCGGGCATCGCGTAGGCCGCCTTGACGCAGGCGGCGGTCAGGTTCCGCGGGCCCCCTATCGACGACTCATACAGCGAGTCGGCGCCCTGCATGGCGGCGCGCATGAGGAACGGCCCGCCGACCATGAACGCGATGACGATCCAGGTCTTCGCGATCTCGCCCATCTTGTCCTCGCCGCCCGCGCGCTGCGCCCGCAGGACGAATCCCCAAAGCACGAAGAGCGCGCCGAAGGCCGTGAAGATCCATCCGATCCTGCCGAGGACCGGCGGCTGGCCGCCGGCGCCCTCGGTCAGCCCGCGGAACAGGACGCTCCCGTCGTAGGAGCTGAACACGTCCAGGAGGTCCGAGGCCGGCGCCGCCTGCGCGAGGACGGGATTCAATTCGACGCCCCTCCCGTGTCGGCCGTCGTCCACAGCCTCACGCCGGAGTAGTCGCGGGGGGGCGACTGCGGCGGCGCCTTCTCGAGCGTGGCCAGGCGCTGCGCCTGCGCGCTCCGGGCGCGGCCCTCCACGCTGGCATTGAGGAGCGACGACTCGGCGAGCGACTGCTCGTCGACGGCCCGCGACCGCGCGGCGGCTGCCGTCCGGTCCTGCCTGTCCGACAGCTCGAGGTCGTCCAGCATCGCGCGGCGCCGGTTGTCCATGACCTGGTTCTGGGTCTGCAGCTGGCTGATTTCCGCCAGGATCGCCTGCTTGCCGGATTCGGTCGTCGCGCCCTTCAGCTGCGTCCAGGCCAGCGCGAGCTCGGCCGCCACCGAGGCGCGCGCAAGCTGCTCCCTGGCGATCTGGCCGCGCACCTGCCGCGCGGAATCCGTGTCGAACGCATACCGGGCGTAGAGCGAGGGATCGCGCGGGACTTCGCTGCCGAAGACCTGCATCGTGGCGCCGGAGCCCGAGTCCCGGAGAAGCGCCGCGGCGCTCGCGAGGCGCCGGGACGAATCGAGCGCACGCCACGCCTCGGACATGTCGGCCTCGGTCTGCCCTCCGGAGGAGAGCCCCCTGACCGCGTCCGTGATCTCCCCCAGGTTGCTCAGGGCGCCCACGGCCGCCCTCGGGTCGCCGGCGTACGAGCGCAGGTCGCCGACTGTCTGGAGCGTCTGCCTTGCGGCCGCTAGCTGGCTGTTCAGCCTTTCGAGCTCCGCGGCCCAGTTGGCGGCCTCGGCGGGATTGGCGATCACGGTCACAAAGGAGGTGTCGGCTATCCCAAGGAACCCGCGGGCGGGATCGGCGGCGCAATGCATCAGCGCCGCGGCGGCCGCCATTCGCCCGACATGCATAAAGAAGCGGCTCACGGGCCCTGCCCCCCTGAAGGCGCGGGTGCGGGGACAAAGACGGGGACGGCCACCGTTTCCGGGGCGAGCTTGCGCCCGTCTCGCGCAACCCCCGACTCCTCCCATACATAGTACTCGGTCCTTCCCTCCGGCCTCGCCCCGCGCGGGGCCTCGAGCGCCTGCTTCGCCCAGTAGAGCTGTTTCACCGCGTCCGCCGAGCCCAGCAGGTAGCCCTCGTCAACCTTCCTCCTGTCCGCGCCGTCCGGCGAGGTCCTGCATCCGAACAGGGCGGCCGCGGCCGCGATGCCGAGGAGGCGTCTCATGGGTGGACCGCTCCCGATTCGGCAAGCACGCCCTCATAGACGGACGGATGCCTCCCAAGGGCCCTCATCCGCCTGTCGAAGACGGCTCCCGACGACTCGGCGACGTAGAGCATCGCGGGATCCACCTCGACCCGGACGGTCCCGCAGACCGGCGCCGAGGACTCCCTCGAAAAGTAGGTGAAGTACGAGGCCTTGCGGGCGCCCGTCTGGTGCTCGACCAGCGGATGCTGCATTATGGCGCGCTGGGCCGGGCCGGGAAGCCCGATCACGCGCGCGATCCTTCGAACCTGGTCGGCATTGTTCTGGCGCATGAGGAAGTGCTGCTTGCACTGCCCGAGGAGGAGGTCGGTGAGCGCCGGATCGATGTCGTCGATCTGCGACGGCTCCTGGAACGCGCCGATGAACACGCAGCGGTACTTCCTCATCTGCGCGAGCAGCTCCTTCACGAACTCCGTCGCCCCGGGTATGAGCAGGATCCGCCGGAGCTCGTCAAGGAGCATGACCTTGGAGAGGCCCCTGGGGAGCGTGAGGACGTGCTGGCGCACGTGGTCGAAGACGACGAAGCCGGCGAGCTCCTTTAGGGTTCCCTCGGGCAGCCGGCTCGTGTCGAGGTGCAGCCCCGCCCCTCGGACCTCGACGTTGGTCGCGCCGTCTATGAATCCCCCGACAACGCCGCCGTTGCGAAGCCCCTTCGCGAGCTCCGACGAGAGGAAATCGAGCTCGGCGGCCACACCGGCGCTCCGGTGGTGGGCCAGCCGACCGTGCCTCATGAGCGTCACAAGGCCGTCGAACCTCGGATATTCCTCCGCGCGGAAGAGGCTAAACGCCGAAGCGTCGATGTTCCTGCGGCCCTGCGGGTGGATCGAGTGCCGGACGAGGTCGTCCTCGCTCGCCTCCGAAATCCGGGCCGCGGCTGCCGCGGGATCCGAGCCCTCGAGCTCGCGCAGGGCAAGGTGGCCGTCGAGAAAGTCGTCGTCCCCCGAGCGCATCCTCTCGGCCGCCAGGGCGCGCCTGGCGAGGCCGCGCCAGCGGTCCTCGTCGGCGTTCTTCCAGTCCTCCGCGCAGTCCTCGAGATGGCTGCGAACGTACTCGCCGATGAGGCCCTCCCTTCGCCTGTTGCGGTCCTCGTCCCTCGAGAGGCCGACGAGCTTCATGCAGGTCCTCACGACCCTCGAGATGGTCGCCGATGTGAGCGGCAGGCCGAGCGTGTCGAAGGGATTGAGCGTGCAGTCGCCGGATTCCCGCAGGACCAGGCTCTTCATCCCGCACAGCTGCGCCTGGGTGACAAACGCCATCCCCTCCTCCTGATAGAACCGGTAGGCCCAGTCGCAGTCCGCCTGGCTCATGAGGTCCATCAGGAGCGCGGACTTCCCGGAGCCGTTGACGCCCACGACCATCGAATGCTGGGGGGTTCCGTTCGGGGTCACCAGGCGGATGCCGACGACGCTCTGCCCCGGGCTGTCGTAGAGCGCCTGAGCCTCCTCCAGGTGGCCCGTGAAGGTCGAGGAGATCGGCATCAGGTCGGCGAGGTTGTGGTTCTCGACGTAGATGTCCCAGCCCCGGTAGGTGCCCCCGAGGTTCCCGGGGATCGTCTCGTAGAGGAGATGGCGCGCCTGGGCCGCGTTGTTGACCTGCATGAACTCCGCGCCGTCTATGCCCTGCAGGGCCGTGCGCATCGCAAGGGACTTCGCCGCGATGCCGTCCTGGGTGTCCGCCCACACCCTGACCACAAAGAGAACGTTGAAGGGGATCGTGACCGACGAGAGGAGGGAGTCGATCCTGGCGCGGCGCAGGTGAATGTCGTTCTCCACCCCGGCGGCGCGGCGGTCCGACAGAAAGGCGCTCAATTCGTCGATCTCCCTGCGCAGGCGCTCGATCTCCCGGCCGACCGGCAAGGGATGGACGGCGAGCGTGATCGACGCCCCCCTGTTCACGGCGTCGAGGACCGGAACCATCATCCCCGGCCTCGTGCCGCGCGGCAGCTCCCGCATGACAAAGATCGCGTGGTAGTTCCCGTCGAAGAAAAGAAGGCTTCCACGGTCGCTGCCACGGCCCGACGAGAACGCGTCTATGTCGCTGCGCAGGCAGTTGGCCCTTATCGACCGGCTCTCATCGAGCCCGCCCGCATTCGAGTCCGGCGGGCCGGAAAACAGTCGGGCAAGGCTTGGATTCAGGAACCTCTTCAGGTGGGCGGCGTGGGCGCCGCTGTCCATCGGCGTCCACCGGCCGAGGGGATGGACCATTTCAAGCATGCGCAGCTGCGAGCTCAGTCCCGCCGCGGACTGGCGGAGGAACGCCTCGCACGCAGCGACCGAGCGCACGTCCCTGGCGGACAGCCCCTCGCACCGTTTTCCGATGTAGACGTGCACGCGCTCGCGCCGGAGGCTCCCCTCGGCCAGCCTCTGCTCGTAGAACGCGCGCCGGACGGCGCAGGTCCTGCGGCACCAGGGCGCCGCACCCTTCTTCCTCTCCGAATACGCCTCCAGCGCGGCCCCGAAGTCGTCCTCGGCGGTCCAGTGGATCTGGAGCGACGACGCCGGCCCTGCCACCGCCAGGATGTGGGCATTCTGCCGCCGAAGATCCAGGATCGTCCGGTTGTCGGCGCTGCGAAGGTCCGGAACCTCAACCTGGGCCCCCCTTGAAAGGCATGTGCGCGCGTCGAGGGCAGGTCCCCACCAGAGCATGTCGCGCTCGAACCAGCCCACTGGAAACGTCCGGGCCATCGTGGGACCCTTCAGGGGCTCTCTCGACCGGAACCCGCCTTGCCAAGGGGATGCTTCAAATCGGCCGCGCGTGCGGGCCCCGACGCCGCAGTCTGGTCGAGGACGAGCCTCGGAAAGACGGGTATGAGGCTCACCGGCGGATCGGTGAAGTCGAGCCTCACGCCGAGCGCCGTGGACCACAGGTCGCCCTTGAAATGCGGCGGCCTGCCAACGACCAGGAGGCGCAGGTATCCGAATCCGGCCAAGAACGGAAGGGCCGCCATCACCGTCCTCTCAAGCCAGTGCCTGCCGCCGGCGTTGTCTCCAACGAAGAACTTAAGCGCGAGCGCGATGCTCAGAACCAATCCGGCGAAGAGCGGCCAGAGATCGTTGAATCCCACCCCGTCGAATCCAAGGTACCCCACCCTCGCCCTCCTCCCTGTGTTGCTCGGAGTGTAGGGCAGCGAGGGCTCGTCGGGGTCTGTTGACATGGCCGCTCAGGGATGCGCGGGTCTACCACGCGGGAAGGCTGCCGAGGGTCCAGACGGGGCTGATGATCCCGATCCGTATCGAGAACCAGTACACGCCAGCCGAGATCGCAGGGATACCGATGGCCCAGGCGGCCTCCTCCAGCTTGTCCTGCTTGTCCTGGGCCCGATAGGCGCGCTGCCCGTGCTTTATTCCCTGCCAGACCGACCCCGCGAGGCCGAGCGTGAACAGCCAGCCGAGAAGGTCCGTAGCCTGAAATGCAGCCGCAAGGACAACTGCGAGAATTGAGGGAAACATGGATATCAGACATGTCTAATTTATTGATTTAATCAAGCCATTTCTTTCAGGCCCACGGGATCGCCGGCGCCGCCATGGCACGAGGCCCCGATCATAAATGCAATTGCGCGAGTGGAGTCCCATGCGTTCCAATGTCGCGAAACAGCCGGCATTGTTAAACCGGCTTTAACCTGCCATTGCTCGACAAACATGATCGGAGACCCGGACCGCGAAGTCGTTTTTGGCGTCGGAGGCATGCTCGGTCACGATGCTAATGCGGCCTTGTTTGTGAATGGGAGATTGGTCGCGGCCAGCCAGGAGGAGCGTTTCACCCGCCGAAAGCACGATGGCAGTTTCCCCGGCAATGCCATTCAGGATTGCCTGAAGACGGCCGGACTGGGCCCGGAGGACGTCTCGGTATGCGTCTTTGCGGAGAAGCCGCTTCAATGCATCCTGTTCGACAGGGCGCACCGCTCCCGCAGCCTTGCGGCACGGGCGCTTGGCCGAATATTGCCGGAGAGAGCTGGAGGGTATTACAACAAGTATGCCCGAATCCTCCTCCCCCGGGCGCGCTTTCGGTACGCATGGCATCACGTCTCACACGTAGCCGGCGCATACTACACGTCCCCATATGCGCATTCGGCCTTTCTCTGCGTCGACGGTAAGGGTGAAGACTATAGCGCCAGTGCCGGCGTGATTGACGGCGATCGCGTTGAGGTTCTTTGGGAGCAGTCGTATGACAACGGGCTAGGGATGCTATACACGCTCGTCACCCAATACCTCGGCTTCGCATCGATCGGGTCCGAGTACAAGGTCATGGGCCTTGCCCCGTACGGTAGACCCCGCTTTCGGGACGCCCTTTCTAGTGTTTATTCGACCGACGATCGGGGCGGCCTAAGGCTTCGTGAGCCCGTCACCTTCCAGCCCGGCTCAATGGCCGCCGCGCTCCGGACGATCGCCGCCGCAACGGGAGTGCCGCCGCGGGAGAATGGGGAGCCGCTGACCGCGGAACACGTCGACATCGCCGCCTCACTTCAAGGCATATTCGAGGACGAAATATTCAAGATGGCCCGTTTTGTACGGGCGGCGACCGGCGAACAGAATCTCATCTTTTGCGGGGGATGTGCACAGAACTGCGTCGCGGCCGGAAAACTGCGCGCCGAACGGGTTTTCGAGCGGCTTTTCAACTCACCCGTCGGCGGCGACATGGGCAGCGGCCTCGGGGCAGCCCTGCTCTACTTGCGGACGTCTCACCCTGCCCGCAGAATCAAGATCGACACAAACGGCTTCTGTCTTGGATCGGAGCCCGGCAGTGCCCCGGCCGAGGCGGCAGGTTGGCGTGTTCCTTTCACCGGAGGGCTGCATGAGTTCATCGCGGCCCGCCTGGCCGAGGGCCGGACCGTCGGCTGGGTCCGGGGAAGGAT
Source organism: uncultured Opitutaceae bacterium (assembly GCA_964451965.1). Lineage (GTDB taxonomy): Bacteria > Verrucomicrobiota > Verrucomicrobiia > Opitutales > Opitutaceae > Palsa-1447. The sequence goes on from CAYVKH010000008.1 coordinate 29,088, forward strand.
GGAGCTCGGAGCCCGCGCGCTCGGCGCCCGCTCGATTCTGGCGGACCCGCGTCAGCAAGGGATGCAGTCCCGGCTCAATCTCGCAGTCAAATTCAGGGAATCATTCCGGCCGTTCGCCCCCGCAATCCTGGCGGAAGACGTGGGCCAGTGGTTCGATTCTTCCGAGGAATCGAACTACATGAACTATACCGCAAACCTGCTTCCATCGCGCCGCCACGCCATCCCCTCCACATTCCCAAGTCTTAAGGACCAGCTGGACTATCCCCGGAGCGAGATTCAAAGCGTGGTTCACGTCGACTTCTCGGCCCGCCTTCAGACGGTCAACGCAAATGTCCACCCCGATTTTCACCGCCTGCTCGTTGCGTTCAAGGCCATCACGGGCGTGCCGATCCTAATCAACACGAGCTTCAACGTGGGAGGCCAGCCGATCGTCCGAACCGCTCAGGAGGCATGGGATTGCTTCGTCAACACCGACCTGGACCTCCTTGTGGTGAACGGCGATGTTTATCGAAACCCCTGCGAGCGCAGCCGAGAGGACAAGCTCGCTTGGCTCAAACAGTTCTCGAAAACCGCCTGATCCAACGTGGCCCCATCTCCATGAGTGAGCGTATTCGACATCTTCTTCTGCGTGTCATTGTCGGACTGATCCGCATGACGGGGTTTCAGGCCAAGACCGGCTGGAAATCGAGCCAGAGAAAGGCAGACGACCTGCGGGGAATGTAGCAGCGTAAGCCAGGCATTGGCGCAACCACGTCCCGGATCTGGACACGAGCGGCCAAGTATACGGTGTTGATGGCTTGACCGCCCTCCTGCCTCGCGTAGAAGAAGCGGACGCCACGTGCGGGTGTAGTATAACGGCTATCACGTGAGCTTCCCAAGCTTGAAATCGGGGTTCGATTCCCCGCACCCGCACCATTTCAAGGCCAATTCGAATAGCAGCCACAGCGTTTAACAGAATCGTAGTAGCTATTGCTTCATAGCTTGTTAAGAAAGTCAGTTCGTTCGGCGGATTAAACGCGTGCTCGAAAACACCATCGTGGGCAGAGGCCTATGGGCAATATTCGGCACGCTTCTCTGAGCGTGTGTTTAACGCTCTATGGCCGCCTCCGATAATCCAGCGTGGTCCCATGGATCCTCTGCATCCGAGCTTATGAGTTTCCTCTGGGTGCGAACGGGCCGAGTGACTCAGAGCTAGTGGCAGGACAGCGCGCCTGGATAATCTCAGCCGTCAATTGGGTCGCAGGCTTCTTCGACGGGCATACTCATGCGCCGGCCTCTCCACCGCAATGTAGAAGAAGCGGGCGACAGCGAGACAGCACACAAGCAGGATGGAATCCTGCAATAACGATGGCCAAAACTGCCGACCAAGCTTCCAGGGCATGTAGTTGGGGATGAGGAAACACCCAATTGGAACATGAACCAGGTAGAGGCTGTAAGAGAACAAGCCGGCCTGCTTTAACGGTCGGACGATCTGGCTCAAGGCTAGATTCGGGGGAAAGATGATCAGGATCGCCGCGAAGGTACCCGCAACCGCCGCATTCAGGTTCTGTCTAAGGAAGACCTGTGCAAGGCAGATTGCGAGAATGCACGCCGCAGTCACGAATCGCCTTTGGGAAAGAATATGGCAGCCCACTCCAAGCCCGAAAAGGCCCCATTGGTCAAAGGGATAGCCGAGTTTGAATAGGGCGATGAGTGATAGCGCAATCATAGCCGGTCCCACAGCCCGGAAGAACAGCAGCCCCATCATTATATAAAAAGCCAACTCATAGCTCAGGCTCCAATAGACCCAGTTCATCGTGGGAACATGAGATGCGGGCGAAGTGAGGGCTGTAACTGTATAGAACCAGCTGACGGCGTCCTTCGGAAGGCCAGTGACATCGTTCGCGCCTGAAGTGGTTAGCCGCAGAGCCACAACCCACAGAACCAGGAGAAGACTAGCCCAATAGGGCGGATAGATTCGCATCAAGCGGCGAAACCAAAACATCGTAACACCTCCCTTTTGCTTAGACGCGGCGGCCGAAATGCAGAATCCGCTAAGAACGAAGAAGACGGAAACGCCAATCCAGCCTTGCCTTGCCATGCCGTGATAGACGTCCGGAAGGGCCGGGTAGGGTGCGTTGAAGTGAAAAACAGCCACGGCAATCGCGGAACAACCTCGAAGAATGTCTATCGTTGAATTCCGCCTGTCGTCAGTGGTGCTCATTCGTGCTTATGGACGGTGACTGAGACGGCAGAACCCGAAAGCCACAATGTTACTAGATCGCCTGTCTCCTGATCGAGAGAAGATGATCGTCGGCCGGTCTAAGAGATGCGACCTGGTAATGGGACTGCGCGACTGCCGTCGAAAGGCATGTCGGTTCGATAGCCACCCGGAGCACCACTCGCTCCCTCGAGGGAGGGCCGGCGGAGGCTATAGGGCCTGCTCAAAACTACGGATAAGCCCAAGAGCGGATAGGCAGGTTGATGTGCGCCAAGAGAGATCGTTGACGAGCTGGAATACATTCTTCGCATAGGAGTCCGCCAGCAGCGATGGGCCCCCTCATCGCCAGGGCGAAATGTGTATCGCGTCGTCCACGACGACTATTCTCTGTCTTCCGTCCCTCGATAAGACATGTTCCCTGATCTCCGCGATGGACGGGTATGCCGGATCGTTTCCGAACAACCTGGCGTCATCTATTATCACCATGTGCTCGAAGCGGCTTGGAAAGATGCAATCCAGCTCCTCGATGATAGGCGTGTCTTTTGCACCACGCGCCGAAATTCCACCTGAATAGTGGCCATCAAGCCAGAACAACGCGGGCCCATCAAGATTCTCAACCACTCTCCGCAAGACATCCCCGCTGTCGCCAAATAGAAGGTCGATGTGCGGAAATGCGGCGAATCTCCCTTTTGCCGAATCGTGGTATTCGCGGCTTAGCTCTATCGAATGGATTTGGTCGAAGTGTCTGCGCATTGCCTCCACCATGTTACCGGCAAACGTCCCCGTTTCGACGAGAATGCGCAGCCTGTGGGCCTTGGCTGCGCGGCGAAGGTTTCGCTGTTTTAGGGCATCAGGCGGTGGCAGCGGACGGCCAGCTATCTCCCAGGCCCGAATCAGCAATCTCTCCCTCCGCGCACACCACAATTGATAGAGCGGCGTCCGCCTTAGCGCGCCCTTAAGGTGGTCAACGGTACGCATTGTATGCGGGACAAAGGGTCAATCCAAAGCATGGACGAGAGTTCAGCGCCAGCAGACTTCGATCTGGGTAAATTGCCCTGGATTCACACGATCAAGCGGCGCGCCGCCGAACGCGCGAACACTGAACCTAGGTTCGGCAGCCAATAGCTCAAAGCAATGTTGCGGGTCGCCCAAGCCGTTAAGACCGAGAGGGTGCAGTTCGATGACGGCACACGATCCCGATGGAGCCGCGACCTGGCAAAAAGCCGCCAAGAGCGCAGTCTCATAACCCTCCACATCAATCTTCATCAGAAAAGGCCGCGGGCCCTCGAACCGATGAACAATCTCCCGGATATCGACAGCGGCCATGCTTGGGCCGTTTGCGGACACGTGCCCCATCACCGAGCCGGAGGGGTCGAAGTTCAGGCTCCTATCGCCCGCCGACGCCGCGACATCCATGATCTCGCAGCGATCCTCGAGGCGGTTGAGACGGAGCGAATACCGCAGGAGTCGAACGGCGTCCGATCCAGGTTCAACCGCCAGGGCACTCGCCGCGGCGTTGCGCAGGAGGACCGACAGAGTCATAGCACCGATGTTGGCACCGATATCAAGAAACCTCGGGCGTTCCAGCGACAGTGCAAGCAGGCGGTCCTGCAGAGCCCGGTCGAAGTTCTCGTAATTCCGGCTGCCGGTCCACGCCCACGAATGCGTCACCGCGTTGAATGCGATCTGGCCCCCGTGAAACGGTTGGGTAAGCGTCAGGTTGCGCGCAAGGCGCTTGGCGATCTTGCGCAAGAACCTCGATCGATGCAGAAACCTGACGGGTCCGCTAATTGTTCGGATGTTGATTAGTTTGGTCACCCGTCGTGAAATCAGTCCCATCAAGGCAATGGACTGCAACCGTCTCTCCGTCAAGTTACGGGGCAATGGAAGTCCCGGCCGGAGTAGATAGAAGCGGCCGCATCGAGCTTCCTGCCTTGTGAAGTGTCCAACCCCGCGGAATGGGCGGATTCGTTACACGCAGCGCAGTTCTTGGCTTCGCTGTGTTTAATGCGTTGAGGTCTTTCAGATGTTCCCTCTTGCTTCTAGGAGGGTAGATCGGACGGCTCGTGGCGCTCGTTCGCCCCAAATAGAGTAAATAATTACGGATCAATGGCTTCATTTCAAAGCGAATCCGTGCACGCCCCCGCTTCAGCAATGACTTCAACCCGGGGAGACATAAAGCACCTAGACTATATCGACGCGGTGCGAGGCCTCGCATTCCTCTGGGTTCTCACCTTCCACTGCGCGCTTTGCGTCGGCCAATTTCCGCTGCGATGGCTGTTCCTTCACGGGGTATTCGGAGTCGAATTGTTCTTTCTCGCGAGTGCTATCACGCTCAACGCGTCATGGATGCAGCGTCGCGAAGTCGATCGTTTCCCGGCGCTCGCTTTCTACGTGCGCAGATTCCTGCGCATCGCGCCAATGTTCTGGCTGGGCATGGTGTTCTATACGCTCCTTCCCGACGTGATGCCACACTTCTGGTTGGGCCAATTTGCGCCGAACGGAGTTCGGCCAGTTTACTTTCTCGCGACGGCAAGCTTCGTAAACGGGTGGTACCCCTACTCGTTCAGCAGCATCGTGCCCGGGGGATGGTCAATCGCGGTCGAGATGACATTCTACCTCTTTTGCCCGCTGTGTTTCACGCTGTTGGGAACTCCGAGGCGCGCGGCCGCGGCCACCGTGTTGTGTCTCTGGCTCTCGCATTATTTCTACGACGCGGTCCCCCAATTCCTGCGGAGCCATCTTTTCCCAGGTGTGCAGGTGGACGGCGCCTTCTTGCATTGGGGGCACTTTTGGTTCCCAACCCAGGCACCGGTATTCATGCTCGGATTCTGCATCTATCACCTCTTGAGCAATCCCCAGGTCCGGCGCTTGGTGAGAGATCGCTTCTTGGCCTGGACGATTCTCGTGGCGTGCATTCTTGCTTTATGGGGATTCCTTCCGGGACAAACCCACTTTACCCCGGTGGATTTCTGGGTTGTCGCGGCCTTGGCGGGAGTGGTCGTCTCGATTTCTGGAGGGGCCGTGCCGATTCTGGTGATGAGGCCGCTGCGCTATGTTGGGATCCTGAGTTACAGCTGCTATTTGGTGCATTTCGCGGCGCTCGGCCTCGCCTTGCGCCTCTTCCATATTCGGCTTTCGGCGGATGAACCCGGCCGGGATTTTGGCTCGCCCGTGCTAAATTTCACCTATTTCGCGGCGCTCTGCGGGCTCACGTTGGCGGCGACTGTCGTTGTTGCCGCCCTTACAAGCCGTCTAGTCGAGAGACCAGGAATCGAGCTCGGCCGCAGAATTGTACGTCGCCTGAACCGGAAGTTTCCGCAGAGTTCAGGCGCAGTCCACGAGAGGTGAGTTGTTTTGCGGCCCTATGCAAGCGATTGTCTTCCGGTTCCACGCGAATGCCTTTGGCCGAGAATGCGATGGTCGCTGAGGTGCCCGCAGAAGATTCCACGTTGCGCGTTTATCGAATATGGGTGAGTCTCTTGGGTACCGCCGCAATTCCGTAGGCGACCCCGACAATTGAGAAGAGACCTTCCGCTCGTATTCACAGTTGGCCGGATCCTGATGCGCGTGCGCCCGGCGTCTCTGGCGTCGTTCATCAAGCGGCTGCTTGGGATTCGACGCCGCACGGTCACAACCGATGAGGGGAGGTTTTGGGTGGACCCGGCGAGCTATGTCGGCCTTGAGCTGGCAGAGACAGGCTCCCTCGAGCCAGGCACGCTCGAGGCGATGCGCCGGTACCTTCGCCCGGGCGACACGTTCATCGATATTGGCGCAAACGAGGGCTTTTTCACAGTTGTGGCCAGCAGGATGGTCGGTAACGCGGGCCGCGTGCTCGCGGTCGAGCCGCAGCAAAGGCTTGAGCCAGTGTTGGCAAGGAACTTGAAGGAGAATCTCTGCAAAAACGTAGCCGTGGTTCAGGCTGCCATCTCCAATTGCTCCGGAACGGCCACACTTCACCTAGCGCCGGACATGAACACGGGCTCCTCCGGGCTCGCCGTGGCGACCCATTACCGGGTCGCGACACAACTTACCCCTTTGATGACCCTTACCGAGCTGTTGGCGCATGTGCCCAATGCGAAGCCGATTGTGAAGATGGACATTGAAGGGTATGAGTATGAGGCGATTCTAGGCAGTGAGAATGTGTTTCGCTTAGGCCTCATAGCAACATTAATCGTTGAGCCACATGATCATATGTTACGCCAACGCAACCTTGATGTCGAAGCCTTGCCCAGATTCCTGCGAAGCTGCGGTTATGAGCAAACGACCCAGTATCAAGGCCGTGTCTGGGTGAGACCCCGTAGCTCTTCTTCGTGAGACTCCGCCGCTCGACTGTCGCCGCCATTCCGTGCGACTTAGCTTCCGGGAACGTACTCGGTTTATCATTTCGCGGGCGAGCAATCCAACCAGTTCGATAACCTTCCTTCGGACGCGACGCCTAACCGCGTCTCATTGTGCCAAGGGAACCTATTTCCGATGCGCCCGCAGCTCGTTCGCCTTCGCCACGCTCAAGAACTCATAGATCCCCATGAGTCGGCAGAAGACGTACCCGCGGCGGCCGTCGAGAAACCCCGCACGAATCACATAATGATATGCGAAACGCAGTGCGGGCCGAAACGGAACCCGCGCCATGAGAGCCTTCAGCTTCCGCTTGCGGGCCAGACCCGGATGAATTGGCGCCTGCCCGGCCGCATCAAGTCCCTCGTCAGACAATAGAAGGCGGGCCTCCCAATTGGAGTATCGGTTATGTTTCTCGACCCATGTATCGATGGTCGGAAAGGCATAGTGCTCCATCTCCCCTGACAGGTGTCCGGTTGTGCCGTTCAGCACTACATGCTCGTGCACCTCATTGTCGCCGGACAACGAGTCTCCCAAGCCGTCGAATTGCTCGTATCTGCCCAGCCGATGCCGAAAGAAGCGCAGGTTCCAGCTCGGATAGTATCCGCAATGCCTTAGCCAGCCATTGAGGAACCAAAAACGCCGGTTGACGTAGTAGCCGTCCACCGAGGGCTTTTCGACGGTTCGCCTCAATTCCTCGGCCAGCTCCGGCGTGATTCGCTCGTCCGCATCGAGGATGAATACCCACTCATTTTTCCAGGGGATGTTGGCGAGCGCCCAGTTCTTCTTCTTGGGATAACTGCCGTTCCATTTGAATTCGACCACCTGCGCCCCAAGCGACGCGGCAATCTCGCGCGTACCGTCGGTGCTGGCGGAATCCACGACGACAATCTCGCCCGCGAACCTCGCCGACTCGATGCAGGCCCGGATGTTATCCCGCTCATTCTTGGCCGGAATAAAGACTGAGATTGGGCAGGGGGCGCTCACGAATCAGGTGAGGACCGTCGTGCCCTCCCCTTCCCGCTCGCAGCGCGGGAAGGCAGCGCTGGCACAAGGATTCCTGCTGGGACCGGTCTCTCTGGCGTCATAGGCGAAAGGACGTAGACTATTGTGGACACCGATCAAAGCAACAGCGTTGCCACCGGGCATGCCCGGGCGCATCGGCAGCGATGTTTGGACCGTCCTTCGGCTTCGTTCAGCGCGTTGCTCGATTTCGCATTTTCGGCATGTGGGTGAAACTGCGTATAGCAGCATTGCCCAACATTGTTGCACGTCGCAGGGTTTTATTGTTGAGTCACTTGCGCTAGGAAGAAGCTTAACTTCCGTCTTCCCCGGACCCCTCCGCCCTGCCGTGAAACCTTGCCGCTCCTTCCGAAGCGACGGGGCGAAGCATTCTAGAAGAACAGGATAGTCTTGCTCCAATCGTCATGTTTGCATTCGGGTCATTATGGTCATCGCGAAATCACGCATTTCCGGCATCAAGATTGCGGTCATTGCCACCAAGAGGGCTACTCTTCTGCCATATCGGAGCCGTCCGGATGGAAACCCGTTTCGCATCCTGGGCCGCGCACTGCATGCCAATAGCGGCGCCGTTTGATCCATGAGCGAAAGCCAAATCACATCCAGCGCCCCGCTTCCGGACGTCGAGTTGGTAATTGAGCGCGGCCGGAGCGCCGCGCGGTATTGGAGCGACCTTTGGCGCTACCGCGAGTTGCTCTACTTCCTCGTGAAGCGCGACATAAACGTTCGCTACAAGCAGGCGGTCCTCGGGGCTTCCTGGGCGCTCGTGCAGCCGCTGGTCACAATGGTCGTGTTCACGTTCGTTTTCAGCAATCTTGCTCACATGTCCTCGGGCAAGGTGCCCTATCCGATGCTTGTCCTCGCCGGGCTTCTTCCGTGGCAGCTCTTTTCATCAGCCCTGTCGGGTTCAAGCTCGAGCCTGGTCTCCAACACCAACCTCATTTCGAAGATCTATTTCCCCCGGCTCTTGGTTCCCCTCTCCTCGATGGGCGTCGCGTTGGCCGACTTCCTTGTCACCCTGCTTTTGTACGCCGTGTTTGCAGTCAGCTTTGGCGTGTGGCCAACCTGGAGAGTTCTGCTCATGCCCATCTTTGTGGTCGTGACGCTGGTCATTGCTCTCGGTGCCGGCCTTTGGCTGAGCGCGCTAACCGTGAAGTACCGCGACTTCCGCTTCCTCGTGCCGTTTCTGCTGCAATTCGGAGTATTCGCCACACCCGTCGGTTATCGAACTGACATACTTCATACGTGGGGAAACCTGCTGGCTTTCAATCCACTCACAGGCATCATCGCGTTATTCCGCTGGAGCCTGCTGGGAGCTGACTTCCAACTCGACCCGCTCGACGTCACAATGTCGGTTCTCGGCGCCGCGCTGTTGCTCGTTTCCGGCCTGTGGTATTTCCGGAGAACGGAAAGAGGTTTCTCCGACATCATTTAGACAGCCGATCGCCCCAAATGCCGCCCCCTGTCATCGTAGTCGAGAACCTGTCCAAGCGATTCATGATCGGCGGCGCAAGGCGGCATGACACCCTGCGCGATCGCCTCACCGCGGCCTTCGCGTCGTCATGGCAGCGGATCAGGTCAGTGCGGTCGGCGAACTTCATGGAGCACGCAGAGGAGGAATTCTGGGCGCTGCGCGACGTCTCTTTCGAAGTCAACAAGGGGGACGTCGTAGGCATCGTCGGGCGCAACGGGGCGGGAAAGTCCACGCTGCTGAAGATATTGTCGCGGATCACCGAGCCCACCAGCGGCCGGATTCGCCTGCGAGGTCGTGTCGTGAGCTTGCTCGAAATCGGAACCGGGTTTCATCCGGAGCTCACGGGGCGGGAAAACATCTTTTTGAATGGCGCCATACTTGGCATGTCGCGCCAGGAGATTCGCCGGAAGTACGATGAGATCGTTGCGTTCGCGGAAGTCGGGCCCTTTCTTGAGACACCCGTAAAGCGGTATTCGAGCGGAATGTACGTGCGGCTGGCGTTCTCGGTTGCGGCGCATCTCGAACCGGAGATTCTGATAATCGACGAGGTCCTGGCCGTCGGTGATATCGCCTTTCAAAAGAAGTGCTTGGGAAAGATGCAGGCGGTCTCCGCCAACGAGGGGCGAACCGTGCTTTTTGTCTCACACAACATCGACGCGGTGCGCCGCCTGTGCACCTCGGCCATCTTGCTGAATGCGGGCCGCATTCAGGCAATCGGCCAAACCCAGCGTGTGCTCAACACCTATCTTCAAGAGCACTTCGCCGAAGAGACGCTTCGCGTGCCCGCTCCGGACGCTCAGCTCCAGTCAACGGCGTACACGATGGCGGTCTCTCTCGAGACCCTGGACGGCGTCAAGCGCTCGGTGGTCGCGGTAGGCCAGCCTTGGCGGGTGCGGGTGCGCTTCAAAGCATGCCGCGCCTATGATCATTTCGTGGTCGGACTTGGCCTAGTGGCGGCCGACGGTGTCCCCGCCCAGACCGCGTGGAGCGAGCCGGCGGCCGTCACCCCAGGTGCCTATGAAGCGACCTTTGAGCAGCAGGCCACGCTCCAGGCCAGTACGTACACGCTGCTCGTGGGCCTAAGCGATTCGGACAAAAATATGCAGCAGATAGAAGCGGCCCGAATTGATATATCAGGCGACAATCCCCAGGGACATTTTCCAGTGACTGCGGGTGTGGGCACGGTCCTCAACACCATGAAGGTAACCTTGCGAAGCGCGTGAACCTTCGCCAGGCAGACCTGGAATCGTACCTTTCAAGGCCAAGCCCGATTGAGCCCTTCCTTCGGTTCCTCCTGAAACCCGCGGCCGAGCCGGTGATCCTGGATATCGGCGCATGCGAGGGCGAGGACTCAATTCGCTACGCCCGCCTTTTCCCCAGGGCACGCATCCTCGCGTTTGAACCGCTGCCGGAGAACCAGAGAATATTGATTGCCAACTTCTCCAAGTACGGTGTTGCAGCCGAATTGGTGCCGCTGGCCCTTTCCGATCGCCGGGGCTCCGCAACCTTCCACGTCTCCGCCGGGCGGCCACCTGAGCTTTTTTCCGGCGAGTCCTGGAACTACGGAAACAAGTCCAGCTCGCTACTGCCACCGGCCGCGGCTGAGCCGATGTTTGGATGGATAAACTTCCCCGAGACCATCACCGTCCAATGCGAGACACTGGACGCCGCATGCGCTTCACACGCCTTGCGCAGCGTTGATTTTGTGCACATGGACGTCCAGGGAGCCGAGGGACTTGTGATCGAGGGCGCCAAGCTGATGTTGCCTCGGATCCGCGTCATCTGGCTCGAGGTCAGCAACCGAACGCTTTACCGGGGGCAGAAGCTGCGGACGGAAATCGAGGAGGTGCTGCAGCGCAAAGGTTTCGCGCTGGCGTACGAGGAATCCCGTGGGCTTGAGGGCGACCAGTTTTACGTGAACATGCGCTTCGCGCGCAATCGCCTCTGGGTGATCGGCCGGCGCCTGCGGCGCCTATGCTCGCATCTGGCACGCCCCTTTCACTCGAACCCGACGCCGCCATGATAATCAGCCGCCTTACCGGAGGACTGGGCAACCAGATGTTCCAATATGCAGCAGGCCTTTCCCTTGCGGAGCACCACCGCACGGTCCTGAAACTCGACGTGAGTTGGTTCCAAATGGATCCGGCATACGAGGCGCACAACCGCTACGCGCTAAGCTGCCTCAACATAACCGAACAATTCGCGGTCCAGCAGGAGATCGAAGGGCTTCAGGGCGTCCAGCTCACGCGGTCCGAGCGCTTCGCCGCGCGGCTAGCCAAGTCGCTTCACCTCTATCGATATGCAAGCCGGCACGCCGGACCCTCGAATCTGCATTATGCCGAGAGTTTTCGGTTCTATCCCGGTTTCTTCCAGCAGCCCGACAATACCTACCTGCACGGAATGTGGCAGTCCGAGCAGTTCTTTGCTCCGATCTCGGACCTTCTCCGACTCCATTTCAGCTTCCGTTACGGCATGCAGCCCGGCGTGTCGGAATTGATGTCGCGGATCAGGGGCGAGGGCCCGTCGGTCGCGATTCACTTCCGGCGCGGCGACTATGTCCGCAATTCCGGATTCAACGAGGTCATCGGGGTTCTTGACTTCGACTATTACCGAAGGGCGATGGCGCACATGCGTGAAAGGCACCCCAACCTGACTTTTTATGTGTTTTCCGACGACATCGATTCGATCGAACGCGAATTCAAGCCGACGGCCCCCTGTGTCTACGTCCGCGCCGTGGAACATTGGCATTCCTACGACAAGATCCGCCTGATGAGCGCATGCAGCCATGCGATCATTTCAAACAGCACCTTCGCATGGTGGGCGGCGTGGCTGAATCCGAGTTCCAACAAGACAGTGATTGCTCCGGATCCCTGGTTTGCCGGCGGGACCCAGGATGGGCGCGACGTCATTCCGGCCGCCTGGCTGCGGTTGCCAAGGCAGGCTTGAGAAGGCTTCATGCGAATCGCATTCATATCCACCATTCTCACCTATCCGTGGGGAGGCGCGGACACGCTTTGGACTTCAGCGGCGGAGGCCGCGGTGGCTCGCGGCGACCTCGTGCTGCTCGTAATCTCGAAGATCGCAGCCAGCCATGCGCGCGTGGCTGCTCTTGTCGAGCTGGGCGCGACGCTTCTTGTCAGGCCCGCACCGGAGATCCCTACCTCATTCTTGCAGCGCGCCTGGCATAAACGCCCCTGGCAGGCGAGCCGCTCCGAGGTGCTTGCCGCTGGTGTGCGCGCTTTCGAGCCCGATTTGCTGGTTTTCAGCTGCGGCGGCACATATGACCTGAGCGTCGATCCCGAGTTCGCCGACTTGCTGAAAGCGAGAGGTACGCCCTATAGGGTGATCGCTAACTTTCAGTACGAGCATCCCGCGCTGGAGGAGGCTGACCGCCAGAGGGCACGCGAGATTCTCGAGGCGGCAGATCGCGTCTTTTTTGTTTCGCCGCGCAACTTGGAGATCACCCGCCTGCATCTGCAATCTCCGCTGCTCAATGCAGATTGCGTCCACAATCCCCTTGCTCCGGCCTTAAGTCCCCCGTGGGCGCCGCCGCAGCCATGGTCCCTCGCCTGCGTTGCCCGGCTCGATCCAGTCAAGGGCCTGGATCTGTTGCTGCCTGCCCTCGGCGCGGCACTGGGCGACACCCCCGGCTGGCAGCTCAACATCTACGGCCGCGGATCCCAGCGGGGTTACCTCGAGACCTGTGCCCGCCATTGTGAGCTATCTGACCGCGTAAACTTTCGCGGTTTCGAGCCCGATCTGCACCAGATTTGGGCGCAGAATCACATCTTGGTTTCCCCGGCCGTTGACGAAGGTGTGCCAATGACAATCCCCGAAGCCATGCTTCGCGGTCGAGCAGTTCTAGCAACCCGTGTTGGCGGTGCAACCGAGTGGATTGAGCATCGCAAGAACGGCTTCATCTGCCCAGCCCCAACGGTCGACCTTCTTTCCGATTCGCTGCGCGAGGCATGGAGCGAGCGCCTTCGCTGGCAGGAAATGGGCGAGGCAGCCGCAATAAGCGCCCGGACCCATTATAGGCCCGATGATTTCAAGAAGCTCCTGGCCTGAGCCCAATCGACATGCCTCTTGCACCACCGTCCATCGACCTTCGTCGGAGCCTCGGATTCAAATCGGTGCAATTACATCGCGCCGCGACTGGGTCCGCAGCCTCCGCGCCGAGACGCGTTTCCGAAATGGCGTCACTGCGCACCGCTGCGTTAGATCGGTCGAGCCCGCGGGTGACACTATTTGAATACTTCGGCGCTCAAGCCACAGGCCAAACAACCAAGCGTTGTAAGCTCATTCATCTCGGCAACGAAGGCGCCTCAAGTGGATCCACGACGTCCCGCCGGCTAGTTCCAAAAGCATGTTTGTGAGGCTAAGCACCGCAAGATGGCTTCAAGCCGGAATCAACGCGCTTCGGGTGAGCCGGCTGCGGCTGCATGGAGCGTCTGTCGGTACCGGGACACGGGTTGAATCCGAGGTCTTCGCTCGTCGGGCGTGGCGTGGCGGCCGGGCCGGGCGGATCGCCATCGGACGGAACTGCAGCCTTGAGACCGGCGTTGTCCTCGAGGCATTCGGCGGCGGAATCGAGCTTGGAAGAAATGTGTTCCTTGGACCTTATTCGGTGATCTATGGCCATGGAGGCGTAACGATCGGCGACAGCTGCCTGATCGCCATGCACTGCCGAATCCTGTCCTCGAGTCACGGAGTCCCGCAGTTCGGCACCGACATTCAGTCACAACCTGATGTCTTGATGCCTACACGCCTCGGGCGGGATGTGTGGCTGGGTGCAGGTGTCACCATCCTTGGAGGGGTTGCCGTAGGCGACGGCTGCGTCATCGGTGCCGGTTCTGTCGTTACCAAGGACGTGCCACCGGGTGCAATTGCCGTCGGCTCGCCAGCGGAGATTAAGGGATTCAGGGAAGGACATCCGCCCCCGTCATGACGGGAGGAAGTTTTATGTGCGCTGCAAATGCTGAGGTGGCCAACCCACCGGGATCGCGGCCCAACCCGCAGTCAAGCGTCATGCGGGTGTTGATTCGCATCGCAAGGGACACTCTGCTCGCTGGCGGCATCCCTAACAGATCCCATTCGGGCGATCGCCCATATTCAGGTTTCCCACTTCCCCCTGGGTTCGAACCATGAGCCTCTTTGACAGCAATCCAGTTCTCAGAGAAATCCTCGACACAAAGGTGACCCGCACACCCAATGGCGAGTCGGTCGCCCTCGATTCTTACATAGACGCCAAGACAGCCGAGGCGCTCTACCGCCAGTTGCGAGCGCAGAAGCCGCAAGTTGCGGTCGAAATAGGAATGGCGAATGCCATCTCAACCCTGGCAATCCTCACGGCGCTGGAGGAAAATGGCGGCGAAGGGCGGCTCGTGTCGATCGATCCCAACCAAGGCACCCAGTGGCGCAATTGCGGCCGTGCAGCGGTTCAGCGCGCGGGCCTCAGTCACCGCCATCAGGTGATAGAGGAGGCGGACTGGTCGGCCCTGCCGCGCCTTCATAGCTTGGGAACGCGCATTGAATTTGGGTATATCGACGGGTGGCACACCTTTGACTATGCCCTGCTGGATTTTTGGTATCTCGATAAGATGCTGCGCAAGGACGGCATTGTTGCCTTCAACGATTGCGACTGGCCTGCCGTCGCCAAGGTCATGGACTTCGTGCTCACCCACCGCCGGTACAGCGAAATCGACGCGGGCCTGCCAAAGGCTTACCAGCGTCCCGGCGGCGTCGTCGACATCCTGCGAAAGGTCAAGCACGGGCGCCTGGGCGACTATTTTCGCCAAGGCCAGGACCGCTATTTCCGAAAGATGGAGGAGTGGGAGCCAACCTGGAATTACTTCAAGGCATTCTGACGAACCATTCCGAGTCTTTTCAAGCGCTCGCAACCTGCGGCTTCACTTCGGGCCTCAGCCATAGAAATAGAATAGCGTACGCCAGATCAAAGGGCGGGTGATTCATAATTCCTCGATGGAATTCATTCATGCTGCAGCTAACGGTCGTCATTCCCACCCATAATCCGGACGCGGGGCGTTTGATACGGACCCTTGCCGGGTTAAAGGCGCAAACGCTGGCCCCGGAATGCTGGGAAACTGTGCTCATCGACAACGCCTCTTCTGCTCCGATCCTGCTTGAATCGTTTGGCAATGAGGCGCCCGCCAACCTCCGGCTGATCCGCGAGTCGCAGCTTGGCCTAACCGCAGCCCGGCGGCGCGGATTCAACGAAGCCCACGCACCTTTGTTGGTCCTCGTTGACGACGACAACGTGCTCGCACCCGATTATCTTCAACACGTCGTCCGGATATTCACCGCGCACCCAAAAGTTGGCGCGTTTGGAGGCAGGAGCCTGCCCGAATTCGAGAGCGCTCCGGCGCCCGAATTGCATGAGTTCTCACCGTTGCTTGCATTGCGGGATCCGGGTGGTGAGCCGAGAATCTCCCGCGGCCTTCGGCCGGACGGTGCCAAAATGAACGAATATCCGGTGGCGGCGGCGCCAATAGGGGCGGGCATGGCCATCCGGAGTGAGGCCGCCCGGCAATGGATGGGCACGAATATGGGCGGGTCCATCACCGACCGCCGGGGTGGAGAACTCACCTCCGGGGGCGATAACGACATCGTCTTCTCGATCATGGAGCACGGATGGGAGGTCGCCTATTTCCCCGAGCTCGCGCTCACCCATATCATTCCCGCGAGCCGGCTTGACGAGCGCTACCTGGCCCGACTGAACCGCGGCATCCAGAGATCCTGGATGCAGGTTCTCACCAAACACGGGGCGAACCCGTGGCCATGCATCGCGGCATGGACGGTGCCGCTGCGAAAACTGAAGGCCTGGGTGACCTACCGCGCCTGGTCGGGCCCGGCGGCCCGCATCCGATGGCATGGCGCCTGCGGCCATTTCGAGGGCAGGGCCCGATGAGTTCTTCCCACAAGCTGAGCACTGCCGGCGCCCTGGTGATCCATGGCCGCTGGGACACGATTGTGCAGCAATTCCGCGCCCATTGGCGCGCGCACAGGCTGCGGAGAAGCGGGAGCCGGCCCTTTGTTCACCGCACTGCCGGATTCCCGCTTATATGCTTCCCGGACATGCCCGATTCGTGCAGCCAGTACCTCCACGGTGCCGACGACAGATGGGAGGTTGAACTGCTCAGGGACTGGCTTTGCCCAGGCGACGCTTTCATCGACGCCGGCGCCAATCTCGGGCTGTATGCGCACGCCATCGCTAGTCATTTTTCCGGGCGAGTCAGGGTCCTGGCAGTCGAGCCCTCACCCTATCTGGTCGGCCGCCTGAGGGAAGCAGCCGACCGCTTGAGGGAGAGCGGCTTAACGGCGGTACAGTCAGCGGCCGGCCACGAGACGGGCGAAACGGACTTCTTCATTGCCCGCCCAGGTCTTACCACAGTCTCGCAGTCCATTAGAATGGATGCCGAGAGCGTGTCCGACTACGAACCCCATCGCGTGCCGATGGACACTCTGGGAGGATTGTCCTCGGCCTATCTTGGTGATGCCCGCGTCGCGGCAGTTAAGCTTGATGTCGAAGGGGCCGAACCCCTCGCCCTGAAGGGGGCACCGGCGTCGTGGCTTTCTTCCGACGGGCCCTTGTGGTTGATCGAGATCAATGTGCCCGTGCTCGCACGGATGGGATTCGGCGCAAGCGATATCATCCGATGGTTCCCAGTGCCCTCTTTTGAACGCTGGCTAATCCCCAAGTACCCCTATTCGACAGGCGTCGAGCCGAAGCCGCGGCTGGTTTCCGAGAGAGATGGTTTCTGCGACGCGCGATTCTACAACTTTGTTGCCGTGCCGTCCGGTCCGGCGCAGGCCGAGCGTCGCGCGCGTGTGCTTACACGGTTTCAGCATAAGCGCGGCCGGTCGATTGCTGCGCCACCACGTTGAACGCTCCTATTGCAAACAGGGCCGAGGCGATGCCTTCCGTCCCAGAGTGGACCTTGACGCCAGACACCCCCTAGGGATTCCGCTTTGACAACTCGATTTCCAAGTTTGGACGGATGGAGGGGCGTGGCGATCCTGATGGTTCTGTTCGCGCATGGAGCGTCGAGGGCCTACCTAGGCCAGGTGGGTGTGCGAGTGTTCTTCTGCATCAGCGGGTTCCTGATTACATTCCTGCTGCTTGAGGAGGAGCGCGAAACCCGCAGATTAGATTGGAGGAGGTTCTTCGCGCGGCGCGCCCTGCGCATCATGCCCGTTTATTATGCGTTCCTGCTCTTTGTCGGCGCCACGAACTCTTCGCTCCATTGGGGCGTCAACTGGCAGAACTTCTTCACTTCGCTGACATTCACCAATGGGGATTGGCTGCGCCGATATTCCACATGGCCCCTTGCGCATACTTGGTCGCTCGCGGTTGAACAGCAGTTCTACCTCTTCTGGCCCATCTTCTTGTCTGCGATCACAGGGGTCGCCCGACGAAACACAGTCGTCGCAGCCCTCATCGGCTTGCCTCTGGCGCGCATGGCGCTAGTCCTTATTGGATATACGTTTCCACTGGGTTTACCGTTCGTCGCCAATGCCGATTACCTGTTGGTCGGAGCCATGGCGGCGATGCTCTTGCCACGGTTGCGATCCATCGCTGACTCGGCCAGCAGCAATCAGAAGGGGGCGATTGAGTTTCTCAGTCTCGGAATATTCGGAACGGTTTGGCTTCTTCTCGACAGGGCGCAACAGCTCGGAATCAGTCCGAATCTTGTCATGTGCTTTGAGGTTGGGCCGGGCACGACGCTTATGGCCGCCAGCATCGCGGTCGCCGTCGCCGGCACTGTGGTTAGCCCATCGGGCTGGCTGGCCGCCCTCTTGAATTCCTCGTTGATGGTGGCGCTGGGCCTCGTCTCCTACAGTATCTACATGTGGCAGCAGCTTGCATTCGATCCATACAGTGCGCACCCGGCCGCCTGGCAAAAATTCCCCGCGAACATCGTCATCGCCATAGCCCTCGGAACATTCTCCTATCTCTCGTGGGAACGCTGGTTTCTCCGTTTGAAGAGGAGGTATTCCAGCCGAGCTCCGATTCCAGTCGCCATAAGTTGAATTTCAATGATCTCTCGGCAATTCCAGGCCGGTCCCGAGTTGTGCCCTGCTTCTTGCAGTGGCAACGGGGCAGGGACAAGGAAGACGCCCTTCCCCAAGCGATAGGATAATCTCATACGTTGCCCGTCGTCCGAGTCTATCTACTTACGTACCGCCGAAATGTCCTTCTGCGCCGGGCTTTGCGCAGCCTGCTCGCCCAGACGTTCACCGATTGGGTTTGCGAATTCCACAACGACGATCCCGATGACCCGTTTCCTGCCCGTCTCGCTGCCGAGACTGGCGACCCGCGTCTCCTCATGCGCCAGCATGCGAAGAACCTGGGGGCTACGCGTACCTTTAACCTGGTGTTTGCCCCCGCGGAGGAGCGCTATGTATGCCTGCTTGAGGATGACAATTGGTGGGAGCCGACCTTTCTCGAGCGGCTCGTGGGGTTGGCGGACGAGCACCCCGAGGCCGGCTTCGTCTGGAGCAACATGAAGATCTGGCAGGAGACCAGCGGGGGCGAATGGATTGCGACGGGGAAAACCACCGCAGAAATCATGTGGCCGGGGCAGGAACTGACGGATCTCACCTATTTCTATTGGCCGCAACCGCAGCAGCGCTTCAACACGCTGCACTACAATGGGTCGACCCTCTTCCGTTCCTCGGAGGCGAAGCCGCTACAGATACACCCGAGCACGCCGCAACTGGCAATGGAGACGATGCGCGACCGGGCCCTGCGTTACCCCGGGCTCTATCTTAGGGAACCCCTTGTCAATTTTGCCTGGACGATAAGCACCTACCGCGAGCAACAAACCCGGCTCTGGCTGGAGTTTGACGCATTGCTTGATGCCTCGTTCCTGCGGTGCTGCATGCGCGCGGCACCCAGCGCGGCCGAGTTGTGGCGCGATGCGGCGAACGCCCGTCCGAGGCGAACGGCCAGCCTGCTGATACACGCTTGGCTCGCAGGGCGAATGTCGGAGTTCGCGCGCCACGCCCGCCCGCGCGATTGGATCCGCGTTTCGGCGCATGCACTCAGGCATCCTATCCTGTTCTGGCACGTCATCACGGCCCGCCAGACACACGGCGAGATCTGGAAATTCCTTCTCGACGTCACGGCAAAGCGCTTTGCCGAGGCGGAATTCCAAGGCACGCGCGGCTGGGGGCCGCGCCGCCCCCTGGGCGTGGAGCCCGCAAGTTCTTCACCTCCCGGCGCCTAATCAGAACCAACAGGCGCTACAACCCCCACTTTCGCTTGTGCTCAACTTCCGTAGGCGGCGGACCTTCATTGCGAAGGAATACCTTGCGCAGTATGCGCGATCTGCGGAGATTCCGCCGCAATCCGGCGGGGGCAACCACGAAGGCGAGCTTGCGCAACGCCTGCACAAACGCGGTCCCAGACACCTTCGCCCATCCGCCAATTGTCATTCTTTGGCCCACACACGAATCCAATATCGGCACCCAAGCTCGTGGGCCCAACTCGGCATTCACAATAAGTGCGATGCGCTTTAGCTCGGAATTGGGCCGCCCATGGAGAATCTTCACCTTAACACAGGCAAATTGCACGTGTTGCACGATGAAGTTGTACTCCGGCCCAAGCACGGAATGCCGCAGACCAGATCTATATAGTGTGATGCGAAAGGCCTTCTGTTCGCTCACATTTGAATAGTCATAAAAGCCACCTGTGTTGCGGGACCTGTGCTCCAAATAAGTCGCCAACAAGTGCGAAAAGAATTTCTCCACCGCCGGGCTGCGGCGATAACCAAACACGCCGCCATTGAATTCAGGAAACGACTCCGGCACGCCCGGACACTTGTAATCCCGCCCCTCGAAAAGCTGATGCCCAATGATATCAAAATCCTCGAGCAGTTCAAATACCTCCGAAAGCTCGCCTGTTATGTAGGTGTCCGCGTCCAGATAGATGAACTTCTCGTAGGGACATAACGACATCAGGAGCTTGTCCCTAAAATCGAAGCTTGGGTTCTCAGCTATAACAAGGTCGTCCCAGAATTTCTCCCCATGAATCTTGTCGGCGATAAGGCAAATTCGCGCGCTTGGGTTGGCGGCCCTAAGGCTTGCGGCGGATTCGGCCGCCTCCCGGAAGAAGAGATCGCCGGTGGCCACATAAACAAAACCGCGGGTCCCTGGCAAACAGGCTGTTCCGTCCATGCCGCAAGAGGTAGGCGTCAACCCATGCTTCAGCAACCCTCGATTCAATGATGACGCCAGGACGCCTCCTTTACCTATCATGGCACCTGCCAAGGGCAAAGATCATGGATTGTGTCCGCGTCGGCGGTCCGTTCGAGCAACTGCGCACGGCCCGAGGACGCCGAGGCATGGAGCAGGCCGCGTATAGCCTGCCGGTCCCGGAGCCGCCGGCTGGGCCGCCGCTTGAGGTCTACCTTCTAACCGGCCGCCGATTCTGGTACCAGACCGCCTTCTGCCTTTGGACCCTGTCACGCCACGCCAACCGGAGCGTGTCTCCGATTGTCTTCGACGATGGCTCGCTGAAGGCCAAGGACTGCGATGCCCTGCGTCGCCTGTTCCCAAGCGCGAACATCGTCTCGTGCGACGAGACGCTCGCCAATCTTGACCACCACCTACCCGTTGCGCGCTTTCCCGTGCTGCGAGAACGCTGGCAGCATTATCCCAACATCCGAAAGCTCATTGACGTTCATGCCGGGTCAACAGGCTGGAAGCTCGTTCTCGACTCCGACCTTCTCTTCTTTCGCCGGCCTACATTCCTAATCGATTGGCTCGATCGGCCTCGCCAGCCGCTGCATGCAGTGGATTGTGAGACTTCTTATGGCTACTCCATGGACCTACTGGCGGGCCTGGCGGGCTCCACACTGACTGAACGCTTGAATGTCGGCCTATGCGGGCTTCAGAGCGAGAAGATCGACTGGGATCAGCTCGAATCATGGTGTCGAACCCTCATCGACCGGGCCGGGACTCATTATTACCTTGAGCAGGCGCTGGTCGCATTGCTCCTCGCCGGTAAGGACTGCGCCATCGCGCCAGCTGCAGACTACGTCACGCTGCCGCGGCCTCCCGAGGCGCAGGCCTGCGGAGCCGTCATGCATCACTACGTCGCAGGCTCCAAGAAATGGTACTTCCGGAACAACTGGAGGCGCGCAATGGGCTCCCTAACAACCCCTCCGTTCCCGCCTTGAACATTTCCTACCTAGCCGGGCGATTGCTGAGCGACCTGCAGGATAGAATGCTGGCCTCAAGGCATTTTCCCCTATTCCGGCGCTTCCTCAGCCAACGAAGCTGGACCTATGACATGTGCCGCTTCGCAGGAAGTCGCGACTTTCACACGATCTTTGATGTTGGGGCAAACGTGGGCCAGACGACTCGCCTCGTTACGCGATTCTTTCCCTCCACGACCGTTCATTCCTTTGAACCTGTGTCCTCCACCTTCCGGGAGCTGCGGTCGCGCTGCGGGCATCTCAAGAGCGTCCATCTTCATCAATTGGCGCTCGCGCGGGAACCCGGGCAAATCAAGATCCGCCTGCAACCGGAATCAGAACTCAACAGCCTGCGCTTTCATGCCACTGGCCAGGAGACCGCCTCCGAGGTGGAGACGCTGACAGTGACCACCATTGCTGCATTTTGTGCGCAGCATGCCATTGATCGAATTGATGCCCTGAAGATCGACGCCCAAGGCGCCGATCTCGACGTGCTGCGCGGCGCTGAGCCGCTCTTGGTCGGCGCCCGGATTCCTTTTGTGCTCGCGGAGGTAGCCTTCCCGCCCGATGACGTCAACAATCAGCAGTTTGAGCCCCTTCACCATTACATCGGCGACTGCGGGTTTCGCCTGTCGGGCTTCTACGAGCCGTTCAACTACGGCTTGCGGCTTTCGCTTCTCGGCTTCTGCAACGCACTCTATGTGCATCCGGAAGCCCTGGAGCAGCGGTTTAACGTCCGACCGGCAATCGCTACCGGCCGTTGTTGACTTCATCAATGACTCCCCTGGTCAGCATAATAATTCCCTGTCACAATGCCGAGCGTTGGGTTGGCGCCACAATCGAATCGGCCCTTGAGCAAACGTGGCCGAACCAGGAGGTGATCGTCGTAAACGACGGCTCCGACGACGGAAGCCTCGCCGTTGCGAGGCGCTACGAGTCGCGCAAACTTCGTGTCATCGACGAGCTTAACCGTGGGGCGGCATCTGCAAGGAACACAGGACTCGCTGCCGCCAGCGGAGAATTCATCCAGTACCTCGACGCCGACGACCTGCTGGCCCCCGACAAGATTGAGAAACAAGCCAGGATGCTGCTCGAGCGTGGACTCAACAATCTTTGCACGTGTCCTTGGGCGCGCTTCACCGGTAACATTGAAAGCGCAGTGTTCGTGCCGCAGGCGCTTTGGCGTGAGTTGAGCCCGGTTGAATGGATGATAACGGCATGGGAGCAGAATCTCATGATGGCCACAGCCACGTGGCTGATGCCCCGTGAGTTGGCAAAGAAGGCAGGGCCGTGGGACGCGAGTTTCCGCACCAATCCTCTCGATGACATGGAGTACTTCGACCGGGTTCGGGCCGTGGCCGAGCGGATTATCTTTTGTGCTGAAGCGAAGGCATACTATCGCTCGGCGCTGCCTGCCAGCCTCAGCGGGGCACGCAGCGAAGACGCTTGGAACGCAATCAGCTCGACCCTGCATCGATCGGCGGACTTGCTGCTCCGGCTCGAGGATTCGGCGCGCACGCGGCACGCCGGAGCCGCTATTCTTCAACGCTTCGTCTTTGAAGCCTATCCCCGGATGCCCGCGCTCACCAACCTGGCAACCGAGCGCGTCAGGGAGCTGGGTGGTACCAAACTGCGGCCCGAATGCGGGGCCTGGATGCGCGCGGCTGGCTTCATCCTTGGCTGGAAACTGGCGAAGCGTCTGCACGACCTTTGGCTTGCCGTCCCTCGGGTCTTGAAGAGGACCCTGGGCGTGCAGAGATCAAGTCGGCAATAGAGGCGGCAAAGCAATAGAATCGACGGGATCATCCTTCTTGTGGCCACTGTCCGGGTATACCTCTCCACCTACCGACGCCCGCAACTCCTCAAGCGTGCGGTGAATAGCCTAATCCGGCAGACGTATCCGGATTGGATCTGCGAAGTCCACAATGACGATCCCTGTGACTCCTCGCCCAAGAGCCTGGTCGAGGGCCTTGCCGACCCCCGGATATCGCTACACCAGCACACATGCAATCTCGGCGGAACGGCGACCTTCAATTTATTTTTCCGCCCGATCCGCGAGCCGTTCTATTCGGTCCTTGAGGATGACAACTGGTGGGAGCCCGGTTTTCTCGCAAGCATGCTCGAGGCTGCAAGCGCCTTTCAGGACGCTGGCGTATTCTGGGCCAACATGCGCGTATGGCAAGAACGGGCCGGCGGCTCGTGGTATGATACGGGGGCCCTCGTGCAGCCTATCGCGCAAGAGGTATCGCCGCGACGCGTGGCGTGGGGCCAGCCAATCCAACTCCACAGCGCCCTGCACTCAAACAGTGCCACACTGTTTCGCTCCTTTCCGAAACACGACTATTCCATCCCCGACGTCCCGATTTCGGTCACCGAGATGTTTCGCGAACGGACGTTTCCTTTCCCGCTGGTCTTCGTACCGCAGCCGCTCGCCAATTTTGCGCTGACGTTGCATACCGCGCGTTCCGCTGATCGGGGCGAATGGGCGGCGATGCAGTCGATGCTTGCCGCCACCTTTGTCAAACACGCCGGCTATGACGATAGGCAGCTTGAGGCCCTTTGGACGCGCGCGCGCGCCCAACATCCGCCAACCACCTCCGTTCTACTTCTGGCCTCGTTCCTGGATCCTTCGTGCTTGGGTCTGCGTCGGCATGCATGCTGGCGGGATTGGCTGTTGCTCGTCCGTGGGACTCTGCGCCGCCCATGGGTCCTTCGGAGGGTCCTCGGTGTCCGTCGCCAAAATGCAGATTGGTGGGATTTCCTCGATCGCTCTACTGCCGACCGGTTCGCTGAAGCCAGGGCCGCCGACGGCTCGGCTCAATGACAATCGAATGAGTGTAATCATCTCCCATACCAGCGTTGCGCCGTTCGTCCAGCAGGCGGCGCGCGCGATCCTGGAGGCCGGCCAGCTCGATAGGTTCATCACCACGATTCGATATGATCCCGAAAGCTCGAGCCAGCGCCGGATCTGCAGAGTCGCCAGCGCCCTCGGATTCGACCTTAAGGCCCAGCTAATGCGGCGGACGATCACCGAACTGCCTCTCGATAAGGTCGAGAGCCATCCGTTGGGCGAAATAGTGCGTCTTTTGTCGGGGCGAGTCGATCGCGAAGGCCGGCTAACCGACATGGTCTGGGAACGCTCCGAGCCCGCGTTCGACCGATTGGTCTCCCGCCGCCTGAGCGCCGTCCATGACGCTGTCTACGGATTCGAATACAGCTCATTGGCGACGTTTACGCGCGCAAGGGAGATGGGAGTGCACGCGGTCTACGATGTCCCCGCGCCCGAGCCAGGTTTTGTCCAGAACCTGATGGATGGAGAGATAGCGAGGTTCCCCGAGCTTGAAACCTCGTATCACCGCCACACGGCGGCGCGCGAGGGCCTCCGAATTGCCCGCCGACGGGCCGAATGGCATGCTGCCGAACTCGTGATCGTTGCATCCCGGTTCACATTCAACACCTTTGCCAAGGCAGGCTTGGATGTCTCCAAGGTGAGAATAGTGCCGTACGGCGCTCCGCCAGCGGTGGCATTCGAGGACACCGAGCAAGCCGGTAGCGGCCCAGCCGAGCTGCTGCGTTTGATATGGGCGGGTTCTTTCTCCATTCGCAAAGGTGCACATTATTTGGTGGATGCCTGGCGAAGAGGAAACTTTGGTCGGCACGCCCGTCTCAAGGTGTTCGGCACCAATGCGCTTCCAGATCGACTGCTACAGCCGGCGCTTGAAAACGTCGAATTCGGGGGACCCCTTCCCCAAGGCAGCTTGATGAGTCGGTACTTGGAAAACGACGCCATGATCTTTCCCACTCTCTGCGACGGCTTCGGCATGGTGGTGACGGAAGCCTGGTCCCGCGGACTCCCAGTGATCACGACAGAAATGGCGGGAGCCTCCGATCTTTTGAAGCCCCAGCAAAATGGCCTCTTGAT
The DNA here is from genome assembly GCA_964451965.1 of uncultured Opitutaceae bacterium. GTDB lineage: Bacteria > Verrucomicrobiota > Verrucomicrobiia > Opitutales > Opitutaceae > Palsa-1447. The sequence continues at coordinate 54,263 of CAYVKH010000008.1, forward strand.
CAAGGCGGGGTCGGCCGATGCCATCGGATCCGCAATAGAGTGGTGCCTGACCCATCGCGACGACCTACGCGCCATGAGGGCGTCCGCCCTAGCCACGGCCGCCGCCTGGCAATGGGGCGATTACCGCCGCATGCTGTCAGGCGTCCTAAAGGACAATGGTATGTTTGCCAGATCATGACGATCGCCTCTCCCATTGTCTGTTTGATCACACCTGGCCACGTCGCCTCGACGCCTCGTTTGGTCAGAAGCGCCGACGCTTTGGCCGAGGCGGGCTATGGCGTCCACGTCGTGGCAGGCCGGCACTACCCGCCCGCAGACGCCCTCGATGCCGAGATTTTGGCGAAGGCCCGATGGCACTACACGCTGGTCGATTCTCGCGGTGGCCCGGCGGCAATGATGAGGAAGCTAAGGCGCCGTTTTTTCCGCAGGATGATGCTTCACCCGGCATTCGCCACAACGGCCGTTGCGGCGCGCGCCCATCATTCGGAAGCCGCGCGTCTGGCCGCAGCCGCGGCACGCATTCCAGCCCAGCTCTTTCTCGGTCACTGCCTCGCAGGGCTGCCGGCCGCGGCATTCGCTGCCCGTGCACGAGGGGTGACATATGGCTACGATGCCGAGGATTTTCACGACGCTGAGACCGAGTCCGCCATTCGCGATCGTGCCGAATCCTCCGCACGGCGGATCCTGCAATCAGCCCTGTTGCCGGGCTGCATCCACCTTACCGCAGCCTCGCCACTGATCGGCAAGAAATTCGAAGAGGTTTACGGGGTCAAAGCCCTGACCCTGCTCAACGTCTTCCCGCAGGCGGAAGGGCCGACCGTCCCGACCATTCCGGATGGCATCACCGAGCAGCGCCCGGCCCGCTTTTATTGGTTTTCCCAGACGGTGGGTCCGGGCAGAGGCCTTGAGGCCGTAGTCGCAATCATGGGCCGGATGCGCGTCCCAGCCGAACTGCACCTCCGCGGGTTTGTGACTTCCGACTACATGTCTCATTTGGGCTCCGTCGCGCGACAGCATGGCATGACGCGCGCAATCACCTTCCTTCCTCCAGGCTCGCCTTCCGAAATGCCCCGTCTTGCAGCCAACGCCGACTTGGGGCTCTCGACCGAGGAAGCGCATCCGCTAAGCCGCGATCTCTGTCTAACAAACAAGGTGTTTGCGTATCTCCTCGCGGGAATTCCGCAGCTGTTGTCCCATACCACTGCTCAAGCGGCGTTTGCACCAGCCATTGGCGACGCCTGCTTGCTTTGCCGCCTCGAGAAAAGCGAGGAGACCGCATACCAGCTCGATGAGTTCTTTTCGAATCCTGCCCGTGTCACAGCCGCCCGAAACGCCGCTTGGGCATCGGCGCGCAGCCAGTTCTGTTGGGACGTTGAGAAGAACAAGCTCCTAGCCTCCATTGGCAGGTCCCTCTCTCCGGTATAGACCCCGAGCCGACACCGCCGGCATAACAATATTGAAATGACTTCTACCGGATCCTTGCGGGTTCTTCCTGCGGCGTCTATCCGCTGCGTATGCCGTTGATTCTCGTTTTCGCCGTCAGCATGCGGCACGAGCCTCGATTCCGTTTGAATACGACAGCATTCCCTTGGAATTTCGTAGCACTCACTTTTGCGGCCCTTTCGGCTGGGCGCCCGTGTGCTTGGCTGCTTGCCGGCCATGCCCGGCGGCACGCCTTTCCGACAGCACTGACGAGATCAATGGCTTGCCATCAGACATCTGCCGCCGCGACGCAACTGGGTGATTGCGCCCGATTGGACCATTCCCCGGACGCATGACTGCCTCAGACAAAGATTCCGTGAGCCCTGGCATCAACGATGTCACGCTGCAGATCAATTTATGCGCCGGCGATGCGGCCTATGCTGAATTCACCGTGCCCGCGCTAGTGAGGGCTCACCCCGGGGTGAGCCGTCGCCTTGCAATCGTGGATTGCTGCCGCCCCCAGCGAACCAGCCTGTTCGATCCAGAACGACGCATGCCCGAGGGCGAATTCAATCCGCGGCTCTCCAGAATCCGAAGCTTGGCGGAGAAATTGAAGGGGGCTGGCCTGTTTGATGAGATCACTTACCTTGAGCCAGGCGATGACCGCTTCCAGCGCCTTGCGGCCCGCTACTGTCGCCCATGGATGAAACAGACGCACGATTCCGGCGGCTGCGGCTATATGGCCTATTGGGCGGCCATCGATCTTCCCAGCACCCGCTTTGTGCTCCATTACGACGCCGACATGCTTGTTCATCAGGACCCGGGCTTTTCTTGGGTGGATGAGGCATTGGCACACTGGCCAAATTACGCCCAAGTGATTTCGGCAGTCCCGCGCGTGAGTCCCCCGGGCTTTACCACGATTCCGGCCGATGACGGACCGTCCTGCCATGAGGGCCGCCCAAAGGAGGCAGTGCGAGGCGGATGGCTGAATGACTGGTTCAGCACGCGATGCTTCCTTCTTGACCGCACGAGGCTCGCACCTCTGCTTCCGCTTATCTCGCCGCTTTGGTCCATAGAATTCCGCTTGCGGCGGCGGCTCGATCGCGGATATCCGCCACCACCCGAACTGGTGCTCTTCCGCTCGCTCGGAAACCGTGGTTGGCGATGCCTGAACTTGGCGTCGGAATGCGCGTGGCTTCTGCACCCCGCGCGAAAGGACCAAGAATATCTTCGTCTTCTGCCCGGCATTTTGGCGAGCGTAGCGGCCGGCCGCATTCCTGACGCCCAGCGGGGCTTCATTGATCTTCAGCTCGACGCTTGGTCGGCGTTCCAAGCCAGCCAATCGTTACCTTGAGGCCAAAGTGAGAATACTCCTCACCGCCGATCCCGGGATTCCCGTGCCGCCTCGCGGCTATGGTGGCATTGAGCGCATCATTGATTCCCTGGTGCGCGCCATGAAGGCACGGGGACACTCTGTGGGGCTGGCAGCTCATCCTGATTCCACGTCACCGGCAGACACCCATTATGGATGGCCGGCAAGAGAATCCGCCCGTGCAGTCGACACCCTGCGCAATTCCATCGCCCTAAGGGCCGCAGTGAGGGAGTTTCACCCGGACGTTCTCCACAGCTTTTCTCGCCTAGCTTATCTCCTGCCGGTCCTCCCAACCCGCTTGCCGAAGATAATGTCCTACCAGCGCCACACCGGCGGAATGCAGGTGGCCATCGGCGCCCGATTGGGAGGAAGGACGCTTCGCTTCACGGGTTGCAGCGATTTCATCTGCGGCCAGGGCCGCAAATCGGGCGGAAGATGGGACACCATACCCAATTTCGTAGAAATCGAGAAATTCGATTTTGTTCCAGCGGTTCCAACCGACGCCCCGCTCGTCTTTCTAAGCCGCATCGAGTCCGTCAAGGGTCCCGACCTTGCAATCGACATCGCGATCGCGAGCGGGCGCCGCCTCATCTTAGCCGGCAACCGCGCCGAGCGGGGACCGGAACGCGAGTTTTGGGACCGAAGGATAGCGCCCCGTCTCGATCGAGACGGGATCGAATGGGTTGGCGAGGTGGACGACACGAAGAAGAATCTTTTGCTCGGCAGCGCCGCGGCCTTACTGCTTCCCATCCAATGGGACGAGCCATTTGGCATCGTTTTCGCCGAGGCCATGGCGACGGGCGCGCCCATTATTACCTGCGCGCGGGGTGCCCTGCCTGAAATCGTCGAGCCAGGCAAGACGGGCTTTTTCATCCGCAACGCATCGGAGGGCGCGGCCGTGGTCGCGCGTCTGGGTGAGCTTGACCGGGCAGCATGCAGACGAGTAGCAGAAAGTCAGTTCAGCCTAAAGGTATGCGCCGAGCAGTACATGCGCCTTTACCGCGAGATGGCTGGCATATCCTGAGATCGTTAGGAATCGCCTTCGAACCACAAAGCTCGAGATTCCCAATTGGACGGTCGAATTCGGTGCCGAAATGGAATATTCCTGAGCTCCGTGACGACAGCAATGGAATCAATCCGCTCGGCGCCACGCGGCAACTTGGCAGGCTGCCCTTCGCTTGAACTGGCCCTGATGCCCGCCGGCAACGGAGGGACCGGGCTGAATCCCCGGAGTGCAGCATATTCCGCCTAGATGAGCTGGAAGTATGATTCCGGTCTTCCTGCAGGACTGAACGCCAACACGCCGCCGGCACACGCGCCCGCAATGGCCGCCCCAATGCACACCGCTCCGCGATATCAAACAATCGCCGCCTGGCGTGGAGTCGCTTGCCTGAGCGTCCTGTTGTTTCACAGCTTTGGAGGATTCACTTCCGAGCCGATTTGGATGCCGCTCGAGCCTGTGCGGCAATTAGCCGGAAACGGCTGGCTGGGACTACATTTGTTCTTTGTGATCAGCGGGTATTGTATCTTTGAGAGAATTGGCGTCGCGGTCGCGCGCGGAGAGGCCGCTTATTCATTCTGGATAGACAGGAGCCTGCGGATCTTCCCAACCTATTGGGCGGCCTTGGCATTCACAATTGCGCTGAATCTCGTCACCTGGCCCTTCAATCGGACCCACCTGGCTGCAAATCTGCCCTCGTCCTTCCCCTCGTTCCTTGGGGATGTTTCCCTCACGAGCGCCCTCTTTGGGCACCCCGCGTTTGTCTTGGTGAGTTGGACGCTGACGTGCGAGGTCTTCTTTTACCTGCTGGCCGGCCTGTTGTTGGCCTCAGGTGGCAATTCTCGCCACATGACGCGAGCGTTTCTTGTCGGGTCTAGCCTATGCGGACTTGCGATCGCGGTTCCGGCAACAGGCTGGACGCTGCCATTGGCGCTCTGGCCTGAGTTTTTTGCGGGAGCCTGTGTTTCATTCTCCCTAAGGGCCCGGAGCCGCAATTTCTCGGTCCTCGGGCTGGTCGTACTCCTGGCCCTGTCGGCCGCAGCGATCTGCTCCTTCGGCAGTTATGCGGGCGATTCGCGGAAGATCGCGCTGGCATTTGCCTGGGCACTGCTGGCGCTCTATCGCTGGGACGCTTGGCTAGATCGGCGCCTTGCAGTGCGCCTGCTTTCGCGTGTGGGTGTATTCTCCTTCTCGCTCTATTTGACACATGTCCAGATAATGACTCGCGTGATCAACCTCGGAATAAGGACCACCCAGCCCACGTCACCGGCGATCGTTCTGGTTTGGATTGCCGCTGTTGTCACCTCGCTGGCGTTTGGCTGGCTATTCTGGAGATTGGTTGAGTCTAGCAGCGAGCGGTTGCGCGGACGATGGCGAGCGCGTTATCCCCGGAAGGTCGGCGGCCCTCTGGGGGCGTCTGCAAATTGAATTATTCCAGGCCAAGTCTTCTCAGCCGTCTCAATGATCGCATCGCGAGGAAGATCTTTCGCGACCGAGCAGGTTACGGCCGGCCGATACCCAAGGAGGCTTTAGACCTCGAATACAGCACGGGCCATTGGGACCACTTTTTCGCTTTCGACGAGCTACCGCGAAACCTGGTTCTTGCTGGTGCGGTGAACCACTTGTTCAAACGGCCCAGCGTGCTCGACTTGGGCTGCGGCAGTGGCCGTCTGGCAGCGATCTTCCAGACCTACCCCTTCTCTCGCTATCTTGGCGTCGATCTTTCCTCAGAGGGGATCGCCCGCGCGCGTGCGCTCAACTTGCCGTCAATGGACTTCATTGAAGGGGATTTTGAAACCTGGCGTCCGGACCGTTGCTTCGACGCCATCATTTTTAACGAGTGCATCGGGTATGCGCGGGATCCGGCAGCGACTTTGAAGGGCTTTGGCCCCCATTTGACCGAGGGCGGAAGCTTCTTTCTTTCGCACTTCCGCTTTGGCAACTACGCGGCCCAGTGGCGCCGGATGGAAAAGGTCTGCTCCGTTGCAGCTGCCACGGCCGTGATGAGCCCAAAGGGCCAGGTGTGGGACATCAAGGTATTGCGCCTTCGACCCGCTTCCTACGCCTGATCCGCCCGAACACGCTCGGCCCACGAGAGCTCCTTCCCATGGAGGACTATGAGAACGCTCGCCGGCTATCCAGTGCGCTCTTCAATGTCACTGAATCCGCGTACAGCACGCCGCCGCCACTTGGGATTCCAAATCCAATTCGAGTCACCCGGATTTCGCGTCCCTCCGGCAAGTGCCCTTGGATGTAGTGGCACGTCGCTTCGCCCTCAACGTCGTTTGAAAGGGCCAGAACAATCTCGTCGATCTCGACGGCGTCTATCCGAGCGAGAAGGCTCGAAATGTTCAGGTCGTCCGGTCCGATTCCGTGCAGCGGCGAAAGTTTCCCGTGAAGGACGTGGTAGCCCGACCTCCACGAACCGCTTCTCTCAATCGCCATGAGGTCCGGAACGCTCTCCACAACGCAGACCGTGCTTCTGTCGCGCTTTGGGTCCGAGCAAATATGGCAAAGCTCATCCTCGCTGAGGTTGCCGCACACGGTGCACCGGCGAATGCTGATCGACGCCTCTTCGAGCGCCGCAACCAGTTCCTTAAGCTGGCCGGGCTTCCCCAAGAGCAATTGAAGCGCAATTCGTTCGGAGGAACGGTACCCCACCCCTGGAAGTTTCCGCAGGGTCAACTGCAGTTTTTCAAAGGCGCCCGTCATTCACTTAGAACACACCCGGCACCTGAAATGCAGATGTGACTTTTTGCATTTCGCTGTCATTCAATTCTTTAGCCTGTTTCGATGCTTCCTGAATCGCTGCAAGAACCGCGTCTGACACAACCTTTGCATCCTCTTTTAGAAACTCGGGGTCGAGCTCAAGCGCGAGAAACCTTCCCGAGGCGGCCACTTTGACCTTTATCGCGCCGCCGCCCGCCGCTACCTCGATTTCACGGGCCTCCAGCTGGGCTTGAAGCGCCTCAATCGAGCGCTGCATCTTCTGCGCCTGTTTAAGGAGTTTCCCAACGCCTGGCATAGATCGGCATGATCGTGCCTTGCCGGGAGAATAACGAGGCGATTTTTCGAAAATTTCCGTGAGCTCTTGGATTCCAGCGTATTGAATGCGGTCTATGCCCGACCCAACTGTGCTCGTGATCTTGGCCGAGGGTTTCGAGGAGATAGAGGCGGTTGCGCCCGTTGACCTGCTTCGCCGCGCGGGCGCCGTCGTGAAGGTGGTGGCACTGGGCGACGGCATCCACGTGACCGGTCGGAACCGACTTACGGTCCATGCCGACGCCACACTCAGTTCCGTCGGGGACCTCAGATTTGACTGCCTGATCCTGCCCGGCGGCCCTGGGGTTAGCCTTTTGCGCAAGGATCCCCTCGTTCTCGGCCAGATAAGGCGGCAGATTGAGAACAAGGGTTGGATAGCTGCGATTTGCGCGGCGCCAATCGTGCTCAAGGACGCCGGAGCCCTTGAGGGGCGCAGGTACACGGCCCATTTTTCGGTCGCGTCCGAGTTGCCCGAAGCGCTTTTGGGTGAACGGGTTGTGTGCGACGCTTGGCTGATCACTTCCCGAGGCGCCGGCACTGCGGTCGAGTTTGGCCTTATGGTCGTGGAAAAGTTGTTTTCACGGGAAAAGGCAGGTGAAGTGGCCAGGTCAATCTCTGCGTGAAGACGCGCAGCCCTGCAGAGTTGCTCGAGACCCAATGCGTTGTTGGTGTATCAATTCGGAAGCGTGAACACCAACCGGCTCGTATTCTCGGCTTTATCCGGCACCTTGGCAGTTCTGAGTGCCGAAGCAACGAGGCGAAGCATACCCAATAGCCATGTGCGGAATCGCGGGATTTATCGACCCCAACACCTCGCCTGAGATTCGCTCAGACGCCGTCCAGCGCATGTGCGCAGCGATGATTCACCGGGGTCCCGACGACTCTGGAATGGCGCAATGTGGGTCGGCGACTGTCGGCATGCGACGTCTTGCGATATTCGACCCGGTTAACGGCCACCAGCCAATGGTTACTCGGGACGGACGATATACCCTCATATTCAACGGGGCCATCTACAATTTCCATGCTTTGCAGGCGGAACTCGAGTCGGCCGGATGGGTGTTTCGCACGAGATGTGACACTGAAGTACTGCTCGCCGCCCTCGTGAATTGGGGCGAAAGTGCGCTTGACCGGCTTCGAGGGATGTTCGCCTTCGCGCTGTGGGATTCCGGGGATGAATCACTGTTCGCCGCGCGTGACCCGTTTGGAATCAAGCCGCTTTACTACAAGCACGACGGCGGGCGTCTGTTATTCGCATCGGAGATAACCGCGCTTCTGGCATCTGGAGCCAGCCCCGGAGATATCGATCCTGCGGCGGTGGCGGAATATTTCGCGTGGTTTGCCGTGCCTGCGCCGCGCACCATCTACCGCGGAATAATGAGCCTTCGCCCCGGGGAATGCCTGCGATTCTGTCGAGGGCAGCTCAACATTCGGCGAACGTGGAGCCGCCAGACGATAGCGGACGATCCCAGGCCCTGCGTCTCGAGGGATGAGTTTGTGAGCGGCCTGCGTTCCCGGCTCGACGATACCATCCGTGCCCATGTCATCGCCGATGTGCCAGTTGGGGCATTCCTTTCGGGCGGTCTTGATTCGGCCGTTGTAGTCGGGCTCATGTCGCGAGCAAGCGGCAATGCGCTGAGGACCTTCTCCATCGGTTTCGAAGAGGACGGCTTTTCGGAGGCCGACGAGGCCGAGGCCAGCGCGCGGCATTTCGGCGCCTTGCATCACACGCGAATTGTCACGGGAGACGAAGTCGCCCGCGACATAGATTCCATAATCTCGGCGTGCGATCAGCCCACGGGCGATGGCGTTAACACCTATTACGTGAGCCAGACAGCCCAGGCCGGGGGCGTGAAGGTGGTGCTTTCCGGGCTCGGAGGCGACGAGCTCTTCGGGGGTTATCCTTCGTTTGCCTCGGTTCCATTTCTAGCGCGTCGGCTGCCGGCATGGCGGAGCCTTCCGGGCGCCCTTCGGTCACTTGTCACTGGCGCCCTCAGCTGCGGCGGGACGCGAACCCGGAAGCTGTCCGATTTTCTGTTATTTGCGCGGGATGCCCATGAGCTTATGGCTCTCCAGCGGCGTGTCTTTTCCGACGCCCGCCTCCGGGCCCTCCTTGCAGAAAGCACCTTGTCTCAAATTTCCGGCTCAACGCCGTTCCATCCCGAACTCGATGCCCTGCGCGAGGAAATCGGCACTCGCGATTGGTTCTCGCTCGTGAGCGCATGGGAAACGCGGACTTACATGGCAGACGTACTATTGAGGGACAGCGACGTCATGAGCATGCGTCATTCCCTCGAGCTGCGTGTCCCGTTCATCGATCGCCCGTTGATTGAATGGCTCTGGCGCCAGCCGGCCCGGTTCTTGAGCGACCGCCGGCGGCCGAAGTCTGCGCTTTTCGATGCCACCTCGGATATCCTGCCGCCTGGGCTGGTTAGGCGACGGAAGAAGGGCTTCACTTTGCCCTTCCCTATCTGGATGCGAAAGGACCTTCGCCCGTTTCTTGAGGACACGTTTTCAGCCTCCAGCATCAGCAAGAGCGGATTCCTATCGATCGGCCCAGTTCAGGACCTTTGGAAGGAATTTGCCTCAGGCCGCGGTGACCGCGAATGGTCGCGCGTCTGGAGCGTGGCCGTGCTCATCGCATTTATCAATCGAACCCGGACGGCACCACTGCTTCCCTCTCCCTAGGTCCCTCAATGCGTTGAAAACCTTGCTTCTAGCACCCCAGTTGTTTGGCGGAGAAGGGGGAATCATGCGCATGCTCAGACTCTACCTGAAGGCATTGTGCGAACTCCCCGAAAATGGACGGAGTGTGAGCTTTGTATCGCTCAACGACCGCGAGACCGATTTGGACGATATCCGCCTTTATTCCAACGGCAGCCTTGCGGAATGGAGGGCATGCGGCCGCAGCAAGCCAGCGTTCTGCCTGGCGGCGCTGCGCCTGGGCCTTAACTCGGACCGTATAGTATGCGGCCACATTGCCCAGCTTCCCTTGGCGTGGGCCGTTTCTATTCTGAGACCAAAGGTGCCTTATTTTCTCGTCGCGCACGGAATCGAAGTGTGGCGCCCCTTCACTTTCCTCGAACGGCGCGCTCTTCTCGGCGCTCGTTGTGTGTGGTGCGTGAGTGACTATACGCGCCAACAGGTTATCAAGCATGGGCGGATAGCGCCTGAAAAGACCGCTGTGCTGCCAAATGCGCTCGACCCATATCTAGATCCGCCTCTGGCGATGCCGGCGCCCGAAGGGCCACCCGTGATCTTGTCGATCTCCCGCCTTACCGCCTCAGACAGATACAAGGGAATCGACTATCTCATCGAAGCGATGCCCTCGGTCGGCGCCCGATTCCCGGGCGCCCGTTTGCGCATCATCGGACGGGGGGACGGGCTCCCCGACATGCAGGCGCTCGTTCGGAGACTCAACCTCTCTGATGTGGTCGAGTTCCCCGGATTCCGGAGCGATTCAGAGCTCCGCGGTGAATTTGCGGCCTGCAGCCTCTTTGCGCTGCCAAGCCAGAAGGAAGGATTCGGCCTTGTCTATCTCGAGGCCATGGCCCACGCCCGGCCCTGCCTCGGCGCAAATTCAGGGGGCGTGCCTGAGGTCATCTCCGACGACACAGGAGTGCTGGTCAAATATGGCGACGTACAAGGGATCGCAGATGGGATTGTTGCAGCGCTTCGCCACAAATGGCGGAAAGAGGCTTTAATTGAACGGGCCAAGTTCTTCTCCTTTTCGCGATTCAAAGAACGTCTTGCCTCTTTGGTATCAGCGTGAAGGACATTCGCGCGACCCTGCCATGAATGCCTTGCCGAGTTTGCAATCGCATCTTGGAGCGCCAGAAGCATGATTCTAGAGAGAACCGAGTCGCCGGGGGACTTGAGAGCCCGACGGTTCTTTCGGCACAAGGTGTCCAATCATATTCTGGCAAGGGACCGATTCCATTGAACCTTCCATGACGGCCCAGCCCCGCTCTTCTCCGCTCGGTCGATATACCGAGATCGGCGCGCTTAGCGTAAAAGTCTGCGCCGCAATCAAGCGGATCATCATCCCGCTTGCCGCTATACTTGTCATTGAGTCGGGCTACCTTTCCTACTCCGGAAAGCCGGGCTCCGCGGCCCTTTTGCAAATTGGCGTCGGGGTCTGCGTCGCCCTGCTTGCGTGGAGTCAGAGCGCAATAGGACTCCCGTTGCTGCCAATGATGGCGGTACAAAGCCTAATCATCTACGGCATTCCCATCGTCGTAGGTCACGAGGATATCTTGATTTATCCGGCAGAATTCGTGTTCAAAGCTGGAACTGAGGTAATGGTGTTCAATCTGGCGATGGTATTGGCATGGCGAATCGGTATGCAGATAATCTTCCCGTCCCGCCCAGTAAGCTACGCGCTGCAGGAATTCAACAGGACTGGTGCAGCGGGCTGGAGTCGCCTTGGCTTCATCTTGGTGGTCGTCGCCACCGCCTTCCAGGTCATACAGGGATTTGATTTTGGAAGCGCTATCATCAGTTCATTGCCCTCCGGCTCCAGTTCGATCGTGTACGCGCTTCTTTCGGTCGCGAGCGCGTGCGGGTTCTTCCTAATCTCCATGACCGTAGGCGGAAATGAGGCGTCCCCGCTAGAGAAGATCGTCTTCTGGATGCTGCTAGTCGCGAATGGGATGATAATGGCATCCGGCCTCCTGCTGTCTTCCGCGGCCGCCAGCCTAATCACCGTAGCAATCGGATTCTTCTGGAGCAACGGGCGGATTCCATGGCGCTACCTGACCGTGGCGATGTTGACACTGTCATTCCTGAATTCCGGGAAGAATACCATGCGGGCGCGCTATTGGCCCAGCGTCGATTCTGCTGGGATCCAGGTATCTCCGTCGGCGATGCCGTCACTCTATGCCGAATGGGCGCAATCCAGCTACGAGGCGATTCTAGCGGACAATCAGCCTGCCTCCACTTTGAAGCCCGGGTCCAATGCTCCCGCCATAAAGAACCAGACTCTGCTCGACCGAGTGGACAACCTGCAGAATCTCCTGTTTGTCATCGATGCGATTCAGGCCGGCCATGCAAAGCCCCTCGAAGGGCAAACATACACCCTCATTCCGCCCTTGCTCGTGCCGAGGATCTTTTGGCCGGACAAGCCGCGCACCCACGAAGGCCAGGTACTCCTGAACGTGCACTTTGGCCGGCAGGACGACATCTCCACATTTACCACATATGTCGCCTGGGGCCTCTTGCCCGAGGCTTACGGGAATTTCGGTGCGTTGGCCGGGTCCGTATCCCTGGGCTGTGTATTGGGGATGCTCTTCGCCTGGATCGAGAATCTCAGTGCCCGGAAGTTGGTGGTTTCGCTGGAGGGGTTCCTCTCACTCAATCTCCTGATGAGCCTAATGAATTCATTCGAGATGGTAGCCAGCGTCCTGGTAACGGCGACCTTTCAGTCGATGCTGGTGGTCATCGGTGCAAGCCTTCCATTCGTTCACCGGACCGTGACGCTGCGACGCCCGGATGACGGTACATAAACGATCCGCGTCCGCCTTTGAAACCGGAAAGAACAGCCCTCTCGAAGGTCATCAGCGTGTGCACCTTTGGATGGTCGGATGCCCCGCGAGTTCGCCTAATTGCTCGGCGTGCGATTTCGCGGATGATTTCGGTTTTGTTGAGCTTGCGAAGCTCGCGCTTTCTCAACGGAATGCCGGCTTCGGCCCTGATCTTTGCGCCCCATCCCGACGACGAATCGCTCGGATGCGGCGGAACAATTGCCCTTATGGCAAGATCTGGGGTTGATGTTCACGTCGCATTTGTCACGGACGGCCGCGCATCCCATCCGCATCATTCGGTTGTCACGCCGTCGGAAATCGCAGCCCGCCGGATATCGGAAGCTCGATCGGCTTTGGGCATCCTGGGCATTGACTGGGACCGCGCGTCGATTCTTGGCGCGCTGGATGGCGGACTCGCCCAGCTCAGCAGCGGGCCTCGCCAAGAACTTGTCTCTACAATCGCCGGGTTGGCAGCGAGGCTGAGGCCTGAGGCTGTAATGTTGCCGTGCGGGGCCGACGGCAGCTCCGAACACGACGCAGCCTACGTTCTGGTTTGCCAAGCTCTTGGGGAATCGGGCCTGCGACCGCGCATCCTCGAATTCCCCGTCTGGTCCTGGTGGAATCCGCTTCTGCTCGTGAGGGCCGCCTTCGCTTATCGTAAGATATGGCGGGTCGATCTTGGCGACGCTCGGGATATAAAGGCACGGGCAATAGCATCTTATATCTCCCAAACGCTTCCGGTACCTCCGGATTTGACATCCGCTCTTCCGCAGGGATTCGCTTCAATGTTCCTCGGCGACAAGGAGTTCCTGCTCGAACGATGACGAACCCGACACGCTCCATGCGCAAGGTGCTGATCGTTTCTCCGCATTTCGCGCCGATCAACGCGCCCGACATGCAGCGCACGCGGCTTGCGTTGCCTTACCTCAGAGCGTGCGGCTGGGAGCCAGTGGTGCTGGCAATTGCCCCCGCCTTGATCGAGGGCGGGGTCGTCGAGCCGCTGCTGGAGCATACCTATCCTGCGGACATTCGTATAGTTCGGGTTGGCGGAATTCCCCCGTCGGCGACACGCTGGGCGGGCATCGGCAGCCTTTGGCTGAGATGCGGCAGGGCGTTGCGTGAAGCCGGAGAAAAATTGCTGCGCGAGGAGAAATTTGACCTGGTCTTCATCAGCACGACACAGTTTCACGCGTTCACGCTCGGGCCCCGATGGAAAGCCAAATTCGGGGTCCCCTATGTGCTCGATTACCAGGACCCTTGGGTGAACGATTATTACGCCAGGACCGGCACGTTGCCTCCGGGAGGCCGGTTGAAATTCTTCCTGTCACAGTGGTCCGCGCGGCGCCTTGAGCCGGACGTCCTTCGCAAGGCCTCGGGCGTCATCGCGGTATCGCGGGCCTATGGTGAGACCCTTGCAGGGAGCTATCCATGGTTTGCGGCCTCAAGCGTCACGTTTCTGCCCTTTGGCGCGGCCGAGAAGGATTTTGCCGCCGCCAGGAAGCACATTCCATCGGACCCGCTTGTAAACTTTGGTGACGGGAATTTCCACCACGTCTACACCGGGCGCTGCGGCCCGGACATGTCGACCTCCCTGACGGTGGTCTTCAGGGCCTTCAAGACATTCCTGACCGATCGGCCTGCCGAGGCCGAACGCATCCGCTTCCATTTCATTGGCACCGACTACGCGCCGCGTCCGCTCGGACGCGATTGGGCCATGCCCATCGCGCGGGCGGAAGGCGTGGAGGAATTTGTCTCGGAGCATTGTTACCGCGTGCCTTACTTCGACGCCCTCTACTACCTTCTCCATGCGGACGCCCTTCTGGCGGTGGGGTCCAACGACCCAACCTACAGCGCCTCCAAGATCTTTCCATACATAATGGCAAGGCGCCCCATGCTAATCGTCTTCAATTCACGAAGCCAGGTTCTGGAGGTTGCCAACGCCATGGGATGCGGCCGGTGCTATGGGTTCCAAGAAGGTTTCAACATGGACGCGTTGGTGAACGAGATCTCCATGCGGTGGTTTTCGGGAGGGGAAATGAGGGAGTACCTGGCGACTGATCCCAAGGCGTTCCTCCCGTATTCCGCCGAAGGAATGACCCTGCGCCTCGCGGCCTGCTTCGACTCGTCAATCAATCGCAACCGGAGCGGCACATGACGCCAGCAATTGACGCCAGGCGACGCCTTGCCGTGGTTCTCTCGCATCCGACGCAGTATTACAGCCCGTGGTTCCGATGGATTCACGCACATTCTCCAATTGAGCTGCGGGTCTTCTATCTTTGGGATTTTGGCGTTGTGGAGCGGCATGATCCCAATTTCCGCGCCAGCTTCAAATGGGACGTGGACCTCCTATCAGGGTATGAGCACGAATTTGTGCCGAATGTCTCCAAGCGGCCGGGTACCGAGCATTTTCTCGGGCTGAGCAACCCGAAGCTAGTTGGCCGTCTGACATCCTGGGCACCCACGGACCTCATGCTTTTCGGCTACAAGTCGGCGAGCCATATGCGGGCGATCCTCTGGGCGCTTCGCAAAGGGGTGCCGATCCTCTTTCGCGGCGATTCTCATTTGCTGGGACGCGGGTCTCCAAGGCTGCACGTACGCCTTGCATTGCGCGCGCTCTATTCGCGGTTTTCCGCCTTCCTCTATGTGGGTGCGGCCAATCGGGAATATTTCAAGGCGCTGGGTGTGCCCGATGAGAAGCTCGTCTTCGCGCCGCATTCGGTAGATTCGACGCTATTCGACCGGGATAACCCCACGCATCACGAGGCCGCCAGGAAGCTGCGCCTGGAGCTTGGTATCGGGCCCGCGACAAGAGTCGTGCTGTTTGCCGGCAAGCTCATAGCTGATAAGCAGCCAATGGAGCTGCTGGAGGCATTCGCAAGGCTCAAGCTGGCAGATGCGGTCATTGTATTCGTGGGTGAAGGGCCGCAGAAGGAGAGGCTCCAGGAATTCGCGTCCCCGGGTACCGGCGGGGCGGGGTTGACGTCGGTGAGGTTCCTGCCGTTTGCCAACCAAAGCGAGATGCCTTCGCGCTACCTCCTGGCGGACGTCTTCGTCCTTCCGTCCCGCGGGAATTACGAAACGTGGGGCCTCGCGGTCAACGAGGCGATGCACATGGGGGTTCCATGTCTTGTGAGCGATCGGGTCGGATGCCAGCAAGACCTCGTGATCCAGGGCGAAACCGGATGGGTGTTTGATTCAGGGGATCCTCAGGCTCTGGAGCGGTCCCTGTCGCTGGCGCTTTCCGAGGTCGTATCGCCAAGCCGAAAATCGGAAATGCACCGGGCAGTTGGCGCCAGAATCGCCCGGTACACCTATGCGCAAACCACGGCCGGCCTCCTGGCCGCGCTTGCGGCTCTGGACGCCTAAGCGCACAATATACGGCCGCCACCCTCCATTGCGAATCACGATTGTGACAAGTTTCTTCCTTCCCGTGCCAGCCGTCCGCGGCGGCGCGAGCGAGAAGGCGTGGCATGGCCTGGCAAAGATCTTTGCGTCCCAAGGTCATACCGTGACCCTTGTTTCAAGGAGTTGGCCCGGATTTGCCGCCAATGAGACCACGGACGGTGTGAGACAAACCCGGGTGCCCGGTTTTGACCACTCGCGGCACCTTCTGATCAATCTGTTTCTCGACTTGATCTGGGGCATCAGGGTATTCCGCGCGCTTCCATCGGGCGATGTCGTCATTTGTAATTCGGTCACCCTGCCCGTCT
Organism: uncultured Opitutaceae bacterium; assembly: GCA_964451965.1. GTDB lineage: Bacteria > Verrucomicrobiota > Verrucomicrobiia > Opitutales > Opitutaceae > Palsa-1447. Next base: position 70,328 of record CAYVKH010000008.1, read on the forward strand.
GGCTTCATCTTCTAAAGCGGTCGGCCGGGAGAGTCTCGATCATGATGGGACGCGCCCCAAAGGGGCAGGTCGCGTTCTACAGGGGCGTATCGAGGATTTACGCGCCAAGTACGTTCATTGCGGCCCAGATCACGCCAGAATGGGCGTCGGCTCGCACAAGAGTCATTGGCTATCCGATCGATTGGCAGATACATGCAAGGGCGGCAAGGCAGTCTGGCCCTCCGCTCACAATCGGATTCGTGGGGCGGCTGCATCCTGAAAAGGGGGTGGCGGTTCTGGTTCGCGCCGCGTGCCTGCTCGCGGGTCGCGCGGGGCTGCCGCGTTGCCAGCTCAAGGTTGTCGGGCCCGCCGCGGTCGCGGAGGGAGGAGGAGGCGAAAGCTGGGCGGACGCGCTGAGGACGGAAGCCGAGGCAACTGGCGCGCAAATCGAGTGGCTCGGCTCGGAATTTGACAGCGACCGCCTTGCAAGATTGTACGGCTCCTTTGACATCTTTTGCTACCCGAGCCTTGCCGAAAAGGGTGAGACCTTTGGGGTCGCCGTGGCCGAGGCGATGGCGGCCCGATGCGCAGTCGTGGTTTCCGCATTGGGATGTTTCCGCGACCTCGTCACAGATGGCCAGACTGGCCTCGTTTTTGACCATGGCGCATCGGATCCCGCCCGGCAGCTGGCCGACTGTATCGGGCGCCTCGTGGCCGACGAGACGTTGCGCGAGGACCTGGCCGGGCGCGGCCAGCTGCATGCGCGGCGGTTCGACTATCCGGAAGTTTCCAGGCGAATTCTGGACGACCTTGCGCTTTTGACGGGCGCTGCGACGGAAAACCAGCGATAATCAGACCATGCCGAAGGAAGAACCCTATTTGGGCCAGGGCTGCTCGACGCCGTACCCGGGCGGGGAGGTCGCGCTGCGGATGGCCTGGGCCATTGTGCAGTCGACACTTTTCAGGTGGAGCCCGCGGGCGTGCCACGGATTTCGCGCGCGCCTGCTGAAACTGTTCGGAGCGGACATACCGGAGCCCGGCAAGGTCGTTGTCTTCCCGACCGTGTCGATAGTCTTTCCATGGAAGCTGGCCCTCGCCGCGCGATCCATGATCGGGCCCAAGGTCATGGTATATAATCTTGCCGCGATTTCACTTCGCAGGGGCGCCAATATTTCGCAGAACTGCCATCTGTGTGCCGGTACCCACGACTACACCCGATGGAGCATGCCCCTTGTTGCGAAGCCTATCGTCGTCGGGGATAACGCATGGCTGGGAGCCGACGTGTTTGTCGGGCCCGGTGTCTCCATAGGGGAGCTCTGCGTGGTTGGCGCACGCTCCGTTGTCGTAAGTAATCTCCCGCCGCGGACTGTTTGCGCCGGCAATCCATGCCGGGTATTGAAGGATCGTCCTCTACCATCGGCGTGAAATCCTGCCACATAGTTCCAAGCCTTGAGGCACGCCACGGCGGGCCAAGCAAGTCTGTCCTAGGGCTCGCCACGGCACTGGCCAGAAACGGAGAATCCGTGGAGCTTCTCACTACAGATCCCGGCCCAGGCTGGGACCGCACCGAGGGCAACCTCGAGATCCGAACCTTTCACAGAGCCTGGCCCGGATCGGTGTGCCCCTCGCCCGGCCTGCGCGCGTACCTCAAGAACGTGTCAGCAGACGTCATCCACCACCACTCGATCTGGCTTCGAACCCTCCATTATGCCCATAAGGCAGCCCAAAGGACCCGAGCATCATTGGTCGTGTCGCCCAGGGGAATGATGGACCCTTGGGCGTGGAACCACCACTCCCGGAAAAAGGCGCTTGCCAGAGCGGTGATTCACCCCGGTGCATTCGAGGCCGTGGACGGATGGCATGCGACCAGCCAAGAGGAGTTTGACGCGCTGAGAAGCCTAGGATTTCGCCAGCCCGTGTGCGTGGCCCCCAATGGAGTCTCCGCCCCCACCGCCGAGAGCATAGCCGAGGCGGCGGCATATTGGCACGAAGTCATGCCCGCCTCCAGGGAGAGGCCCGTAGCGCTGTTCTACTCGCGATTCCACCGAAAGAAGCGACTCATAGAACTCATAGACGCGTGGCTAGAATGCGGCCCTCGCGACTGGATCCTCTTGGTCGTCGGAATTCCAGAGGATTACACGCCGGAGATGATCGAGGATTATGTCCTGCGAGCCGGACACACGGGCCAGGTCCGGGCGTATGACGGAGCCGGGCGTCCCCCGCCCTACGCGATCGCTTCCCTGTTTCTTCTCCCCTCCCATGGGGAGAATTTCGGGCTCTCAATAGCCGAGGCGCTCGCCCATGGCGTCCCTGCCCTCGTCACCGACACGACGCCGTGGTCGGGCCTGAACAGAACCGGATCGGGATGGTGTGTTCCCTGGCCGGACTTTGCCGCCACAATCCGAACGGCGACGTCGGAGGGCGTCGATTCTCTGCGTTTTCGCGGCTCAGTGGCTCAACGATGGGTCCTTAGGGAATACTCCTGGGAAAGGCCCGCCCGCTTGATCTCGGAGTTTTATGCCGGCCTCCGCGCCGGGACGGCGGAGAATGTTCTGTGAACGAAGCATCGCGCCCACCCGTCTCGCCGATTCTGGAGGTTGCGGTTGCGGCACACGTCCTTGCCTTCGTTGTCGGCGTTTCGTGGGCGTTCGGCGGTAATGCGGATTGGGTTCGGACTCCCATCTCGATCTGGGGCTCCCTCGGCATCTTGCTCATGCTTGTCCACCTGGCCGTGCAGGTCTCACGCGGCCGGCCCATCGGCGCTGCGGTTTCCCAAATGTGGCCAATACTTGCCCTTAACGTGCTGGTCGCAGGGTCCTGCCTGACACCAGGGTTTCAAACGCTGACCTTCAGGAATGAGACGATGTTGATGCCGGTGAGGGTCGATTGGTGGATACCGAGCGCAGCGCGGGCAGAGCTGGCCCTGCGGGCTCTTTGGCTCTTCGACGGCATCTATTTCTCCTGCCTCAACCTCGCGCTCGTCGTCGAACGCAGGCGGATCATCCGTGTCCTGCTTGCTGCGGCCGTTGGAAACGCTCTTGCACTCTCGGTCTTCGGCACGGTGCAGAAGCTCGTCGGGTCGACGGGGATCTACTTTGGGTCGGTCAAGTCGCCCCAGACCATGTTCTTCGCCTCATTCGTCTACGACAACCACTGGGGCGCCTTTATCATTCTGATGCTCGGTGCCTGCATCGGTCTCGTTCTGAGGTATGCGCATGGCTCCAAAGGCGAGGGTTTCTTTCGCGGTCCCGCATTTACGGGCTTCGTGGCCGCAATCGTGCTCGGTATCTCCGTCCCGCTCAGCGGATCGCGCGCCTGCACTCTCCTGCTCGGAATCGTGGCCGTTGTGGCTCTGGTTCGGGGTGTCCCAAGGGTTTCGCAGGCGCTTCGCATTTCAGGGGTGAGTCCCACTGGCGCCTCGATCGGAATGGCCGTCGCGGTCTTGCTGGCCGGCGCAGGTGTCTGGACTGTCGCAGGCAACGTCCTGCAGGCGCGGGCCCAGAAGACACAGGAGCAGGTCGCTGCCATGTGGGCCCGGGGGGGGATCGGATCCAGGAGCGTGCTGTATCACGATACGTGGAGCATGGCGCGCAAGCGGATTTTATTCGGCTGGGGCATGGGGAGCTTCCCGACCGTGTTCACGCTATTCAACACTCAGGAATCCAAGATCGACCGCATTCCCGTGGTCTACCACGACGCCCATTCCGACTGGCTGCAATCCGTTGCGGAGCTCGGCGTAGCGGGCACCGCCCTGATCGGCGCAGCCGTGGCGATCCCTGCTCTTTCAGTGCGTCGGATGCGGGTGTCGCCCCTTCCGTTCTTTCTTCTCCTCGGATGCGCGCTCACGGCCGCATACGCCTGGATTGAATTCCCGTTCGGCAACGTCGCAGTCGTACTGGGTTGGTGGCTCTGCTTCGTGTGTGCCGTCCACTACATGCGGCTGACGGGGCCGCAGGAGCCCCCTCGCGGCGATGTGTGACCCGCGCGAACTCCCTGTTGGCAATCCATGAAGAAGGAGAATGGGCGGCCGGCTCCGTCATCCCCCTGCGGCGAAGCGGCAGCCCTTAGGGTTGCCCTTCCGGATATGAATCGCAACGTACATGGGTTTGAAGCCTGACAAGACCCAACCTTCTAGAACCTTCGGCTGACGGTGGCAATCAACCCAAATCGCAAGTCATCGCTGCTCCTTGTGGTCGCCGACGTGGTGTCGGTTGGCATTGTCTTCAATGTTGTCTTCTTTCTGCGCGGCGTGAGCTCGGGGGCTTTCCTGTGGCCCCTGCTCGCCCCGGTGGTGGTTCTCGGCGGTTCGCTTCATCTGATCGACGGCTACGGGGCCCGTGCGGACATGCTGAGCCTTGACTACGCGAGCTTGCACCTCATCGCGTCGTTTTTCGCCGGGCTGATGACCCTGTTCCTGGCGTTTGCCTTCATACCGGCGGGCTTCGAGCTCCAGTCGAGCCGGGTCGCGATTGTCGCCAGTTTCGCCGTTCTCGGCCTGGTTACCCTTGCCTACCGCCGCATCCTCTACGAGCGGTCCGCGGTGTCGCGTGGGGAGCGGAAGCTCGTGTTCGTCGGCGAGCGCTCCGACTTCGAGGTCTTCCAGGCCGAATGCGTTCGCATGGGGGTCCAGAGGCCGCTGCTGCACGTGGACTCCCGCGACCAATACAAGGATCTCGAGCCCGTCCTGGAGTCGATATCCGGATCCAGCATTCATGTTGAGGCAATCATCGTGAGGGAGTCCGGCGTGGAGTTCCCCGCGTCGATTCCGATGAAGCTCGTCCAGCTCGCCTTCGAAGGGATCCCCACTTATACGCTCGAGATCTTCCACGAGGTCTACTGGAGGAAGATCCCGCTCTACCGGATCAACCCCATCTGGCTGTTCCAGGAGGGTTTTCAGATTGCCAGGGAACCGGTGTTTGAGCGCATCAAGCGCGCTTCGGACATCATGCTTTCCGCCGTGGGGCTGCTGGTCTTCGGGTGGCTGATCGGCGTCGCCGCTGTGGCGATCAAGCTGGAGGACGGTGGGCCTGCCCTGTTCATCCAGGATCGGATTGGGAAGCACAAGATTCCATTTAAGCTGATCAAAATAAGGACTATGCGCGTCACGAGTGGCGTGGGCGACCCGTACACGAGGCAGGGCGACACACGAATCACTCGCGTCGGCCAATGGCTTCGCTCAGCCAGGCTCGACGAGCTTCCGCAGCTTTGGAACGTGCTCCGCGGTCAGATGAGCCTGATAGGGCCGCGGGCCGAGTGGGACCGGCTGGTGAGCGAGTACGAGCGCGACATACCCTGCTACCATTTCCGCCATCTCGTGAAGCCGGGAATAACCGGTTGGGCACAGGTGAACTACCGCTACGGCTCCAGCGTCCAGGACACGCTGAGAAAGCTCGAGTATGATCTCTACTACATCCGAAACTACTCGTTCATCCTCGACGCCTCGATCGTCCTGAAGACGCTGCACGTGATGCTGCTGAAGAAAGGACGCTGAAGCGTGAAACGAGCCTACGATCTTGCGGTGATTGGCGGGGGTTCGGCAGGCTTCAACGCCGCACGTGTCGCCGCCGGCCTTGGGCAGGACGTCGCCGTGATCGACGGCGCCCGAAAGCTCGGCGGCCTTTGCATCCTGCGCGGATGCATGCCCTCAAAAACCCTGATATACTCGGCGGAGGTGCTTCATCTCGCCCGCAGCGCCAGGAGCTTTGGCCTGAGGGTTGAAAGGGCGTCGGCGGACATGGCGGCAGTCCAGGCAAGGAAGAAGAGAATCATCGATGATTTTGCCCAAGATCGCGTCACGCAGCTCGAATCAGGGGACTTCGCGCTGATTCGCGGCAATGCCCGCTTTGCCGACGCAAATTCCGTGGAGCTGGAGAACGGGAGAAGGATCAGGGCTGAACGTTTCATTCTGGCAACCGGCTCGAAGGTCAGCATTCCCCCGATTCCAGGCCTTGCCGCGGCGCGATCCTGGACAAGCGACGATGTGCTGGAGCTCGATTTCAAGCCTCGCAGCGTGATCGTGCTGGGCGGAGGAATCGTCGCATGCGAGCTCGCGCAGTTCCTGAACCGGATAGGCACACGGGTCTGTCTCGTCCAAAGGAGCGCCAACCTGCTCCGCAATCATTCGAAGGAGGCGGCGTCCGTCGTGCGCCAGGCGTTCGTTGACGAGGGGATAGAGGTCCATACCGACACTGAGATCCGGCAAATCCGCACAGCCAGGGACGGCGTGTCCGTCACATTCAGGCATGGGAAGAAGACCCTTCTGCGTCGGGCTGATCACCTCATTAACGCACTGGGACGAGAGCCCAGCACGTCGCGGCTCTCTCTCGATTCAGCGGGCGTCAGGACGGCCCTAAACGGGCGGATCCTGACCAATCGATGGCAGCAGACGAGCGTGCCGCATATCTATGCCGCTGGCGACTGCTGCGGCCCCCACGAGATTGTTCACGTCGCGATTCAGCAGGCGGAACTGGCCGCACGCCATATGTCTGGAGTGGCCGGCCTGAGGCCCGTCGACGACTCCATGCTCCTCAGCGTCGTGTTCACGGATCCGCAGATCGGCGCAATCGGCCGGAGCGAGCAGTACCTCGCGGACAAGAAGATCGGGTATGTTGCCGCAAGCCATCCATTCAACGATCACGGCAAGTCGATCCTGATGAACGCGAACTATGGCTATGTGAAGGTCATGGCGGATCCCGGGAAAGGCCGGATCCTCGGGGCCGAGGTGGTGGGAAAGGACGCCGGAGAGCTCATCCACTGCTTTGCAGCCCCTTTGGCCATGCGCGCGACGGTATTCGACATGCTCCGTGCCCCGTGGTACCACCCAACGCTTTCAGAGATTGTGACCTACCCCCTGGAGGAGCTCGCGCACACACTGGCCCGGCGGAGACGCGCCTGAGATGGACTCCCGCCTTCGGAAACTGATCGGTTCCACCGTTGGGCTGATTCCGGTCAGGGTCCAAGGTGGCGCGGCAAAGGGCGCCCGATGGACGCTTTATCCATGGAGTTCCTACTGGAGGGGAACCCATGAGCCGGCCATCCAGGAAGTTATCGTAGGTCTCGGAGGGGGCACCATCCGCGGCTGGAGTTGCTGGGACTTGGGGGCGCATTTCGGGATCTATAGCATCGCGCTTTCCCTCCGCACGGGCCCGACGGGGCAGGTCGCGGCTTTTGAACCGAACCCGGCAAGCTTTGCCCGCCTTGAGCGCCATCGGATGATGAACGGGTTGACATGGCTGAAGACCTACCAGGCCGCCGCGTCAGACCAAACGGGAGACGCCGAGCTCCTGACGTATGGCGAACTCGACTCCACGCACACGCACCTCCGCTATGAGGGGGAGGTCCGAAGCGATCAGAGCGCGCCCGTTGCCATCCGGTCCCTTCGCCTGGATGACCTGGTTGACAGCGGCGAGCTGAGGGCGCCGCAGTTCATAAAGGTTGACGTCGAGGGCCACGGACACAGGGCGCTCGAGGGAATGAGGGCCACAATCGCCAAGTCCCGCCCTGCATTGATCGTCGCCTTTCACAGCCGCCAGGAAGTCGACGGCGTCCTCGGCGTCCTTCGGCCGCTCGGCTACAACTGGGCGCCAATCGCGCCGCAATCACCAAATTCCGGGTCGATGATTGGAGGCGACTATCTCTTCACGCCCTAGCCCCCTGCAAGGGCAAGCAGATCTCCCAACGCCACCCTGCCCTCATAGAGGGCCTTTCCCACGATGATGCCGTCCAGGTTCGGACGGCCTTTTTGCATCGCCAGGAGACGGATGGCGTCCTCGCGGCAGCCGACCCCGCCGCTTGCGATCACCTTGGCACGCACGGCGCCTAGCATTGCGTCCTGCGCCTCGAAGTTCGGACCGGCCAGCATACCGTCCGTGCCGACATCCGTGTGGATCAGTGTCGCGACCCCGAGCGCTTCCATCCGGCGCGCCAGTGCGAGCGCCGAGGTCCCGGTGGTGTCCACCCATCCCTTGATCGCGACCCTGCCTTGCCTTGCGTCGATGCCAACGGCGATCCGGTCCCCCAGCGCCGCGACCAGTTCCGAGACGAACGCCTCGCTCTCGGCGGCCCGTGTCCCGACGACGACGCGTGCAGCCCCCATCGAGAGCGCGTGGTCGACCGATGCCCGGGTCCTCATGCCCCCGCCCAGCTGCACGCTCAGCCCGAGCGCGACGATCCTCCTCACGACCTCAAGGTTCCGCGGCTCGCCGGCGAAGGCCCCGTCGAGGTCCACGACATGGACCCACCTGGAGCCCGCCGACCTGAAGCCGGCCGCAACCTGCGCCGGATCCTCCGCGTAGACGGTCTCCGCCTCGGCGCGGCCCTGCGTCAGTCGGACGCAGCGGCCCCCCTTGATGTCGATGGCGGGATAGATGGTCATGGAGTGCGGACGCTCACACGTCCCAGCCCCGGCGCCAAGGCCCTTTTTCCCCGTTGCGGTCCCAGCGATTCGGAGCGAGGCTGTCTCTTCATCCCTATCCAACGATGGCGAACTACACACCCCCCGCGTTTCTCACGGAACTTCTCCACGCCCGCTCTCCCTCCGGCTATGAGAGCGAGGCCCAGGCCGTGTTCGACCGCCATGTGAGGCCGGCTGCGGACACTTACACCGGCGATGCGCTTGGAAACAGGATCGCGACGCTCAACCCCTCCGGCAATCCCACGCTCATGCTCGCCGGCCACATGGACGAGCTCGGCCTCATCATCACCTACGTCAACAAGGACGGCTTCATCTATTTCGGCACGATCGGCGGTCACGACAAGACCGTCATTTCGGGACGGCGCGTCGTCATCCAGACCGCAAACGGCCCGGTGAAGGGCGTCACGGGAAAGCGGGCCATTCACCTCATGGACGAGGCCGACAGGAAGAAGGTTCCGGAAATCCACGAGATCTGGATCGATATCGGGGCCAAGTCCAAGAAGGAGGCCCTGGCGAGGGTCTCGATCGGGGACGCCGCCACCTATGATCACGAGTTTGAGCTCGTCCACGGAAGCATCGGCACCGCCCGCGCCTTCGACAACAAGGTCGGAGCCTACATCGTGGGCGAGACGGTCATCCGCCTGTCCCGGGATTCCAGGAGGATCGCCGCGAGGGTGGTCGCCGTCGCCACCTCCCAGGAGGAGATCGGGACGCGGGGAGCCATGGGCTCCGGACACTCGGTCGATCCTCAGGTCGCCCTGGTGGTCGACGTCGGGCACGCGACGGACCACCCCGACTGCGACAACCGAAAGTACGGGGAGACCAAGCTCGGCGGGGGCCCGATCCTCTGCCGCGGCCCGAACATCAACCCCAAGGTCTACGACGGCCTCGTCAGGGCGGCGAAGAAGCTCAAGATCCCCTACCAGGTCGAAAGCGATCCGCGGCCCACCGGCACCGACGCGTGCGCCATCCAGGTCGCCCGAGGCGGCGTGGCGACGGGACTCGTGAGCATCCCCCTTCGCTACATGCACACGCCGAGCGAGATCGTGGATTTGGAGGACGTTGAGCGCTGCGTGAAGCTCTTCGTCGAGTTCGCGAGGGGGATCACGAAGGGCGATTACCGCCACTGGTGATCCCGGGCGTGAGGCGGGGCCCTAGGCCGCGTTCTCGTTCGCAGCCGCCTTGGGGGCCCGTTTGATGGTCGGGCGGCGCTTCCCCGCCACCGCCGCCGAATCCACGATGACCTCGGTGACGTCGTCCCGCTGCGGCAGGTCGTACATGATCTCCAGCATGACACCCTCGAGTATCGCCCTCAGCGCCCGGGCGCCGGTCTTCAGCTCGATCGCCTTCAGGGCCACGGCCTTCACCGCATCCGAGGTGAAGCGCAGCCTGACGCCCTCCATCGCGAAAAGCTTCGAGTACTGCTTCACCATCGCGTTCTTTGTCCGCAGAAGGATCTTCTCCAGGTCCTCGACCTTGAGCTGGTCCAGCACAGTCACAACCGGCAGCCGCCCGACGAACTCGGGAATCATGCCGAAGCGGACCATGTCCTCGGGAGCTATGCTCCGCATCATCTCGTCCGGCGGGATGTCCCTGTCCTCCGCGTTCAGGTGGAATCCTATCGAGCGGTGCCCGAGCCTCTTCTTGACGATCTGGTCCAGGCCGACAAACGCGCCGCCGCAGACGAAGAGGATGTTGGACGTGTTGACCTGGATGTACTCCTGGTTCGGGTGCTTGCGCCCCCCCTGCGGGGGCACATTGCAGACGGTCCCCTCCAGGATCTTGAGCAGGGCCTGCTGCACGCCCTCTCCCGAAACGTCGCGGGTGATCGACACGTTCTCGGTCGTTCGCCGGATCTTGTCGATCTCGTCGATGTAGATGATCCCGCACTCGGCCCGCTTCACGTCGTAGTTCGCGTTCTGGAGAAGCCGCAGCACGACGTTTTCGACATCCTCTCCCACGTAGCCCGCCTCGGTGAGGGTCGTGGCGTCGGAGATCGCAAAGGGCACGTCCAGAATCCTGGCGAGGGTCCGCGCGAGGAGCGTCTTGCCGGAGCCGGTCGGGCCCACCAGGAGAATGTTGCTCTTCTCGACCTCGACATCGCTGAACTCCGGGGAGGAGGCGGCCGGATCCTTCGGCGTCTGCCCGGACTCGAAGTTGAGCCGCTTGTAGTGGTTGTAGACCGCGACCGACAGGACCTTCTTTGCGTGCTCCTGGCCGATGACGTAGTCGTCCAGCACCTTCTTGATCCCGGACGGCTTGATCATCCTGAACGCGGGCTTCACCTCGATCGCGGGCTGCTTCACCTCGCGGTCGATGATCGTCTTGCAGACGTTGACGCACGAGTCGCAGATGTACACGCCGGGGCCGGCGATGATCTTCTTCACCTCCGCCTGCGATTTCCCGCAGAAGGAGCACAGCGTCATTCTGGACGATTTGGCCATGGCCGGTGAGTCTGGATTTGCCCGGGCCGCTGTCGAGGGCGGAATCTGCGCCCGGGGCTGCCTCAGGCCGCGGTCTTCACCACGAGGGTCTGCGCCTCCCGCGTCGAGGCGACGACATGGTCCACGATCCCGTACGTCTTCGCCTCCTGCGCGCTCATGTAGTAGTCGCGGTCCGAATCCTTCTCGACCTGTTCCGGCGTCTTCCCGGTGTGCCGCGCGATCACCTCGCTGAGGGTCTTGCGCCAGCGGAGGATCTCCTTCGCGGCGATCGCGATGTCCGCGGCCTGGCCGCCCGCGCCGCCGGAGGGCTGGTGGATCATCACGCGGCTGTTGGGGAGGGCGAAGCGCTTGCCCTTCGTCCCAGCGGCAAGCAGCACGGTGCTCATGCTGGCGGCCATCCCGATGCAGAAGGTCTGCACGTCGCACTGCAGGAAATTCATGGTGTCGTAGATCGCCATCCCCCCGGTCACGACGCCGCCAGGCGAATTGATGTAGAGATGGATGTCCTTCTTCGCGTCCTCCATCTGGAGGTAGAGGAGCTGCGCGATGACAAGGTTCGCCACCATGTCGTCAATCGGCGTCCCTATGAAGATGATCCGGTCCTTCAGGAGCCTCGAATAGATGTCCATCGACCGCTCTCCGCGGCCGGTGTTCTCGAGTACGATAGGAACGTAGTAACTCACGATTGGGTGACCGAGAACGTAGCCTTGGAGACAAGGAAATCAACCGCCTTGTCGAAAATTATCGACTGTTGCACCGAACGGAGGGCCTCCCGGTTCTTGGCGAGGTCCTTGGCGATCTTGTCGGGCCTCTGGTTGGACCGGGCCGCCTCGCGCCGGATGTAGAGGTCGACGTCGCGCTCGGAGACGGTCAACTTCTCGGCCTCGGCGATCTTGGCGAGGATGAGCTGGACCTTGATGCGGCCGACCGCCGCCTTCTTTGCGCCTTCAAACAGGCCCTTCTTGTCCTTCTCGAACTGCTCGGCGGGGACGCCGCGCCGCATGTTCTCCTCTATGAACTGGCGTAGGACGCCCTGGGTCTCGGCCTCGACCAGGCTGCTAGGCGGCTCGAAGCTGACCCTCTCTGAAAGGACCTGGGTGACCTGGCTGCGCTGCGCCGCGCGGTTCCTCTGCTCCTTCTGCAGCTTCAGGCTTGCGCGGACTTGGCTCTTGAGGGCCTCGAGGCCGTCCACCTTGTGGGCCTTGAAGAACTTCTCGTCCAGCTCGGGAAGGATTCGCTCGCGGACCTCCTGGATCTCAAGCGCGTACTCCGCGGTCTTGCCGGCAAGCGCTGCCACCGGCTGGAAGTCCGCGGGAAAGACGATGGAGACGCTCCTCTTGTCGCCCTTCGCGACGCCGGAGAGGTGCTTGCCGAGCCCGGGAATGATCCCCTCGTTCGAGCCCTCGACCTCCTCCCATGTCTGAGGGACCTTGGCGTAGAGCTGCTTCTCTCCCGCGATCTCCGCGATCTTCTTGCCGTCGACCGACCCCTCGTAGGCGAGCTTGACGTAGTCGCCCTTGGCGGCGGGGCGCTCCGCGGCCTTGAAGTCCGCGCCCTCCGACCGAAGCGCCTGGATGACGCTGTCGATCTCGGCGTCCGTCGGGTCGACGGGAGCTATCTGCGTCGGGATCCCGATGTAGTCCGGCAGCGTGAATTCCGGCCTCACGTCGACCGTGACCGTGATTGCCGCGGAGAGGCCGGGCTCAATCTTTCCCTCCTCCACGTTGACGACGTTCAGGACGTCGAGCTTCTCCTTCTCAAGGGCGCTCCGATAGGCCTTTGAGATGACCTTGTGCTTGAATTCCTCCGCTATCTCTTTTGCGAACCTCTTGATTACCAATGCCACGGGGGCCTTCCCCGGGCGGAAGCCGGGCAGTCGGGCCTGGCGGACATACTCTCCGAGGACGGCTTGGTGCTCGGTGTCGACCTCTTCCTTGTCGAGTGTGACGACGAGATTCTTGCGGGAGTCGGAAACGGTGCTCAGTTGGACGTTCACGGCGTGAATGCGAGTGGTTCTTTGCGGAAAAAGTAAGGGTCCAGCGTAGGTTTCGGCCCGGTCGGGTCAATGCCGGATTGGCCGGCCGCGAACCGTGCTTGCCGGGGCGCCCCATGAGGAGTTTCGTGAGATTCGCAAGATGCACAGCCTCAGCCAGATTCTCCGGGAGCATTCGCCAGTGCTCCTGATCGACGCCGCATCGGAGAGGATCCAGGCCGGCCTGCTCCACACGGACGCGGGGCCCCGTTGGTCCTCGAGAAAGGAAGAGGCGGGGGTCGGTGTATTCGAATGCCTCGACGAGCTGGATGTGGAGATCGGCTCGGTGGCGGCCTTCGCATTCTGCGAGGGGCCCGGCTCCATCCTCGGCGTCCGCACCACGGCGATGGCACTCCGGATGTGGAACGTCCTTAGGCCAAGGCCCATGTTCGCCTACCTGGGCCTGGCCGTCGTCGCCACGGCGATTGGGCGGCCCGAGGTGGGAATAATCGCAGACGCGAGACGCGGCCTCTGGCACTGCCTGCGCATGGGCGGGCCGATGGAGCGTGTTCCGGCGGCAGGTCTTTCCGGCGAACTCATGACGCCCGAGGGGTTCCGGCACTGGGATCCGCTGCCCGAGGGCACCGAGACGACCTCCTACGACCTGGCCGCCCTGCTGGCGGCCCCGTCGGTGGCGGTGGCTGAGCTGTTCAGGGAGGCGCCCGACCCCGACGCTTTCCTGCACCAGGAGCCCTCCTATGCGAAGTGGGTCCCGCAGATCCATCGGGCCCCATGATTCCGGCAAACTCATCGCTGCCCCTTCGCTGCTGGGCCGAGATCGACCTGGCCGCAATGGAACGCAACCTGCGCCTGATCCGCGGCTCGCTTCCCGCGCACATACGGTATGTGGCGGTCGTCAAGGCCGACGCCTACGGGCACGGTCTCCAGCAGGTCGCCGGCAGGCTGATGCACGCGGGAGCCGACCTCTTCGCAGTCGCCAACCTGACCGAGGCGGCCCAGCTGCGGGAGCTCGGCCCCGGCTGGCCCATCCTCCTGCTGAGCCCGCTCCTGCCCGACGAGGACCGGTTCGCCGCCGAATACGGCCTGGCGGTGACCGTCTCAACGGAGGAAGAGGTGTCCCGCCTGGACCTTGCGGGAAAGGCCGCCAAGCGGCCCGTCTCGGTGCACCTCAAGGTGGACACCGGCATGGGCAGGCTTGGCGTCTGGTACGAGGATGCCCCGGCGCTTGTCCGTAGGATCTCGGAATCGAGGCATCTGAAGATGGCCGGCATCTTCACGCACTTCGCGAGCCCTGATGACGACGCGGCGTTCACCGAGGAGCAGCGGCGGCGCTTCCTCGGCGCCCTGGCCGCCTGCGGCCTGGACTCGCGGAGCCAGGAAGGCCTGTTCATCCACGCGGACAACAGCGCCGGGCTGGAGACGATGCCCGGGGCAAGCCCGTTCAACGCGGTCAGGGTCGGGCTCCTCCAGTTCGGGATACTCCCCCACCCGAGCTCGTTCCTGTCGCAGGTCAGGACGGAGCCTGTATTCAGCTTCAGGACACGCGTCGGGATCGTGAAGCGCCTGCCTGCCGGCTCCACCGTGAGCTACGGGCGCACGCGCACGCTCACCCGCGAAACGAGGACGGCCGTCCTCTGCGCAGGCTATGGGGACGGGATCCCGCGGTCCGTGAGCAATCGGGCAAGCGTCCTGATCCACGGCACCCGGTGCCCGGTCCTCGGGCGCGTGACCATGGACCAGACCATCGTGGACGTCACCGACGTCGAGGGTGTCGCGAGCGGCGACGAGGCCGTGCTGGTCGGGCGCCAGGGCGGCGGCGAAATATCGATCGGGGAGTTCAGCCGCTGGGCGGACACGATTCCCTGGGAGACGCTCTGCTCGGTCACAAAGCGCGTGCCCCGCGTCTACAGGACCGCGCTCGGGACCTGACGGGCGGGCGGACCCGCCTACTTCCCGATCCCGGACGCCCGGAACCCGATCTCCCTCAGCTTCTGAAGGTCGAGGATGTTGCGGCCGTCAAAAATGAACGCCGGCTTGGACATCACCCCGTAGATCCTGGCGAAGTCGAGCGACCTGAATTCGTCCCATTCCGTCGCGATCGCGAGGGCATGCGCCCCGACGGCCGCGTCGTAGGCGCTCGTCGAGACGGTCAGGAGCGGGTTGCCCGCGTCCTTGCCAAGAATGTCGCGCCGGATCTCATCCTCGGGCACCTTCGGGTCGTACACGGTCACCCTCGCCTGCTCGGCGATCAGGTCGCGGCAGACTGCGATGGCAGCGGACTCGCGCGTATCGTTCGTGTCCTTCTTGAAGGCGAAACCGAGCACAGCTATCTTCTTGTCGGCCACAGAATTGTAGAGCGCCCGCACGATCCGCGCGGTAAACCGGTGCTTCTGCCAGTCGTTCATGCGGACGACGCCCTCCCAGTACGCGGCAACCTCGGGAAGGCTGAAATGCTCGCACAGGTAGACCAGGTTGAGGATGTCCTTCTGGAAGCAGGATCCGCCGAAGCCAACCGAGGCCTTCAGGAACTTCGGGCCGATGCGCGAGTCCCTCCCGATCGCGTTGGCGACCTCGTCCACGTCGGCGCCGGTCGCCTCGCAGAGCGCCGAGATCGAGTTGATCGACGATATCCTCTGGGCCAGGAACGCGTTTGCGACCAGCTTCGAGAGCTCGGATGACCAGAGGTTCGTGGTGATGATCCTGTCGCGCGGGACCCACCTGGCGTAGACGTCGACGAGGGCCGCGACCGCGGCGGCTCCCTCCGGCGTGCGCTCCCCGCCGATCAGGACCCGGTCGGGGCTGAGGAGGTCGGCCACGGCCGTCCCCTCCGCCAGGAACTCCGGGTTCGAGAGCACCTGAAACTTGATTCCGCGCCCGTTGGCCGCGAGGATGTCCTTGATCGTCTCGGCCGTCTTCACCGGGATCGTGGATTTCTCGACGATGATCTTCGGCCCGTTCGCGCACTCGGCGATGGTCCTCGCGACCGACTCGATGAAGCGCAGGTCCGCGGCGCGCCCGGCCCCCACCCCGTAGCTCTTGGTCGGCGTGTTGACCGCCACGAACACGATGTCCGCGGCCGCGATGGCGCCTTTCACGTCCGTCGAGAAGTGCAGGTTCCTGCCGCGGGTCTTCTTCACGATCTCGTCCAAGCCCGGCTCGTAGATCGGAAGCGTGCCGGAGTCCCAGGCGGCAATCCGCGCCGCGTTCATGTCCACCACCCTGACCTCGATGTCCGGCGCCTTGAGCGCGATCATCGCCATGGTGGGTCCGCCGACGTAGCCGGCGCCGATGCAGCAGATCTTCATGCGGATAGGGAGCCCATGTTGGGGCTACACCCCGCGAATCCAAGCCGGAAAAAAGGCGCGCACGCGGAGGGCCCGCTCCAGGCGGTCACGCCGGCGTCGCTGCCGGTGCGGGACCGCCGGCTCCCAGGCCCTCGGGGGCCTGCTTGTCGGCGGCCTTCTTCTCCTCGGGCTTCTCGGCGGTCTTCCCGACGAAGGCCGCGGCGATCGGCGAACGGATCTCGCCGAACTCGAGGATCTCGAGCACGTGTCTGCCCTCGAGCGTCTCGTGTTCGAGGAGAGCCTCGGCGATCTTGTCCAGCGCAGACCTGCGCTCGCCGATGATCTTCTTCGCGCGCTCGTACTGCTCCGAGATGATCCTCTGGATCTCCACGTCTATCCGGCGCGCCGTCTCCTCGGAGATGCTCTCGGTCCGCGTGATGTCGCGGCCAAGGAACACGGTGTCGTGGTTGCCGCCGTAGGCGACAGGCCCGAGCGGGCTCATGCCCCAGTCGCAGACCATGTGCCGGGCGATCGCGGTGATCTGGATGATGTCGCCCGCGGCGCCGCTCGAGATGTCCCCCATGACGAGCTCCTCGGCGATGCGCCCGCCCAGGCCCATCGCGATCTGGTTGAGCATCCGCTTCATCGCCTGGGTCAGGACGTCCTTCTTCGGGATGAACATCGTGCTCCCGAGGCTCCTTCCCCGCGGGATGATGGTGACCTTGTGGACGGGCATGTGGCCGTCGTCCAGGACGCCCTGGATCAGGGCGTGGCCGGCCTCGTGATAGGCAGTGAGCTTCTTCTCCTCGTCGTCCATCAGCCGCCTGCGCTCGCGCCCGAACTGGACCTTCTCGCGGGCGTCCTCGACGTCCGCCGCGTCGATCTTCTTGCGGTTCCTGCGCGCGGCGAGGAGCGCGGCCTCATTCAGGAGGTTCGCGAGCTCGGCGCCGGACAGCCCGGGGGTCCCGCGGGCGATCACGCCAAGGTCCACATTGTCGCCGAGGCTGAGCCTGCGCGCGTGGACCCGCAGGATCTGCTCGCGGCCGATCATGTCGGGAAGGTCCACGTAGATCTGGCGGTCGAAGCGGCCCGGGCGCAGGAGCGCGCTGTCGAGGACGTCGGGCCGGTTTGTCGCGGCGATGATGATGACGCCCTCGGTGGTGTCGAAACCGTCCATCTCGACAAGGAGGGAGTTGAGGGTCTGCTCGCGCTCGTCGTTGCCGCCGCCGAGCCCGGCGCCGCGCTGGCGGCCCACCGCGTCGATCTCGTCGATGAATATGAGGCAGGGGGCGCTCTTGCGGCCCTGCTCGAACATGTCCCGGACCCTCGAGGCTCCGACACCCACGAACATCTCGACAAAGTCTGAGCCCGAGATGCTGAAGAACGGGACGTCTGCCTCGCCGGCCACGGCCTTTGCGAGGAGCGTCTTGCCGGTCCCCGGCGGCCCGACCATGAGGATGCCCTTCGGTATGCGCCCGCCCATCTTCGTGAACTTCTTCGGGTCCTTCAGGAATTCCACGACCTCGGAGACCTCCTCCTTGGCCTCGTCGCAGCCCGCGACGTCGCCGAACGTGACCTTGTCGCGGTCGCGGGTCAGGAGCTTCGCGCGGCTCTTGCCGAAATTGAGGGCGCCGCGGCCGGCCTGGCGCAGCTGGCGGCTGAAGAGGAAGTAAAGGAAGCCGATGATGA
>CAYVKH010000009.1:0-74982 GCA_964451965.1 uncultured Opitutaceae bacterium
ATACCCCGTCGCCCACGCCGACCCCGACCCCGTCGCCCACGCCGACTCCGTCGCCCACGCCGACCCCGTCGCCCACGCCCACGCCGACTCCGTCGCCCACGCACACACCGTCGCCCACACCGTCGCCGACCCCGTCGCCCACGCCGACCCCGTCGCCGACTCCGACACCCACGCACACGCCGACCCCGACTCCGTCGCCCACACCGACGCCGACGACGACGCCGACGCCGACACCCACTCCGTCGCCGACCCCGACGCCGACGCCTCCGCCTGATTCTTAGAATCCCCTAGAGGCCGTGAGCATTCATACGTCAGGAAGAAATCCCCGTCGTGGCAGCGCCCTTCTGGCTGTCATGATCGTCATCGTCATCCTCTCGTTCGCCGCGGCGGGGGTCCTTTCCTACAGCCTGACCACTTACCTCAACTCGAAGCGGCAGGCCCTCCTCGACCAGGGAAAGGAACTCGCCGACAGCGAGATGGAGAACCTGTACTACACCTGGAAGACCTCCCTCCTCGCAAAGATCCCGGTCGCCAACGCCCAGAACGTCGCCCCGCTGAGCACGCTGCAGGCGAACAACTCCCCCTTTGACGCGGCCTTTCACAATCCCGTCCTGGGCAATTCGTGGACCGTCACGCGGACCATTGCGTTCAACAGCATCCCGGGAACGCCCGCGGGCGGGGCGCAGGGAATTGTCCCGGGGACCCTCTCGATCGGCACCAATTACTATTTTGACGCCAAGACGAGCGCCTCGACCACGAGCAAGGTCCTAGGGACCATCACGTATCATTCGGGACGGCACTTCGTCTTCTCGAGCACGTCCCTCTTCCAGTTCGCCGTGTTCTACCAGGGTAACCTCGAGATCGCCGCCGGCGGCAACATGACCATAACCGGGCCCCTCTCGACGAACGCCAGCGCCTACATGGGTTCCCAGACGGGCTACAAGCTCACTGTCTCGGACACGGCCTACTACTTCCAGGACTACAACGGCGCGGCGGATCCCCTCTCGGGCGAAACCGACCGCCTCGTGGGCGCGGGCGCCCTGTCGGACCCGGTCTACAACCCGAATCCCCTGGCGCCGGACCCCCCGAACCAGCCTGCGCAGCGGGCGCTTCAGGTCGTCAAGAACGCCTCGCAATCGAGCTTCATCGGCGGGGTCGATGTCGCCAGCGACATCTCCACCTACCCTGCGGCCTACCAGAACCTTTCGGGCCAGGTTGACCCGAACGAGGTTTATCGCGCGGTCATCGCACCCCCGCCCATCGACACCTCCACCGGCCACCTGATCCCGGAGGATCCGGTCGTGCAACAGAGCCGGATGTACAACACCGCGGGAATCCTGGTCACCATTGAGCAAACGGCAGCCGGCTCGCCCAGCGCCAACACGATCATTCACGTCGGCTATGCGAGCACCGATCCGAACAACCCCAACGCCAATATAGATGCCTATACGGGCCTCTTCAATTCTTCCATGGCCAACATAATCCCCGTGGCCTCGAGGCGGGTGGTGATGAACGATCCCCGCGAGATGAACGCGAGCGCGAATGACAAGGTCAACCTCACCACCATTGACATCGGACAGCTGAACACGGCGCTGCAGGCCGTGGTGGCCGCAAACCCATCAACGGTCGGCGCCAATTACAACGGCGTGGTCTACGTCCACGACAAGACGGACAATTCGTCGACCGGGATCGGCAACACGGGCAGCCTCCTGAACGGGATCCTCCTGACCCACGGCGCGCAGACGCCGGCCTTCAACGACCAGAACGGCAACCCGCTAGGGTTCTCGGTCGTGTCGAACAACGGTGTCTACATCCAGGGGGACTACAACACGACGCAGATAAATGTGGGCGGGACGCCGGTCAACAATCCCACTGCGATCCTGGGCGACGCGATAACGGCGGTTTCAAATGGTTGGACCGTGAGCCATCAGAACTCGAGCCTGATCACCAGCCGGGCGTCCGATGCCAACGGCTCGGGTACGATCATGACCATCAATGCGGCGATCCTCACCGGGAACACCCCGTCGAACACCGCCGGCGCGGTCAACAGCGGCGGCGTCCAGAACCTCGTCCGGATGATCGAGGACTGGTACAACCCCAACCCGCCCAGCGGACTCACGCTGACGCTCAACGGCTCGCTGGGCCAGCTGTTCACTTCCAAGTATTTTACGGGGAACTATGTCGGCAACGGGCACCAAGCGAACATCAACGACCAGGTGTACATCCAGCCGAAGACCCGCAATTTCTCGTACGACCTTGGCCTGAAGAGCCGGCAGCCCGCCGGCACGCCCACCACGACCAATTTCGCCCGCGGCGACTTTTACTTCTGGTGACCGGGGCGGGGGCTGCTGATGTCCACCGCTGGCGCGCCCGTCGGTTCAAGGCCCGGGGAGCGGCTTGCCTGGGTTGACGAGCTGCGCACGCTGGCGATCGTGCTCGTGCTCAACATGCACGCGTGCGTGACGTACAGCCACGTCGGCAGCTGGTACGTCCAGGAGCCCCCAGACCCGCCCATGGCCACCAAGGTGGTCTTCCTCTTCTGGCAGGGCCACCTCCAGGCGTTCTTCATGGGGATCCTCTTCCTCATCGGGGGCTATTTCGCGCACGGGTCGCTTCTGCGCCGCGGGCCGGCCGGGTTCCTGCGGGAGCGCCTCGTGAGGCTGGGGATTCCGACGCTCCTCTACGTGGCCGTGCTCCATCCGGTGATCGTGTACCTCATTAACCCGAACGGGAACGCCTACGGGCCCCTTGCCGGGGTGTATCTCAGGTATTACTCGAGGGGCCGGTTCCTGAGCGGCACGGGCCCGATGTGGTTTGCAGCGGCGCTGCTCGCCTTTTCGGCCGCGCTTGCCTGCTGGCGCCTTGTCGGGCCGAGGGCCGGCGGCGCGCCGTCCGGGCGGATGCCCGGGGCCGGGGCGATCGGAATCTGGGCGGCTGCCCTGGTCGCCGCGACCTTCCTCGTCCGCACCGTCCAGCCGATTGGGCAGTCGGTCCTCAACATGCAGCTCTGCTTCTTCCCGCAGTACATCCTGGCGTTCGCCGCCGGGGTCGCCGCCGCCCGCGGGCGCTGGCTCGTGGCGCTGGCCCGCTCCAGGTTCGCGCGGAGGGCGGGATGGACGGGCCTCGTCCTGGGGCCCTTCGCCCTCGCGGGCGTGCTGGCGGCGGCGGGCGTCCTGCGCGGGAGCGGAATGGCCGCCCTCTCGGGCGGCTGGCATCCAGAGGCCCTGGGGCTGGCCGCATGGGAGCAGCTCGCCGGGCTCAGCCTCGGCCTCGGCGCCCTGGCGTTCTGCTCCGGGCGCCTTGACGTCTCGACGCCCCTCGCCCGCTGGCTCTCGGAAAGGTCGTTCGGCGTGTACCTGTTCCACCCCGTCGTGCTCGTCCTTCTCACGGTCCTGCTGCGCCCCCTGGACACGAATCCGTTCTTCAAGGTGTCGATCCTGACGGCGGCCGGACTGGCCGGGAGCTTCCTCGTGTCGGACCTGGCCCGGCGCGTCCCCGGCCTCGGCGCCATCCTCTGAGGCCCCGGGGCGCGCCCGGGAGTTGCGGGTGGAACCTTGGGGGCGTATCCTTTGTCACTGGAGGGCGTCATATCCAGAAACAAGCCATGAATGCCAAGAGCCTATTCCTGATCCCCGCAGCACTCGCGCTCGGCGCGCCCGCGCCTGCCAACGCCTATGTCGGGTTCCGGCTGAACCTAGCCGTGCCACTCTTCTATCCCGCTCCAGGATATTATTATCCCGCGCCCGCCTACACCCAGCGCGTCGTCTACGGGAACCAGCCGGCGCAGGTGGTCGGCGAGCAGGTGACACCCGCCCCGGGCGCCGGGTACGTGTGGATGGCGGGCCACTGGAACAACGTGTCCCAGCGCTGGGTATGGGTGCCCGGCCACTGGGAGCTGCCCCCTTCGCCGAGCGCCTCGTGGGTCGCCGGCCACTGGGTCCAGGGCAACGGGGGATGGGTATGGGTTGACGGGGCATGGACGGTCGGGGGCGCGCAGCCCCTGACTCCCCCCGAGGCTCCGGGCGCCCAGGCGAATCCCGCGCCCCAGGCTCCCGCGGAGCCCCCGCCCGCGCCACCTCCGTCGGCTGCGGCCGTGCCCTCCCCAGGGACTCCCCCTCCCCCCGCGCCCGACATGGAGGACGGCACGGTCGTGGGCTATGAGCCTCCGGCTCCCCTCGTTGAGACCATACCCGTGTGCCCCTATCCCGACTACGTCTGGCTCGGAGGGTACTGGGGCTGGAGCGGGATAGGCTGGTACTGGCGCGGCGGGCACTATGCCCACAGGCCTTTCCACGGCGCCGCCTGGTCCGGCGGCGGCTGGGGGAGGTCGGGCGCCAGGTGGGCCTGGCACGGCGGGCGCTGGCACTGAGCGGCCGCCCGGACCCCGGGCACAGATTATTAGACTTGTCTAATATCATGCGTTAATCTCGTTTCCGGGCATGACCCGGCCCGCGTACGCGCTCTATCTCCTGGCGAGGCTGGCCGAGGCGATTGCGGTGGCCCTCGGGGCCGCCCTGCTGGCCCACCTCCTGCAGCGCATGGGGTCGCTGGCGCCGCTCGCCTGGTCTCCCGCCTGGCTCCGGCAGGGCCGCAGCCCTCGGATCGCGCACGCCCTGGCTCGGGTCGAATGGTGGGCGCGTCCGGCGGCGTGGGCCGCGCTGGCCCACGTCCTCCTGGGGCCGAAGCAGCGCAGGCCGGTGTACCTCCGGCACCCGGGCGCCATGTTCTCGTACGCGGGCGTGCGGCTGGACCGCAACGCCGGCTGCAGGGGCGGGTGCGTGACCGGCGCGACCGGATCGGGAAAGACGCTCGCCTGCATCCTTCCGAGGCTGCACTCCCTCTGCGTCAACGAGTCCGGGGTCGAGAGGCCGGGGTGGCGGGGCAGCCCGGCCATGGTCGACTTCGAGCGCCTGAGGCGGGGCCACCGCGCCCTGGCCCGCGACATGGAGTCTCAGATCGCGCGCCTGAGCCTCGCCCGGACGGCCGCCGAAAGGCGGGGCGGGGCGGCCGCCCAGGCCGCGGCCATCGAGGAGAAGATCGGGCGCCTGAGGTGGCTCTCGGAGCAGGGCGCGCAGGCCCTCCAGGAGGGGTCCGACCCGTGCCGCCGCCTCAGGTACAGGGTCCCGCCCTGGGGCGGGTTTGTCTGCGGCGAGAAGGGCAACGAGTGGCAGGCCATCGAGTCGCTCCTGCGCCACCACGGCCGCGAGGAGGACCTGTGCGTCCTGCGCACGCGCCCGTCCTGGGTCCCCGCCGACTGGCGGCCGCCCGTGCGCCTGAACCTGATCTCGATGGACGAGATCCCCGCCGACACGTGCGCCAAGCTGATCGTGGACACCGCCCTCGCCGTCGAGGAGGCCGCGACGCGCGACGAGTTCTTCGTCCCCCAGGCGCGGGACAAGATCGCCTGGGGAATCCGGCTCGTCCGAGCCGCGAAGGCGGAGGGGACCGGCGGCGGCCCAAGCCTGCTGACGCTCTTCGACATCCTGACCGTGCAGGAGAGCTACCGGAGGTACCTGGCCAGGTGCGCCTGCGAGCACCCGGGCCTGGCGGCCTCGGGGGCGTTCGCGGAGGCGCGCTTCCAGCTCGAGAACAACTACTGGAACCAGCCCCATGACCAGCTCGGCGGGGTGCGGGGCACCCTCTACAACTTCCTGGTTCCCTTCGCCGAGCCCGAGATCGCCGAGGTCTTCTGCTCGGACAGCACCTTCGACCTGCGCGACGTCCAGCTCGGCAAGGTCGTCTGCCTCGCGGTCCCCCAGAAGTTCGCGGTCCAGAGGCGGTACGTCGCCACCCTCCTGAAGACCCTGGTCTACCAGATCATCCTGGAGCGCTTTGACCGGCGGGCGGACCACCCGGAATGGCGGAACCGCAACGTCGTCCTTGTCGAGCAGGACGAGTGGCAGCGCCACGCCGTCCGCGCGGACTGCGAGGTGGACGTCGTGCGCGAGGCCCAGGGGGCCGTCTACGCCGCGACGCAGTCGCAGAATTCCGTGTGGCTGCGGCTCGGCGGCAGGGAGAACGCGGCGCCGCTGATCGCGAACCTGCGCAACCGGTGGATATGCCAGGCGGCCACCGAGGAATGCGCGGACGAGAGCTCCAACCTGGTGAGCGGGCGCGTCTGCCGCGAGATCTCGTACTCCCACGGCGAGGCCGGCCGGACCACGAACGTGTCGTTCGCGGAGCGCCCGCTCCTGCCGCGGCGCGAGCTGCGGACGCTCCCCCCCTTCCACGTCGTCTTTGCGCCGGCCGAGGGCCGCTGGCTCTACCGCAGGTGCATCGCCATGCCGGCGACGCCCGACGGCAGGATCCCCCCCTGGTGGTTCGGCGACTGGAACCCGCTGCACTGGGCCGCCCATTTCCTGGGTCTCCCGGAGCAGTTCGCCGGACTCAAGCTCCATCCCGGCGAAGGGTTCGTCCCCCCGTGGAGGGCGAGCGCCCCGGTGCGCGCGCAGCTCCGGCGGCTCTGCGGCCTGGACGGCACGTTCATCATCCTCGGCGGCCGGCGCTCGGGCGCCTCCAAGGAGAGACCGGGCCGGGGGTGAAAGACGCCGCCGACCAAAAATTAGACTTGTCTAATATTATGCGTTAATTATCTCATCCGGCCGTGAACACCGCCCGAGCACGACACACCGCCCTTGGAGTCATTCTCGCGGCCGCCCATGTCCTCGCTCCGGCCGCCCGCGCGCAGGCCGGGAACACGTCCTCGGCGCCGATCACAATGGGCGCGGGCGGCTACCGGCTCAATCTCGTGATACGCTGGACCTGCGACGACGACCCGAGCAGGACCGTCAGCGACCCCGGGAGGATCGACCTCCTGGACGCGGGCGGGGCCCTTGTGGGCCAGGTGGTGGCCACGGCCGGCAGGTCCGGCCCCAGCGTCACGGTGAGCGGGCCCGGGACGATCTCCGGCGCGACCGCGTCCATCCACATCTACGGCGCCTCCGGCACGCCGGCCGACGGGCTTGTCCACGCGACCTGGACCATCACGGGCCCGGGCCCCGGCGCCTACACGCTCCGCTACTGGTTCTATCAGGTGATGGTCCCGGGCAACCCGCTCAGCGCGGTCTCGACGGACTCGCTGGACGCAGGTGGAAGCGGCGCCATCGGGGGCGCCCCCACCCCGATCCCCACCCCGACCCCATCCCCGACGCCCACCGCGCACCCGCCGACCGTCGCCGTTTCGGCGCCGCCCTCGGCGACGGCCTTCCAGGCGGTAGGCGTGGGCGCCACCGCGACCGAGCCCGCCGGAGGCAATCCGCTCGCCTCCGTCGTGCTCGAGGTCTCGGGGGACAACGGAAGGAGCTGGGGCGTGATCGCCTCGAACGGCCATCCCTCGAGCCCCTCCGACTCGGAGGAAGCCACGTACGCCTTTCCCGCCGCCGGAACCGCCATGATTCGCGCGATCGCGACCGACACGGCGGGATTGACGGCCACCTCGACCCAGGCGGTCGCGGTCGCGAGGGCCGGCCAGGGGACCGTGGCGATCACCCCGGCGGCGGCGACCCTCGCGGCAGGCCAGAGCGTCCTGTTCTCGGCCTCGGGGGGCTCCACCGGAAACTATGCCTGGGGAGGCTCGGCCTCGGGGACGGGCCCGGCGCAGGCGGTCACATTTCCCGCGCCCGGCAGCTATACCGTGACGGCGGCCGACACGGGAGACGCCAACTACAACCCCTCCCAGCCGGCGTCGGCCATCGTCTCGGTGCAGACCCCGTTCTACACGCTCTCCGTCTCGGCCTCGGGCGGCGGAACCGTGTCCGGAGGAGGCAGCTATCCCCCGAACTCCCAGGCCACCGCGGCTGCCGCCGCGGGCGACGGGAACGCGTTCGCCGGGTGGACCGGCGACGTGACGGCCATGACCCCGTCGATCTCCGTCCTGATGAGCGCGAACAGGTCCGTCACGGCCCATTTCACGCCCCTGCTGGCCCAGTCGATCTCCTTCGTCGCCCCCGGGCCCGTGTCCACCCGGACGCCGGCGTTCGCCCTCTCCGTGACCTCGTCGAGCGGGCTGCCCGTCTCGCTCGCCCTCGATTCCGGCCCGGTCTCCCTGGCCGGGAACGTCGTCACCCCGTCGGGAATCCCCGGGGAGGTCGCGCTCACGGCCACACAGCCCGGAAACGCCCAGTACCTTCCGGCCCGGCCGGTCGTCATCGCGTTCCCCATTGGTCCGCCGCCTCCGGGCGTCATCCTCAGGGACGACTCCGCGGCGACGAAGAAGTCCGACAAGGCGACCCGGGCCACGAGCTTCACCAGCGACGGCGGACACTGAGGCGACCCGCCATGGAGAAATCGGCCTACCCGTTCCCGCTGGCGGCGGACTCGAGCCACCATTCCCACTACCACCGGTTTCTCCTCGGGGCCGACCCCGCGGTCATCGCGCCCTTCCCCAAGCCCTACTGCGTCGGTGCCCTCGCGGCGCCGATGGGCCCGCTCGCGCGGAACCTCAACCTCCCGCGCTGGCGAAAGCTCTACCAAGGCGCGTTCCCCTGGGTCCCGGGATTCGGGCCCGAGCACTACCAGCTCGGCAACGTCCCGCCCCACCGCCCCCTGCCGCGCGAGTACGGCAGGCCCCCGCGCAGGTTCGGCGCCTACGACCTCGTGCAGGTCGCCGACCCGTCCGTGTCGGCCCTGGCGCTCGTCGCAGGCGACCGGCGCGTCCTCGAGCGCTTCTGGGCGCTTGGCGACGACTTCTGCGCCCGGGTCGAGGCGGGCGCGTGCGCGCGCAGCCCGGGGCCCGCGGGTGCCCGCTCCACGGGCCGCATGCTCGCGGGCCAGTTCGCCGAGCCGAACAACCGCTGGCTCATGCCGTTCCTCCATGTGCACGCCCGCGTGCTCAACTTCACCTCCTTTGCGCAGGCCCCGGAAAACCTCGAGTGCATCGATCCGGGCGGGCTGGCCCGCGCCGCCCGGCAGGCGAAGCTGGACTGGGCCGGCAGGCAGGCGGGGGCGCTCGAGGACCTCGGGTACAAGGCGAGCGTGCGCGCCGGCGGCGCTCCCGCCCTGCGGGTCGACGGCGTCGGCGGGCGGCTCCTGGCCGCGATCGAGGCGCCCCGGATCGCCGTCCTGAGGATCCTGGAGCGGATGATCGTCGGCGAGCGGCCCTTCTCCGCGGAGCGCCTCGGCGCGGAACTGCCGCCGCCCGTCATCGCGGCGATGGCGGAGCAGCTTGAGTCGATCCTGGCCCGGTCAATCTCCGCCTACAAGCCGGCGAAGATCGCCCTCCCCTCGGAGGGCCCGTGGCGGGCCGCGGTCAGGGAACACATCGGCCGCTCCTGCCCCGAGTCGCTCGCGACCCTTGACGCGGCCGCGGCGCACGCGAAGGCGGCCGTCTTCGACTCGGCAATCTTCCCCACGCCGCAGCTGGACGCCGCCCACTGCCACGCGCCCCGGACGGAGTCCTTCGAGGCCGGCACGCAGCTTTCGTGCGATCCCGAGCTGGTGGCCGGCTCGCCCCCTGCGCAGGAGAAGGTCGCGTCGGGCTGGTTCGTCCGGGAGTTCGAGCGGGCCCTCGGGGAGACAAACGAGAGGATCGCCAGGCACGGCCCCGACGACCCCCTCGCGTCGCACAGGCGGATGCTGGCGACGATCGACAGCCTCTCGGAGGGGGCCGACCCGTGGCAGCTGCGCCAGTCCGGGCTCCTGATCGGCGTGGAGATCGACCGGCGGGCAAGGCAGGTGGAACACGAGCCCGGCGCCCGTTGGGGCAGGCAGCCTGGCCGCGGGGAGGGGATCGGCCCCGTCTCGCTGGAGGAGCTTTTCGAGAACGCCGGCCTCCCGCGGCTTGTCTGCGAGCACGAGATCGGGGGCCGCAGCCTGTGAGCGCGCCATGCCCGCCCCTCCTGGGGTGGCCGGACCACCAGGGCCTGGTCGCCATGGGCGCGGACACGTGGCGCATCAAGGACGCATGCGAGGGCACGATCATATTCGGGGGCACGGGCTCCGGGAAGACGTCGGGAAGCGGGAGCGCCCTGGCGAGGTCGTTCCTCGCGGCCGGCTTCGGGGGCCTCGTCCTTTGCGCCAAGCCCGACGAGCCCGCCCTTTGGAGGGGCTACGCCGCGGACGCGGGCCGCGGATCCGACGTCGCCATGTTCGGCGCGGGCGGTCCCTGGAGCTTCAATTTCATGAGCTACGAGTCCCTGCGCTCCGGGGCCGGCGCGGGGCTCACCGAGAACCTCGTGACGCTCTTCATGGAGGTCGCGTCCCTCGGCTCGGGAGACGGGCGCGGCCGCGGAGGAGACCCTTTCTGGGAGCGCGCGATGAGGTCGCTCATCAGGAACTGCGTGGACGTCCTGGCCATGGCCGGCGAGCCGGTGTCGCTCCACGCCATGTTCGACGTGGTCCGGAGCGCGCCCGCGGACCTGTCCAGCCTCACGTCGCGCGAGTGGAGGTCCCGTTCGGCATGCTGGCGCCATCTCGAGGTCGCGCGGGACCGGGCCCTCGGCAAGCCGTGGGAGGTCGACTGCAGGGAGGTCGCCGCCTACTGGCTCGACCACCTTCCGACGCTGGGCGAGAAGGCCCGCGGCAGCATAGTGGCGATGTTCTCGACGCTCGCGGAGGCGCTGATGCGCGGGAAGATGAGGGAGCTGTTCTGTGAGGACACGACCCTGACCCCGGAGGACGTGATCGGGGGCAGGATCGTGGTCGTCGACCTGCCCGTGAAGGAATGGTCCGAGGTCGGGCGGATGGCGGCCGTCCTCTGGAAGTACAGCTTCCAGAAGGCGGTGGAGAGGCGCACCGACAACGCGGACGGCAAGGGACGCCCCGTCTTCATCTGGGCCGACGAATGCCAGCATTTCGCAAGCCGCTACGACCCCATGTTCCAGGCCACCGCGCGCTCCTCGCGGGCGGCGACCGTCTACCTCACCCAGAACTACCCGAGCCTCGCCTCCGCCCTCGGAGGCGGGCCCGAGGGGAAGGCGCTGACGGACTCGCTCCTCGGGAACATGGGGACGAAGGTGTTCCACGCCAACAGCGACCGCGAGACCAACCAGTTCGCGGCGGACCTCGTGGGCAAGCGCCTCCAGTTCCTGCGCAGCTTCGGATCGGGATCGACCCTCAGCCTGGGGCGCCAGCAGGGCATGGGCTCGTCGTCCAGCCGCAGCCGGACCGAGAACATGGACTACGAGATACAGCCCACGGAGTTCTCGGCCCTCAGGAAGGGCGGCCCGGAGAACGCGCACACGTCCGACGCCCTCGTGTTCCAGAACGGAAGGCTCTGGTCCGCCACGGGCCGCACCTGGCAGAAGCTCGCGTTCCGCCAGCGGCCCCGCGAGAGCGCCGTGCAGCAGGCCCTGCCCGCGATCGCGAGGCCGAGGAGCCGGTGAGCGGCGGGGCCCGGGCCCCGCCTACTTGCCCGCGTACCAGAACCCGCGGCGCCAGTTGTGCGCGCGCAGGCTCCGCTGGAGCTCGCCCGGCATCGGGGGAAGGTCGCTCACGCCGCAGTTCGCCTCGGCCTGCTGCGGGCTGCGCATCCCCGGAATGACGGTTCCCACCGCTTCGTGCGCCAGCGCGAACTTGATCGCCGCCTGCGGGAGCGTGTACCCGCTGCCCTTGAGCGCATCGGCGACCTTCGCGGCCCTCCCGACGGACCGGGCGAGGCGATCGCCCTCGAAATAGCTCCGGCGGAAATCGCCCTCGGGAAAGACCGTGTCGCGCGTCCACTTGCCGGTCAGCGAGCCCTCGTCGAAGACCACGCGCACGATGACGCCGACGCCGGCCTCGGCGGCCGCGGGGAGCAGCTCGGCCGCCGGCTCCTGCTCGAAGACGTTGTAGATGACCTGCACGGCGTCGACCCACCCTCCCCTCATCAGGTCTATCACGCTGTTCTGGTCGTGCTCGGGCGTGGACACGCCGACGAACCTCACCTTTCCCTCCTTCTTGAGCGCGCGAAGCGTCTCGAACGGCCCGGGGTCCCTGTTCCACGCCCTCGTCCAGGTGTGCAGCTGCAGGAGGTCGATCCGGTCCGTCCCCAGGTTGCGCAGGCGCTGCTCGACATTCTCGCGCAGGTACTTCTCGGGGTAGCGCCGCGAGGAGACGCAATACGGGGACGGAGGCCAGGGGCCGTCCGTCGGAGGGGTCTTGGTCGCCACGATGACCGACTCGCGCCTGTCCCGGAGCACGGAGGCGATGATCCGCTCGCTCCTCCCGTCCCCGTAACCCGCCGCGGTGTCTATGAAGTTGACGCCAAGGTCCAGGGCCTTGTTGAGGGCCGCAACGGAATCGGCCTCGCTCTGCGGACCCCATCCCCCGCCAATCGCCCACGCGCCGAATCCGATTTCGGACACGTTGAACCCGGTGCGGCCCAGTTTTCGGAATCTCATGCGATTGAGGAAGCTCGCGAACCATCATTTGGCTGCGCGGCGCGGCGTCAAGAAACGGCTCCCGGAACGGCTCCGCGGCGCGCGACCCATGGCCAAGCTTATGCGTTTCTGATTGACCAGAAGGTACTTTGGTCTGTTTTTGATATCCTAATCGGCCATGAACCCCCGCAAACTCATCGGGTATGTCGCTGCCTGACGACGTCATCTCGCTGCTGCGTGACGAGGCGTACCTCGACCTTTGCCGAAACGCATTGAAGGATGCGCTGGAGCGGCTGGTCGCGGAAAAGCAGCAGGTGACAGAGACCCGTCCCCCTTTCGGGATTCTCGCCTCGAAGAAGCAGAGGGATGTGTTCGAGACGTCGATGCAGACGGTCCTCGACACCGAGGCGGCGATCGAGAACAGGCTGGGCAAGCTCGAGGCGATAGAGAACTGGCTCAAGTCGTCCATCCGCGAGAGGCTGAACGACTACCTGAGGCAGGTGTCGGAGAACTACCGGAAGAGCGCAAAGATCGCCGAGGCGATAAAGGCGTGGGACAGGCTGATCGAGCACTACGGCGAGCAGCTCCTGGCGCTCGCCCGCAACATAAAGAACGTCGCCGTGTCCTTTGCAGGCGCCGCGGGAGGGGTCCGCTCCGCGTTCGGCGACCGCGCGCAGGCGTTCGCCGAGCTGCGCATGGGCGCGGACAGCCTGGACCGCACGGCCCTGCAGCTCGAGTCGCTCACCCGATCCATGGCCATGTTCGCCGCGAATTCGCCCTACAAGGACGTGCTGCTTCCCGAGCTTCCGATCAAGGGCGTCGTGGGATGGGTCGACAACCTCGCCCTGCAGCACGACAGGGACGCGCTGCCGGCGGCCCAGGAGATGGAGGCCGACGCGCGCGCCGTCGTCGCCAAGAGGCTCACCGAATTCCACGCGAGCGCGGCCGCCGCCGTCGAGTCGCTCGGCGTCATCGAGACCCAGGAGCTGGAGAGCTACTGGGAGGTCCTCAGGGCGCACGCGCTCGCCCACTACGTGCAGGAGCGCGACGTGGACGAGGTCCTCAACGAGCTCAACGAGCGGTATGTGGTGGCCAACATCGAGCGCCGCCAGCGCGCGATAGAGAACCAGGTCGACCCCTACGGGCACGAGCGCTGAGGGGCGCCCGCCGCGGGCACGCCCGCCGGGCCCGATCCCCTAATATGGGGTTCCCCCGCCGCCGGCTTTCGCGGCGCGAGTCGCGGAGGGGGCCGCCGGCGCCCGATAGTGCGCGTTCAGAGCATACAACATCTCTAGGGGCAGCTCGGGAAGCGCCGGCAGTATCGCCGCCGGGTTCTTGGAGGCCGACCGGTCCTCGAAGAAATCCTGGATGTGGCCCCTGCTCGGGAAGCCTCCCCCCACGATCCTGCCCAGACTGTCGGCCTCCTGCCTCATGCGCGCGCCCAGTCCGTTCACGCCGGCCATGCACATGAGCGCCGCGTGCGCCCCGACATTGTCGGCCGTGGCGGGCATGGGTTTTTGGTCGAGCAGCTCGAAGACTCGGCCGGCATTCCCGGCATCGGGATGCTCCACGAGGTGCCCCGACAGCAGCGTCACGGCCGGGACCGAGGCGCCCTGGTCCAGCAGGAACTCTATCTCCCTGCGCACCAGCACGCTCCAGCCCAGGGCGGAATACGCCTCGAGCTTGATCAGCTCGCGGTCATACGGGTCGAGCGCCGTGCCCGACTTGCCCTCCAGGAACGCCACAACGTCCGCGGCGCGTCCGGCGCCGGCAAGGCCCCTGAGCGAATAGTAGACCTCAAAGGTGGTCGTGGCGCCGCCCATGTAGAGCGCTAGGACCCTCGCGCGCTCCCCTGCGGGCGACCCCCGGATGCTCCGGGCGAGCGACAGCACGGAGCGGGCCTCGGCGGGAACCCCTCCCGGGCCCGCGAGCACGCGGTCCAGCTCGGCAGGGTCGCCGCTCATCATCTCGGCGAAGAGGAGGGCCTGCGTCCATGCGGGGACATGCCTGGCTCCCTCCCTGATCATCCTTGCCGAAAGGCCGCCCACCGAGGCGAAGTCACCCCTGGAAAGGAGCGCGCGGAGCCAGAGCTGTGCCGTGTCCTCGAAGCTCCCGCGGTGCCCGAGCACCAGCCGCGAGTATATCGAGTCTGAGTAGTCCGGGTTCGCGATCTGGGTGTACTGGGCCAGCAGCAGGGCCGCGTTGATGTTCTCCGGGTCCAGCGCGTAGGCCTGGCCCAGGGCAAGGTAGCTCCGTCGCACGTCGCCCTCCCTGATGGTCCGGAGCGCCATGCGGTAGAAGTAGTCCGCGCGCGCCAGCCTGATCCGGTGCCAGGCCGGCGGCCACGCGACGACGCTGAGCGGCACCCGGTACCCGATCGCCCAGAACGCCGAGAAGAGGGAGAGCACCGCGAGCAGCACGACGGCGGCGGCCGACCCTCCGAAGAAGAGGACGGCCCTGCCCCAGAACGGGCGCACGTCGGCCGCGTCGACCGAGCAGACCCGCCTTCCGTCGGCGGCCGTCGCCAGCAGGGGGCACAGCCGGCGGAACCGCTCCGTGTCGCGCCATCCGACGCACGCCTCGCAGCCGGTCGTACCGCCGCGCCCGGAGTCGCTCGGGTGCTGGCAGGGTGCCCGGCCGGACGCACCCCGGATTCGGAATAGCGCCTTGCGCAGATTCCAGTACAATAGCCCCCAGATGAGCCGGCCGAGGTCGCCCAACCATCCCAACATTGACGGAATCTGGGATCGGCGCCTACGGCTCGCAAACGCAAAGTGGGAACGCCGCGCGGCGGGGCCGCCGCCGCGCCGGGCTCCCCGCCCTATTTCCCGCCGCCGAGCAGGTGCTTGAGCTTCTCGACCTTCGGGCGGATCACGACCGAGCAGTAGCCCTCGTCCGGATGCTTCGCGAAATAGTCCTGGTGGTAGGCCTCGGCCGGCCAGAACTTCGCCAGCGGCACGATCTCGGTCGTGATGGGCTCGCCGCGGGATTTCTGCGCCTCGGCGCGCGACTTCTCGGCCGCGGCCTTCTGCGCCGCGTCGGAATAGAGGATGATCGAGCGGTACTGGCTCCCCATGTCGTGGCCCTGGCCTCCCACCTGGGTCGGATCGTGCACCTGCCAGAAGTAGCCGAGGATCCGGTCCAGCGGCACGACGGACGGATCGTAGTCGATCTTCACGACCTCCGCGTGGCCGGTCTCCTCCGTGCACACCTGCTCGTAGCTCGGGTTCGCGAGGGTGCCGCCCGAATACCCGCACGTGACGCGGGTCACGCCGGGAAGCAGCTTGTAGGAGGCGTCAAGGCACCAGAAGCACCCGCCGCCGAGCACGACGGAATCCGCCCTGGCCGTGTCTGCGAGCGTCGTCATTGAGATGAGGATGAGGAGTGGAAGGAGCTGGCGGGAACGTGGCACGGAGATTCGGGGGGGCGCCGGGGCCGTCACTTCGACGGGACGGGCGCCGCGCGGGAGGCCACCCAGGCGTCGTACTGCTTGCGGGGCATGAAACGGAGCGAGGCCGAGTTTATGCAGTAGCGCATGCCGGTCGGCGGGGGGCCGTCGTCGAAGACGTGGCCGAGGTGCGCCCCGTCGGTCGCGCAGTGCACCTCGTCGCGGACCATCCCCACGGACGTGTCCGACTGGACCCCGACAAAGAGCGGCTCGATCGGCTTCGTGAAGCTCGGCCAGCCGGTGCCGCTGTCGAACTTGTCCCGGCTGTCGAACAGCGGCGTGTCGCTGCAGACCGAGAAGTACACGCCGTCCTCGTGGTTGTCCCAGTACGGGTTTTGGAAGGCGCGCTCCGTCCCCTGCTGCCGCGCGACGCGGTACTGGTCCGGCGTGAGGAGCGCCCGCCATTCCGCGTCCGTGCGCCTCACGGTGGCCTTTGACATGTCGATGACGACGCTGGAGGGAAGGCCGCAGGCGGACCTCGAGGCGTCGACTGCGCACGCGGCGCCCTTGGCCGCGGAACCGGGGGGATTCGAGGATTTCATTTCGGTGTCGGCCAGCAGCGTCGCTGAGACGGCCAGCACTAGGATCGCGGGTACGAGTAGCTTCACTGCCCGTTAGAGTAGCCCAGATTCGCGTTTATTCCAGCCGCCGCAACGACAAGGCCTCCCCGCCGCCGGCCGCGGGCCGCCCCGGGGCACCCTGGCCGCGCGGGTCACGCGCGCTTGAACAGCTTCGCGAGCAGTTCGTGGATCATCTCGGGCGGGGCGTGCCCGAACACCGCGTGCGGCCCGAAATAATGGCCGACCGCGAGGATCTTGTCCGTGCGGGCGGACCTGACCTGCAGGTCGATCTCGATCATGTAGGTGGTGAAGTCCCACGTCCACATGTCGTCGTAGGAGACGACGAGGTCCGTCCCGGGGGGCATCATCGTCAGCGCGCCCGCGGACGCGTCGTACCCCATCGCCCGGAGCTGCCGGGCGATCTCCTCGGAGACGCCGTAGTTGTCCGCAAGCCGGCGCTCCACAAAGATGTGCTTCTGGCCGCCGATGTCCGCCTTGGGAAGCGATCGCGTGGAAACCTGCGAGCAGCCCGCCAGGAAGAGGAGGCCAGCGAGGGCGGCTAGGGCGGTTGTGCGCTTGGCGGGCATGCGATTTGCAAGACGCGCTTTGATGTCGCCGGGTTGCGCACGCAAGAAAGAAACTTTATTCCGGCTCCGCCCGTCGTATCCTCTACAGCCCAAGTGCCAGCTCCCCGAACACGCAATTCCGCGCGAAGACCCCTTAGCGCGATCACCTGCTACGGGATCGTGCCGCTCCTGCTTGTGTCCCTCGGCGTCCGGCTCGGGATGTACATAGAGGACGCCACGAGTGGGCCCAGGCCGGCCCAGCCGCCACCCGTCCTGGCCCAGCCCGCCCAGGCTCCCGCGGCGCCGCGGGCCGCGTCCGCGCAGCCCGCCGCGCCGGCCCCCGTCTGCGAGATGACCGGGTCGTTCCAGAACAACATCTATCCGTCCCTCATGCTTTCGTTCGGGGTGTCCTATCCCGAGTACGCCCGCTGCCTGACGGTCTCCCTGCGCAACCTGCCCGCGGCCGGGTCGCTCCAGCTGAGGATCGACTCGGGGCTCTTCCTGCAGCCCCTGCAGGTCGGCTTCAACGCCCCGGCCGGCTCGGCCACGCTCAATCCCGAGCTGCCGTGGAACTACGACACCCTCAGGCGCACGACCCAGCTGGGCCCGCAATCCTTCGTCGCCACGCTCCTGGTCGACGGGAGGTCCCAGGCCGAGGCGGCCCTGGTCTGCACCGTCCACTCGGTCAACGAGGCCGTCACGCGCCTGTTCGTCGCCTCGACCGGGCAGTGGCTGGACACGACCGTGTGCTTCGCGGCCTACGTCAACGAGGACCATCCCTGGATCAACGCCCTCCTGCAGGAGGCGATCTCCAACGGGTCCGTGCGCGGGTTCGGCGGCTACCAGTACGGCCTCCAGCTGACGATGCTGCAGGTCCAGGCGGTCTGGGACGCGCTCGCGGCGCGCGGCCTGAGCTACGTCAACGTGGCGACCGACAGCGGCACGTCCGCGCTCGTCTCGACCCAGTACGTCCGGTTCCTCGACCAGACGGTGCACGACCAGGGCGCGAACTGCGTCGACGCCTCGGTCCTGTTCGCGTCCATCCTCAGGAGGATCGGGCTTCGTCCGGTGCTGCTGTTCAAGCCCGGGCACTGCTTCACCGGATTCTACGACGCCGCCGAGGGGGGGCGAATCGTCGCGTTTGAGACGACCTACCTCGGGTCGGCCCCCTTTGCCTCGGCGATGTCCGAGGGCGCCCGGGAGCTCCAGACAACGCTGCCCTACCTCGGGTCGCCGCAGTATGCCGTCGTCGACATAGCGGTCTGCCGCCAGCAGGGGATCAACCCCATCCCCTACCAGTAGGCCCTGCGCGGCCGGCCCGCGCTCAGTCCCTGTCCGTGCCGGGCAGCTGGCGGACGAATGCGGCGTGGACGGGGGCGGGCATGCGGGCGCCGCCGCGAACGGCCTCCCAGATCACGCGGTTGAAGGCCTGGTCCTCGACCAGGTCCTCGCGCGAGAAGTCGAAGCGGGAGGAGGCCTCGGCCAGCGGCCCCTTCCTCGGGTTGCGGCCCTCGATGTCGACCGCCTCCTCCAGCGCCCGGAACGGCGAGGCGTCGGGCTCGTCCTGGAAGCTGGCCCTCATCGGGGCCGCCGCGGCGTCAAACTGGGACATGGGCTCCAGGCCGAGGATCAGCTCGATCGTGCGCAGCATCGAGCACGTGGTGTAGGGGGTGGAGTCGACCGCGCCGCGCCGGACGAACGGCCCGGCGACCAGCGCCTCGGTCCGGTGCGCGTCCACGTGGTCGGGGCCGCTCTGGGCGTCGTCCTCCACGACGAAGACGACGGTCTGGCGCCAGAACCTCGACCGGCTGAGCGCCTCGACCACCCGCCCGACGCCGAGGTCGTTGTCGGCGACCATCGCCTCGGGGGTCCAGTCCCCCGCCGTGGCTCCCGCGGTGTGGTCCTGGGGAAGCCGGACGATCTGGAGCCTTGGCATCTCGCCCGAGGCCTCGAACCGGCGCAGCTGCGCGATGAACTCGTCCGCGCGGTCGCGGTCGTGGTACTTCAGGTCCCAGCCGCGGTAGTCCGGGTCCAGGTGGCCCCGCAGCGCGGGCATGTTGCTCCACGCGGTGTCGCCGGCCTTCTCCGGGTTCTCGGTGAACTCCCCGTAGCTCCGGTAGGTCACCCCGGCGGCGGCCGCCCGGTCCCAGAGATACCCGAGGGCGGGCAGAGCGGCGGCATAGTGGCCCTCGGCCGGATACGGGACATGCGAGCCCTCGTCGAGGTGTCCGTAGTTCACGGGCCACGATTTCTCCACGAATTCGGCGGCGTAGCCCGCCGTGCTCCATTCGTGGCCGCTCGCGCTGACCTCCGCGTTGGCGTAGAAATTGTCGAGCAGCACGAACTGCCGGGCGATCGCATGGATGTTCGGGGTATTGCGCTCGGGGAAGAGGCAGAGCGAGGGGTCCCCGTTTCCCTGGCGGAGGTCCCCGAAGACCTGGTCGTACGTCCGGTTCTCCTTGATGACGTAGACCACGTACCGGATCGGCGAGGGATCGCCGGGGCGCGCCGGAATCGGGCCCCCGGGGGCCGCCTTCCCGGGCGGGGCCGGCCTGCACCGCTGCGCGATCCGCGTCCACTCCGCCAGCGCCCGCGCATAGCCGCCGCCGCGGGGAAGCGCGATCACCCCAAGGGACCCCGCGTAGAGCTCGTCGATCCTCTGGCGGTCCGCCCCCATCCCCGGGTTAGCCTTCGGGGCGAGCCCCCGCGCGCTCACCACAAGCAGCCTCCTCCCGTCGGGCGCAAGCCGCACCGCCGTGGGGAACCAGCCGGTCGGGATGAACCCGAGCGGGCGGCCGCCGCCGCGCACGCTGACATCGAACACGGCGACCGTGTTCGTGTAGGCGTTGGCGACGTAGAGCGTCCCGCCGTCCGGGGAAAGCGCGAGGCTGTCGGGGGTCGAGCCCGGCAGGTCGCCGGGCATGAACGAGGAGGAGAGGACCTCGGTGGCGTGCCCGTCGCCCGTGTCGAGCACGGTCACCGTGTTGAGCCCGCCGTTCGCGACGAACAGGCGCCCGTCGCGCGAAAGCACCATCTCGTTGGGGTGGAGCCCCGTCGGCCACCGCCCGACGACCCGGCCGTCCGACGCGTCGATGACCGCGACGCTCGACTCGCCCCAGAGGCTGGCGTACGCCCGGGCGCGGGGCTCGTCCCAGACCACGTTCAGGGGGTCGGCATCCGAGACGAGCTCCCGGCCGGCCAGGACGTCGTTGGGCTCCGCGGCGCTGGCGGACTGGCGCACGGGGGCCTTCCCGCCGCCCCCCACGTACGCGGTCCAGGCGCGGGCGCCGGTTGCGAGGCTCACCCGGACTACGCGGCTGTCAAAGGCGAGCGCGACCAGCGCCGAACGGGCGTCCCGGGAAAGCGCGAACCCGGCGACGACGCTGCTGCCCGCCTTGTCCGCGACCCTGACATCCCCCCTCGCTGCGAGCCGGCCGGCCGACACCTTGAAGACATGGAGCACGCCGTCGCTGGCGCCGCTGCAGACAAGGGTTCTCCCGTCCGACGAGAAGGCGACGCCGCAGAACGCCTCGTTCAGGGGCGCGGCGGAAACGACCCTCTGGGAGGCGATGTCGACGAGCACGACCTCGTGCCTCCCGTGGCCCGCGTGCAGGACGGCGGCGAGCCTGCCCCGGGGATCGATCGCCATGCCCACGGGAAAGTCTCCCAGGGCGACCTGGTCGCCCACCGGGTGGATCGGCCACTGGCTGTGCAGCAGCGTGTACCCGTCGTCGCGCAGCCCGGGAAGGACCCTCGGGGCCGCCGGCGGGCCCCCTCCCCGCGCCGCGCAGGCCGCCGCCGCGCACGCCAGGAGCAACCGGACCGTCCTCATGGGCTCACGCCCCCGAACAGCCCCGCGATCTTGGCCTGGATCTCCTCGGCCTTGGCGCGGGGGTCGGCCGCCTGGCGGATGGGACGGCCCACGACGATGTAGTCGGCACCCCGCAGGAACGCGTCCTCCACGTCCACCGTCCTCTTCTGGTCGTCGGAGGGCCGGTTCTCAACGGGCCTTATGCCCGGGCTGACGATCAGGAAGCCGGCCCCGAGCTCGCCGCGCAGGCGCGCGGCCTCGAGGCCCGACGAGATCACGCCGTCGCACCCCAGCTTGAGGGCCCGCCTGGCCCTCGACAGCACGAGCTCCTCCGGGTCGCATTGGAAGCCGAGGTCGTCCAGGTCGCCGCGGTCCAGGCTCGTCAGGACGGTGACGGCGAGGATCTTCACGCTGCCCTTCGCCGACACCGCGGCCTCGATCATCGGGTCGTTTCCGTGGACGGTCGCGAAGGCCACCTTGCGGTGCTGCAGCTGCTCCACGGCGAGCTTCACGGTCTCCGGGACGTCGAAGAACTTGACGTCGGCGAACACCTTCTTGCCCTGTGCGTCGAGCCATTCGACCATGTCGAAGTACCCTCCGGTCATGAGGAACTGGAGCCCGAGCTTGTAGAACTGCACCGAGTCCCCGAGCCGGTCGACCCACCGCTTGCCCTCGTCGAGCGACGGGACGTCCAGGGCGAGGATGAGGCGCTCCCGGGCGGGAATCGGCTTTGCGGAGAGGTTCTTGGATCGGTCCACGGCTCAGATGCCAGACATCAGCGGTTGGCGGTCAAGACCGAACGCTTTGCGCCGGGAATTGACGCCGCGGCATTTGAAAAACGAGAATCACCCTAAATGGCCACCACCATCTTCACCATCGCCAACCAGAAGGGCGGCGTCGGCAAGACCACGACGGCGGTAAACCTCGCGGCCGGGCTTGCGCAGAGGAAGATCCACACCCTCCTGATCGACCTCGACCCGCAGGCGAACGCGACGAGCTCCCTCGGGATCGAGAAGCAGGAGGGCAGGAGCCTCTACGCGGCGCTCCACGGCGAGGGCGACGCCCTCTCCCTCATCACGCCGACGGCCTACGAGCACCTAGCCATCATCCCGAGCGAGGAGGACCTGGCGGCCGCCGAGATCGAGCTCTCGCAGATGGAGAACTACCTGATGAAGCTGAAGGGCGTCCTTGCGCCCGTCGTCGCCTCGGGCGGCTTCCGTGTGATCCTCATCGACTGCCCGCCGGCCCTCGGGTTGCTCTCCATGAACAGCCTGGCGGCCGCGGACTACCTTCTCATCACGCTCCAGTGCGAGTACATGGCCCTCGAGGGCCTCGGCCAGATCCTGCGCAACGTCGAGCGCCTCAAGACGGCCGGCATCAACCCGGCGCTCGAGCTCGGCGGGATCGTCATGACCATGTTCGACGTGCGCACGAGCCTGAGCCACCAGGTCGTCGACGAGGTCAGGGCCCACATGCCCGACAAGATCTTCGCCTCGGTGATCCCCAGGACGGTGCGCCTGAGCGAGGCCCCGAGCTTCGGAAAGACGATCTTCGACTACGACCCGGCGAGCCCGGGCACCGCGGCCTACCGCAACCTGGCGGCCGAGGTGGTCAAGCGCTTCGCCCTGTCATGACCAAATACGGCCAGGCCTTCGTGGTCGGGTTGCAGAGCAACCTCGTGTACCGCTGGAACTTCGGGGTGAGGAGCCTCTTCTGGTTCTGCCACCTCGTCGTCGTGTACCTCCTCTGGGGCGCGGCCTACGCGGGCAACCCCTCCATAGGCGGGTACTCGTTCGCGCAGACGCTCACGTACTTCGTCGTGATCTTTGTCCTGCAGTTCTTCATCGGCGCCTTCAACGAGGACTACCAGATCAGCGAGGACATCCGCAACGGCCTCATCAACCAGTTCCTGCTCAAGCCGATAAACTACTTCGCGTACCGCCTGAGCGTCTTTGCCGCCGCGCGGGTCGTGTCGGGAGCATTCGGGCTGCTGGCGCTGCTGGTCGCCCTGCCCTTCTTCCGGGGATACCTGGACATGCCCCACGACGCCTGGCGGATCGCGCTGGGCATCCCCGCCATGGCGCTCACGGCGATCATCCAGTTCAGCATCGCGTACTGCTTCGGGCTCCTTGCGTTCTGGTTCCTCGACATCCAGGGATTCGTCATCCTCTCGATGGCCGTGGAGACCCTGCTCGGCGGCCAGGTCGTGCCGCTGGACCTCCTGCCGCAGGGTGTGTTCAACGTCGTGCGCTTCCTGCCCTTCTTCTACCAGGCCTACTTCCCGGCCGCCATCCTCACCGGGAGGAAGGGCCTTGACTTCGCGGTGCAGGGGCTGGCGATCCAGGCGTTCTGGGCCTTCTTCCTGGTCTGCCTCGCCGAGGGGGTGTGGCGGCGCGGCCTGCGGCATCACACCGCCGCGGGGGGCTGAACAATGGGAAGATGATCTCGTTCTCCCACTACCTCCGGATCTGGCTCGCGAGCGCGCGCTACTCGCTCGTGCGGGCCACCATGTTCAGGGGCGACCTCTTCATCTGGGCCTCGGTGGAGCTCCTCTGGATCTCGGTGAACGTCATCATGGTCGCCGTCATCTACAGCCACACCCCGACCGTCGCCGGATGGAGCCTCTACGAGATGCTCATCCTTGTCGGGACCTCGATGCTCATCCAGCGCTTCCTCATGGGCTTCTTCTGGAGCGGCATCTTCGAGATGGGGCGCAACGTGCGCAACGGCATGTTCGACTTCGTCCTGGCCCAGCCCGGCGACCCGCTGTTCATGGCCTCGACCCGGAAGCTCGAGCTGGACGGGCTCCTCAACTCGGTCGTGGCCGCGGCGCTTATCATCTACTCGGCCAGGAAGCTCGGCCTGCACCCCGGCTTCGCGGACCTCGCGCTGTACGCGTTCATGATAGGCTGCGGCGTCGTCATCCACTACAGCGCCCTCGTGATGGCGATGTCGCTCTCGTTCTG
Source organism: uncultured Opitutaceae bacterium (assembly GCA_964451965.1). Taxonomy (GTDB): domain Bacteria; phylum Verrucomicrobiota; class Verrucomicrobiia; order Opitutales; family Opitutaceae; genus Palsa-1447. The sequence goes on from CAYVKH010000009.1 coordinate 23,648, forward strand.
GATCACGAGCTCCCAGGGCGTGGAGGGGAGCTACTTCACGGTGATGGAGTTCTCCCGCCTCCCAAGGGAGGCCCTGAAGGGCGCCGCCGGCCTGATCTTCGTGTGGATCATTCCGGCCGTCGTCGTCAGCAACGCGCCGGCCCGGCAGATCCTGCACGGATTCGATCCGTCGTGGACGCTCGGCCTGTGCGCGGCGACCGCCGCGTGGTTCGCGCTCGCCGTCCTGATGTTCAGGAGCGGCCTCAGGCGCTACACAAGCGCAAGCTCGTGACCTCCGACCTCCAGGCGCTTCAGGCGAGGATCCGCTACACCTTCCGCGACAAGGCCCACCTTGAGCGCGCGCTCACCCACGCCTCCTGGCTGCAGGACAACCCCTCCTCGCCGGGCAACAACCAGCGCCTCGAGTTCCTCGGGGACTCGGTCCTCCAGCTGATCCTGACCGAGGCGCTCTACGCGCTCTATCCCGGCGGCACCGAGGGCGAGCTGACCAAGCGCAGGGCGATCCTCGGGAGGGGCCAGTTCCTGGCCCGCCTCGCCCGCGAGATAGGGCTCGACGCCTGCCTGCGCCTTGGCGCGAACGAGGAGGCGAGCGGCGGCCGCGGACGGGACGCCGCCCTCGAGGACGCGTTCGAGGCCCTGGTCGGGGCCGTGAACCTCGACGGCGGGCTCGAGGGCGCGCGCGGGGCCGTCCTCGGGATCTACGGGGACCTCACGGCGCGCCTGGCGGCCGGCGAGGGCGATGCGAACCCGAAGGGGCGCCTCCAGGAGATCGTCCAGCCCCTGCACGGCAACCAGGCCCTGCGCTACGAGGTCCTGGCCACGGAGGGGGCCGACCACGAGCGGAACTACGAGGTGGCCGTGCACCTCCTCGAGCGCAGGATCGGCTCCGGACGGGGCCCGTCCAAGAAGGTCGCGGAGGAGGAGGCGGCCCGGGCCGCGCTGGCGACCCTGGCCGCGGGCCCGCCCGCCAAATGACAGGCGCCACGAGGCACAAGATCCTCGGCGTGTGCCCCGCGGCCCGCGGGGCCGTCCTCGCCGAGACGATGAGGGCCCGCCCCGCCCCCGTCTGGGTGGTCGTCGCGCCGGACCTGCGGGCCGCCGAGCAGCTGGCCGAGGACACCGCCCTCTTCTGGGCGGCGGCCGCGCCGGGCCCCGCGCTCGAGACCCTCGTCTTTCCCGAGTCGATTCCCGACAGCCGCGACATGCGCGAGGCGTTTGCCGCGTCGGGCGACCGCCTGACGGTGCTCTCGCGCCTGCGCGAGGCCCGGCGGGCCGCTGGGGAACCCCAGGGGGGGACGGCGCTCGCCGTGTTCGCGACGCCGACCTCGCTCCTGCAGCCCGTCCCGGCCGTCGAGCAGTACGCGGCGAGCGAGGTCGTCCTCCTGCGCGGCTCGCGGCAGCCGTTCCAGGGGCTCCTGGAGAGGCTCAGGGGCCTCGACTACGACAGCGAGGCGGTCTGCGAGTCGCCGGGCCACTACGCCGTGCGCGGGGGCATCATCGACGTGTACCCGGTGACCGCGACCGAGCCCTACCGGCTCGACTTCTTCGGGGACGAGATCGAGGACATCCGCGCGTTCGACCCGGTGACGCAGCGCTCGGGCGCGCGCGTGGAGCGCATCTCGGTCGCCGCATCCCCCCGGGTGAGGCTCGAGTCCGCGAAGACGGGCATAGCGGACTACCTGGACCCGTCCGCCCACGCCGCCTTCGTGGAGCCCGCGGCCCTCGAGGAGGAGTTCCGGGCGTTCGCGGCCGAGGGCGCGGACGGGCTCGCCCCGCTCCTTTCCAAGTGCGCCGCGGCCTTCGGCCTGGGCGAGATCGACGAGGCGAGCGCGATCTTCGCCGAGCCCGCCTCCGAGGCTGTCTGGGACACCGAGAGCCTGGAGCACCACCGCGGCCTGGCCCCGGAGAGCCTGCTCGCCCGCGACCGCCTGCAGGCCGAGGACGACGCCAGGAGGGCGTTCCTCGGCCGGCTTGCCGACTGGGCGAGGGAGGGCTTCACCCTGGCCATCGCCGCTTCGAAGGACGGCGAGGAGAAGCGCATCCGCGAGATCCTCTCGGGGATCCCGGGCCTGGCCCGCGCCGCCCCCCTCTTCCTGCGCGGGAACCTGAACGAGGGGTTCAGGCTCACCGCGAGACGGGACGCGGAGCTGTCCATCGCCCGGGGGGCGCGCGGGCTCGTCCTCGTCACGGAGACCGAGATCTTCGGCCGCAAGCGGGCGAGGCGCGCGGCCGCGGGCGGCCGCGCGCGCGCCTCGGTCGCCCAGGTGGACCAGCTACTCGACTTCTCGGAGCTGGTGGAGGGCGACTTCGTGGTCCACCTCCAGCACGGGATCGCGCTCTACCGCGGGCTGACGAAGATCGACACGGCGCAGGGCCTGCGCGAGGTGATCTCGGTCGAGTTTGACGACGGCGTGACGCTCCACGTCCCGCTCCAGGAATCGCACCTGATCAGCCGCTACGTCGGCCTCGGCCGCGCGAGGCCCCAGCTCGGGAGGATTGGGACCGGCCGCTGGGAGAAGGCGCGGCGCGCCGTGGAGCGGGCCACCGTGGACCTGGCGGCCGAGCTCCTGCGGATCCAGGCGAGCCGCGAGGCCCAGGCGGGGTTCGCGTTCCCCGCGGACACGCAGTGGCAGGGCGAGTTCGAGGCCTCGTTCCCGTTCACCGAGACGCCTGGCCAGGCGCGCGCGATCGACGAGACCAAGCGCGACATGGAGAGGACGCGGCCGATGGACCGCCTGATCTGCGGCGACGTGGGGTTCGGCAAGACGGAGGTCGCCCTGCGGGCGTCCTTCAAGGCCGTCCAGGCCGGCAAGCAGGTGATCGTGCTGGTGCCGACCACGGTGCTGGCGCAGCAGCACCTCAACACGTTTCGCGAGCGCATGGCGGCCTACCCGGTCTCCATCGAGATGCTCAGCCGCTTCCGGTCGCCCGCGGAGCAGCGGACGATCCTCGAGGCCGTGGCCTCCGGGGGCGTGGACATACTGATCGGGACCCACCGCCTCCTCCAGAGCGACGTCGTCCCGAGGGACCTGGGGCTGCTGATCATCGACGAGGAGCAGCGCTTCGGCGTGAGGCACAAGGAGACCTTCAAGAGGCTGAGGACGACCGTCGACGTGATCTCCATGAGCGCGACCCCGATCCCGAGGACGCTCTACCTGGCCCTCACGAGCGCGCGGGACATGAGCGTCATCGACACCCCGCCGGTCGACCGCCACCCGATCCAGACGATCGTCAAGACCTACGACGAGAAGACCGTCGTGGACGCGATCCGCCACGAGATGCGCCGGGGAGGCCAGGTCTTCTACCTGCACAACCGCGTGGGGACGATCGACCTTGTCGCAAGGCGCCTGAGCGGGCTCATGCCGGACCTGACCTTCGGCGTCGGTCACGGGCAGATGCACGCGGCCGACCTCGAGAGGGTGATGACGGAGTTCGTCGCCGGGAGGTACAACGTGCTCGTCTGCACGACCATCATCGAAAGCGGCCTGGACATCCCGAACTGCAACACCCTGATCATCGACGGGGCGGACCGGTTCGGGCTCTCCCAGCTCTACCAGCTGCGCGGGCGGGTGGGCAGGTTCAAGCACCAGGCGTACGCCTACCTGCTGCTCCACCGGCACACCCGGCTCCTCGATGCCGCCCGCCAGCGCATGAACACGCTGCGCCAGCACACCCAGCTGGGCGCGGGCTTCCGGATCGCGATGCGCGACCTCGAGCTGCGGGGCGCCGGCAACCTGCTGGGCGCGGAGCAGAGCGGCCACATCGTCGGCGTCGGCTTTGAGCTCTACTGCCAGCTCCTGCGCCAGTCGGTGGCGCGCCTGCGGGGCGACAAGACGGCGGCGGCCATCCGGGCGAGCGTGAAGCTGGATTTCGTGTTCGTCGGCGAGGGGGGGCCGGCCGAGGGGTCGCAGCTCGGGCGCCACGAGGACGGCTACACCGCCCTCAAGGACGCCGAGGACAAGGCCGGCGGCCCCGAGATCGGGCGCGTCCAGGCCCGCATCCCCTCGTCCTACGTGGGGGAGACCCGCCTGAGGATCGACATCTACCGCAGGCTGGCCATGGCCGATTCCCGCCAGGCCGTGCGACAGATCCAGGAGGAGCTCGCGGACCGGTTCGGGAAGCCGGCTGCGGAAGTTCGCACGCTCCTGCTGGTGACCGACATCCGTGTCCTGGCGGAACAAAAGGGCATCCTGTCCGTCGAATCCGAGTCTAACCGCCTCAAGTGCCTTCGCGGCTCCGGACAACGGGACGACTGGGTGATGATCGGCACCCGGTTTCCAAGGTTGACCGCGCCCCGCCCGCACCTACGGTTGAAGGAGATTATCGCCTTTCTGAACCATCTGCCGAATCCATGACCCTGCCCCGCGGCGCCTACGCTGCTATCGTCTTCTCCCTGCAAGCGGCCGCAGGCCTGGCCCAGACCGCCGCGACCGAAGACAAGCTCGACCTGCAGTTCGCAAACGGGATCGTCGCGATTGCCGAGGACAAGATCATCACGGTCGACGACGTCCGCCGCGAGATGACGCCCCTCATCCCCCAGGTGCACCGGGAGGCCAAGAGCGAGCAGGAGTTCAACCAGAAGATCGAGGCCCTGGAGGACAACGCGATCCAGAACCTCATAGACCGCGTGCTGATCATCAAGGACTTCCAGAAGGACGACAAGAAGCACGTGCCGGTCAGCTTCGTGGACAACCAGATCGCCGACCAGCTGAACGAGCAGTTCGACAACGATCGCTCCAAGTTCCTCGCCTACCTGAGGGCACGCGGGACCACCATGCGCGACTACCGCAAGGAGGTGGAGGAGGACATCATCTACAACTACATGCTGCACCAGCAGCACAAGTCGCAGAGCATCGTGAGCCCGGTCCGCATCGAGCAGTACTACAAGGAGAACAAGGACCGGTTCTACCAGGACGACAGCGTGCACCTGCGCCTGATCCAGCTCTCGCGCGCCGCCGGCGGCACGGACGGGGACCTCAGGGGCCAGGCCGACGCCATCCTCCTGCGGGTCCGCTCGGGCGAGAAGTTCGAGGACCTCGCCAAGGAATACAGCTCGGACTCGCGCCGCGCCAAGGGCGGCGACTGGGGATGGATGAAGAGGTCGGACCTAAAGCCCGAGTTCAGCGAGCCCCTCTTTGCCGTCAAGAAGGGCGAATGCTCGGATGCCGTGATCCTTCCGGAGGGCTGCTTCCTGCTCTACTGCGAGGACAGGAAGTACGCGGGGATCCAGCCCCTGGACGAGGTCCGCGACCAGATTGAGCGCATTCTTGTCCAGCAGATGGGCCGCGAGGTCGAGGACCGCTGGCTTGAGCGGCTCCGCCGCAACGGCTACGTGAAGCACTTCTAGCAGGAGCCGGGTTTCCGGCCGCCTTCTACGGCATCGCGGCGACCGACGACCTCGAGACGGACTCGCTGAGCAGCGCCACCATCGGGCTGCAGGTCGGCTCGTAGGCCTTCACGACGACCCCCATCAGGTTCTCCTGGGTCACGATCGTCGCGTCGCACTCCGCGTTGCCGACCCCCATCGCCACCCATCCCTCGGAGGTCTTCTTGACGAGGACATGGGCCACGGGGCGGCCCGCCTCGCCGAGGTAGACCGCCGTCATGCCCGCCTTGAGGTCCGACATCACGGCCTGCTGGGTGATCACAACCGTGTGGTCCTTGTACAGGGGGAGCATCGAGTCCCCGCTTCCGACCAGGAAGTCGGTGCCGGGATGCTCGACCACGTACCTCTTCGCGAACCGGAGCGCCTCAAAGGGCTGCACGACCTCGGCGGCGGGCGACATGGCCGCCACGGCCTGCGGAGAGAACCGGGCCGCCGTCTGCGTGGCGCAGCCGGACCATCCCAGTCCGGCGAGGGCGATCAATCCAAAGGTGGCTGCGCGCACATACAGGGAGGTGTTGTGGAGGGTTCCGTCCGGGGTGTGCGTCTTGTTCATGGGCACATTAAACAGGAAGCCGCGTCATTCCTGAATAGGGGCTACCCTTCGATCGGGACGGGGATATCACCCGGGTCGGCTGCGGCCGGGCCCGGGATTCACCGGGAGCGCCCGGGAGGCCCTGGGGTGTATCCCTCATGCCCCCAGAGGGGAGGCCTCCAAAGGGCGCGCCAACCCCCAACACGTATTAGTCATGTCTAATTTGATTGTTTAAGTCAGAGACCCGGGGCACCCTTCGGAGGAAATGATCAACCCGGCGCCCAGATCCCCCGCTCCGCCCCCGCCCTACCCGGACAGCCGGATCCGCGTGATGCCGGTCGGCGAGCGCCCGCAGGAGCGCCTCGAGAGGCTCGGCGCGGCCGCGCTGAGCGACGCCGAGCTGCTGGCCATGCTGCTCCGAAGCGGCACCCGCGGCCACAACGTGCTCGCCGTCTCGTCCCGGCTCATCTCCGAGGCCGGATCGCTGGCGGGGCTGCTGGCCTGGCACGAGGCCGACTTCCGAAGCCTGCGGGGGATCGGCAGGGTGAAGGCCCTCCAGCTCGTGGCGGCCATGGAGGTCGCGCGCCGGGCGGTCAGCCTGCCTCCCCACGAGTCCCCGGTCCTCAACCGCGCCGACCTGATCGCCGCCTACCTCGACTCGGTCGCGACCGGCCTCGACGTCGAGAAGTTCTGGGTGCTCTGCCTCAACCGCCGCAACCGCCTTCGGAAGCGGGTCGAGGTGTCCTCCGGCACCGCCACTGCGGCACTCGCCCATCCCCGCGAGGTGTTCCGATCGGCGATCCGGGAGGCCGCCGCCGCCGTCGTGTGCGCCCATAACCATCCATCAGGTGACCCGGCTCCAAGCGCCGCAGACATCCAGCTTACACGGCAGCTTCGGGAGGCTGCTTCAGCGGTGGATATCCCTCTGCTGGACCATGTTATAATAGGACGCCGAGGGGCAGACCCCTTGGGACGCGGATACTATAGTTTCAGGGAAGCCGGGCTCCTTTGATTGACAGATGCTATCATTGATAGCACTTTTTGCTGATGTCTCAACTTCTCGTGCGCAACATCGAACCAGCCATCGTGAGAAAGCTGCGTCGCCAGGCGGCCGCCATGGGAATTTCAGTCGAGGAAGCCCATCGCCGGTTGCTGCGTTCTGCCCTTTTCGGCGAAACGCCTGGTCCAAACGATGACTTTATCTCCTACCTTCGGAGCGCCCCTACTGGGGACGAAATTGAATTCCCAAGGCCCAGAGATCTTCCACGACCGGCAGACCTCTGATGCCTTACCTTCTCGACACCTGCATCGTCTCCGAGCTCAGAAAGCCCGCCATCAATCCCGGGGTCTTATCGTGGATTTCCGGAATTAGGGCTGACGAGGCGTACCTTAGTGTCCTGACCATTGGCGAGATTCGCGCCGGAATTGAACTTCATAGGCTCAAGAACCCGTCGGGAGCTGGGAACCTCGAGCGATGGTTGCTCGGGTTGGAGACCCATTACGCTGAACGGATATTGCCTATAACAGCAAAGGTGGCTGACAGCTGGGGTCGCCTCTCGCCGAGGCAACCATTGCCGACGAGCGATGGCCTCATTGCGGCCACTGGGCTCGAGCACGGCCTCACGGTCGTCACGCGCAATGTGGCTGATTTCCAAAGATCGGGCGTCAATTGCCTCAATCCTTTCACCTAAGCTCGTCACCTATAGGAACCCTCCACCCTGAATCCAAGGCGCTCAACCCGGCCTATTTCGATGGGAGATTGGTCTGCCTGGAAACCCAACCCGAGCTTGGTATCGAGCCCCAGAACATCCGCCGCTCTGGCACATAATCCGAAAGTTTGCCAGGGGAAGGTGCTGGAGCGAAGACCTGAAACCGCCAATTCAGTACATCCGCTACGATGATTTTGCCGTCCTGTGTTACGGCCAAGAAATGCGCCCAGGCAAACTGACCTGGCCCGTGTCCAGGCCTGCCCATCGCTCCAATAATCCTTCCATTCTGATCGAGCTCAACCACCCGATCAAATCCGCCGTCCGCCATCCAGATGTGATGATCCGTTCCTAGGAACAAACCGTAGGGGTATCCGATGTCTCGCCACTCGGTGAGAAAATGCCCTTCTGTGTCGAATATCTGAATGCGCATGTTCTCCCGGTCTCCCACGTAGACCTTCCCGTCGCCGTCGATCACGATCGTATGCGGCAAATTGAAATCTCCGGGTGCGGTTCCATACTTGCCCCAGGATTTTATGAATTTCCCCTCGCGGTCGAATTTGACCACCCTGCTATTCCCGTAGCCATCGGCGACATAGATCGAGCCCTCCTTGTCAAACGCGACGTCGGCTGGGCGGTTGAAGAGCCAATCCGCTTCCGCAGCATTGTTGAGGCGACCCAAAATCATCAGCACCTCGCCCGAAGGACTGAGTTTCAGCACCACGTGACTACCGTCATCCGTAGTCCAGAGGTCGCCTTCTCGGTCGATTCTCAATCCGTGCGGATGAGTGAAGAGCCCGTCGCCGATGCTACGAATGAATCTCCCCTTGGCGTCGAACTCGCAGAGCATGGGAACAGCGCGTCGAAAGAGGAAAATGTGTCCATCTGAATTCATGGCTACGGCGGTCGATTCACCCTCCTTCGTGCCAGCAGGGAATTGAAAGAAATCGGGAATGAATTGGTACCCGAGCTCGGGCACGGCAGCAAATGGAGCGGCTTCGGCGTACGGAACTGAGGCGGCCGAAGTAATCAGTAACGCAGCCGCCCATACGAAAACTGAGGCCAATGTCTTGCGCACAAAAAAGTGACACTGCGTTCTCGAATTAGATCAAGCCCCTAGCCACGGAAGCTGCCGAATTGCGCCCTCTTTCTCTGGGTTGTTATATGCTACACAACCACCCGTCCGGAGACCCATCACCCAGCGCTGCTGACATCCAGCTCACGAGACGGCTCAGAGAAGCGGCCTCAGCGGTGGATATCACTCTGCTGGACCATGTTATCATAGGCCGACGCGGTGCGGATCCATTGGGCCGGGGGTACTATAGTTTTAGAGAGGCGGGGCTCCTTTGACATCTTGGGGTTGAATTTATCCATATTTATGGTTTTACGGTTACAGTGAAAACAACGCTCGAAATTCCTGAACCGCTCTTCAGGCAGCTCAAGATCTCCGCCGCGAAACAAGGCAAGACGATCCGTGCGGTCGTTAACGAGGCACTCACCGAGAAACTCAATCGCTCGCGGCATGGAGTTGATGACGTTCCCGCCTGGAGAGTTGCCTTCGGGGGCCTGCGTCGGCTGCACGACGAGACGGCGAAGATCAACCAGGACGTCGCCGCCGAATTTTCCCGAGTGAATCCAGAAGAGTGGAAATGATCCTCGATACAAACGCCCTGTCGGCGCTCGCAGATGGCGACGAAGGTCTTGCAGAGAAGATGGTCGCGGTATCGGTGCCGTCGCTTCCGTCCATCGTGCTGGGAGAGTTTCGGTATGGAATCCTAGGCTCCAAGTTCCACGGTCGATATGAAGGCTGGCTCCAAAATAGCCTTAAGGCATTCGCGGTCATCTCCGTAGACGGTGCGACCGCCGTCCACTACGCCCTGATCCGCTTTGGGCTGAAATCCCGGGGGATGCCCATTCCCGAAAATGACATATGGATTGCCGCTCTGGCTCTCCAATACCGCTTGCCTGTGCTCAGTAGGGACAGGCATTTCGGCTTCATTCCCGAGATTCGTCACGTAACTTGGTGAGGCTTTCCGTATTCCTATGCTTATAAGCTCCATGAAGCCCTATCGAAAGATCGCCCTGCTCCTGTGCGCAATATGTCTTCAAGGGTCCAAAGGCTACGCAGCCCCAATCCAGGCTGCTGACTATTTTAGTGAGTCCAAGGAAGTCGCGATGGCCACCGCCGCAGAGAGCAACAATGCATCCAAGATTAGGGAACTCAAAGCCGCCGGAGTAGATGTAAATGCCCGCGGACGGGGCAATCTCACGCCACTTTATTTGGCAGCAACGAGTCATAGCATGAAAGCCTATGTATGTCTTCTTGAATTAGGGTCCGATCCAAACGTTCAATTCCAAGAGACGGGTGCCAGTGCTTTGGCAATAGCAGCAGCGATGTCAGACAGCTCATTCTTGTCGCAAGCTCTGGCCCATGGCGGAAAGCCCAACCAAGTGAACCCAACTACTGGGCTGACTCCAATTTGGCGCAGCATGGATGAGATGCTGCCCGACAACGTCAAAATATTGGTCGCAGCAGGTGCGGATGTGAATTTTGCCAACTCAAACGGGGTCACGCCCCTCATGTTTTCGGCGGGAGCCAATCGCTACGACATCGACCTAATCCTGTTGGATGCCGGAGCAGACCCAAGAAGGAGAAACATCTGGGGAAACAGCCTGCTCTGGTACATCCATCATAATCGGGCCGACCCTCAGAGTAAGTTCTACGTCTGGAAAGAAGAGGTTGTGGAGCGGCTAAGGAAGCTAGGAATTGATAACAAAAACGGGAACTGATTCCAACATCAACGAGGTCAGCCGATTAGTAGGTAATGACCCACACAACCATCCCAGTGGTGACCCGTCACCAAGCGCAGCGGATATCCAGCTGACAAGGCAACTCCGGGAAGCAGCGGCGGCTGTGGATATTCCTCTGCTGGATCATGTTATCATAGGCCGCCGAGGGGCCGACTCACTGGGGCGAGAGTACTACAGCTTCAGGGAGGCGGGGCTCCTTTAGCGGGCAACTCGCGAAGTTCCCATTTTGGGAACTTAAGCTTGCAAACCGACCACTGTCTTCGAATCGTCATGCGCGTGATCGCTCGGCGGACACTAAGAGAATTCTATGAAAGGCATGCTGCTGCCAGAGCGCCGCTAGAGTCCTGGTTCCATGAGGCTAATGCAGCGACCTGGAAGACTCCAAAGGAAATTGCGGCACGCTTCCCCTCTGCGGATTTCTTACCGGGCAACAGGGTCGTCTTCGACATCGCTGGAAACCACTATCGGCTCATTGCCAGGATACATTACAACACGAGTATCCTATTCATCCGTTTCGTTGGAACCCATGCCGACTACGACAAGATAGACGCTGCTTCCGTATGACCGACAACGATCCATGACACCAAAGATCATAAAGACAGAAGTTGAATATCAGAAAGCCTTGGCACATGTGGAATCACTCATGGACTCTAAACCCGGCTCGGCCAGAGAATCTGAATTGGAGCTGTGGTCGCTACTCGTTGAGCGCTATGAAGAGACCCATTTCCCAATTGATAGCCCAGACCCAATCGACGCCATCAAGTTTCGGATGGAACAGAAGGGACTTCGGCAGAAGGACCTCGAGAAATACTTTCCGAGCAAGAGCCGTGTATCGGAGGTGCTGAACCACAAAAGGCCGCTTAGCATCGGTATGGTTAGAGCTCTGCACAAAGGACTCGGCATACCTGCCAACGTGTTGGTGCAGTAAAGGGCCTCCGTACACGTCGCATTCGCGAATAGCCAAATTCAACGATTTTAGAGCACCGCAATCAATGCACCGCTTCACTCCTGCCCTATTGGCCGCAGCAATATCCCTTTTGACGCCTTCGCACGCCGCGGAAATGCAAACACCCCTTGCATCCACCAGGATCGCTGAGCTCGAAGCACGCGCGCCGACGGAGAACCAATACCCGAAGGTCGACCCAAAATTCCATCAAGAGATGGTTCGCCTTGTTGAGAGCGACACACTTGCAACCGGTGACGACTTCTATCGCGCCGCGAACATCGCGTCGGGCCCATTTCCGGAATATCGGTCGTTTCGAATGCGGTATGAGCTTATGCTTGTTGCCGCGGCCAAAGGTAAACGAGACGCAGAGAATCAACTGCCTTCAAATTGGGATGCGTTGTTGCAGACGCTCGGCCGGCCCATGCGCTACGATGTATGGAATCAAATCCAAAAGAATTCTGACGACGACCGCCTAACGCTAGATCCCGCCCCCAAAGCCGTCCAATGGGTCATGTTGCATGCTGACGAAGCCAGGAACGCAGCAGCAAAGGCATCTAACAACGTAGAGGTCCAGGAGATCGTCGATGCAGACCAGGATGTCAGAAAACGGTTGGGCAAGTTGTCCGAATCGGAACTCAAGACTATGCCTATTGAAGACCATCGGCGCAGTCGGCGGATTCGTGAAATCATCAACACAGGCGAACTCCATACCGCAAAGGATTTCGCAAATGCATCCCTTGTAATGCAGCACAGCTCTTCATTCGCTGGATTCGAATTGGCTCATGAACTCGCAGTCTGCTCGATGCTTCTCGGTGACCGGGGCATAGGGCGATGGCTTGTAGCCGCCACCTACGATCGAATGCTCAATTCCACCGGCCACGACCAACGTTTCGGAACACAGGGCGCTTTGATGGCTATGGGGGATGCCAAACCGCACCTTGCTGAAACCGACGAGGCCGGGATCTGCGATGCCGAACGGCTGGCCCTAGGATGCCCGACGCTGGCCGCCAAGAGAGCAGATTTCTACACGCCGCGCACGAAAGACTGAATTCGGCTTCTAAGAGCGGCCACCTTTGGTTGGCAGCTGTGGGTCAAAATGACCACACAACCATCCATCAGGTGATCCAAGTCCCAGCGCATCCGACATCCGGCTTACATGGCAACTTCGAGAGGGCGCGGCGTGCAGCCGGCGATCACGCCGCGTTGCCGTACACCGCCGACATGCGGCCGGCCGGGTTGAACGGGACGATCTCGGCCGGCAGACTGATCGGCCTGATGTCGCGGCTGTAATCGGCGACGAAGACTGCCAGGATGCCTGTAACCGTGAAGGTGATGCCTGCAGCTGCGGCGCTGACGGGCAGGATGACAAACGCCGATGCAACGGCGAGGATTGAGCTGATCGTAAGGAGGTTGGATTTCATGTTCAATTGGAGTGTTGTTACTCCAAGGAACACGCCTGCGCGCAAAAAGTTGCGGCCATCGGCGCCCGGGGAAGTTCTCCGCTTTCCTTGTCATCCCGCATCCGTCTCAAGATCCTGCGCAAGCGCTTGATCATATGGGACTCCGGTAACTCACATCCCGGACTGGCATCAGTCCGCGGAGTGTCGGAGCGGAGAGTGCCCCGCACCAGCAGGCGGGGACAGGATGCTCATCCCGGCCCGATCAAAGGCGGATTCCCCAGTCTTTCCCCCGTCCACGCGGTCCTACCGCGGCCAGAGCCATCCAAAGGTGCCCGCCACCAACCCGGCGTATACCAGCCCGTCGATGGTGGTCTTGATCGTCGTGCACCAGGAACGCCGGTACCAGATCGACATCTGCCACAGCGCACCGGTGTAGGCCAGGAACGACGTCGCGCCTGCAAAGCGGAAAACGCTCTTGTATCCCGCCCCGGCGGGAAGCGCATGGTAGGTGACGTAGGCGGCAAAGACGCTTACCACAACCAGGTAGAGGAACCAGAGGCCGAGGCTCTTTCCCATGCTGAACGGGCCGTTCGGCATCACCGTCGCCATCATGATCGGCCCCTTGTTCAGCTTCTCCTTATACTCCGGCGACCTCATCTCGGCGGTGCTGGAACAGTTCGGGATCATGTAGTCGCCCGGCGGTATCGCGAGCGGGCGCACCGCGTCCGCGAACTTCGCCTCATCCGGAAGCTTTGAATAGTCGCTCCTGTGCCACCACGAGAGCGCCATGTGAATGATGGAGCTCGCGAGGAATACGAATACGGACGACAGCAGGATCGGAAGCCAGAGGGTGTGCAAGAATGTCATGATGATCTCCTAGGGGTTTGACGTGAATCGTTGAAGCCGCACGGACGCTGGAGCAGGACGGCCGAGAGTGGGATTCCCCCTTCCGGGCGTCAACCCGAAGGAGGCGACCCTCCGGGGTGCCGCCGACAGTCGCCGCGCCGCCCGGCCGAATTCCGCCCGATCCGCCTCCCCCCGCGGCCGCCGGAGCGGCCAGTGCGCAAATCGTTTCTTTCCTATTGCTTATAGAAGACCAGGCTCTGGTCCTGCACCCCCCTGAACGAGCTCACGTGCCTCTGGATCGAGAGCGTCTTGCCGCCATTGAGCAGGCTCCAGGTGTCCTTGGTTGTCATCTTGGCCCCCGGGGCGCCCCATGTGAACGTGACGACGGAGTCGATCGTGATGTGCTCCCCACCGTCGGAAAGCCGCGCCGTCGTCACGCGGGGTGAGCTCATGAACTCGGATTTCGACTCCGCGCCGTCCAGCGTGAGCTTCTCGTCGACGACCTGGTCGTCCGCATATTCGACGATGCGGGTTGTCTTGATATCCAGCTCATTGCCTCGCTGCGCGACGTCCAGCCGCGCCGGGGACATGCCGGCCCCCATCCTCCCCAGCTCGCTCTTGTCCTCGTCGAACACCCACGTCCCGGAGAAGTCGGCGGGCGCAGGCTCAAAATGCAGCGGCGGCAGGCCGCAGGCCTTGCGATAGGGCGCCGTCGCGCTCGAGTAGGCGGGATCCTCCAGGTTGAGCACCCTGGGATCATGCATGAGCTCGCTGTAATCCCTCCTGGGGGTGTTGCGGACCATTCCCGACCACGTCATGTAGTAGGCCCACCTGGGCTGCTTGCCCAGGATCTCGGGCTTCGGCGGATTGCCGACCTCGGCAAGGACCATCGGCTTGCCCTGCGACAGCGCGACAAGGCTGTCATAATAGGACTGGGCGAAATCGCTCCCGTAGACGTCGAGGGCGAGGACGTCCACATACTCGGTGCCGGGAAAGTACTTCGCGTGCTCCATGCCGGGCTTGCCGGGCCGGTCCATGCTCCAGACCCAGATCAGGTTGTTGAGGTGGTGGTGGTTCACCAGCCGGTCGAAAATCTGCCGGTACAGCGCCGCGGTGCTGAATTCGCCCGTTCGGCCGCCCCACCAGAACCAGTCGCCGTTCATCTCGTGGTAGGGCCTCCAGAGCACCGGGACGTGGGCGTCCTGGAGCTGCTTCAGGAACACCGCGACCTCGTCGACCTGCGAGCACCAGTGGTTGTAAAGCGCCGTGCCCGGGGTCAGCACATCCCTGAACTGCTCGTCGGTCAGCTTTCCCTGGACGCTCTTGAGGAGGTTCGGGTCGCTGTTCGGAAGCGGCCGGAACGTCACCGGCTCGTCCGCGGTCGGGGGAACCGCGTGCCAGCAGAGCGCGACCAGCGAGCCCATCTGGTGCTGGCGTATCGCCTCCTTCACGATGTCCGGGCGCGCCAGGTACGAGTCCGTGTCGCCCGCCTTTGCGAAGCCCATGTCCTTCCCGAAGATCACCGGCGTCTTTCCTATGTATTTGGAGGCGAATTCCGAGTTCCTCGCCCCGACGCTCGGATAGTTGTGCTGCCCGGTCAGGATGTACTTGCCGGAGATGTCGTAGAGGACCTGCAGGAGCGCAGCGGCCTCGGGCGAGGCCCGGGGGGTGACGGGCTTGGCCGCCACGCCCTCCCCCATGAGCGCCGCCGAGCCGGCCGCGAGGGGAAGAATCGCGAGACGCAGAATCCTGGGGATGAAACTCATGGGACAATCAGCATCGTTCGCAAAAACGCTGTCAACCGGAACATTGACCGGGTCCCCGGCAATCCCCGGGTCCGGGCCGGATTCTCCCGCCGGCCGGCGGGCACCCGGGCCCCGCCATACCGCCGCCCGCTCGCGGCATGAACGCGCATAGCGTCGGAGGGCCATTGCCCGAACCCGTTGCGGGACGCCTAAGTTGAACACCCCATCCCCATGGAAACGCTTCCCCGCTATGATGCCCGCCCTGACCACGCCACCGGGCCCCTGCCTACCAAGCCACCAACACCAGTCGCGCCGCCACCACCCCGGACCATCGGCACCCGCCGCTGCCGGCCGATCGGCGGAGCATTGCCTAACAAACATCCTATGAGAACACCCGCCATCTGGAAACTCTGCGTCCTCACGATCGCCTGCTCCGGCCTTGGCCTGCACGCCCAGGAGCTGACGGTCCTCGGTGGCGTGACGACGTCCGGGGCCTTCCAGAAGTCGACGAGCGCCTGGGAGGTCGACTACCGGCAGGACCTGTACAAGTACTTCGACGCCTCGGTTGGCTACATCAACGAAGGCCACTTCCCGGGCCATCGCCGCGACGGCACCGCGTGGGAGGGATGGACGAATCTGCCCTTCTGGGACGACCGCGTCGCGCTCTCCGTCGGGGCCGGCGTCTATTATTACTACGACACGCAGTTCCTTCCTGCGGGTGGTTCCGCCGACATCCACGGCACCGCGCCGATCTTCAGCTTCACGGCCACCGGGTATCTTTCCGACCGGTGGTTCTACAGGTTCATGATCAACCGGATTAGTCCCGCGGCCGACATAAAGACCACGAATATTGAAGTGGGCGTAGGCTACTGGTTTGGGCCGCACGGCCGGCCCATTGGGAACCAGCCCAACATCAGCGCCCCCGAGAAGGCGTTTGTCACGGAGCCGCAGCTCACCGTGTTCGGCGGGCAGAGCATCGTGAACACCTTCTTCAGCGACAAGGCCTGGGCCTGCGCCGTGGAGTACCGCCAGGGGCTGATACCTCACCTCGACCTATCCTCAACGTACATCTACGAGGGAAACCCGAAGACGGTGCGCCGCAGCGGCCTCGCCGTTCAGCTGTGGCCGGTCAACACATTCTTTGACGACAATACCTCGGTTGGGATCGGCGTCGGTCCGTATTTCTTCATCGACCGAAGGCATCCGAACACCACAACGCGCACGAGCCCTGCGGCCATCGCCCCGCTGGTCTCGCTTACCATCGCCAGGCACCTTTCGGACCACTGGGTCGCCCGGATGGTCTGGGACCGGGTCACGAGCTCGTACAACCGCGACTCGGACATATTCCTGCTCGGACTGGGGTACAGCTGGCGATAGCGGCCGGCGGCCCCGCCCTATCTCTCAAGCCAGATCCTGTTGAGCTCGTGGAATCCGATCGAGTTCGTCGTCCATCCGTGGACGGCCGGGCTGAGGGCGTAGACCTGGGGCCTGAAGTAGAGGGGAATGAGCGGCGCCTCGCCGAGCAGGATGGCCTCGGCCTTCTGGAACAGCTCCAGGCGGCGCGCATTGTCGGTCGTGCCGGCCGCCTCGTCCATCAGCCGGTCGAACTCCCTGTTGCTCCACCCCGCCCAGTTGTTGCCCCCTCCCGTGACCATGGTCCCGAGGAAGGTGACCGGGTCCGGGACGTCGGCAATCCATCCGGAGAACGAGATCGAGTAGTTCCTGTCCTGCTGGTTCTGGAACAGCGTCTTCTGCTCGACCTGGGCGATCGTTATCCGCACGCCGAGCTCCTTCAGCCACATCGCCTGGATCACCTCGAGCATGCGCAGCGGAACCTCCGTCTCGTAGCACTGCACCTCGATTGAAGGAAGACCCCTGCCCCCCGGATAGCCCGCCTCGGCAAGGAGCCGTCGCGCCTCCGCAAAATCGTCCGAGATCCCCGCGCGCGCCGTGTAGCCCCCGCAGTCAGGCGGCGTCAGCGAGCGGGCCGGCGGATAAAGGCCCTTGGTGACGTCCCGCGAAAGGACCTCGCGGTCCAGGGCGTGCGCCAGCGCGAGCCGCAGCTTCACGTTGTCAAAGGGCGGCCGGTTGACGTTGATGAAAAGGTAGTAGCACTGGAGGGCCATGTCGGACCGGAAATCCGAGGGAACGTGGCTCCGGTAGGCGTCCACCTTCGACATCGGGAGGGCGTACGTCGCGTGCAGCTGGCCGGACCTGTAGTTGAGGTCCTCGATGTCGGGCCTCTCGATCGGGTAGAACTCGATCCGGTTCAGGCGCGTGTTGGCCGCATCCCAGTAGAGCGGGTTCTTCACGACGGCGACACGCGCGTTGGGGACCCATTCGGCGAGCGTGAACGCCCCGTTGCCGACCAGGTTGCCTGGCCGGGTCCATGCCGTCCCCTTCTCGTCCATCCGCCCGAACCTCTCGATCACCGGCTTGTGCACGGGCAGCCATGTGTTGTGCGCAGCCAGCGCGGGGAGGTACGGGGTGGGCCTCTCGAGCGTTACCTCGAGCGTGGCCGCGTCCAGCGCCCTGGCCCCGACCTGGGAGAAGTCCGTCATCCTGCCGGAATTGAAGGCCTCCGCGTTCTTGATCGGCCAGAGCATGTAGGCATACCCCGCGGCAAAGGAGGGCGTGAGGATCCGCTGGAACGAATACACGAAGTCGCCCGCGGTGACACGGTCCCCGTTGGACCAGCGCGCGCTCGGCCGCAGGTGGAAGGTGTAGACCCTGCCGTCGGGCGAGACATCCCACCGCTCGGCCAGGCCGGGCACCGCACGGGAGGTCTTCGCGTCGAGCGTCGTGAGCCCTTCGAAGAGCGCGTAGTCGATGACCGTGTCCGTGAAAGCGACGACCACCTGGGGATCAAGGTCGGCGGGGTCCGCGCCGTTCCCGAAGAGGAGGGTCTGGGTGCGGATGCCCGCCTCGGCAGGCGTCTCCCGCCGGGCGCACCCGAGCAGCGCGAGGCAGCAGGCGACGGGAAGGGGGATCAGCCGGCAGAGTGTGTTCATCCGGACGGGGCGCGCCCCGAATGCGGCCGCAGAGCGGCCTCCCTGCCAAGTGAGCTGGGACCCGGCCCCATCAATCCTCTATGACGTCGAAGACGTTGCCGAAGGGGTCGCGGAAGTAGAGCGAGCTGCCGCGGTCGACAACGATCTGGCACCGCGCCCCCTTCAGGAGCCGCTTTGCCTTGGCGATGCTCCTCACGCTGAACGAGGGCGTCGGCGGCTGCGCCTTCGCCGACCTGTTCAGGTAGAGCATGAAATGGCCCGTGTCGTATTCGAGGCAGGTCCTTGTCTTGCTCTTGAGCTTGAACCCGAGGACGTCGGAGTAGAACCGCTCCGCCTTCGCGAGGCTGGTCAGATGGATGGCGACGCAGCTGTTGGACCTGAACTTCATCTCGCCCGCCCGCGAATGCCTAGACGTGCTGCGGAAGCACGAACAGGAGGACGGCGAGCAGGTGGCACGTGCTCCCGCCGAGCACGAGAGCGTTCCTGAAGGCGTAATGGTAGCGAACGCGCTTGAGCGAGGCCAGCATCGTGCCGGCCATGTAGCAGAGGCCCCCCGCCAGCAGGAGCCAGAGGGCGTCATGCGGCACGGCGGCCACGAACGGCTTGATCGCCACCACGATTATCCACCCGACAAACAGGGTCGCGAGCGTGGAGGTGACGCGGTAGCGGTCCCCGACGATGAACTGGAAGACGATGCCGGCGCCGCACAGCCCCCACACGATGCCGAAGAGGGTCCATCCCCAGGGCCCCCTCATGCTGACAAGCAGGAACGGCGTGTAGGTTCCCGCAATGAGGAGAAACGCCGAGGCCCTGCCGAGCCTAAGGATAAGCCGCCTTGCCCGCTCCGAGTTCCAAGCGTGGTAGAGCATGCACATCGAGTACAGGACGAGCAGCGCCACCCCGAACACGCTGAAGCTCACGATATGCCAGGCGTCGCCGTAAAGGCTCGCCGAGACGACGAGCAGGGCAAACGCGAGGATGCTCACCGCCAGCCCGAGCCCATGGGTCACCCAGTTGGCGATCCGCTCGCCCCGCGTGGACCCGTGATCCACCGCCGGGTCCGGCAGCTTCTCGACGGTCCCGGCACGGTGCCGCGCCACGGACTGGTCGGCGGCCTGGTCGAGCATGCGGATAAGCCACACGGGCCTCGGGCTCCTGAACTCGTCGGCGGTCCACGTGTCGCCGTCGGCATAGATGCTCGCCGGCATCAGGCATGTCCCAAACACCCAGTCCGCGATCGGGAGGCAGAAGAAGCCCGAGATCGACTCGTTGCAGTCGATGACCGCGTGGTGCCTGAGGTGGAAGCTGTAGGCGGCGCGCCAGAACCGCCCCCAGCGGGGGTTCGCGATCAGGGGCTCCCACCGGTCGAGCGACCAGTGCTCGATGGCGTGGACCAGCTCGTAGATCGCGAGCGAGGAGGCCAGGGCCGCAAAGCCGGAGAAGAACCAGGGGAACGCAGGAAGGACCCACTGAAGGAGGGCGAGGAGCGGCGCCAAGATCCCCGCAAAGGTCAGAAGCGTGTACCAGGGGAAGAACGAAGCCTCGTGCTGGTCCTCCTCCAGGATGGGGTACCTGTTCTCGATGAACATCAGGCCCTTGCCGTCGCGGGTCGCCTTCCTCGCGATCCGGGTGAGGGCGTGGTGCAGCGTGTGCTGGCGGTAGAACCTCCTCAGGAGGGGAATCGCCGGCTTGTGGAGGACATAGCGGTGGAAGACGTACTCAATGAAGCAGTTGACGAGGCTCAGGGCGAGGAAGGCCGCGACCCCGTTCCAGACGGGGGCCAGGATCTGCGCCTCCCAGACGGGCGGCGCGAGCAGACGGAGGGCCCCGAGCAGGACCGCCAGCGAGCCGAGCACCGTGAAGATGAAGAGCCGAAGGGAGAAGGGCTCATTCTCCGGCGCATCTGTTGGGGTAATGTTTTCCATGATTAGTTAAAGAGCGCCGATCCGTGGGACAGGATGCGACGGGAGGGCGCCTATTGCAAGCTGGTGGACCCTACTGGACTCGAACCAGCGACCTTTTCCATGTCAAGGAAACGCTCTAACCAACTGAGCTAAGGGTCCGCACCAACGGGTTGTAAATTAAGCAGGATAGGCGCCGATCACGGCAAGGAAAATTCCGCGCGCGCCTCGGCCACGTCCTTTGCGATCTGCAGGCGAAGCTCCTCGATCCCGCCGAACTTCTTCTCCGGCCGCAGGAACCGGACCCATTCGACGGCCACGGGGTCCCCGGCCCGGTAGGGGCAGGTCACGAGCATGTGGATCTCCAGCCTCGCCTCCTGCGTCTGCTCCACGGTCGGGCGCAGGCCGTAGTTGGCAACGGCGGGCAGCCACCCGTAGGACTTCGCCCCGCTCACCCGGACGGCGTAGACCCCGTAGAGCGGCTTCAGGTCGGGGGACCAGCCCAGGTTGAGCGTCGGAAACCCGATCGTCCTGCCGAGGTGCTTGCCGTGCACCACCGTCCCGGAGGCGGTGTAGACATAGCCGAGGAGCGCCGCCGCGCCCCTCATGTCGCCCTTCTGGATCCGCTCGCGGATCCTCGTGCTGCTGATCGGCTCCCCGTCGAGGTTCACGCGCGGGGCGCTGAAGACCGTGATCCCGTGCCGGCGGCCCTCCGAGACCAGCATCGCGACGTCGCCCCTGCGGCCCCGCCCGAACCGGAAATTCTCCCCGACATAGATGCCGGACAGCCTGGGAAGGTGGCGCTTGATGAACGGGACGAAATCCTCGGCGGCGATCGCGGCAAGGTCGCGCGTGAAGGGCTGCACGACGACCGCGTCGACGCCCAGCGACCCGAGCTTCTCGATCTTGGCAGGCAGGTCCAGGATCATCCGGACCGGGTTGTCGGGGTTCAGGACGACGCTCGGGTGCGGGGCGAAGGTGAGCACGATGGAGACGCCCCCGCTGTGGCGGGCCGACTGCACGGCGGCCTCGACGACGGCCCGGTGCCCGAGGTGGACGCCATCGAAGATCCCTATGGCGACGTGGAGCGGGCGGCCCGGAAGGGTCACGCGGTCGAGCCCGTCGAACTGGGCAAGCAGGCTCATAGCGCGACGCTGGGCACCGCCTGGCTGACGGGGATCAGCCTCCTCTCGATCTCGGGCAGGGAAAGGCTCTCGATCTCCTCCATCGTCAGGGCCTGCGACACGCTGAACCTGTCGGTCGCCGTCCGGCGAAGCGCCGAGAGGTGCGCCCCGCAGCCGAGCCTGTTCCCGAGGTCGTGCGCCAGCGTGCGCACGTAGGTTCCCTTGGTGCAGCGCAGCCGGAAGTCGATCCGCGGCGACGCGAAGCCAAGGAGGTCCCAGGACATCACCCGGATGAACCGGGGCTCGCGCTCGACGTCCTCCCCCTTGCGCGCCCTCTTGTAGAGCGGCACGCCGTCGATCTTGATGGCCGAGAACATCGGCGGGGTCTGGTACTGGTCCCCGAGAAAACCCTGCATCGCGGCGCGTACCTCGGCCTCCGTGAGGGCGGGCACGGGCCTGGTCTCCATCGTCTGGCCGTCGGCGTCCTGCGAGTCCGTCGTTCTCCCGAGCTCGACCGTCCCCTCGTACTCCTTGTCGAGGCTGATGATGTACTGCGAAACCCGCGTCGCCCTGCCGACCAGGACGACGAGCAGCCCGGTCGCCATGGGGTCGAGCGTGCCCGCATGCCCGATCTTCCTCATCCTGAGCTTCCCGCGCAGGCGCGCAATGACGTCGTGCGAGGTGTGATCGCGGGGCTTGTCGACGAGCAGCACGCCGTCCAGGTCCTTTTGGAGTCCCATCATGGATCGCTACGCCACGGGTTTGGCGCGCTCCCGCTCTATGTCCACTATCTTGAGGCGCTCGCGGATGGCCTCGAGGAGGCGCTCCCGGAACTCGCCCGCGCTCTTCTTGCGGTTGAGGCCCGCCGCGCAGGCGTGGCCTCCCCCGCCAAAGTGGCCGGCGACAATGTCGAGGCGGCAGAGCGGGTCCTTGGCTCGGAGGCTCGCCTTCACCCCGCCGTCGGGGCGCTCCTCGATCAGGACGCCGACCTCGACCCCGTCGATGCTGCGCGCAAAGTCCACAAGCCCCTCCGTGTCCTCGGCCGTCGTGCCCGTGGCCTCGAACACCCCGACCGGCAGCGTGCCGATGCAGACGCGCCCCCCGATCTCCATCGTGAGGGACGAGAGGAACTGCTGGAGGAGCCGGAGCTTCCCCGACGACTCGCGCTCGTAGAGCTCGTAGCCCGCCTCCGGGGGCGACGCTCCCCGCGCGACCAGCTCGCCCGCGAGGATGAAGCTGCGCTGCGACGTCGAGTTGAAGCGGAACTGCCCGGTATCGGTGAGGATGCCGACGAAGAGCGCGGTCGCCGTGCCGGCGTCGATGGGCAGCCCGTGATCTATGAAGAGGCCGGCCAGGATCTCGCACGACGCCGCCGAGCCGCTGTCGACGATGTTGATCGCCGCGAAGGCGCTGTTCGAGAGGTGGTGGTCGACGTTCCCCGCCGGATTCGGGAACCTCTCTTTTATGCGGTCCCCCGCCCGCCCGTGGTCGGCGCAGTCGACGAAGACCGCGAGGGTGTCCTTGGGAAGCAGGAGCGCCTCGTCGGCGCGGATGAACGTCATGCCCTTGGCGGCGAAGGCGAGGCGCCGGGGAACCGGGTCGGGGTTCGCGCAGACCGACGGCGAGCCCCCGGCGGAGAGCACGCGCGCGAGGGCCACCTGGGAGCCGATGCAGTCGCCGTCGGGCCTTGCGTGGCCCACGACCGCCACCGTCCTGCCGGCGACGGCGCGCAGCAGCCCCTGGAACGGCTTGGAGAGCTCAGGAAAGTATTTTTCCATGGCTTGGATCCGGGCTTGGCCCGGCCGGCTGCTGGTGCTCGATCTCGTCAAGCGCGCTGAGGACGCGGGCGACCTTTTCAGCCGACTTGTCGAGGACGTAGGTCAGGTGCGGAAGAAACTTGAGGACGATCCGGCGCCCGAGCTCCTCGCGGATCTCCGGGGCCCTCCCCTGGAGCCAGCGGAACCGGTCGGCGACGGCAGCGTCGTCCCCGATGATGGCCACGAACACCCGGCCGTCGCGCAGGTCGGGGGCCACCCTCACCTCCGAGATCGTGATGGCCACCGCCTCGGACGCGTGCCGGCGGCGAAGGATGTCGCTTATCTCGCGCTGGACCAGCTCGTTGATTCTGACGATGCGATTGGACACGGACGTGGGCCAAGTGCCTGGCGCATCAGAGCGATGCCCTGACCTTCTGGGTGTCGTAGCACTCGATGACGTCACCCACCTGGTAGCCGTTGAAGTCGTCCAGCTTGACGCCGCACTCGAGGCCGGCGCGGACCTCGTTCGCGTCGTCCTTGAAGCGCTTGAGCGTCCCGACCTTGCCCTCGTGCACGATCTCGCGCCCGCGGCGCAGGCGCGCGGCCGCGCCCCGGTTCACCTTGCCCTCGGTCACCAGGCACCCGGCCACGAATCCCTTCGCCAGAGGGAACGTCGCGCGCACCTCGGCGGCCCCGAGCTTGATCTCCTTGATGTCCGGGTCGAGCAGGTCCGCCATCATCTCGCGCGCCTTGTCGCCGAGCTCGTAGATGATCTCGAAGGTCTCGATGCGCACGCCGTTGTGCTTTGCCAGGGGCGTAACCCCGTTCTCCAGCTTGGTGCTGAACCCGAAGATGGTGGCGCCCGCCGCGGCGGCCATGATCACGTCGTTCTTGGTGACGAGCCCCACTTCCGCCGAAACGATCTCGAGCGACACCTTCGTGCTCTTGATGCCCTCGAGGAGCTGCCTGACGGCCTCCGCCGACCCGTACACGTCGGCCTTGACGATCACCTTCAGCACCTTCTGCTGCGTTGCCGCGATGTTGGCGAAGAGGTTCTCGACCGAGATGTCCTTCTGCGCCGAGTCCACCGTCGTCACCGCCTTCTTGAGGACCTGGGCCGCCTCCTCGGCCAGGTTCTCCGCCTCCCTCGCGTTCTTCGCGGCCCGGAACGCCGCGCCGCTGTCGGGCGTGCCCGACCAGCCGATGACCCGGACGGGGGTCGACGGCGGCGCCTCCTTGATGGGGCGCCCCTGGTCGTCGAACATGGCCCGCACCTTGGCCCAATGGGACCCGCAGACGATCGCGTCGCCCGTGCGAAGGGTGCCCTTCTGGACGATCACCGTGGACAGCGGGCCACGGCCGACGTCCACCTGGGACTCGATCACGACGCCGGAGGTCTCCGCCTTCGGGTTGGCCTTCAGCTCCAGCACGTCGGCCTGGAGCAGGATCATCTCCAGGAGGTCGTTGACCCCCGTCCCCTTCACCGCCGACACGGGCACCGTGATCGTCTCCCCGCCCCAGTCCTCGGGCACGATGCCCCTCTGCTGCATCTGGGCCTTGACCTGGTCCAGGTTCGCGCCCTTCACGTCCATCTTGTTGACGGCGACGATCTGGACGACCTTGGCATTGCGGGCGTGCTCGAGGGCCTCGTCCGTCTGGGGCATGAATCCGTCGTCGGCGGCGACGACCAGGACCGCGATGTCGGTCACAGAGGCGCCGCGCGCCCTCATCTTGTTGAACGCCGCGTGGCCCGGGGTGTCCAGAAAGGTGATCTTCCTGCCGTTGTGCTCGACCTGGTAGGCGCCTATGTGCTGGGTGATCCCGCCCGCCTCGCCCGCCGCGACGTTCGCTTTGCGGATGGCGTCAAGCAGCGTGGTCTTGCCGTGGTCGACGTGGCCGAGGATGACGACGACAGGGGGCCTCGCCTCCATGTCCTTTGACTCGTCGGCCACGGGCTTCGCCTTGTCCTTGCCCTTCGCGAGCTTCTGCTGCTCCACGTCGCCGCGGTGCTTGATGTCCAGGACGAACCCGTATTTCTCGGCGACCTTCTGCGCGACGGCCTCGTCGATCGTCGAGTTCATCGAGGCGAACCCCCCGATCTGGTTGAGCTCCGAGATCAGCTTGAACGGCTTCAGGCTCAGCGCCACGGCGAAGTCCCGCACGATCACGGGCGGCTTCAGGTGGATGATCTTGACGTCCCCCTGGACGGTCACGACCGGCGCCGACGAGGCGGAGGGCGAGAGCTGGGGGAGCGGCCGTGGGAAGGTGGGGGCGCGCACGGGCAGCGGGGGCGGGCCCGCCGAGGGCCTCGGCGGTTCGGCCTGGGGCGCGGCAGGGGCCGCAGCCCGCGGCGGCGCGGCCGGAAGCGGGGCCTTCGCGGCGGGCGCGGGGGCCTGGGCGACGGGGTTTGAGCGGGGCGCGGCCACCGGGCGCGGCGGGGGCGGGGCGGGAGGCGACGGCGCCCTGACTATCGGGGCCGGCGGGCGCGCGGGCGCGGCGATCTTTGCGACCGCCTCCCGCTCGCGGGCGACGTCCTGCGCCGTCTTCACGAACATCCCGACCGGGCTGCGATGCACCGGGGCCTCGGCCGAGGGGGCGGGAACCGCGGCCGGGGCCGGGGCCGGGGCCGCCGCCGGCGCCGGCGCCTTCGACGCAAACTCCTTCTCGATCTCCTCGATGTAGATCTTGCTCACCGTGCTCGACACGGACTTCGTGTCCGCCGCGACGTAGCCGCGCTGCTTGAGCAGGGCCAGCATCTCGCGGCCCTCCATGTTGTGCTTCTTGGCCAGTTCGTGGATACGGGTGCTCATTCGGCGGGCGTCGGCTTCCTCAGGATGTGACGCGCTGGATCACGTCCTGCGCCTCCTCGGCTGTGAACCCCGCGCCCACGAGGTCGTCGGCGACAACGCCCTCGAACGCCGCGGGGGAATTGATGCCCATGTCGACGAGGCGCCCCGCGATCGCGGGGTCGAGGCCGAGCGACTTGACCAGGGCGTTCACGGCGTTGCCGCGGGGGTCGTCCCCCTCCGCCTTGAACTCCTCGATGTCGATGCGCCACCCGATGAGGCGGGACGTCAGCCGCGCGTTCTGGCCCTTCCGGCCGATCGCGATCGCGAGGTCGTCGGTGGCGACCTTCAGCAGGATGCGGCGGTTGCGCTCGTCGATGATGATCTCGCGCGGCACGGCGGGCTTGAGGGCCTCGATGACCATCTCGCGCGGGTCCGCATAGTACTTGATGATGTCGATCTTCTCCCCGCCCAGCTCGCGCACGATGGTCTTCACGCGGGCGCCCCGCGCCCCGACGCACGCCCCGACGGGGTCGACCTTGGGATCCTTGGAGGACACGGCGATCTTCGTCCGGTAGCTCGGCTCGCGGGCAAAGGCCTCGATCTTGACGGTGCCGTCGGCGATCTCCGTGACCTCGAGCTCGAAAAGCCTGCGGACGAACTTCGGGCTCGCGCGCGTCAGGATGATCTCCGGCCCGCGGGGCGTGTTCTCGATCTCGAGGAGCAGGCAGCGAATCCGGTCGCCCGGCTGGTACTCCTCCATGGGGACCTGCTCCTTGGCGGGCATGACCGCCTCGGCCTTGCCGATGTCGATGTAGATGTCGTTGCGCTCGCGCCGGCGGACCGTCCCCGTGACGATGTTGCCGACCTGGTCCTTGAAGTCGTCGTAGATGCGGTCCTTCTCGAACTGCCTGAGGCGCTGCATCACGGCCTGGCGGGCCGTCTGTGCGGCGATCCGGCCCAGCGTGGACGGGTCGATCTCCTTCTCGATGAACTCGCCGATCACGGCGCCGGGCTTCACGGCCTGGGCCTTCTCGACATGCACCTCGGTCTTCGGGTTGCTGACCGAATCCACAACCTTCATGAGGGCCCACGCGTGGAGCTGGCCGTTCTTCGGGTTGATCTCGATCTTCAGCTCCTGACCGGAGTTAACCCCCTTCTGGGCAGCTGTTTTGAGGGCATTCGCGATCGTCGCGATCATGTCCGCGCGCGGTATGCCCTTCTCTTTCTCCATGTACTCAAGGACCGAAAGGATTTCGCTGCTCATAGGTTGGAAGTGTGGAAAAAAAAAGCGGGCCCCAGGGCCCACTTTAATCTAAAGTGGTGTGATAACGAACCCTTAGGATACCCCTCGCGTCCAAATCTTGTCAAGCCTACCCCCTGCAGGGAGGCGGAGGCGCCGGACTCCTTCTGGCTTGGGTTTCCCCGCGGCGGCCGGGCGCGCCGGCCGGGGCCATTTGGGCCGGCCGGAAAGGTGGCGGAGGAGGAGGGATTCGAACCCCCGGTGAGCTTGCGCCCACGTCTGATTTCAAGTCAGGTGCCTTAAACCACTCAGCCACTCCTCCGGATGAGCCCTTTCAGGGTGCCGGGCGACGGAATTACGTCAATCGCTTAGGCAGGTCTCAATGGATAGACTTGGGCGTATGCAAGACCGCGCCGTTCCTTGATGATGGGGAACCGGTATCCGGTTCACCGGCCTCCCCACCCCCCGTGATTCCTTCCCGCCTGATTTGAAGCCACGTTCAACGCCGCAGCCACGGATACCGTGCCTGCAGCGATCAAGGCGTTCAGCAGCCATTCGAACAGCGCCAGAAACCTGCGATCCAGAAACCCGCTCGGGAGAATAACCAGGATCGCGAGAAAGAGCAGAGCGCCGATCTGGAGAAACGAAAGCACAGCCAGTGGGACACGGAATGAGGTGGAGGAACAGGCGGCGACACCAAGACAAACGGCCAGCCCCGCCACCATTCCCATAAGGGCGACAAACGCCAACCCGATATGCACGGGCACATAAGGCTCCTGGAACGGCGTCGTAGCCCCAATCGCAACCATAGCAGTCAAACCGATACGATAGAGCCAAGCCCCCGTGACCGACCAGCGCCGGCAACGTTGATCCCAACCTCTCTGGAACAGGTCCGCAGCCGGCAGAAGCAGCAATCCACATGCCGACACCGCGGCCGCCGCGACAAGGTACCCGCGAGGATTGTCGTCGGGCGACAGCACGTCAGAAACGATCGCATCCTCCAGCGTGGCGCTTCGCCCCTCAAAGAAAAGGAATAGGGATACCAGGAAGCCGATCAGGAACAAACCATAGGCCGAAGGGATCCATCCGCACAGGACCGCGGCCGGCGTGGTCCAGGAGGGTCTCAGCAGCTTGGGTTGCACGGGGACCTTGATTCAGCGGAACTGGTCACTGATTCGCACATCAGAAGCGCAGGAAACGGACTAACAGTCGCCGCTGGTGTTGAACCTATCAAAAGCCGTCTGCCGGCGTGAGCCCGCCGTCAAGTAATTTGAGCCAAGCGACTCACCGCATCTCCTTCTGGACAAAGAATGTAAGGCACAGGCCCAGAACAATCAAAAGCAGCAGAAGGACATAGACGCCGTTCAAGAGGGCACCCGCGATATTCCAGCCGCGATATTTGGCGGTCTTGATTCCGGCGATCGCCGCGACGAATGCAGGGATCGGAACCAGTGAGAGCAGTATTATTAAGATCCAATAAGCGACCTCGAGGCTCCTGTTCGACCTAAAATACCCCGTGCTCGGACCCATGATGTAGCTCATCAGGATGATCTGAACCATCCAAACGGCAATTGGGGTGGCGCAGATGATCAGTGGACGGGATTTCCACGGATTCTTCATGTCCGGATACGCTGCCTGTGGTCCTTGAGGGCCGCAACCCATTCTTGGCGAGGAACAGTGGAAAGGTCGTCGAGGGGAAGCCGGGCGCATCGTCGCCCCGTCCGGAGACCCGCTCCCTGAGGCTACGCCCTTTCAGCCCGGACGAGGAACTGCTTCCCGAAGAGCCGCCACGCAAGGGGAATCGCCAGATAGAGGCGCACGAATGCCAAGGGGTACCGCGGCTGGTTCACCATCGAATACGGCAGAAACCTGGGGATCGAGCGCCTGATCCGGAATCCGTTGTTCTGCATCGCCTCGCAGACCGACAGGTCCGTCAGGCACAGGAAGTGGTCCCAGAAGTCCCAGTAGGCGCCCTCCACGAACTTGATGTTGGGGCCGAGCGCGATGAGGCTGCCTCCGGGCCTCAGGCACCGGCGGGCCTCCCCCAGCGTGCCACGGAGGGCGAGCTTGTCGGGCAGATGCTCGAAGCAGTTGCTCGTGAAGACAACGTCGAGCGAGGCGTCCGGAAGGGCCCAGCGAACCGAGCAGTCCTGCCGCAGGAACGTCACACCCGGCTCGAGGAATTCCGGCGAGCGCGGATTCAGGTCCATGCCGAACCTCGCGCCGCAGCGGACACTGTTGATGAACTCGCCGTATCCGCAGCCGAGATCAAGAACGGCGTCGCCGGGCCGGATGAAGGCCTGGAAATAGGCCGATGTCAGGATGCGCCACACCTGCGACCGGTACAGCGTCATCGAAGCGAACCGGTTCGCATAGATCGCCTGGACCTCCGCTGGGTCCGTCATGCCTGGGCTCATAGGGTGGGCCCGTGCTGGGGTCCCGCAGCTTGAGACAATCGACCCCGGAGGAACCGCCATTCCGAGCCCGCGCAACTTCCCCTGCCCAAGGGGGTCGGGAAGGCCTTCGGACCGCGGGGCCGGCCCCGGGCCTACGTAGTCCCCGCACTCGCTGCCGGCCGGGGAATGGGAGAGGGTCACCGTGGATTCACCCGCCAGGTCCACACGCCCCAACGCAGCAGCGACATTCCATGTACTCATCCCCCACAGGTCCCACCTCGGATCAGGGAAAGGCGCCCTCGGCCTCCTGCATTCTCGAGCGGCGAGCCTCGGGGCGCGTTCTGGTGGTCGAGGACGACACGGCGATCAGGATCGTCCTCTCTCGGGCCCTGGCGAGGCTCGGCTTCACGGCCACCCTCGCGGCCGACGGCACCGAGGCCATGGCGCAGTTCGCGGCCGATCCCGGCCAGTTCGGCCTTGTCCTTCTCGACTTCAAGCTCCCGGGGATGACGTCCGAGGACGTCCTGCGCGGGATACGGGCCCAGAGGCCCGACCTCCCCGTGGTCCTCACGAGCGGCTACGACAGGGAGGAGGCCATGAGCCGGTCGGCCGGAATGGGCGTCACCAGCTTTCTCCACAAGCCGTTCACGGTGGAGTCCCTGGCGAGCGAGCTCCGCAACGCCCTGAACGCCTAGTTTCGGCGCGACAGGAGCGACAGCAGGTTCAGCAGGACCGAGATGAACGCGGCCAGATAGGTCAGGGCCGCGGCATCGAGCGTCTGGTTGACGCCCGGCATCTCGTCCTGGTCAAGGATCCCGAGCGACACCAGCTGGACCTTGGCCCGGCGGCTCGCGTCATACTCGACCGGGAGGGTGACGAGCTGGAAGAGCGTGAGGACCGCAAACGCGATGATCGCTATGTCGAGAATATAGCCGCTCAGGAAGCGCGTGAAGAAGATGCTTGCCAGGTAGACAAAGGGGACGACGCCGGCGGCAATCCTGGTCGCCGGGACGAGCGCCATGCGGAACTCGAGAAGCCGGTAGCCGTCCCTGTGCTGAAGGGCGTGGCCCGCCTCGTGGGCGGCGACGCCCACCGCGGCGAGGCTGGTCCCCCGGTAGTTCTCGGAGGACAGCAGGAGCCTCTTGTGGACGGGATCGTAATGGTCCGTCAGGTGTCCCTCGGTCTCCCCGATCTCCACGTCGGTTATCCCCGCCTGGGCCATGACCGCGGCGGCCGCCTCGCGGCCGGTTATCCCGCCGCGCGAGGGGATCCGGGCATTCCTCGAGTAGGCGCTCGACACGCGGATCTGCGCGTACAGCGAGAATCCGAACACGAAGATGAAGAGAATCGCGAAGGTCCCGGGCGGGATGTAGAAATAGGCGATGGTTGGGAGCATGTGCATTTGGAACCGGACAGGATCGCAAAAATTACCGATTTTTCAAGTCGCCAGTCCGCTTCGGGCGAGAAGCGCCGCGAGGTCCGGGTCCCGGCCCATGAAGTCGCGGAAGAGCTGCGCCGGGTCCGCCGAGTTCCCCCGGCTCAGGATGCGCTCCACGAATTCGCGCCCCACCCTCTCGTTGAAGATCCCCTCGCGGCGGAAGCGCGTGAAGGCGTCGGCGTCGAGCACCTCGGCCCATTTGTACGAGTAGTACCCGGAGGCGTACCCCACCGGGTCCGAGAAGATGTGGGTGAACCGCCGTATTATCGTCGGCGCCGGCGGCTCCGTGGGGACGAGGCAGTCCGCGATCGACGCGCGGAGGAGCGACTCGACGTCGGGCGCCCCGGAGAACTCGGCCGCGCGCATGTGCAGGAGGAGGTCCATCTTCGCGAACGCGACCTGCCGCATGGTGGCGCATGCGGACCTGAAGTTCCTGGCCGCCGTCAGCTTCCGGAACAGCGGCTCCGGAATCCTCTCGCCGGTCTTGAAGTGCCGCGCGAACAGGTCGAGCCCCTCCCGCTCCCAGCACCAGTTCTCCATGATCTGCGACGGAAGCTCGACAAAGTCCCACGCCACGTTGGTCCCGTTGAGCGACTTGATCTCGACCTCCCCGAGAAGGTGGTGGATCAGGTGGCCGAACTCGTGGAACACGGTCTCGACCTCCCTGTGCGAGAGGAGCGCGGGTTGCCCGGGCGCCGGAGGCGTCAGGTTCCCGCAGATCAGGCCCAGGTGGGGCTTTCGCGATCCGTCGGGCTGCGGCCCCCCCGTGATCAGGTAGTTCATCCACGCCCCGCCCCGCTTTGACTGCCTCGGGTGCCAGTCCGCGTAGAACGAGCCGATGTGGCGCTCGCGCGAGTCAAAGACGTCGTAGTAGAGGACCTCCGGGTGCCACACCTCCGCCTCGCCCTGCGGGCGCTCCGAGACCTTGACGCCGAAAAGGCGCCCGGCCAGCTCGAAAAGGCCCGCCACGACGCGGCCCATCGGGAAGAACGGCCTGAGCTCCTCCTCGTCAAAGTCATAGTGGGCGCGCCGCAGGCGCTCCGCCCGGTACGCGACGTCCCATGGCGCAAGGCGGGCCGCGGGAAGGCCCGTGTCGCGCGCCCTGGACTCCTCCAGCTCCCCGCACTCCCGCGCGAACGCGGCCGCGCACCGCAGGCGAAGGTCGTCGATGAATCCGAGCGCCCGCTCGCCGGACTTCGCCATCCTGCGCGCGAGCACCAGGTCCGCGAAGTGCTCCTTTCCGAGGAGCCGCGCCCTCTCTGCCCGCAGCTCCAGGATCCTGGAGATCAGCGGGGTGTTGTCGTGGGGGGGCGTCGAGCCTACCGAGACCGCCGCATGCCACACCTCCCTGCGCAGCGCCTCGTCCGCCACGTAGGTCATCAGGGGCTCCTGCGAGGGCATGTGGAGCGTGAAGCGCCACGCGGGATGGTCCGCCGTGCCCATCCCCTTTGCCTCCGCGTCCGCGCGGGCGCGGGCCTTCGCGTGGTCCGGAAGCCCCGCGAGGCGGGATTCGTCGTCGACGACGAGCTGCCACGCATTGGTCGTGTCGAGCACGTTGTCGGAGAACCGCTGCGTAAGCTGCGCAAGCTCCGTCTGCAGGGCCTCCAGCCTCGTGCGGCCCTCGGCCGGCAGGTCGGCGCCCGCCTCGTGGAATTCCGCGAGGGTCTCGGCCATGAAGCGCGCGCGCACAGGGGTCAGGCGCGCGGCGGCCGGCTGCTGGGCGAATGCGTTGAGCCTCGCCCAGAGGGCCGCCCTCAGCGGAATGCGCGCGAGGAACGCCGACACCCTCGGCAGGACCCTGTTGTGGGCCTCGCGGAGGTCCGGGGAGTCCGCCACCGACTGCAGGTGGGTGACCCTGGTCCACGCGCGGTTCAGCCCGTCGGTCGCCTCATCGAGCGCGAGGAAGGTGTTCTCGAACGTCGGGGACTCCGCGCTGCCCTCTATCGATCGCAGAGCGGCCTCGGCCCGCCCGATCGCCGCGTCCATCGAGGGCTCGACCTGGTCGGGAGTGAGCGCTGTCCAGCGGATGTGGAACGACGAATCGAGGAAGGGATTGTCCGGCATCGCACTCTACCAACCGTAGGTCGCGCCAAAAGACAACTGCCTGCGCGACGCCGGGACGCCCGGCACCGACTGGAACGCGCTGTTCCAGAGGTTGTCGACCAGGAGTGACAGCTCGAGGCCCCGCGAGCCGGCCGGATGCCAGCTCAGGCCGAGCGAGCTTTCGAGGGCGTCGTTGCCCCCCTGCGTGCGCAGGCTGTCCGGCGCCTGCACCCTCGCGACGTTGTCCAGCCGCAGCACCAGGTTCTCGGTGAGCTGGAGGGTCAGCGCCGCCGTCAGCCGCTGCCTCGCGTAGTTGAGCGCGTAGAAGCTCGCCGTCACGCGGGCGTCCATGTAGTCGGCGCTCTTTCCGAGGGCCGTGTAGCCGAGGACCACGGCCACCAGCGTCCAGGAGCGGCGGGCCACAAGCTCGACGCCCTCGGTGTCGATGTTGACCGGATTCGCCGAGCGGCCGAAGACGCCGGTCGTGTAGGTCCAGTCGACCAGGTTGTCGTCGCGCCGGTAGAAGACGGACGCCTGGCCCGCCCATCCCCAGAGGCTGCCGCTCGCGCCGATCTCCGTGTCGCGGCTGGTCTGTCGCCCCAGGCCCGGGTTGCCGCGGAAGAGCCCCGCCGCCGGGCTCGAGTCGAGCGCCGTGTATGAGGGCATCTCGGTGGTCTCGGAGTAGCTCGCGTAGATGCGCCGCAGGCCGCCCGAGTTCCACGCGCGCGAGATCTCCGCCACGGGGGAGAAGACCCCGCCCGTGCGGTTGGAGCCGTCGTAGGTCGCGCCCGCCTTGAGGACCACGGCGCCGCCCGTTGCGGGAAACGGCACCTCGGGCACGAGCGAAAACTTCCTGAGCGTGCGGCTGCGGTAGGGGCCGTAGATCAGCGAGGTCGACCTGAGCGAGTCGCTCGTCTCCTCCGCGTGATAGTTCAAGATCACATCGTCCCACACCTGCCTGCCGCCGAAGGACGTGCCGTACTCCCAGGTCGTGTGCTGGTAGGGATGGACCGCGCCCAGCGGGGCGAACCGGTTGAACGCATAGTCGTCCTTGTTGCGCCGGTAGAAGGAGCCCGCCTCGAGGAACTGCCCGCCGCCGAGGTCGGCGCGGCTGTTGGCGGCGAAGAGCAGGGTCTGGAGGTTCTCGGTCTCGTCCGAATTGAAGGGGGTGTAGAGGTTCGGCCACCCGAAGAAGCTTGCCTGGTATCCTGCGAACAGGTCGGTGACCGACCCGGGGGCCGCGTACTCCACGCGGCCATCGGCCCTGTCAAAGTGGAAATCCCCGAACGGCACGGTCCCGTTGCCGTCCGAGTGCGACCAGTCGGCGTCCGCGGCGAGGTGGCGGGGGCCCGGTCCCGACCAGCCCTGGTACGCCTCCTCGCGCTCGAGGCCGTCGTTGCCGAAGGAGCCCGAGACGAACCCTGCGCTCGATACCGGCCTCCAGCCGTAGGCCACCGCGCCGCCCGTCGAGTTCATCGTGTCGGCCGCGTGGGCGGCCCCGGTGAGGACCCGCGGGGCCCCGAGCATCGCCGGCGCGATCGGGAGCTCCGTGAGGTAGTGGCCCGTCTGGGGATCGAAGATCGAGAGGGCCCCGACCTGGAGACCGGTGTTCTCAAAGGTGTCGCCGCGGATCGTCACGTCGGACTGGGCCTCGGCCATGTTGCGAGGCTCGATGTCGACAAGCGGCTCGTAGCGCAGGGCCGACACCGGCATCGCGAAGGCCCCCGCCGGCGACTGGTTGGCGACGCTCGGCGAATACACCATGAAGGGTGGCATGCTGGTCGTGTCCTGGGCCCCCACGGGGGCGCCGGCGACGGCCAGCGCGGACACGGCGATCGCGGAGGCAATGAGGGCGGGCTTCATCTGGGCCGACCGCTAGCAGGCGGGCGGGAAAAAACAAGCCTCCCGTTAACCCGGCACGGAAAATCTCTTAACAATGGTTCCCTTCCGCCGACTCCGGCCCGGGCAGGCGGACCCTACGGCTTGTCGCCGTCTTCCCCGATGGCCTCGACGGGGCAGCCCTCGAGCGCCTCCATGCAGAGGCCGATGTCCTCCTCGGTCTCGGGCTGCTTGTTCACGTAGGAGTGGCCGCCCTCGTCGTTGCGCATGAAGAAGTTGGGCGCCGTCTCGCGGCAGAGATCGCAGTCGATGCACTGCTGGTCGACGTAGAACCTCCCTGTTACATTCAGGGGCCATTTGTCAGCTTTGTTCGCCATACGTGCCCTAGAAAGGACATCGACAAAGTCGCGCTGTCAAGGGGGTATCTCGGCGCAAACCGCTCGGCGGCGGCGCGGCCGCCCGCCCCTCCGCCCCGAGGCGGCTTGTATTCGGCCGGGGCGCCTGTACGTTCGCCTCATGCTGCAGGACCGCCCCTACATGCGCGACGGTTATGAGAGACGCCAAACGGGCGCCCTAACGTGGCTAATATCCGCCATCGTCGCGGTGTACGTGATGCAGAACGTGCTCGCCCGGGTCTCCGGGATAGGCGTGGGCCTCGAGAACGCCCTGGCGCTTACCGCCGCCGGGATCAGGGCGGGCCGTCTCTGGACGCTGCTCACCTACGGGTTCCTTCACGACACGGGCAACCTGCTCCAGGTGATCGCCTACCTTCTCGCCATCTATTTTGCCGGCAGGGAGCTGCTTCCGATGCTGGGCGCCCGCCGGTTCCTCGCCTTCTATGCGTCCGCGCTCGTGACCGGGGGGCTCTTCTGGACCGCGCTCCACTGGGGCAGTCCGGCAACCATGTTCGGCGCGTCCGCAGGCGCCTCGGCGCTGGTCATCCTGTTCGCCTGCTTCTTCCCGAACCGCGAGACAACCCAGCTCCTCTTCTTCCTGCCGGTACGATTCAAGCCCAAGCACCTCGCCTACCTGCTCCTGGCGTTCGACCTGCTCGGCCTCGTGTTCTACGAGATCATGGGGGCGGCGTCGCCCTTCGGCGCGGGGGCGCATTCGGTCCGGCTCGGCGGCATGGCCGCGGGCTGGATCTATTTCCGCTACATCCATGATTCGAACTGGGGATTCGGCCGCGAGCGCGCCGACATCGAGCTTCCCCGCTGGATGAAGCAGCGGAGCTCGGCGAAGGCCGAGGCTCCAGGCCAGAACTACAGCGTCAACATCGGCGAACGCGGGCACCTGCGCGCGGAGGTGGACCGCATCCTGGACAAGATCAACAGCGACGGGTTTGGATCGCTGTCTGCGGAGGAGAAGAAGATTCTGGACGAGGCCCGGGACCTGATCGGCAAGCGCTAGGCTGACGCGCGCTCTGCCCCCCGAATGCGCCTCAGGCATAGTCCGTTGGCAATGAAGTTGTTGCGTAACGATCGGGCTCCTGCCTGGAGTTTGAGCTGTCGTGGAAAGAACACCGGGGCCGTTCAGGCCGTCGGATGCGGCGACAAAATGCCCTCGCTCCTTGAATTCCACCCGGTCCCATGAAAGACTTTACCGTTTTGGGCCCTGTCGGGCCCGCAGACACGACATTCAACGCATGACCTTACCCTCCGCCACCCTGCGCCGGTTCCTGGCCCCCTGGATCGTTCTCTTCGCGGCGTCCGGCCTCTCGGCGTCGGACCTGAAGTTCACGACTCCCGACTCCCTTGCCACGGAGGCCCAGACCCTCGTGACGATCCTGGAGCAGGCCCACTACAACCGCGACACGGTCCACAGCGCCGACTATGTGCAGGCCATTCCGGACTACATGACGGCGCTCGACGGGCAGCACCTGTTCTTTCTCGAATCCGACAGGTCGGATTTCGTCGGCCGCTTCGGCAAGAGCGTCTACTACAACGTGGACTACCTTGGGAACATCGACTCGGCCTACGAGATCTTCTACCGCTACGACGAGCGCGTCACCTCGCGGATCGGCTGGATCTTCGGCGAGCTCAAGAAGAAGTTCGACTTCACCTCGGCGGACTCCTTCAGGATCGACCGCTCCAAGTCCCCGTGGCCGTCGAACGGCGTTGAGTCGGACGAGCTCTGGAGGAAGCGCCTCAAGTTCGAGATGCTCGAGGAGCTGCTCAACAAGAAGACGCTCGACCAGGCCAGGGAGACGGTTCGCAAGCGCTACGAAAGGATGCTCAAGAACGTCGGGGAGACCGAGGGCAGCGAGCTGGCCGAGACCTTCCTGGCCTCGATCGCGGGCCTCTACGACCCGCACTCCACGTATTTCTCGGCCGACACGTACGAGGACTTCGGCATCCAGATGAAGCTCGAGCTCGTGGGGATCGGAGCGATGCTCAGCCTCGAGGAGGATGTCTGCGTCGTCAAGGAGATCGTCCCGGGCGGGCCCGCTGACGTCGGCCGGCAGCTCAAGCCCAACGACAAGATCATCGCGGTCGCCCAGGGAAGCGCCGAGCCGGTCGAGATCATCGGCATGAAGCTTCGCAAGATCGTCGACCAGATCCGCGGCACGAAGGGCACTCGCGTGCGCCTCGTCATCCAGCCCGCGGAAGCGACGGACAGCTCGGTGCGCAAGGAGCTCGTGATCACGCGCGATGTCGTCAAGCTCGAGTCGGCGAGGGCGAGGGCTGCGGTCTTCCAGGTGCCCGGCGCCGACGGCACGCCCGAGCCGCTCGGGGTCATCACGCTGCCGGCGTTCTACGGGCCCTCGGAGGAGGGCGACACCGACGGCGACAGGATGAGCGCCAGCCAGGACGTCGCGAAGCTCATCGTGCAGCTCAAGCAGGCCGGCATAAAGGGGCTTGTCCTCGACCTCCGGCACAACGGGGGAGGCTACCTGAGCGAGGCGATCGAGCTTGCCGGACTCTTCATCCACAAGGGACCCGTCGTCCAGGTGAAGGGCTACGAGGGCGACATCCAGATCGACAGCGACAAGGCCGAGAGCCTCTCCTACGACGGGCCGATGGCGGTCCTCGTCGACCGGTTCAGCGCGTCGGCCTCGGAGATCGTCGCGGGCGCCCTCAAGGACTACGGACGGGCGGTCGTGGTCGGCGACAGCTCGACGCACGGCAAGGGCACGGTCCAGGCGACGTTCGAGATGAAGAGGATCTCCCGCGAGCTGGCGCGCTCGCCCGCCAAGACGGGCGCGGCGAAGATCACCATCCAGAAGTTCTACCTTCCCGACGGGTCCTCGACCCAGCTCAAGGGGGTCGCCTCAGACATCGTTCTTCCCTCGGTTGACGAGTTCCTGCCGATCGGCGAATCGGACCTTCCCCACGCGCTTGTCTGGGACAAGATAAAGACAAGCGCCTTCGAGGGCTCCCCCATCGACGCGAGGGTCCTCTCCCTCCTGCAGCAGGACAGCTCCTCACGCCAGGCCCACCTCGACGAGTTCACGTTTGTCAGGAAGTACGTCGACTGGTTCAAGGGGCGCCAGGCCGAGAAGCTGGTGTCGCTCAACCTGGAGGAGCGCCGCAGGCAGAAGGCCGCGGACGACGCCTTCCGCAAGGACATAAAGACCGAGCGCGAGCAGCTGGCGAAGGCGGACTA
The DNA here is from genome assembly GCA_964451965.1 of uncultured Opitutaceae bacterium. GTDB lineage: Bacteria > Verrucomicrobiota > Verrucomicrobiia > Opitutales > Opitutaceae > Palsa-1447. The sequence goes on from CAYVKH010000009.1 coordinate 62,164, forward strand.
TCCCTTCAAGGAGTTCAGGCTGGGCCCCCCCCTCCCCCCGAAAATCGCCGCTCCCAAGGATGCCAGCGCCGCCAAGAAGGGCGACCCGGGCGCCGAGGCCGAGGACGTCGCCGAGGCCGAGGATGACACGAACGGGGACACGTACGGCAAGGTCGACGTGTCCCTGCGCGAGTCCCTTAGGGTCGTGGGGGACGCCATCGAGCTCGGCCGGAACCACGAGTACTGGGCGAGCAACCACGCGCCGCTGACGGCCGTGGCCAAGGGTTGACCCCGAGGATCAGCGCCAGGCCAGGAAGTACCGGTCCCTGCCCGTGAGGTCCTGGAGCGACTCGGTGCGCGCAAAGCCGGCCCCCTGGGCCGAGGAGGCCGCAAGGCCGTGGTGCGCGACCCCGGTCTCGAGCGCAAGCAGGCCCCCGGCGGCCAGCACGCCCGGCGAGGCCGCGATTATCCTTCCGATGTCCTCGAAGCCCTCCGCCCCCGACACGAGGGACCCCATGGGCTCATGGTCCCGGACCTCCGGCGGCGTCGCCGCCACGTCGGCTGCGGAAAGGTACGGCGGGTTGGAAACGACGAGGTCGTAGGTCTCGCCCGCGGGCAGGCGCTCGAACCAGCTGGACTCGACCAGGGTCACCCTTCCGGCAAGCCCGGTCGCCTCGGCGTTCTCGGCGGCGAGCGAAAGGGCCTCCGCGCTCGAGTCGACCGCCGTCACGCGCGCCTGCGGGAACATCCTGGCGAGCGCCAGCGCTATCGCGCCGCAGCCCGTGCCGAGGTCCAGGACGCGCCCCGGGGGAGCCGGGCACCTGGAGCCGATCGTCTCCACGAGGAGCTCGGTCTCGGGCCGCGGAATGAGCGCCCGCCTGTCGGTCTTGAGCCGCAGGCCCGAGAACTCGGTGAAGCCGACGACGTACTGCAGGGGCTCGCGCCGGCCGCGCCTGCGGACCAGCTCCCGGATCGCCGCCAGCTCCGTCTCGCTGACCGGCCGCTCAAAGTTGAGGTAGAGGCTCATCCTCGCGAGGCCGAGCGCATGGCCGACGAGCAGCTCCGCGTTCAGCCTCGGCGACTCGATCCCCTTGGAGGCGAAGAATTCGGAGGTCTTCTTGACGACCTCGATGACGTTGAGCATGGAAGGGCGCGTCTCTGCCGGCTTGGGGGTCCCGGGGCGCGCTCAGCCGAGCTCGCCGGAGGGCCTCGCGAGCTCGAAGGAGCGGCCCTCGAGAGCGGCCAGCCGCTCCTCGTGGTGCGCCTTCTGCAGGGCGTCGATCAGCGGGCCGATCGCCCCCTCCATGACCTGGGGAAGCCCATGGAGCGTGAATCCGATCCTGTGGTCCGTCACCCGGTTCTGGGGAAAGTTATACGTCCTGATCCGCTCGCTGCGGTCGCCGGACCCGATCTGGCTCCGGCGCTCGGCGGCGTACTTCGCCTTCTCCTCGTCCTCCTTGAGCTTGAGCAGGCGCGACCTCAGGACGGTGAGGGCGCTCGCCTTGTTCTTCAGCTGGGAGCGCTCGTCGGCGCACTGCACGATGAGGCCCGAGGGCTTGTGGAGGATCTGGACCGCGGAGTCGGTGGTGTTGACCCCCTGCCCTCCCGGACCGCTTGCGCGGCAGACGGTGATCTCGAGGTCCTGGGGGCTTATCTGGATGTCCACCTCCTCCGCCTCCGGCAGGACCGCCACGGTCACCGTGGAGGTGTGGATGCGCCCGCTGGCCTCCGTCACGGGCACACGCTGCACGCGGTGCACCCCGCTTTCCCATTTCAGGCGCTTGTACACGTCGGTCCCGGAGACGAGGAATCCGACGTCCCGCAGGCCGCCGCGCTCGGAATAGCTGCTGTTCATGGGCTGCACCTTCCAGCCCTGCGCGTCGGCGTACCTCTGGTAGCACCTCGCCAGCTCGGCCGCGAAGAGCGCCGCCTCCTCGCCGCCGGTCCCGGCGCGGATCTCCATCACCGTGTTGCGCGAATCGGACGCCTCCGGCGGGATCATCGCCAGCAGGACGGCCTCTCGAAGCTCGCCGGCCCTGTGCTCGAGCGCCGGGATCTCGGCGCTCGCGAGCTCGCGAAGCTCGGCGCCGCCCGAGGACTCCACGGCCAGGGCCGCGGCGTCGTGAAGCTCGCGCGCGACCCGGCCGTATGCGCGGTGGTCGTCCACCAGCCTGCGCAGCTTCTGCTGCTCGCGTGTGACCTCCGCGGCGCGGCGCTGGTTGGAGTAGAACGAAGGCTCCGCCATCTGCGCATCGAGCTCGTCGAGGCGACGCTGGAAGGGCGAGATATCGGGAAGGGCGTCCATTGCTGTCATTTGCGAATTGCGCGGGCCGCGACCGGGGGCCTAGCATGCCGCCTCACGCACCGCATGGCCGCGACGCTCTTCACACAGAACATTATCGCCTGCATCTGGGATTTCGACAAGACCTTAATCCCGGAATACATGCAGTCCCCCCTCTTCCGCCTGTACGGCGTCGACGAGGCCACATTCTGGGCGGAGACGAACGCCCTTGTGGAGAACTACAGGAGGCGCAGCTACACGCTCTCGAGCGAGATCAGCTACCTCAACCATCTTCTCACCTACGTCCTGTCGGGCCGCATGGGCGGGCTCAACAACGTGATCCTGCGGAAGAGCGGGGCCGAGATACGCTTCTATCCCGGCCTTCCCGAGTTCTTCGAGACCTCGAGATCATGGGTCGCGGCCAAGCCGGAGTACCGCAAGCACGACATCCGCCTGGAGCATTACGTCGTCAGCACGGGGCTGGCCCAGATGATCCGGGGCAGCGCGATCGCGTCCCACGTGGACGGTGTGTGGGGCTGCGAATTCATCGAGAACCCGCTGCAGCCCGGGTTCCTGCAGCAGAAGGAGCTCGAGCTGAGCGCCGAGGCGGAGATCGCCCAGATCGGGACGGTCATCGACAACACGACGAAGACCCGCGCGCTTTTCGAGATAAACAAGGGGACGAACAAGAACCCGGCAATAGACGTGAACTCAAGGATCGCGGCCGAGGACAGGAGGATCCCGTTCCAGAACATGATCTACATCGCCGACGGCCCCAGCGACATTCCGAGCTTCTCGGTCGTGAAGGGAAACGGCGGCAACGCGTACGGCGTCTACAATCCGGCAAAGCCCGAGGAATACGCCCAGAACGACCGCCTAAGGCAGGTCGGCAGGATCGACCACTACGGGCCAGCCGACTATACCGAGTCGAGCAGCACGGCGAAGTGGCTTCGTCTGCATATCCAGGAGATCTGCGACCGCATCGTCCGGGACCGCGAGGCGGCGGTCGCCATGAAGACCGCTCGCCCGCCCCGTCACCTGAATCCGACGCCCAAGGAGGAGGAAGCGAGGCGCGCGCCCCGGGCGCCGGAGCAGTCCAAATTCCTCGAGTGACCGCACGGCGCGCTCACCGCGCGTCCGCCAGCTCGCTCTTCTCGAGCTCCTCGGCGATGTTGGCCGCGCGCGAGGCGTAGTCGGCCGCCGACGCGGGCGGGTTCCTGCCCATCACGGCTCCGATCCCGCCGTTCCATGCAAGCGCTATCCGGTACGGCGTCGCGGCGATTCCCCTGCGGTCGAGCTCGGACTTGATCCAGTCGTAATGCTTCACGGCGACCGCGTCGGACGAGCGCCGGTCAAGCGCTCGGCTGAAGGGCGCCCGGGTGTGCATCCTCCAGGTCTGCTCGCGGAACTGGTAGGCTCCGAGCTCGCCGCGGCTGCCGGGCTCCTCGGTGTCGCGCGGATTCTCGAGCTGATGGATGGCCTCGAGCGTCGCCCAGCGCTCGGAGGCGCGGGCCTGGGTTGCCGCCAGCAGGCACGAAACGACGAGGACGGGCGCCAGCGCGGCCGCAAGCGGTGCGCGGAGGCATCGGCAGAGGTTGGTCGTTTTCATGACCGGCGCTGACCCTGTAATTCGGCAGGGTGTTCGGCGGGGGCCCGAACTAAACCCGACAAAAACCGGGAACCCTCGCCGTCGTGCTCATTGCACGAAGCCCAATCCCGAGAAGCCAAAGGTCACATGCCCTTGCTAATCAATGAACTCCTCGATGAGCCTGGCCACGAGGGACGTCCATCCGGTCTGGTGGTTGGCCCCTAGGCCCGCCCCCGTGTCCCCGTTGAAATATTCATGGAACCAGACGAGCTCCCGCCAGTGATTGTCGTTAGCGAAGCTTGGATTGGCCGCCAACGCAGGCCGCTGTCCATTGGCGTCGGGCAGGAAGAGCCCTACCAGGCGCCGGGCGAGTTCCCGCGCTATCTGCTCCAGGTTCATGCGCCGGCCGCTGCCCGTCGGAAACTCCATCATGAGGCTGTCGCCGTAGAAAAGGTGGTAGCGCTGCAGCGCCTCGATCAGGAGGTAGTTGATCGGAAACCAAACCGGCCCGCGCCAGTTCGAGTTCCCCCCGAAGAGCCCTGTGCGCGATTCGCCGGGCTCGTAGTCCACGCGGTGCGTCTCGCCCCCGATGCCCACCGTGAACGGCTTGTCGCGGTACGCGCGCGAGACGGAGCGCACGCCGTGGGGCGAGAGGAATTCCGCCTCGTCAAACACGTACCTGAGGACGCGCTCAAGGCGCTCGCGGGTCGGGATCGCCAGGAGCCTGCGGCCGGTGTCCTGTCCGCCCAGGGTCATGCACGAGATATGTGACGCCAGGTCCTTGCGGTTCTCAAGGAACCACCGCGTGCGCTTCGCGAACCCGGGGAGCCTGTCCAGCCGCCCTTCCTCGATGAACTCGACGGCGAAAAGCGGTATGATGCCGACAATCGAGCGCAGCCTGAGCGGGACGGATCCGCCGCCCGTGAGCAGCTCGTCGTAGTAGAACCCGTCCTCCTCGTGCCAGAGGCCGGTGCCCCCGAGCCGGTTCATCGCGTCGGCGATCGCGACAAAGTGCTCGAAGAACTTCGAGGCGATGTCCTCGTAGGCCGGGTCTCCATCCGCGAGCTCAAGGGCGATGGCGAGCATCGTGCTGCAGTAGAACGCCATCCACGCCGTTCCGTCCGCCTGCTCGAGCTGGCCTCCCCCGGGGAGCGGCTTCGAGCGGTCGAAAACGCCCACATTGTCGAGCCCGAGGAAGCCGCCGCTGAAGATATGGCGGCCGCACACGTCCTTGCGGTTCACCCACCATGTGAAATTGACGACCAGTTTCTGGAAGACCCGAGCGAGAAACGCCCGGTCGCGCTGCCCGCGGGGCGCCGTTATCTTGTACACCCGCCAGCAGGCCCAGGCGTGCACCGGGGGGTTGACGTCGGAGAAGTTCCACTCGTAGGCCGGAATCTGCCCGTTGGGGTGCATGTACCACTCGCGCAGGAGAAGGTTGAGCTGGTGCTTCGCGAACGCCGGGTCGAGCCGCGCCATCGGCACCATGTGGAACGCCAGGTCCCAGGCGGCGAACCAGGGGTACTCCCACTTGTCGGGCATCGACAGGACGTCGCGGGAGTAGACGTGGGGCCAGTCGCTGTTGCGGCCCCTGAGCCGCGTCGCCGGGGGCGGCGGGGTGCTCGGGTCGCCCTTGAGCCAGTCCTCGACGACGTAGTTGTAGAACTGCTTCGACCAAAGGAGACCCGCGTTGGCCTGGCGGGCGACGCGGCGGGCCTGGGGATCGGCCGGTCCGGGGAGCGCGCCGTAGAACTCGTCCGCCTCGCGCTTCCTCTCCTCAAACGCCTTCTCGAACGGGGCGCCGAACGGGGCGCCGGGGCCGCCGTCGCCGGCGCGCAGCCGCAGCCGGACGCTGCGCTCCTCGCCGGGTCCGAGGTCCAGGATGAACTGCGCGGAACACTTGGTCCCCCTGCGCGCCGGATTCACGGCGGCCTTGCGCCCGCCGACGACGCAGTCGCCTATCGAGTCCTTCACGAAGGGCGTCGCGTTCTCGCTCCCGAAGAGGAGGGCCGCGTTGGTCTCGTTCTCCGTGAAGAGGAGCTGAGCGGCGCCGCCCCGGCCCGCCTCGATGTCCAGGGTCATCCGCCCGAGCGTCTCATGGTCGCACTGGACCCGGGTGTCCGAGACGGCGCGCAACCCGGGCTTCAGGCCGCATCCCTCGTGCTTGCATCCCCACGTCCACGTGTTGCGGAACCAGAGCGTCGGCAGGAGGTGGAGGCTCGCGCGCTCGGGCCCCCGGTTCGCCGCCGTGATCCGGATGCAGATGTCGTCGGCGTCCATCTTGGCGTACTCGGCTGTCACGTCGAAATAGCGCCCCTCCGCGAAGATGCCCGTGTCAGAGAGCTCGAATTCCGGGTCGTCGCGCGTCCTGCCGCGGGCCTCGGCCCTGAGGCGCTCATAGGGGAAGGCGCCCTGCGGATACTTGTAGAGCGCGCTCATCCACGAGTGCGTCGGCGTCGAATCCGTGTAGAAATGGCATTCCTTGACGTCCTCGCCGTGGTTGCCCTCGGCGTTCGTGAGGCCGAACAGCCTCTCCTTGAGAACCGGGTCACTCCCGTTCCAGAGCGCGACGGCGAAGCATAGCCGGCACTCCCGGTCCGTGATCCCGAGGAGCCCGTCCTCGCCCCAGCGATAGGCCCGGGAGCGCGCGTGCTCGTGGGTGAAGTAGCGCCAGCTCTCGCCGTCCGACGAGTAGTCCTCCCTCACCGTGCCCCACTGGCGCTCGGAGAGATAGGGCCCCCAGCGCTTCCAATTCTTCTTGCGGGCCTCGTCCTCCGCGAGGCGCAGCTGCTCGGCGTTCAGGGGTTTGCTGGGCATCGGATCGCGCCCAAGGTGGCCCCGCCGCCGCGCGCGCGCAACCCCGGCGCGCTCTCTCCCCGGGGACCGACGGCTCAAAGGAGCCTGCGCAGGGCCTCGACGCCGGCCTTGCTGGCAAGCGCGTAGTTGAAGCGGGCGTCCGACCACACGGCGGCGGCCCCGGCGGCCTCGGAGATGAACGTCGGCCCCCTGTCCACGGAGTTCCCAATCGGCCCGTCGCGGCGGGTGAGGTAGAGATGGTACCACGTCCCCTCCCGGAGGAAGCACACCTCGAGCACGTCGTGCCCCGCGAAATTGAGCGTGCGGCATCCCGTCTCCCTCAGTCCCTCGAAGTCAATCTGCTCGGCGACCGGCATCCTCGCCCCCTTTGCCTGGAGCCTTGCGATGAGGGCGCCCGCGGGCTCGCCGTCGCCGCCGTGCCTCTTGTTGACCATGTCGTCGATCGCAAACCCGGCCAGGGCCGTCGTGCCCGACTCCGGCCTTGCGGGCGCCCGCATCGAGAACACCCCGATCACCAGCGCCGCGGCCGCCGCAAGGCTGGCGATCCAGCCCCATCCCAGCCCGCTGTTCTTTCGCGGGTCGCTCACCCTCACCCCCGCGAGGATGGCCTCCCGCAGCCCCTCCGGCGGCGCGATCTGCCTCAGCTTGCCCGCGATTGCCTCGTCGTGGGCGCGCGACCTCGCGAACCACGCCTTCAGCATGGGGTCGCCATCCGTCATGCGCAGGGCATCGCCGAATCGGGCGTCGCCCGCATCGCTTCCGTTGGGACGGAAGGCGGACAGTATGAACTTGGCCTCTTCGATCGTCATGATGCGCGCGCTCCTTTGGAATCGGGGAATGGCAGCACCTTGGAGCCGGCGGACTCCACGCGCTCAAGCGCCATTCGCAGCTGGGACTTGCCCCGGGAAAGGCGCGACATCACGGTGCCTATCGGCACGTCCAGCGCGTCGGCAATCTCCTGATAGGACATGTCCTCCAGGTAAAAGAGCGTCAGCGGGGCGCGGAACGTCTCGTCCACCGTCTGCAGCGCGGTCATCACCAGGGCCGCGTCGATCCTCGACACGCGGTCGACCTCCTCTGCGGCTGGCTCCTTCTCCGCTTGCGGCAGGTCCTCGATCGACGTGGACCTCGCGTCGCGCCGGCGCCCGCGAAGGAACTCCCGGTAGAGCGTGGTGAACAGCCACGACTTTGCCTTCGACAGCTCCCTCAAGCCATGGCCCTTGGTGGCCCAGATGAAGAAGGTCTGCTGCACCAGGTCCCCCGCGTCCGAGGTGTTCCGGGCAAGGCTGAGCGCAAAGCGGTACAGAGGCGCGTAATGCGCATCCACCAGCTCTGCAAACGCCTCGTTGTTCATCAGTGTGTAAGATTCGGAGCCCCGGCGGCGGTGTTTTATTCCAATTCGCCCGGAAGATTGAAAGCATAGTTTTCAATTCCCGTGCCCGCACTCCTCCTGCACCTTCCCCCGAACCTTGCCGCCGCGGCGGCCCGCAACGCGGTTGCGCTTAGGATCGAGCTCAAACCCGGGGTCGAGCCGGAACCGGGGCTGCTCCCGGTCCTCGCCCTTCTCCAGGGCTGGTGCGGCACGCCCAAGCCGCCCTCGTTCATCCAGCTGACCCGCCGGCAGCTGCGCGAGCTCGCCGCCGCCTCGGCTGGCCTGCCGGTCTTCGTGGACAACGGCAGGGCGGTCGGATGGAGCCACGACGCGCTCGTTGGCGAGCCGGATCCCCCGCCCGCCCAGGCGGCCCAGGGTGCGCAGGCCCAGCCGCGCCCGCCGAGGTCCGCCAGGGATGTCCCCCAGGATCCCCTCGTCGTCGACGGCTCCGAGCACTATCTCGCCGTCACCCTGCCCTCCCGCGAGGACCCCCGGTACGGCGAGGCACTCGAGCTGCTCAAGGCCGCCGGCTTCGTCCTGGAGCCCTCGAACAGGAGGTGGTGGCTGCGCGACCGCCACAAGACCCTGTCCTTCCTCGCGGCCCACGGCGACCGCCTGCGGGGGGCGCTCGGCGCCCAGTTCACGCCGAATTTCACCGCAAGGACGGCGCACCTGTCGGCGGCGGAGGTGGTCTGCGAGGCGGCACCCCGCGGCGACGGATGGGAAGTCGCGCTCGGGCTGCGCGCGGGCCAGGCCGCCGACGCTGAGGTCCGCGACGCGGTCGCGGCCGGGCGCGGCTACATCGACGTGGAGGGCAGGGTGATCCTGATCGACCCGGCGCAACTCCGGCGGCTTTCCGAGGCGCAGCGGGCCCTCGCCGGCTCAGGCGAGTTGTCGCCCTCCGCCCGGCGGGTCGAGACGATAGGCGCCGCCCGCGCGGCCGAGGTCGAGGAGCTGCTCGAGGGACTTTCCCCGGGTTTTCGGCCGCCCGAGGAGTGGCGCGCGAGGACCGCAGCCCTCCGCAACCTGTCCCGGCTTGAGCCCGCGCCCATGCCCGCCGCCCTGGAGGCCGTCCTGCGGCCGTACCAGAGGATCGGCGCGGCATGGCTCTGGCACCTCCAGCGCTCCGGCCTGGGCGGCGTGCTCGCCGACGAGATGGGGCTGGGAAAGACCCTCCAGGCGATCGCCCTGATGTGCGCGGTGCAGCAGGGCGGCGGGTCGAGCCTTGTCGTGTGCCCCGCGTCCCTTGTCGAGAACTGGAGGCGCGAGGCGGCCCGCTTCGCCCCGGACCTGCGCGTCTTCGTGCACCGGGGGGACCAGAGGATGGGTTCAGCCGCCGACCTGGCGCAATGGGACCTGGTCATCACCTCCTACGGGACACTGACCCGCGACCGTGAACTCTTCGCATCCGCCGAGTTCGCGTGCATCATCGGCGACGAGGCCCAGCACGTGAAGAACCGGACGACGCAGAACGCCCAGGCGCTGCGCGCGCTCAGGGCCAAGGGGCGCTTCCTGCTCACGGGCACGCCCGTGGAGAACTCGCTCGACGACCTGCGCTCCCTCTTTGAATTCGTCCTGCCGGGCTACCTCGAGCGCGTCCCCCAGGGCGCGCGTGGCGAGGAGCGGGCCTGGCATGACGGGCGGCTGCGGTCCAAGACGGCCCACTACATCCTTCGCCGGACAAAGCTCGCCGTCGCCCCCGAGCTGCCCGCCCGGATCGAGCAGGTCGTCTGGTGCACGCTCGGGCCCGCCCAGGCCGCCCTGTACCGGTCGTACCACGAGAGGTCGGAGAGGGAGCTCTTCGACCTCGAGGCCTCCGGCGCCGGCGACGCGCGCATGAGGCTCGCGGCGCTGACCCAGCTGCTGCGCCTGCGGCAGATCTGCTGCGATCCGAGGCTCGTCGAGAAGGGCGGCTGGGGCGCCGGCGCCGCGCCGCCTGACGGCTCCGCGAAGCTGGAGTCGTTCCGGGAGATCCTCGAGGAGGCTGCGGACGACGGGCACCGGCTCCTTGTCTTCTCCCAGTTCACCTCCCTCCTCGCCCTCCTCAGGGAGGAGCTGGCGTCCCAGGGGGTCCCCCACTGCTACCTCGACGGCTCGATGGCGCCCGCGGCACGGCAGGCCGAGATCGACCGGTTCCAGGGCTCCGCCGAGGTGCCCGTCTTCCTGCTGTCTCTCAAGGCCGGCGGCTCCGGGCTGAACCTCACGGGGGCGGACACGGTCGTTCACTTCGATCCCTGGTGGAATCCCGCGGCTGAGGCGCAGGCGACGGACCGCGCCCACCGGATCGGGCAGTCCCGGGTCGTGACGAGCTACAAGCTGGTCTGCTCCGGCACGGTGGAGGAGAAGGTGCTCGCGCTCCAGGCCGAGAAGCGGGCGCTCCTGGCCGGGGTATTCGAGGCGAGCGACGCAGTGGCCGACAAGATCTCGCTCGCGGACCTCAAGTCCCTCCTGGGTCCTACCCCGTGACCGCCGGCTTGGCCGCCCGGCGCCGCCAGGCGGCCAGGGCGGTCAGCGCCATGCCGGCGGCAATGAGGGCCCAGGTCGACGGCTCGGGGACGGGCGTGAAATTGAGGAAGATGTCGTTGCTGCCTGTCGTGACCGAGAAGCTGCCGCCGCCCAGGCCGTTCGTGAACGAGGCAAGGTTGAAGGTGAAGTCGGACGCGCTGAAGTTCGCCACGGAACCGGCCGCCGCCAGCGTCCACTGGTAGCTCTGGGCCATGTTGAACGTGGCCGCGCCGGGCGTCCCGGTTCCCGGATTGATCGACTCGATGTTTATCGTGAACGGCGAGCTCGGAGTTGCGCCGACAGTGAGGGTCCCGGTCACGTTGATCGTGTCGTAGCCCGTCCCCGCGGCGCCGGAGGCGTTCATCACGTCAAAGGTGTAGGTCCCGCCCTGTCCCAGGGTGGCGGAATTGAATCCCAGCGCCGCCACGTAGTTGTTGGCGCTCGCGCTGCCGGGGGAGACGAGCACCCCGGCGCCAACGGTCACACCCCCCGTTGGATTGAAGGATCCAAACCCGGACAGCGTGCTGCCGGAGCCGTTGGCGAGCGAAGGCGCGGTGAACGTGCCGCCGCCAAGCTGGATCACGCCGTTGTTGGCTATCGGGTTGGCCGCGGTGAAATTCCGGCCGTTGAGCACCTCAAGGGTCCCAATGTTGGTCGAGAGCGTCTGCTCCACGTTCTGATAGGACGCGCCGACTCCGCTCCTCGTCCTGACGACGGAGCCCGCGCCGTCGAGGTCGATGGTTGTGCCGGCGGCTATGGTGTTGATGGGTGTTGTGCCCTCGAAGGAGAGCGTGCCCCCGCCCGCCGCGATCCAGGCGCCTCCTGTGAGCGTGCCCCCGGAGAGGTTGGTAACCGTCGAGAGATTGTAGCCCACAAAGACCGTCCCCACGCTGGCCTCCACCGTGCCGCCCGCCTGGTTCGTGAACACATCAGATCCGCCATCGCCGATCGTGAGCGCTCCGCCCGTGGCCTCCGCCAACCCATTGTTCGAGAACACAAAGCCCGCGTACCCGGCACCGTAGAAGTAGTTGGTTCCGGAGGAGTTCGTGATCGCCCCGTTGTTCACCACGCCCGCGCCGCTGGCATTGGCGTAGATGCTTGTGTTGCCCGTCCAGGCCTCGTCCGAGGCGATCGTGAGGCCGGGGCTGCCCGCGCCCACGCGGATGATGTCGTTCGTGAAGGTCGTCGTGCCGGTCTGGAAGAGCGTTCCGTTCGTCACCGTGAAGGTCGCGCCGTTCGGTACCGAGAAGTTGCCCGCAAGGGTTACGCCGCTGAGCGTGCCGCCGTTGCCAAACGTGAGCGCCCCGGTGTTCACCGTTCCGCCCGTGATCGTGCCGCCGAAGGCAAGCGTGAAGATGCCGCCTCCATCCGGGGCGTTCAGGGTCGCGGCGTTGTTGTTCAGGCTGCCGTTGATGTCGAGCGTCCCCCCGGTCCCGTTGATAGTCCCGCTCGTCAGGTTGCTCGTCGAAAACACGCCCCCGAGGTAGACCGTGCCGCCGGAGGCGGCGATGATGGAGGCGCCCGGGTTGTTCGCCCATGTCGCCGTGCCGGAACCCAGGCTCAGCGTGCTCGAGGCACCCGTGGCCTCCAGCGTCCCGTTGTTCACCACCGATCCGCTGACAAGACCCACGGACAGGTTTGCGCCGTTCGAGGCCTCGATCAGGCCTTTGTTGGTCACCAGGTCATTGCTGCCGTCCCCGATCGTGAGCGAGGAACCGGTCGCGTTCACCGTGCCGGTGAGCGAGTTCGTGAAGGAGAATCCCGGGTCGCCCGCATCGTAGATGTAGTTGTTGCCGGAGGAGTTCGTGATCGTCCCGTTGTTCACCACGCCCGCGCCGAGGGCATTGGCGTAGATGCTCACGTTGCCCGTCCAGGTCTCGTCCGATGCGATCGTGAGCCCGGGGCCGCCCACCCCGACGCGGATGACGTTGTTCGCGAAGGTCGTCGTGCCGGTCTGAAAGAGCGTGCCGCTGGTCGCGAAAAAGGTTGTTCCGCTGGGCGCCGAGAAGTTGCCTGTAAGGGTTACTCCGCTAAGCGTGCCGCCGTTGCCAAACGTGAGCGCCCCGGTGTTCACCGTTCCGCCCGTGATCGTGCCGCCGAAGGCAAGCGTGAAGATGCCGCCTCCATCCGGGGCGTTCAGGGTCGCGGCGTTGTTGTTCAGGCTGCCGTTGATGTCGAGCGTCCCCCCGGTCCCGTTGATAGTCCCGCTCGTCAGGTTGCTCGTCGAAAACACGCCCCCGAGGTAGACCGTGCCGCCGGAGGCGGCGATGATGGAGG
>CAYVKH010000009.1:75082-78805 GCA_964451965.1 uncultured Opitutaceae bacterium
GAGAGTTCCGCTGGTCCCGTTGATCGTGCCGCTCGTCAAGTTGCCGGTCGAAAACGCGCCCCCGAGGTAAACCGTGCCTCCGGAGGCTGCGATGATGGAGGCGCCCGGGTTGTTCGCCCAAGTCGTCGTGCCGGAACCCAGGGTCAACGTGCTCGAGGCGCCCGTGGCCTCTAGCGTCCCGTTGTTCACCACCGATCCGCTTGTCAGGCCGACGGACACGCTGGCGCCGTTTGAGGCCTCGATAAGGCCGTTGTTGGTCACCAGGTCATTGCTTCCGTCCCCGAGGGTGAGCGAGGAACCGGTCGCGTTCACCATCCCGGTGAGCGAGTTCGTGAAGGAATACCCCGTGTTGTTCGCTCCGTAGATGTAGTTGTTGCCGGAAACGTTCGTGATCGTCCCGTTGTTTACCACGCTCACGTTGATGGTATTGGCGTAGATGCTGTTGTTGCCCGTCCAGGTCTCGTCCGAGGCGATCGTGAGCCCGGGGCTGCCCGCCCCCACGCGGATGAGGTTGCTCGTGAAGGTCGTCGTGCCGGTCTGGAAGAGCGTGCCATTGGTCGCGGTAAAGGTCGTTCCGCTGGCCGCCGAGAAGTTGCCCGTAAAGGTGACGCCGCTTAGCGTGCCGCCGCTTCCAAACGTGAGCGCACCCGAGCCCACCGTTCCCCCCGTTATCGCCCCCCCGGAGACAAGAGTGAAGATGCCGCTCGCGGGCGCGGCAAGCGTCGCGGCCGAATTGTTCAGCTGGCCCGTGATATTGAGCGTTCCGCCGGCCCCATTAATCGTGCCGCCAAGGTCGGCCGTCGTGAGGTTGCCCCCAAAATTAATTATCCCTCCGCCGGTCGCCGTCAGCGTGCCCAGGTTCACAATCGATGCCGCACCGCCGCCAAACGTGAGCGTGCCTCCGTTCGCGGTCATCGTGCCGCTGGATGAGTTCGTCGCCGAGTCATTGGGCCCGTTGCCAACGTTCAGCGTTCCGCTGGTGACGCTCACCGATCCCGTGTTTGCAAACGTCAGGCCGTTGCCCGCGCCGCCGGTGCTGTAGATATAATTCGTTCCACCGGTGGATTGGAGGGTGGCTGCGTTGGCGAGCGTGTGGCCCCCGGAACTGCCCACGTACTGAATGTACGAATTGCCGCTCATCTGAAGCGTGCCCGCCAACAACGCGGAGGCGCCCAGATTGGTGTTCAACTGAAGAGTCGCCCCGACAATCGACAGCGTGGCGTTGGCCGAGTTCAGGATCAAAGTTCCGGTCACCGCCGTCGCGTTGACTGTGACCGTATAGGAACTGCCGGTCGCTGTGATCAAGGAGGCCGAGGTTGAAATCGGCAGCCCGAGCGACCAATCCCCGCCGGTCGACCACGTCCCGCTGACGGCACTGCTCCACGTCGTCTGGCCTCGGCACGGTGACAGCCCTGCAATCAACGCCATCGATAGTGCACCTATGACGGAAGAACGCCGTAAACGCATGGGTGATGGAGCAGAAACAACAGCCATTACCGGGCGAACAAGACAGGGACATTAAAGCTAAAGCAAGCTGTTTGCATGAACATTTGTATAATCTAGCGTCATGCAAATGATTAGATTTATATCCGTAAGCGGCTTGATTCCCCCCGCTTGAAAGAAGCAAGGGTGCCGGCCGCCCGTACCCGTTCCGCCGGCACACCTAATCCTGCAACGATTTCTCTGTGAACCACTTTGCCGCGCAGAGGATCAGCGCAAGAATCGCGTAGCCCACCGCGAACGCGGCGGCGGGAAACAGGGTTCCGGGTCTTGCGGAATCCGTCATCCGGTCGAGTAGAGGCAAAGAACTGACGGTGTCGGCGCCCGCGAACCTCCACGAGTGCATGAGGCCAAGAAGGCTCAGCCCGGCTGCGGCGAACATCCATCCTGCAGCTGCAAAAAGCCTCCGCTCGATGATGAACACGGTGGCGGCCGACAGCACCAGAGCCGCAAAGAAGGCTCCCTGCTCAAGGGCGAATCCGCCGTCGATGAAGGTCCCCGCGGAGTGGAACCTGTCGACGAGCGACTGCGAGAACTCCGGCGCCGTCCCGGCGATGCGAATGCCGTTCTTGATGCTGAAAGTCGCCCACGAGATCAGGACGGGCACCATGCCGATGATCACGGCGGGCCAGTGGCGCTGGGGCGTCACCTCGAATGCCTGAACCGTGATGATCAGGCCCACCCAGACGATGATCGCGATCCCTGCCTCGGCAGGGACAGCCCAGCCGATCGCCGCGACCGACCCGGTGAAGCAGACCGCGGTCATGAACACGGCGTTCAGCGTCGAATACCCGGCGCGCGCTCCCATCCGCTTCCACGCGGGGTGCCCTATGTAGATGGACGTGGGAAAGGGGGAGCCGAAGCAGGCGGCGGCGAACGTGCAGATCCCGTTCGCGGCAAGCGACGAGCGCACGGAGAAGGAATCTCCCGCGGCTGCCGCCGACTCGACGCACTGCATCGAGAAGAGCAGGTTCAGGAGGCCCATCGGCACGACGATGGGCAGGTAGGGAAGAAACAGGCCCCCGTCCAGGCCGCGCAGCAGTTCGCCCCCCACGAAGCCTGGCGCGTGGAGCCCCACGGAGCCCACGAGGACCGGCGAGCCCGGGGCCAGGCCCGTGGCCCACGCAAGCGCAGTCCCGACCGCGACAATCACGAACGCAGGGGGAATTCCTCCCCTCGGCCTCAGGCCGCTGAAGAAGAAGAGCAGCGTGAGGCCAAGCGTGACGATGCCGACCACGGGATGGGCGTAGAGGTCGAACATGAAGTTGAGCGTCAGGAAGGCGACGCCCGCTCCCGACAGCGACGCGAGAAGCGCCGCGCGGGGAGTCAGCCGGCGCAGGCTCCCGGCTATGAACGCCCCAAAGAACTCTATCATCCCCGAGCCCAGGCACGCGAGGAGGCCCGCCCGCCACGCCGCCGAATCGGGATCCGCCGCGCCGCGCGCAATCGCAAGCTGGCGCGCCGGAAGCATCACGAGAAAGCCGTACGCGATCATGGTCGGCGTGTTCAGCCCAAAGGGGATCGCGCACACGTCCACGCGGTTCTCGCGCCTCGCGAGGCGGTGGGCCTGCCACGCGTAGAACAGGTTTCCCGCGACGTAGGACACCGCGATCCCGGGCAGAATCCTCCCATAGACGAAGTGCGGCGCCATTCCGACGACCCCGATGCAGAGCGCAGGGATGAGCAGCAGCTGCACGAGGTTGTCCATGGCGATCGCGAAGAACCCGTCCACGTCGCCCCTGACGAAGAGCTTCATCGGCTGGACCCCGGAATTCCCGCGGCGACGGGAAGGCCCGGGTCAATGGCTGGCGGAGGGTTTCTCAAGGCAGAATTATCCGCCATTTCAATCGATTCCGCCGGGACAACCCAAGCAGGAAACGAACCCAGGGGAAACCCACGGCCGGCCGGAGGAGGTCAGTGCCTCGTCAGGCGCCGGTACTTGATCCTGTGCGGCTGGTCCGCCTCCCTGCCCTTCCTGCGGTGGAAATCCTCTATGTAGCTCGAGTAGTTCCCGGAGAACCAGAAGGCCGTGCTGTCGCCCTCGAAGGCCAGGATGTGGGTTGCCACGCGGTCGAGGAACCACCTGTCGTGCGAGACGACGACCGCGCAGCCCGCAAAGTTCTCGAGCGACTCCTCGATCGCGCGGATCGAGTTGATGTCCAGGTCGTTCGTGGGCTCGTCGAGCAGGATCAGGTTCGCCCCGGACTTGAGCAGGCGCGCCAG
>CAYVKH010000010.1:0-76163 GCA_964451965.1 uncultured Opitutaceae bacterium
GGCGGCCCTGGCGGCCCTGGCGGCCCTGGCGTCTTTCTGGTACGCGGCGAAGTTCGCCGAGAAAGCAATCTTCATCGGCTCCTTGATGATTCGCCCGGCCCACCTTTGAAGGCATTCCGCGATTTTTTCGCGGTCAACCGTCTGCTTCAGATCGCACGCGATCTTGTGGCGCTCCAGGAGCTGCTCCAGCGGCGTGGGTGCTTTAGTCTTGGACACGGCGAATTTCCCCCCGGTTGAAGCCCCGCTGCGGGACATGGCTATAGGTGCCGTCAGGATAGGCATGCGCGGTGTGCTCCGCGTGCTTCAATAGCTCGAAGCGACCGGACACGTCGGCGAGTTCGGGTTGACCCTTGCTCTCGGAAACGTCGCTCTTGTGAAAGGCGATGAGGCCGAGGGCGACACAATCGAGGACGAGCCAGTTGCGCCTGCGTTCCTCGATTTGGAATCGGCCGCTGATCCGCTTGCCCACGAGCACGAGGCTCTGGGCTCCGTCGGCGTCGCGGAGCATCTCGCTCCCCTTGCCTTCGAAATAGTGCGGGTTGCCGTTCGATGATCCGAGCGCGACGATGATCTTTCCATCGACACGCGGGACCTTGGTGAGGCCCTTTGGCAGGGAAGCAACGCGCTGCAGGAGCACGTCGCCTTGGCGATAATGTGGCAGGTTATCTGTTTTCATGGGTTGATGTTTCTTCTCTGAACGTGGGTTGCTTGCCGAAGCGGCCGCTCGTCACGGCTCAACTATTGGTGCAAGGTTCCTGGGACGGCGTAGCTGGAATAGGCGTTCATCCAGGCGAGGATGTCGTAGAACGCGGTGACCGCCCCGTCATAGTAGGCGTAGCCGGCCGCGTCGTGATCTAGGTACGCGCGCCAACGCCCCTGCTCGGCAAAGCTGGCGCAGATGAGAAGCTGGCACTCGTCGTATTCCTGGAGATCCGGGCGCGTCTCCCATTCATCTCCGAATGCATAGAGGTAAGGAATGGCCAGCAGGTATGCATCGTAGGTGCCCAGCAGATAGGGAGCATCACCGAGCTCAGCCCGGTAATTCTCATTGACCGCCCTCCATTGTTCGATCGCTTCGGTGAGCGCCGTTTCAGCGTATGGGGTATAGACGACGACGTCGGGCTTTGGCCTGGCATGCGGGCGCGGGGCCGCGTTGATCGGCAGGGCCAACGCGAGCACAAGCAGCAGAGTCGGTTTCATACGGCGGCCCTCTTTGGGCGGAGCTTCTCGTTGCGGATCCAGATATCGGCAGCGGGCCCGATCCACGGCATCGCCGCCTTCGAGAGAAATTGGCCGGTGGAATAGAGGCCGCAAACGAGGCGCTTGAGGTCCTCGATCTCGGCTTGCGCGCGTTTGAGCGCATCCTCGGCTGACGGTTTCATGGGCGATCGATGACGCGGATTGCGACGGGGATCGGGCCGGGCCGAAGCGGGTGCAGGCGGTCCGGGCTCAGGAGCGCGAAGGCATGTGCGGACAGATCGATCACGATGCCCCGGTGGACCAGGCGCCAGGCGGGCCCGCGATCGGTGACGACAACTCGGACCGTCCTGGCGCCGCTCTTCACCTCCAGGACGGTTCCGAAGTCGTAGAACCAGGAGGCGCAGGTGAGCGCGTCCGGGTCGAAAGGACGGCCTCTGTCGGCCATGGGAAGGCCGCGGCACTCCTCGCCATAGAACGAGGCCCTGACGGCCTCCTGGGCCGGACGTTGGGGCCTCGTGGGGCTCGCTGCAAAGGCCGTGCAGCCTGTGAGCAGCGCCATGGCGATGAGAGGCTTCACTTGATACCCCCGAACCGCTTTTCGGTCTCGGCGAATAGGGAGCGCGCGACCCGCGGGAGCGTCCCCTTCAACTTGACGCGCCCCTTCAACGTCCTCCTCCATGCCGTGGCCTTTTGATTGGATGGCGAGAAGCTGACCTTCCAGCTCGGGAATGCCGCCTGCACGTTCTCGGGCGTGAGGAACAGGACGGGCCCCTCGGGCGTCTCCACGGTCATGTTCATACGGCCCTCGAATCCGACGCCTGGTCCTTGGGCTCGATATAGAACGTCTCCGACTGGGTGACACGGCAGCCGACGCCGGCGAGCTGCTCCGGGGTCAGGCGCAGCCGCATCGCCTCCTTGTCCGGCTCCTTGGTCGTGCGGATGAAATGCGCGAGGAGGCGCCCCTCGAGCTCCTTCACGACCCGCTCCCATGTCCAGGACTTGCTGAGGACCTTGAGCGTGGGGTTCCCGAAGCGGAAGCCATAGGTGGCCAGCGAGGTCTCCGCGCTCTTCACCTTGCCGGGCATGAGCTCGTCCCGGTTCTCGTCGGCGTATTTCTCGGCGGTGAGAGCGAGCGCATCGATCGACTCCTGGATCGCCGCGATATCCGACTCGTGTTCCTCGCGCACGGCCTGCAGCCTGGCGTCGCGCCTGGCCGTCGCCTTGCGATGGGCGACGGTGGCGCGGGCGAGCCCGTCGATGACGGTCTCGAATTCGAGGCGGGTCTTAAGCGTGGGTGCTTTGATGCGTGAGGCCATGGGAGGGTTTGAAGGGTTTCCTGTCGGGTGCTGAGATTGCCGTCGCTCGGTAGAACGCTCCGATGAGGCGCGAGTCCCCCGGCCTGGCGCCGAGGTTGAGGCTCTCGCTCCTTCCGAACGCCCTGGCTCCGGCCGCCGTGAATTCGACGAAGCCTGCGCTGACGGCCCTCAGGCCGTTCCGATGCTGGAACGCGACGGCCAGGTCGAAATGCGTGAACGGGACGACGCAGAACAGAATCCGCTCGGAGCCGCCCGTGTCCTGCATGACGACGTACTTGAGCACGCCTTCCGACGAGGCAGGCGCTGGCGGCTCAAGACGCAGGCGCGGGGTGTCGCCGTTCAAGCGGACGACGCGCATGGCATCCTCGGCCGTCGGATAGTTGCCGAAGCTGGTCAGGTGGCCGCGAATGCTGAAGCCTCCGCGGTCATTGGGCTCGACGAAGAAGACCTCGCCTCCGATCTCGATCTCGCGGTGACTGCACCGCTCGAGAAACGCTACGATGAATCTTGGCAGTTTCATATTGGTATGGGTCCTGTGACTTTTTGGAGTTCGCCCCTGGAGTTCGTGAACGCGATGATGTCGAGCGGGCCGTCGACCAGGTCCTGGTTGCACTGGCCGTCCGCGGTCCAGAGTTCCAGTTGCCCGCTCGAGAGCCGGCCCTGAAGGCGGTACTCGCCGATGTGAACCCTCGAGTCCACGGTCGCGGTCCCGCCGTTCCTCAGGAACACCTGGAGCATTGGGTCCATGGTCGTTTACTCCCAGTCGCTCTGCGCGATGGCGTTCTGTTTGATCGTCAGGTGGGCCCGCACGAAGTGTTCCCAGGCGAGCGTGTCGCCTGCCTTCTTCGCGAACTTCTGCGCGTAGCGCAGGCGCTCGGTGATGGACTTGAGGCCCTCCTCCTTGCCGATCTGGCGGAGGATCTCGTAGGGGCGCTCGGTGACCTTGACGCCGCCGACGGTGACGGTGCAGATCGCCGTCTTCTCGGGGATCGACAGCTTGCACGCCTCGAGGATGGCGGCGACGTCGCCCTTGGTGGGCATGTCGGGGAGCTGGACCTTGTGGACGCCGCGCCGCAGGAGCTGCTCCAGCTCGCCCCGGTTGTCCCTGATGCTTTTCAGGAGCAGCTCGGTCCCGCAGAGGACGAACCCGCAGCCGGCCGTGTCGTAGAGCTCGCGGATCACCTCCAGGCAGGCGAAGTAAGACTCTTTGCGGTAGGTGTTCCGCAGCTGGTGGAGCTCGTCCAGGATGATGAGCATGTTCGGCTTGAGCGCGTTCTTGATCCGCTCGATGAGCGCGGCCGTGTTCGATTTGTCCGAGATGGCCAGGGCCGCAGCGATCACGCGCACCATCCCGCCGAGGCCGCTGGCGGCCTGCAGGCGCACGTAGATCGTGCGGCCGTGGTTGTTGTCCTCGGCGTAGTTGCGCAGCGCCCAGGTCTTGCCGATGTGGGAGGGACCGGTGAGGAAGACAGGCGACTGGCTTTCGCGGGCCAGATGGCAGGCGGTGTGGATCCGCTTTGCCGTCGGCGTCATGATGAAGACCGTGCGCCCGGACTTTGCGCGCTCGATCTCCATGTCGCGGAAGAGCTGCATGGCCTTGACCATCGGGGAGCTGATTCCCATGCGCACCTTCTCCTCGCCGGGCCGGTAGTACGTTCCGCGCACGATGCGCTGGACGGTGGTCGTGTCGACGCCCACCCTGGCCGCGAACTCCTGGATCCGGATCGGATGGGCGTCGTCGACGCACCAGAGGAAGCACCACTGGATCAGGTCCTGCGCTTCCGGGTCGCAGTGGGAGATGTTCTTCTGGAGGTCATCCAGGGAAATGGCCCAGGATGAACGGATGTTGTCGCCGTTGCCCCCTGCGGGTTCGGCTTGAGCACGGCTGGCAGTCGTGCTGGGTTCTGTCGCTGTAGCGGTCATGGTCTTAGTTTTGGTTTATGGTTGCTACCTGCGCCCTGGGCCGTTCGTAGCGGCCTGGGGCGCTTCGTTTGGAATAACTAGAGGAGGTCTTCGGAGTTGAGGCCGGCCGTGGCCGTGGCGCCGTCTGCAGGGGCGTCCAGGAGGCTTTCCGCGTCGTTGCGGGCCCGTTGCAGGGTGCGGTCGTTCTGGCGCTCCTGTGAGGCCGCTGCGGCGCGCTCGCCCATGGAGGTGGCGATCTTCTCGGCCACCGACATGGATGCGGTTTCACGCTCGTATGCGGCGACGACCGCCTCGGTGTGTTCACGGTCCGCTTTGAGCGCGGCGTCGGTCGCCTGGTGCAGCGGGCGGTTACGCACGCCCGCGAGGACGCGGTTGACGATGACGGCCCGACGGGCGCGTGCCTCGGCCATGGCGACCGGATCCGTGATATCAACGCCGCGTGCCGTATTCCCCAGCATCCGCAGGACCCCAAGCGCCTTGCCGTCCATCCGGGTGATGGTGGCGCAGGCCGGCGCGTTCAGATCGACGTAGGCGAGCAGCTCGGTACCCTCCTCCATCGCCGGCAGGACGCCCTCGTCGTCGACATAGGAGTAACCCTGCTTCTCGTGGGTGAAGCCGACGCAGTGCTTGCGATAGGTCGCCTTCTTGGGAGTCAGCAGGAAGAGCGCAAGGGCGCGGGGCGAGAGCGCCTGGCGCGGGAATTGCGCCGAGAGACGTTCCCAACGCTCGCGGGCGCATTCCTTGCGGTCGACTGGCAACATGAGTTTCTGCTGCTCATGGGTCAGGAGCGCCAGGGAGCGAAAATCGTTCGGGCCGTGAGCATCAATGCCCTTTGGCGCCGGCAGCTCGGGATGCGTCCAGCGGAAATCCGAGATCGTCTCGAAGCCATTGAAGCGGTGCTTGGTCCGCAGCTCCGAGCGCATGATGACGAAGTCGAAGGCGCCTTCCACTTCGGCAAGGCTGCGGAACGGCAGCCGCAGCTCATCGATGATCTCGGGCGGCAGGTTGAGCCTCTTCTCGCCCTGCCCAAAAAACTTGGCGACCCATTTGAGCTTATCGGCGTGATCGCCCGGAGCATTCAAGCGGGCATTGGAACCCTTGTAGCCGGGCAGATCACAAAGCTGGTTCCAGAGGTAGTTGAATTCGGATTCGATCCAGCCCTTTTCCCAGGGTGTGCCGCCGCTCTCCACAAACCCGTTCGCCAGGGTCTTGTGGTTGATCAGGCTCGTCCGCTGCACCCGGATGCGCCCCTCGTAGATCGTGGAGAGCATCAGCTCCAGTTCAGGCTTGATGGCGGCCGTCGCGTTCTCGCAGATGATCGTAACGTCGTAGTCGATGGGCAGGCCGTGCGTCCGGAAGACCTCGTAGAGAAGCCCCTGCACGCTCTGAGCAGTGAGGTTGCAGCGGATCACCTTGATGCTTCCGTCAGGCAGCTTCTCCTCGCGCTCGATCATCGGGCCGAGGGCCCGTCCGAGCTTCTTGCGGCTGCCCACATCCATCGCGAGGAGGCCGGCCACGTAGGCGATCTGCGGCTTGAGGCCGCGCTCAGGGTCGCCGTTAAACTTGCACATCACGTCCAGCTGGAAGTCATCGATCACGATCCGCTCCATCGGCCGCAGCTTCGAGGTGTCCCGCGTGATCGTCGGCAGGAAGGCGTGGGCAGCCGCAGCGCCCTGGCCGTACACGGCACGCTCCGCGCGGCTGGGGCCGTAGTGCCTCAGGTTGCGCTCGCTCCAGCCCTGTGGCCAGATCCGCGGGAACGCGGTAGGCATGGGCTGCGTCGGGTAGTTCCGGGCGAAGAAATCCATCCAGGTGCCGTAGCCGGGGACGTGCGCCCCGCTCGGCCAGATCTCCTCGCGCAGCTTCTGGATCGCCGCGGAAACGCTGCGCGCGTTTTGCTCGATCAGCCCCTTGATGAAGTCCTGGAACTCGGCCGGCTGCTGCGAGGGCGCGACATAGCCCTTAACGACGGTCCGCCAGTTGCCGCCGCTCGCGATGAAAGCGCGGTAGGTCCTGCGGAGCGAAACGCCGCTCGTGCCGCGGATGTGCCGGTAGCCATTTGCCAGCGTGTTGACGGCGGAGACAAAATGCCTCTCCGAGTGAAGGGCGTGGACGCGCTCCAGGAGGCGCAGCGTGATGTTGACCTCGCAGCGGCGCTTCGTGGAGAGCCCGGCGAATTCATCGTTGTCGATGACGGGAACCGAGAAGCGAAGCGGCGCGGCCAGGGGCGCGTCGACACTTGGAGCTGAGGCGAGGGAGAGGCTCTGCAGTGCGTCTGACATGGTGGGAAGGGTCAGGAATTATCCTTGAGGATTTGCTTCACGCTGGAGCGCCACTGCGTGAGCAGTGACGTGAAGCTCGCGTCGAAGGCACGGATGTCCTTGGGCTCGAGCCGGGCGGCGAGATTGTCGGCGATGAGGAGCTGGCGGAGATGCTCATGCGCCGCGCTCAGCTCCTCACGGGCCTGGGCGGCGAGCTGCTCAGGGTCGAGAGACTCGGCCTTCGCCGCGCCCTTGATTCGGGAGCCTCCGAGCTGGCCGCGGTCCTTGATGCCATGCTCGTGCAGGAGCTCGCTGAGCGATCGATCGCCCACGAACTTCCGCGCCTTCTCCATGAACCGACGCGCCTCTGCGTCGGCCGGAACAAGGGCCAGGTCAACCTTGTCGCCCGGCAAAGCCTGCAGTTCGGACTTCGTGAGACGCGTACACTCCACGAACTCAAATCCGAGCCTCATATAATAGGCGCACTGGCGGTAGCCCGTGCCGGTGATGTTCTTCTTCAGCCAAGGCATGAACTCGCCGTGCTTGAGGCCGGCTTTGATGCGATAGAGGATCAGGCCGACGAGAATCGCCCTTAACGCCGCATCGCGTTCAAGTGTTCGTACCATTTCGAACTGCTCGGCGACTATCGCCTGCAGCTTTGAAATTTGCACCGTGTGCAAATTTGATGTTTCCTGGAGCACTACGAGCGCGCTTGATGTAGAGGGTTTAGGCATTTCGAAAGGGTTTCCTGCGCGTAGGTTTTACCTCATTGCTTCCGCTATCCGCGTTGTGAGTCGGCTCTAGCCGTGGCGGGCGCGCAGGAAAGATTTGCGGAGACCGCATCGCCCGGCCGTATTCTCCGCAGGTGAGGCCGCCCCGGTCCTTCTTCCCCCGGCAGCGGTGGGTGCGCAGCCCCCTCTCGGTGAAGTTCGGCGTCGCGCAGACCGGGCAGGTGTAGAGAAGCTCGCTCATGACACGGTCAGGATTGCGCGGAGGCGGCTGGCGCCTCAGAGTCCAACGATGAAGGCGCCGCAATTTCGACAGCTCCTTGGCTTTGCCGAAGAACGGGACCGGATGAGGGCAGAGTGGCTTCGCTTCCTGCTCCTTCTGACCTCGGGATCGTTGAGCCTGCTCGTATCGCTAAGGGCCGACCGCAATGTGGGCACAGGCATTGTTGCTCTGTGGAGTCTTCGAGCAGCGTGGACGGGATTTGGACTGTCCATCCTCGCATTAGCAGTAACTCTACACGAGCAGCTGCGCGCTGCCGACCGGCGGGTGAATGATCTAGCAGGTCTGTCAGAAGAAGACTATTCTGCAGGCGTACCTCGTGCGCTTCCGCGTACCGAAACCGCAAAATGGAGTGAACGAATCGCCTACGCAGCCCTCGCAGGAACCGTCGCGGCCCTGGTATGCCACGGGCTGGCTCTGACCTGGTAGCCTGCGGGAGTGGGCGGTCGGCGCTCATGCGACGGCGAGGAGCTCGGACAATTCGGCGTGCAGCTCGCGGAGCGTCGCGGGCGGGAGCGCCCGGAGGAAGTCGCGGCGAGCGGGACCTGTAACGCGCTGGACCACAAAATTACGATAGCTCTCAATCGGGATCCGAATAAGACGCCGACTCGCGCCCTTCCCTGCTAGATCGATTCCCACTAACAGACCTTCATCAATCAGGTCGTAAATATGATCGACCGTGACCCCTAACCGCTGTGACACCTCTAAAGGATAGAGAACTCGCCGCCCTGGAAAATCCAGACTGCTAAGTTGGAACTCAAGCTGGACGATATTTGGCATCGGTCAGGAAATAATTCCGAGATCCAAGAGCAGCTGCTGGTGCCTTCGTTCAACCTGCTCCAGATCTTTTGCCATTTGCAGGAACTCCCTAGCCTTAGACCCTTTCGCTAAAATAAGGGCGAGATCTCGATAGATCGCCGCGCGGCGCGCCAACGGCTCCCCAATCGATTTCTCGAGAACAAAGGCGCAGAGTCTGTCGGGGGCCGTGTTAGACACGGGCGTCCTTCCTCATCAGCGCCAAAACGCGGAGAGAGATAGTCCCCGACCGGCGTCCATTCAACGCGGCCCATGCAGTGTTATAGTTAGCATCCCGACGACGGCTCCATGCTCGCAGGGACTTGAATCCGTTCCGGATCAAGCCTGCGCGGATCTCACGAATGTCGGGCATTGACGAAACCTCGTTTTCCATGTCGGATGTAAAGATCATTTACAGAGCCTCCGTAATTGCAACCGAAAAAAACAGAGCAACTGGAAATCTTTGCGGCTCGTTTAAAAGCCGCGATGGCGCGTAAGGATGTCACCCTTCAGCAAGTCGCTGAAGCATGCAAAGTCGCGGTTTCGACGGTGGGAGCCTGGACCCAAGGTATGAATTGGCCGAAAGTCACGATTCAACCCGCATTAGCCGCTTATCTTGATGAATCGGTCGAATTTTTAATTCACGGAATCTCCGTAAGTTCGACTACAGGAAAACCTGTAATTACTGAGTATGAGCAAGCGTCGCGATTTAGGACTGTATCTGGGTCTCCTCGGATGCAAATTAACCCTAGATACGCTCCGCCAGACAAGCAGCCAACTCGAGATGACTGCGTAAATTATTTCGAGCGCTATGTGCGATCAGTAGAACAGGTCCCCGGTGCGATTGGACATACTTGGATTGAGCTTAATCGCCATTTCGTTATCGAGGAGATTGCGCGATCGCTGCCCCCGATATCCGATCGTGAGATTTGAATGCGATGAAGGGGGACCCAACCGATCTCATAGGTAGCGCGGCGATCTGGAGCGCCGCATCATCCATTGAACAGATCGAAGCGTGGCCGGCCGTACCGGAAAATGGAAAAGGAGCTTTCATCGCCAACAGTCGGCCTGCGGCTAAAATCATATTTCTTGGAATAGCGAATTTAGAGCTACAGGGCGACAACCCAGGCGATGGCCTTATCTTGAGGAAAATGCTTCAGGACGCCTATCAGGTCTATCAGGTCGGGGGCGATACCGAGATATTTAGGATTTCCAACGACATTGATCTGCTCGCTAGATTCGTTTGCAGAGAGCTTGAGCAGAAGCGATCGAGGTTTAATTGGGAGCAGGGGCTCGATCAGGATATTCTTGATGAGTGGCCGGCCGCGGAACTGATTCCGACATCCGGCAAGTTGCCGGAGGGAAGTGTTTTGAGATGGGGGAAATCCGGCGGCAAAACCTATGGCGGCCGTCTCATCGCACTAAAGAAAGATCCTGTGTGGGCCCGTTTTAATATCTTTGGAAAACCATACCCTCCTTACGAATCGGAATCGCGGCTCATGGTGATGGACGTGACGAGGGACGACGCTGAACAGCTCGGGATCGCCGAGCATATCGGCAGGGCGACAATCCATCGTTCTCCGAGCAAGAGACCCAAGAAGGCGGCTCAGAAGAACAATCCGGCAGGTTGTGGCACCGTCCTAATTGTTGCATTTTCAGTTCTGATTATCGTGCTATTTTCATCGCTGACTTTGCGATAATCAGGGAAAGGGCCCGACGGGGCGGATAGAGCGGATGGTGCCTTAGCGGTGAGCGTCGCTGATAGCTAAGCTGCGACCGTGCCGGTCCTCCCCGTATCCGAAGCCTTCGCATTTCGTGCGCCCGTCGTCAATGGCGGGAAATTGGTGCTGCCGGTCCTGGTGACCTCGAATGCCGGGGCCAAGCTGCATGGGATCCGGGCGTCTTTCGAGCTTTGGCGTCAGGCGGCTCAGGAGATCCTGAGCGCATGCGCGCCGGATAAGCACGCCGGCCGGCCGCGCAAGCTTACGCCGATTCCGATGCGGGATGCACCGCTTCATGGTGCCATCAGCCTGCTCGTCGCCCTTGGCCTGGTCGTGCTGGGCGCCCTCGGCGTCCTGGGGGCGAAGCATTACAGCGATTCCCGCGCCCCGGCGAAGCTCGAGGCGAAACAGCAAGCCGTCACCGATGCCCAGGCTCCAGTCCTGAAAGGCGTCCAGGAGAACATCCACAAGGCGCAGTTCTCGATTGCCCAGGTGCCCGACTCCAGGGCGAAGCAGGTCACGTCCGCCTTTCTCTTCAATGCCTCGGCCGGCATCGACCAGGCTGTGGGCTCTCCCAACGCGGCCGATATCACGGTATGGCAGGACCTGGTCAACCGGCTTCTGTCCGACAACGCGGCGATTCGGGCGAAGGCCGACTCCGACAACGCCGCATCTGAGGAGAAGCTGAACGCCGCGTCCACCAAGCTCGCGGCCGCAGCTGCTGACCGCGACGACTACCAGCGCAAGTTCAACGTCCAGGCGGCCGAGGCGATCGAGCTCCAGGCGAAGGTCCGCAAATACCTATGGATCGCGGGCGCCCTGGCGGCCCTCTGGTTCGTCGGCCAGGTCCTCGCCAAGGCCGCGCAGTCCAAGCCGATCTTCGCGGGCGCCAGCGCCTTCGTGAATTCGGTGGTGGCTCCCGGTGTCCATAGCGCGTTCACCGATGCGAAGCAGACGATCGAGGGAGTCGGCAAGGCGATCGGCATCATGAAGACGACACTCGCTCCGGATGCGGCAGCCGCCCTCGACGCGAACATCGCGGCCGCCGTGCCGAACCAGTCGCACGTCACGAAGATCTCCAACGCCGCCTCGGTGATTTCCGCACTCACTCCCACAACCACAAAAACATCATGAACACGATTCTGATCCTCCTCACGCTGGTCCTCACGAGCATCTTCTGGCTCTACATCTTCCGCGCCGCCTGGGTGACCAAAGCCGAGACCGAGGAAACGGCACTCAAGAGCAAGCTCGCGGCCGTCGAGACGAATCTCCTGGCGAGATTCACAGCGCTCGAGACGAAGCTCTTTCCCGTGAAGGCGGCTGCTCCGGCCGCCGCTCCCGCTGCGCAGCCTCCCAGCTCGGCCACGCCTTCGGGCTCCTGACCCACAGGTCTCCCCAATCGCAGCACCATGCTAGCCGCCGCTGCCCAAATCGGCCTCCCCCCGCCCGAGTCGGCCTCGAGCGTGGGGTGGTTCGTGCTCGTCCTGGGCGGCTTGATCGCCATCGCCTATTATGGGATGGAGATCGTCCATAGGTTTCGCCCGAAGGAGGCGACCAGGACGGCGCTCGACGGTCAGCCCATCGAGGTCAGGGAGGCCCACCGCTTCGCCACCCGCGACGAGCACCTGGAGCTCAAAAGCCGTGTCTACGAGATCACGGAAAAGATCGAGGAGGGGTTTCGGCAGGTGGACCAGAAGCGCTCGGTTTCCATTGCCAACCTGCATGAGCTGATCCGCGAGCAGGGCATGACGGTGGCGGCGCTCAGGGCCGAGACGTCGAAACAGACGGAGGATTTGGGCGACCTGAAGCGGAGCATCGGAGACGCGCACGCGCGAATTGACAGCGTTCCCGCGCGCACGATCCAGCTGCTGCGGGACACGAAGGGCCTCATCTAGCCATGACGCCTGCTGTCATCCGCCTGACGATCCTGGCCGAGCTGGCCGCAGTGGCGCCATACGCCGCGCCCACGGAGGGGCTGCTCCATGCGATCAACGACAAGATCCGCCCGAAGCTGACGCTCGCGCAGCTGAAGGAGCATCTCTCCTGGCTCCTGGACCGATCATACGTCGACTTCCTACCCGACGACATCGACCCCAAGAACGTCGACGCTCGCAGGTGGCTCATCAAGGAGGCGGGCCTGGCCGCCCTCAGGAAATGAACGCCCACCCTTACCCTCCGGCCGGTTCGTCAGTCTTAGGACGCAGCGGGTTTTGTCATGTCACCGCTGAAAGCGATACGGCCGGGCTGGCAGGCTCCGGCCCAAGCTGCCGGCCGGAGGAGAATCTCCCGACCAACCGTGCATGAGCCGAAAGCCCAGATCCGACGCGAAGCTAAAGTCCCTTCCGCCCAACCAGCGGGAGATGCTGATCCGCTGGCTGCTGGACGAGAATCTGTCCTACGAGAAGGCCGTGAAGCGCCTGGAGCAGGACTTCAACGTGCGCACCTCATTGCGCGCCATCTCGGGCTTCTATGCCACGGAGTGCTTCTCCTTGCGCTCGTCGGAGGCCAAGGACTTCGCGGCCAGGGTGGAGAAGGAGCTGCTATCGTCGGATCCGAACTTCGACAAGGCGACGCTCGCGCTAATCAAGCAGAAGACGTTCGAGCGGGCCTATGCGAAGAACGGGAACCTGGACGAGCTGGCGATCCTCTCGGGGATCATCGGCGACTCGGCGCACCTGAAGCTCAAGGAGCGCGACATCGCACTCAAGGAGCGGCGCCTGGCGCTCCTAGAGAAGAAGGTCGAGCAGGCCGACCGGGCCAAGGGAATCGTCGGGGACGAGAAGCTCTCGGACGAAGAGAAGGCCGCAAGGCTGCGCGGCTTGTTTGGAATGGGCTGACCATGGCGAACCTGAAAAAGGAAGCACTCGAGCGGCTGAGGGTGAGCGTGGAGGCGGCGCAGGCCCGCGCCATGGCGAACCCGCTTTGGAAGCTGGACACTCCGGCCCTGCGGAGCCTGGCGGCAAAGCACAAGCTCGGCACGACGGCCAGCGGCTGGACCAATCCCTATCCGAAGGACGATCCGCGCAGCCTGCTTCTCGAATACCAGTTCGCGAATTTCCACGACCGGAGCCGGTTCAAGATCAGCCTGCAGGCGCGCCAGACGGGCAAGGACTTCACGAACGAGGGCGAGGCCGTGGAGGACTGCCAGGCGCGGCCGGGCACCGAGTGGATGGTCGCCGCTCCTTCCGAGCGCCAGGCGCTCGATTCCCTGGACCAGGGCAAGATCTGGTCCGAGGCATGGGGACTCTACATCGACGATTTCAAGGTCGAGCGCGACAGCGCGAATCCGCAGGCGCTTCTGAAAAGCGCGGAGATCATCTTCTCCAACAAGTCCAGGATCCGGGCCGTGCCCGGCAAGCCGGACACCGTTCGCGGCCGCAGTGCGAACATCCTCCTGACGGAGTTCGATTTCTTCGAGAACCCGAGCGCGACCTGGAGGGCGATCCTTCCCTCAATCACGAATCCCCTGCGCGGCGGCGAGAAGCGGGTGCGCCTGGCGACGACTCCGAACGGCAAGGGCGGCGCGGCGCACAAAATCTGGACCAAGGAGGACACGGCCCGCATGCGCTGGTCGCGGCACCTGGTCACGATCTACCACGCGGTCTTGATGGGGCTGCCGGTCGACATCGAGCAGCTGCGCGAGGCGATGGACGATCCGGAAGGCTGGGCCCAGGAGGAGGAAGTCGAGTTCCTCGACGGCTCCAACGTCCTCCTTCCCTACGAGATCATCGCGCTCGCGGAGAGCATCGAGGCACAGGAGGTCGCGGATCCGTCCTTCTGGAAGGAGACAAGCGGCAACCTGGTCGTCCTCGGGATCGACTTCGGCCGCACCAACGACCCGACCGTCTCCTACGCACTCGAGCAGGTCGGCGACGTCTGGTGGACGAGGGAGGTCCTGGCCGAGCGCGGCATGTCGACCCCGGACCAGGAGAAGATGCTGGACCAGAGGATCCGTCGGGCAACGCGGGTCTGCTTCGACTACACCGGCCCAGGCATCGGCCTCGGTGACTACCTCGTCCAGACCCACGGCGAGTGGAATCCGGAAAAACACAAGTTCGGGAAGATCGAGCTCTGCACGTTCACTGCAGGGTTCAAGCGTGAGATCTTCCCGAAGCTGCGCCGGGCCTTTGAGGCGCCGGTAAAGCTCCGGGTCCCGGTCTCGATCGCCTGCCGCGAGGATTTTCACGCGATGCGCCAGATCGTCCACAAGGGCGAGTACAGCTATTCGGCGCCCAGGACCGACGAGGGCCACAGCGATCGCTGCACGGCGCTCGCCCTGGCCAACCGGGCGACCGCCAGCGCGGCCGGGGCGTTCATCATGCCGGGAATCGGCCGCCAGGCGAAGGCGCGCCTGGGCTCGCACCGGAAACGGGAGATTGACGCGTGAAGAAAGTGGCGAAAGCACCGGCCAAGGCGGCCGCCTCGATGCCGGCAAACCCGCTCGAGACGATCCTGAAGCCGCGCGGATCCAATCCGGCGGACGCCACCGCTGTGACCGCGGACGATAGCCTTCCTGGCAAGACCGCAGCCGGCGCCGTGTCGCTCACGAAGCGCATCGCCGCGATCAGCCGCTGGCGCGAGAACTACAATCCGCTGCGCGCGCTCTCGTTCCCGCGCGCCGTCACCATGGCGGAGTCCTATGCACGCGGCTGGATGGCCGACCTGCAGTGGACGTATTCCTACATCGAGCAGACCGACGAGGACCTCTTCGCGCTCCTGGAGCGCCGGACGAGCCGCCTCCTGGAGATGGACTATGCGGCCGTGAAGAAGAAGGACGCCGACAAGGGGCTCGCCACGGAGCAGGCCGCGTTCCTGGAGGAGCGCTTCAACAAGATCGACAACCTCTACGAGGCGATCGAGCACCTCGCGATGGCATCTTTCCGCGGCTTTGCCCACTGCGAGAAATGGTACAACGACCAGGGCGAGCTGAGCCACCTCGAGATCGTCGACCAGTGGAACTGCGTGCGCGACGGGCTCTCGGGCGGATGGAAATACAACCCGCAGGCGCTGCAGACCTCCTACTTCGCCTTGGACGACGCGCTCATCATGCCGGCCGAGAATTTCCTTTACCGGGAGACGCGCCGCCACATCAACCGGATCGCGCTCTTCAAGTTCCTGCGGGGCTCGCTCTGCCAGAAGGACTGGGACGCCTTCATCGAGATCTACGGGATCCCGTCGGGCATCATCACCGGCCCGCCGAATATCCCGACCGACAAGGCGGCCGACTTCGAGGCTGCGGCTCGCGAGATCTCCGAGGGCGGCAGCGGCTACCTTCCGAACGGCTCGACCTATACCCCGAACGACAAGCCGCGCGGCAACTCGCCCTTCCATGAGCGCCTCGAATACCTCTCCGAGAAGCTGATCCTGGCCGGGACCGGCGGCATGCTCACCATGCTGGCCCGCTCCGGCAGCGGCACGCTCGCCGGCGGAGCCCACACGGACGTCTTCGAGCAGATCGCAAAGGCCGAGGCCAGGAAGATAAGCGAGCTGGTCAACGAGCAGCTGGCCGTGGGATGGCTGGAAGAGAAGTTCCCTGGGAAGCCGCATGCCGCCTACTTCGCTCTCTCGGCCAACGAGGAGACGAAGGTCGGGGAGATCATCGCCCACGTCGGGGCCCTGGCTTTGGCCGGCTACCAGGTGGACCAGGAGGAGGTCACCGAGAGGACCGGCTACACCGTCACGCTCAAGCCCGCCGCCGACGGTCAGCCGGCCAGCCTGGGCGGCCTGGATGGCAGGTCCTCCGACCCGGAGACCGGGGATCCGGCGAGCGTGGAGAACCGCAGGCGCATTCTCAACCGTGCCGCCGCCACCGGTCGGGAGGCCATCTTCAAGGCGAACGCCGCCGCCCAGGACCTCGCCGCCAGGCGCACCTCCTTCCGGCCCGTCGCCGAGCGGCTGGCCGCAATCCTGGCGATCGAGGACCCGGCCGCCCACAAGGCGGCGGTCCAGAAGCTCAAGGACGACTCGGCGAGGCTGGCCGTCCAGGTGATTGGCAACGCCCCGGAACTGGCCGGCGCCACCCACGAGATCATCGGGACGGCCCTCCTGAGCGGCATGATCGAGCGGTCCCAGGGCGCCCAAAAGGGGGCAAAAGCCGCGACCCCATGAACCGCTCCGCCAATGCCCGACGTTCGTTTGGGCCGTCCCAGCGCCCGGACCCCCTCCACAAAATCCCGTTGCAGCCCTTGCAGCCTACCTTGCAGCCATCCTACAGCCTATGAACACCCCAATTCTGAACCGAGCTGCCCAGCTCCCAGCCGACGGCTGGTATGAGATCGAGACTTCCGGCGAGCATCTGAACCCGCAGGCCGGCGTGGTCCAATTGCTCGACGGACAGGCTTTCGACTCGATCGTCAACCGGTTCAAGGCTGAGGCCGCCCAGCCGAACTTCGGAGGCCTCCTCATAGACAGGGACCATTTCTCCCTGGATCCCGACCAAACCTCCGAGTCCTTCGGCTGGCTGATGGAGATGCGCAACCGCGACGGCCATCTCGAGGGAAGGCCGGATTGGACGGATGTCGGAAAGCCCGCGATCGAAGGCAAGCGGTTCAAGTTCTTTTCCACCGTCTATGACCCGGCGGACGTCGAGAAGATCGGCGAGAGGAAGATCAAGAACCACAGCTACCCGCTTGTCCGCCCGCTGAGGCTGGACCGCCTGGCGCTGACGAACGACCCCAACAACAAGGGGGCCAAACCCATTTCTAACCGCCAAACCGCCGCAACGGCGGAGCGGAGCGAATCCAAACCCACCATGAAATCAGTCCTGAAGTTATTGGGCCTGGCGGAGGACGCATCCGAGGAATCGGCCGTTGCCGCCCTGCAGAAGATCCAGAACCGCGCCTCGCAGGTCGAGACGCTCACCACCGAGAAGGCCGCCCTCGTTACGGAGCGCGACAGCCTCCTCGGCGCCCAGGTCGAAGCCGACCTGGAGAAGTACAAGGCGGTCATCAAGAACCGCGACGCCGTGAAGAAGCAGCTCCTGGCCAACCGCGCCGGGACGATCGAGTTCCTCGAGGCCCTCCATGAGGCGCCGGCCGAGGCCGCAAGGGAGCGGATCACCAATCGGGCGACCGCCGCGGCGCCGGGCTCCAAGGAGGCCGAGAAGGAAGCGGCCAAGAAGGCCGACGACGCGTCGAAGGCCCAGCGCATCACGAATCGCGCCCATGAGATCGTGAGGCAGAAGACCACCGGCAAGCGGGCCTACTCCTTCACCGCCGCCTTCAACGAGGCGGAGACCGAGATCGCCGGCGCAGCCAAGTAGCATCCCTCCACCCAGCATAAATCCCACAAAAATCCCACAACTCAGAAATCGAAACCACCATGTTCTATACCCAATCCAACACAAAGCAGGGCGTCCGCGACTTCACGGCCGCGGCCGGCCTTGCGAACAAGGAGGGCCTCCTGGTCGTCGGCTACTCCAACTCGGGCGTCCCGACGGTACGCCTTCCGAATGCGACGACCGACGCCCCGCGCTATGTCCTCGTGGACGACGGCCTCCCGCAGAACCCGTCGTCCGATCCGGGCGGCCAGAACGTCCAGGTCGTCCCGCTCGGTCACGAAAGCAACGTCCGCATCCGCGCCTATGGCGCGGGGACGGCGGGGACGGTCGTCGTCATGGCGGACCCGACGGCCAACGCGGGCGCCCAGGCCGGCATGGTCGTGGCGGTCCCCTCGGCCGCCGGCAAGTACGTGAAGATCGGCGTCGCCGAGGAGGACTTCGTCGACGGCCAGCTGGTGCTCCTGCGGCCCGACATGACCTCGGTCATCGTCTCGACGGCCGTGGCCCTCACGTCCTCGCAGAACGCAACGACAGCCGCAACCGACCTCACGACCTCGGAGGCTTTGGCGAACGCGCTCAAGGCGAGCTACAACCAGCTCCAGACCGACGTCGCAGCGCTGCGCGCCGCGCTCATCACCAACGGGCAGGTCCACTAGGCCGCCGCCCTGCTCTGAAACCAAACCACAACCAATAGGATCCCACCATGTCAGTTCTCGGAAACGTCACAGCAAATTCCTTGCTGATCAACTACGCGCAGGGCGCCGCACAGTCGGCGACCCGCGCCATCGCGAGCTTCCTCGCGCCAACGGTCCCTGTCCCGACCCTCATCGGCCGGTACAAGGAGTACACGGCCAAAAACCGCTTCAAGGTTCCCGACACGCGCCGCGCCGTCGGAGGCCGGGCGACCCGCATCGGCTTCAATGCCGACGACAAGAGCTACGACTGCTCGCCGCACGCCCTCGACTTCCCGATCGACAACCTGGAGAAGTTGGAGACCGCGCAGGTCATGAGCATCGCGAAGTACGCGGCGACGCTCATCGCCGACGTCGCGACGCTCGACCACGAGATCAACGTGGTGAACCAGGCGCTGGCGGCGCTCGGGGCCGGGACGGCCCATAACTTCGCGGACGACACAGTCGACCCGGTCAAGACGATCGACGCTGTGATCCGCCAGGTGATGCTGGCCTCGAAGAACGGCGCGTCGGTCAAGGTGCTCGTGGGCGCCGGCGCCTGGCTCGACATCAAGGACAACGCGCTCTTCCTGAAGCGCATGATCGTGGGCCAGGGCAAGGGGGCGATTGGCCTTGCGAGCCCGACGCTCGACAACCTCACCCAGCTCCTCTTCGGCAATCCCGATTGCCAGATGGCGACCTTGGTCCAGGACACGGCGGCGGAGGGCGTGGCGGAGAACATCTCCTTCGTCATGGACAAGGACGTGCTCGTGTTCGCGTCCCAGGACAACCCGACGACGCTCGACCCGTCGTTCATGAAGACCTTCCGCCTGGACGGCCAGTGGATGGTCCCCGGTTCCTACATCCCCGAGGACGGCCGCGGGGAGGTCCTGAAGATGGACTGGTCGGAAGACATCAGGGTCACGAACGCTCCGGCCGGAGTGCGTCTGCGCTCCGCCAGCGCCTGATCGCCAAGCGAGGTCTCTTACAGCTCCGGCGCCCTTGGCGCCGGAGCTTCCTAGAGCTCTCCAATGCCAAACTGGACGGAAATCACCCTGGATCTCCTCAATGCCGCGAACATGACCGGCATCGTGGAAGCGCTGCGCGAAGAGGCCACCTCGCGCGGGATGGCGGATCCATGGCCGGAGACCTGCGCCCAGGTGACGGACGAGCTGCGCGCCTGCATCGGTTTCTCGGGGAAGTACCAGCTCGACGCCGACACGGCCGCGATCCCGAGGGGGCTCCTACGCTTCGCACTTGGCCGCATCGTCCGCGAGATCTCCCGTCGCGTCGGCCGCTCCCTCTCGGCCGACGAGAAGGATGACGACAAACTCTTCGAGAAGCGCCTGGACCAGATCCGCGTCGGACAGTGGCCGATCGAGCCTCCGGACAATCCCATCGTCACCGGGATCGCTCCGGTGCAGGCGTCGGTTCTTACACCCAGCATCGGAAAGGCAAAGTCACTCCGCCATATACGCCGAGAGGAGGACGGGATCTGATGTACGACCAGGACAACCAGCCGCAGCTGCCCGCCCCCAGGCCCGTGATCAGCTGGCCGGGCGGCAAGCGCCGCATGCTGAAGGCCCTCCTGCCTCTCATCCCCGAGCACACGCAGTACTGCGAGGTGTTCGGCGGCGGCCTGGCGCTCTTCCTCGCCAAGGAGCCTAGCGCGCTCGAGATCATCAACGACATCAACGGGGACCTGATTGCATTCTATCGGAACGCGAAGCTGCACCTGGAGTCGATCCTCGGCGAACTGGACCTGGTCCTCAACTCGAGGCAGGAGTTCGAGGACTACGCGCGCCAGGAGGGTCTCACCGAGATCCAGCGGGCCGCCCGCTGGTTCATCAGGAACAAGCTCTCATTCGGAGGAATGGGCAGGGATTTCGCGATCACGCGGACCCAGCCGCTCGGCTCAAGGAGCCAGCGTCTCCTGGCGATCCGGTCGCTCAGCCGGCGCCTGGACCAGACGACGATCGAGCGCCGCTCATGGGAGCAGATCCTGGACACCTACGACCACGAGGAGGGATTCTTCTTCTTTGACCCGCCGTACCTCGACGCCGGCGGCGCCGCCTACGCCGGATGGTCCGAGCACGAGCTCGAGCGGTTCTGCGGCCGCATCCGGCGCCTGCGCGCCCCCTGGGTCATGACGTTCCAGGACTGCGACCAGGTCCGGGATCTCCTGGCCGGCCACCAGGTCCGTTCGATCGCACGCGCGAATGGCATCGGGAACACCACGGGCAGGAAAGGCCGCAAATACCGCGAGGTGATCATCACGTCCGAACGGGACGAGCTCGCAGCCGCGAGGAAGGGGAGGTCCGCATGATGTTCACGGCCCCCATCCCCTTCAAGGAGGCCCTCGAGGCGCGCGTAGTGCGCTCGATCCTGCCGACCTCCGGCGACACCGCAGACCTGGCCGCGCTCGATGCGGCCGTCAAGGAGCGCGCGATGTTCTCGGCGACCGTCACCTCGGGCGAGCTCCTCCAGAAGATCGACGACATGGCGAACGGAATCCTGACCGGCCAGATCGACCAGGGGACCGCGCGGGCCGAGATCAAGCTCCTGCTCTCCGACATGGGCTATGTGCCCGATCCTAACCATGCAGGCGGCCTGCAGGACCTCTCCAGCGACCCGCGCATCAACCTGCAGCTGGAGACGAACGTCGACACCGCGCGGGGCTACGGCTGGTGGGCCCAGGGCCAGCAGGAGGACGTCCTGGACGAATACCCGGCCGACGAGCTCGTCCGGTTCCAGGTCCCCAAGGGCGGGGAGGCGGCCGAGCGCGACTGGGCTGACCGCTGGGAGCAGGTCGGCGGGCAGTTCTATGACGGCCGGATGATCGCCCACAAGAACGCCGCCATCTGGAGCGAGCTCGGCGATCCCTCAACCTTCCCGGATGGCCTCGGCAATCCCTATGCGCCCTTTGCGTTCAACTCCGGGATGGGCACCCGCGACGTCGCACGCGACGAGGCCGAGGCCCTGGGCGTCGTCTCCAAGAACACGAGGATCCTCCCGCAGAGCCGGGGTTTCAATCAGGACCTGAAGGCAAGCCCGCAGGTCCGCAGCGAGAACCTGCGCGGGCTGATGGAGGCCAGCGGCCTCGGGAGCTTCAACAAGGACGGCGTCTTCATCTTTAGCGGGGAGGGATCCAACTGATGAGTGGCGCAACCATTGTCCTCGAGAACGTCACCCCGCTCCTGACGCGCATGAGCACCGAGGCATCGCGCGGCGGCCTGGTGCTCGTCGGCGGTCGCGCCGCCGGCATCCTCGTGAAGGACCACCTGGTGAAGCTGAACGCGGAGCGGCACAAGTATGGCCAGGGCTACTACGCCCAGGCCGCGCAGAGCGTCTCCGTGAGCGCCGTTCCCCAGGGCGCCGCGATCACGATCACCCAGACCGGCTTCCGTCAGAGGCTCTTCGGCGGGCCCATCGACCCGAAGAACGGACAATTCCTCACGATCCCCGCCAACCCCGACACCTACGGGCACCGCGCGAGTGAATTCCCGGATCTCGAGATGGCGAAGGCCATGGACGACAGCGGCCGCCTGCGCTGGGCGCTGGTGCGCCGGCCCTCGACGCCGATCTCCATCCGCAACCGGAAGAAGGCCGACGGCTCGATCCAGACGAAGATCATCCCCGGCGCGGTCCGGGGCGGCGAGGTCATGTTCTGGCTCGTGCGGCACGTCGACCAGGAGGCCGACCCGACGGTGCTCCCGCCGGACGACGTCATCAAGGCGACCGCGCTCGCCGCCATGCAGCGGCGCATCGAGCGGCTATCCCATGCGGATTCCGATGGAGGTGCCTCGTGAGCAACCTGGTCCCGACGGTAGCGATCCTCGAATGCCTGAAGAAGGCGCTCCTGGCGATCCAGGTCGGCGACACCGGATCCGAGGTCCCGCTCTTCGACTCGGTCGAGATTTATCCCAACAAGGGGCTCGCGGCCGCGCTCCGGGATCTCGTCATCACGAAGCAGCGCGTCTGCCTCGTCGTGCCGCTGGGTCAGCGGTACACCCACAAGGAGACCGGCGTCGGCTCGATCCTGGCCAAGCGCTACCTCGAGGTCGACCTCCTGATCGCCGACCGCGCCGTCGCCAAGGCCGGGATCCAGGCGCTCACCGGCGGTCCCCACAATCTCGGCGTCCTCGAAATGTCCGACGCCGTGATCGACGGGATCAGCGGCAAGGAGATGAGCGCCTATGGCGGCGTCATCCCCGCCGACGGCGCGCAGCTCGAGATCGCGAACAAGGACGCCCTCGAGATGCCGGGGCGCATCGCCTGGGCGCAGTCGATCATGATCCCGAGCGGAACGGTCCGCGCCAACGTCATCTAGAAGTTTCCTCCGATAGCCAACAAAACAGACACACATCACCATGACGGCTCCCGCCAAACCCACCACACCGTTTGACAGCACGAAGATCACCTTCGGCGTCAAGACGTTCGCCGTATTCACCCCGACGGGTGAATCGGCAGTCAACTTCGTCGGAAAACTCCTCGACGACGAATACAAGCTCGAGACGGTCGACCGCAAGGTCCCCGATGCCAACGGCGTCCTGCGCGCCGATCGCACGGCCGCAAAGAGCGCCGACGAAAGCTTCACGCTGGTCGACCTGGAGGAGATCGACGAGATCATCGCCGCGGTCGCGAAGACGGCGATCGTCGCCGGGAGCGTCCAGCTCTTCATCTGCGACCCGGCGGACGCCGTGAACACGGTGCGCTGGCTCTCGGACGCCTTCTCCTGCACGATGCATGTGAAGAGCGGCACCTCGAAGTTCGGCGGCGGCGACTATGCGAAGATGTCGCTGACATTCGTCTCGAACAAGGGATCCGCAGGCCCGGTCACCTGGACGCCGAAGGCCGCGACGACCTGAGGAGCCTCCTCGCCGTGAAACAAAGCTTTCGCATCGCCCAGGGCGACGACGTCTACCTCCAGGTGGCCGTCAGCCTCGACGGCGTTTCTACGCCGATCGGCGATGCGGAGCTATTCCTCACCATCAAACGGAACGCCACTGATCCCGACGCAGCTGCCCTGGTTCAGCTTACCAGGAGCGGCGGCGGGATCACGGCTACCGACGACAACAATATTGCTGTCGCTCACATCCCCGCCGCCGCTACGGCCAATGCCAAGCTCGGCAGATACGTGTTCGATGTCCGGCTCGCGGGAGTCGATGCCCCCGACGTTCAGACCCTCGCAAGCGGCGAGATCCTGATCGAGGCCGCGATCACTCAGTCAACCGGATCATAGGTCTTTTCATTCACACTCCCAATCAACCAATAAATCACAATGGCCTCAGGAAAATCCAATTATCTTTCGAACAAGGTCCTCGATCTAATCTTCGGGCAGACCGCAATTGCAGCGATCGCCAACGTCTATGCCGCACTGCTTACAGTGTCGCCCACAGCCGCGAACACCGGCACCGAGCTTTCGATCGCAGGTTACGCTCGTGTCCAGATAGCCAACAACGCCACTAATTTCCCAGCTGCGTCGGCGCAGACGAAACAGAACGCCAATGCGATCACCTTCCCCGTCATCACGGGCGCAGGCCCGTCTGCTGCCGTCGTCTCGATCGGCTTCTACGACGCAGCCTCGGGTGGCAATCTGCTTTATTGGTGCGATCTAGCGTCCGCTTACCAGAAGACGTACTCGGCAAACGATCAGCCCGTTATTCCCGCGACCTCGTTCACCGCCACTGAATCGTGAGGCTCAGTGCCACCATCAGTCGGGTCAGTCGCCTCGCGGCCGCCTTGACCCGCCTTTTCCCGCGACTCGTAGCGCTGCTTGGCAGCGCTGCATCGCAGGCATCGGCATCGGCATCGATGCTCCGCATACGATTCAACACTGCGGCGGCGGCGGGTGTGGCGATAGCGTCCAGCGGCCCTGTCCGCCAGCGCATAATGTTGGGGCAATGCGAGAGCGCTGCGGTGTCGATCGCGCTGCCCGATCGGATCCGCGATATGTTTGCTCTTTCAAGCGGGATCGGCGGAGTAAGCGCTTCGGCAATTCGCGCACGCATGATGACCGCAGTTGCGGCCGGAGCGGCCTCGGCGTTCGAGACATTCGATCCTGACGTCGTCAACTGGTGGACCGCGATTGGCACTTCAAACATCTCGCTTCTGACGGTTGCAGCGGCCGACGACATTGTCGTGGGCCTCAAGGCCGCCGGACTTTGGACCAACATCTACATGCTGGACCTGTGCTGTGGCAACGGGCTCACGCAGGCGCTGACCCGACTAAAGGTTCCGGGTGGCGTCAGCGCGTCCTATACGAATGCCGGTTTTACATCCGGCAATTATGCTGAGCGCGGCTCAACAGGTGGAATGACGGGAGACGCCAACACTAAATATCTTAATTCGCTGATTAACCCATCCGCGTTGGGGTGGAGCGCCACCAGCTTCGGCGTATTTGTTTATGTCCGAACAACTGAGACCGCGCCTGGAGGCAGCGGTGTCAATTACACGATATTTGGCAGCGATACGTCTAGTTCACTAAACAACGAAACATCCCTGACAAACTTCAATGGTGGAAATGATCGGGGCGCCATCGGGGGCAATAACCAGCACGCTGGCGGTTCACCGGGCAACAACAAGGGCTTCTACGGAGTCGTTACCAATGGCTCGGCGAGCGCTCAACTTTATAGAAACGGGTCGGCTATAGGGTCCGCTGCCTCGATGTCTGGAGGATTTTTTAGCGGCAACCTTTTGAAACACGGCTTAAATCAGGGAGGCTCCCCCGTTCAGCTAACCGAGCGCACACTCTCTACAACGATCCTAACATCGGGTCTATCGGGCGCTCAGGTCACCGCTCTCTATAACCTGGTCCAGGCGTTTGAAACCGCGCTTGGGAGAAACGTCTGACCTCCGATCCCCTCATGAATTCGAATAACAAGGGCGTTCTTATCGCTTTAGCCGGCATCGCGGCCATCTGGTTCATCCTGGCCCTCGCCGTCCATTCGCAGAACAAGCTCTCCTCGCGCCTTCCGCCGAAGGCCGTGTTCCAGGACGAAGCGGCCGCGAAGGCAGGCGCCCTCGCCTGGATCCAGGCGCACGCTCCCCAGGCGCACATCGTCTCCACCTCGGGCACGCCCAGCATGGAGCCCTTCATCCACGGGAGGACCTGGGTGGTCGTCGATCCGAATGTCCCCTATGAGGAGATCCGGACCGACGACTGCATCGAATACGTCTCACACGACGCCTCCCAGGGGATCCGAGACGGGACCTATGTGCTGCACGTCGTGGCGGCTATCGATTCCGGCGGCTTCATCATGGCCGGGATCAACAACGTCGCGAGCGAGAGCGCGTCGCGCGTCCGAAGGCCCGACTACATCGGCAAACTCCTCTTCGTGGCCGACTGGCCCCAGTGACCCTTTCTCCGCAACCCTCAACCAAACGCTTACACCTGCCATGAGCTCCCTTGTTAATGCCAAGAAATTCGACGCCGTCCTGGAAAACGGCGGCACTGACATCGTCTTCCTGAAGCAGCTGACGATCCGTCAGCTCTATAAATTCGTGGAATTCGTCACGACCGACCAGACCCCGCAGCTGGTGGCCCTCTGCGCCGAGCGGGATCTCGAATGGGTCGACACCCTGACCCTCGAGAGCTACGGCGCCCTCGCCGCGGAGTGCATGAAGCTAAATTTCCTAAGGGCGACGGCGTTGGCGGAGAAGGACACGCTCGTCGCCATGAAGCTGGCTCCTCTCAATATGAAGGTCCTGGCGGCGCTCAAGCAGGCCATGGAAAGTGGCGCGATTACGAAGTCCTCGTTGGACGAGCTTGTGCGCTCGGCGTCTGCGGGGGCGACTGGGAGCGCGCCCTCGACTGCACCCCGGACCGCCTGAATGCCATCCTCGATGAGGCTGACCGGATCCGGGCCGAAGACCGCCTCCACCATCTCCTCGGCGTCAACCGCGGCCAGGGCGGCAAGGGAAGCGAAGAATACCTCTCACTCCTGAAGGCCCGAATCCAACAACCCTGACCCTTGGAAAGCACCTTCCAAATCCTCCTCTCCGTGCTCGGCGCCGACGCCGCCACCGGGACATTCGACGACCTGAACGCCAAGACAGGCCAGGCCGTGGGCAACCTGGCGCGCCTGGCGGGCGCGGCCGTCACGCTCAACAGTGTCATCGGGGGCGTCGGCGAGGCCTTCGGGCTCGGCGCGCACTTCGAGGAGCTCTCGGCCAGGACCGGGCAGTCGGTACAGGACCTGGTCGTCCTATCGCGGGCCTTCCAGATGGTGGGACTCTCCGGCGACGAGGTGGGCCTGATGGCCAACCGGCTGCAGCGGGCGATGTCGGGCATGAGCGAGATGGGCCAGCCGACCACGAAGGCGTTCTCGGACCTTGGGATCAGCGTGAAGCAGCTCTCAGAGCTCTCGTTCAACGATCAGCTGACCGAGCTGGCCGCCGGCTTCTCGAAGATCCAGAACCCGGCCGAGCGGTCGGCCGTCGCGATGCAGATCTTCGGCCGCTCCGGAGGCCAGATGCTGCAGCTCCTCGAGCGTGAGGGTCTCCTCAAGCAGGCCGGCGAGGATGCCGGCAGCCTTGCAGCGCGGCTGCAGGACGACTCCAGGGCGTTCGAGGACATCACCAACAAGCTCTCGCTCCTCAAGACCCGGTTCCAGGAGATGTTCGTCGTCCTGGCGGAGCAGCTCCTGCCGGTCCTGCGAACGATTGGGGGACTTATCGGCTCCCTGAGCCTTGCCCCGATCGGGGCCGCCCTCGGCACGGGAGGCATCCTGGCCTTCTCCGGGATCCTGGCATCGAGCGTAGCACGCAGACTCGACACCGCAGCCTGG
Organism: uncultured Opitutaceae bacterium; assembly: GCA_964451965.1. Classification (GTDB taxonomy): domain Bacteria; phylum Verrucomicrobiota; class Verrucomicrobiia; order Opitutales; family Opitutaceae; genus Palsa-1447. Next base: position 26,964 of record CAYVKH010000010.1, read on the forward strand.
GAGTGGGCCACCTCCGCGAAATACGGCAACGCCTTTGCCGGGAGCGTTCTCGTCCCGCTGACGAGCGGCTTGAGCGAACTCTTTGCCCTGATTCTCCCGGCCATCATCATCACGGCCATCGGCGGAGCGATCATTGCGGCAGTCACGCAGGGCCTCCTGGACGCCCAGAATCAGGCGGATCGCACCCTCGATGCCGGCGCGCGTGGGGTTCATGCCGACAGGGCCAAGCTCGGCACGGCGCGCGATGCCGCCGATATCGCCTCAGCGCGGACCCAGATGCAGAAGGATATCGCGGAGGCCCAGAAGATCGTGGACGCCATCGAGGCGAAGCAGAGGGAGTACAACTCGATCAACCAATCGGCAGCCTCGTCGGGTTCGCGGACGGTTCTAAGCCTATCGGGAGAAGAGGAGGCCCAGCTCGAGGCTGCCAAGAACACGGTCGCTCAGCTGCAGGAGACCCTGAACCGGCCGATCGCGACCGACTCGATCTTCGCCGCGAACAAGATGAAGGACACGAAGGCCGCCCTCGATGCCATGATTCCGACTATGGACGAGATGGAGAAGAAGGTCGACGCCCTCCACCTGGCACAAATGGCGCCGGCCGCCCGGCTGCCCGAGCTTCAGAAGAGGCGCGCAGCCCAGGTCGACATCATGAACTCCCCGACGACGGGCCTCGACGACAAGGAGGCCGCGGTGCGCAACAAGGCCGCCGAGCTGGCGATCGCGGACATCGACAAGGATATCGACGCGACCCAAAAGCAGATCCTCGAGACCCAGAAACAGCAGACTGCCGAGGCGAAGAAACTCACGGACCAGGCCGAGCAGCTGCAGGTGTTCCAGCTCCAGGCCCAGCTCGAGGCCGCCAAGGCGGCCGGCGACGCCCAAGGCGCCGAACGGATCAAGGAGCAGATCGATCTCCTCCAATTCAAGAAGGAGCTGGTCAATCTCGGGGCGACGGACCTTTCGGCAGCCCAGAAGCGGGTCGACGCGGAGCATCAACTCTTCCAGGTCGAGGAGCAGCGCCGTGATGCTCAGAAGGCCGACCAGGCGCTGAAAGACCAGATGGAGCAGAACATCGGACGTCTGCAGAATTCGGCGACGGCCGCTACCGGCAGTGAGGCGCTTACCGATGTCCAGAAATGGGAAATTCGGAAGCAGGTCCTCGAGCAGGAGATTGCGATGCGCGAGAAATACGTCCAGGTCCTGCAGGCCCAGTACAACGCCGCCCAGCTGGCCGGGGACAAGGTGACCGCAGCCGAGAAGGACAACGCCCTCACGGCCGCCCGGAAGGATCTCTCCGGCACCCAGAACAAACTCAACCAACTCGGGCCTGATCCAAATTCCTTCACGCAGCAGTGGGCGGCCGCACTCACGCGCCTGCAGAACAACTGGCAGGTGACCTGGAAATCGATCGGCAACTCGCTTACGCAGATCATGAGCGGCCTGACGAATTCGGTCAGCCAGAACATCACCGGCCTGATCATGCGCACGGAGAGCTGGCGCCAAGCTCTCGCAAGCGTGGCCAATACGCTCTTGAGCTCGGTCGTGGGGGCAATCGTGAAGACCGCCGTCGAATGGATGGCGGGTCAGCTGATGATGGCGATATTCGGTAAATCGCTCGCCGCTTCCCAGCTGCTCGCCCTCCAGGGCATTGCAGAAGGCGAATCGGCGATCTGGGCTGGACCAGCGACGTTGGCAACGATCGCGAGCTATGGCGGCGCAGCAGTCGCTGCACCGGGCGAGATCCTCATGGCAATGGGCATGACGCAAGGCCTCGCCGCGGCATCGAGCGGCGGATATTTCCCTGGGGATCCGACGAAAGCGCGCGGGATATTCCACGGTGATGAGGTTGTATTCTCGGCGCCGGCCGTCCGGAGGCTCGGCCCGGAGAATCTCATGGCGCTCCACGCAGCCGGGTTGTCGTCTTCGGGATCCATGGCTGGCAGCGGCGTGGGCGGCGGATCGGAGCGTCCCGAGCGCACGATCGTCTACGCGGACCACTCGGTCATGCGCGACCGGTTGATGAAGGATCCGTCGTTCACGAACCACATCGTCGACGTCGGCCGGCGCCGGCGCGGGGAGATCTTCGGGCTCTAGCCCCATGAAATTCGCGGCCGCGAGCATTGGCAGCATGAGCTTCCAGGTCCTCCTGGTGCGTCCGGACTGGGACGCGAAGGGGGTGACGGTCTCGCACCGGCTGGACACGAGCGTGGAGGTCGGTCGCACGACGATCGAGGAGCGCAGGCCGATGCGGGCCGCGCTGCTTCTCACCCAGAAGTGCTCGCTTCAGGCATACCAGGGTGAGGCCGACGACTGGCGCAAGGGGCTCGCGACCCTCGGCACAAACCGCGTCGGGATGCCTCTCTGGGTCGACGCACTTCCGAAGGCGTCCTGGTCGACCCGGATCTACGATCCCCAGCAGATCATCAACTTCGACCCATCCTCCGATGCCTTTGCGATCATCGCGAAGGCCAGCATGCCATCGGATCCGACGACGCTGACCTATCCCATGGTGGCGCCCTTGATCGTCGGCTATTGGGCAAAGCGGCCGCCGGCGGATGCGATCGCCGGTGCCCTGGGGAACATCGACATCGAGCTCGTCGAGGCGAGCCCCTATTCGTGCCGCGTCGGGATCATCTCCGTTGGCAGTGGCTGGATCCAGAATCCCGACCGTGCGGGCAAGCTCACGGATCTGAGCGACTACGATCTCGAGCTCGTGAAGGCGACCTCAAGCACGGCGCGTGAGCCCGCGCTTGACGCCGTGAACGCGGCGCCGCGCTGGTCGCAGGAGGCGGATTTCACGTTCATGGACCGCACCGAGATCGGGACGGCCTTAAGCTGGTTTGTCGCCAAGGGCGGCAGCTGGCAGAGCTGGTCGGGCCTGCCGGCTTGGTTCCAGCCCGGCACGGCCACCTCTGCGACGCCGAACAGCTACACGGCGAGGTTCGCAAGCGACACCCTCGAGCTGGCCTATGCCAACCCGAATCTCGCCCGGTCGCACATCGGCTTCATCCAGGAGATCCAGGTCATCGGGCGCAGCCAGGCGCTGCCTCCCCAGATCTACCTCATGCAGGTGACTTACCGGGCCGACCCGTCGAACCCCGATTCGTTTACCAACTACGACTCGCCATTGACTGTCGGCGGGGTCGTCTTCAATCCGGCTCAGCTCGACGTGAAGCAACTGACGGTCTCGCTCCGGCCGCAGGACGAGCAATCTCAGGTCGTCATCCCCTACCTGGCCGGCTCGATCATCGACGACTGGACCAAGGGGCGTCTTTACAAGCCGGTCACGCTCTCGATCTGGACGGTGGATCCAACCAGCCTGCCGGGCAGCCTGAGTAATCCCGTCTTCGTCGGTTTCATCACCAAGGTCGAGCCGAACGGAAGCAATCAGACGGTCACGGCCACGCTCATGGGCGAGATGCTCAAGCGCCGCGTCCCCGTCTATTCCTACGGCACGAACTGCAACGCCCATGTCTTCGACGACCGCTGCGGCCTCGCGGAGAGCACCCATGACACCGCGGGGACCTCGGCCAGGGCGGATCTCTCGGCCGATGGCTTTACGCTCACGGTCCACACCCCGACCGGATGGGGCGGCCCGCCCTTTCCCGACAACTGGTTCGCGAAGGGCACGCTTCGGACCGGGTCTGGCCGCCTTGCCGTCATCGGGCTCGTCCTGGCGAGTTCGACCAGCAGCGGGAGCCTCGTTATCAAGCTCAGCCGGCCGCTCTTCCCCGACATGCTCGCCTCTGGAGGCCAGGCGGTGCAGCTCGTGCCTGGATGCGGCGGCCAATACCAGGCCGACTGCATCACGAAGTTCAACAACGCGGTGAATTTTCGTGGGACGCCGTTCATCCCGCAGACCCTGCAGACGGTCACACCTGGCACGCCGATCCAGCCGAAGAAATGACGCCAGACTATTTCATCGATCCCCTCCGGGTGGCGCGCCTTCAGGCCGTGTGCGAGAGCTGGCTCTACACGCCTTTCCGGCAGAGATCCTGCATCAAGGGCCCCGGAGGAGGCGTCGACTGCGCGGGCTTTGTGCCCGCGTGCTATCTCGAGATCGGCGCCATCAGGGAGTCGGTCGCCATCCCCCCGTACAACGTCGACCACGGTGCGCATAATACCCATAGCCTCCTTCGCGATTGGTTCGAGAGGCCGGACGTGCGCCGGCGGGTTCGGCGCGTCGACGAGGATGAGGCCCATCTCGATGGCGACATGGTGTTCCCGAAGGTCGGCCAATCGATTCATCACATCGCGATCAGGATCGGCAATTCTGTATACCACGTGTGGCGGCCGGCGGGCGTTTGCAGGATGGCGATCGACATGCGGGGCGTCGAGATCGAGAGGAGCCGCTACAGGCTCATGGAGGCGCTGCCATGAGCTTCCTGATGAAGCGGCCGACGCTCGCCCAGAGCACGATCGCGGCGACCCAGAACCAGATCCCGACCTTCCAGGCCGCCAAGCCGATCACGTTCGCCTATGGCCGGATCCCCTTCCAGGGCGCGAACTGGATCTCGGACAGCTTCAATTGGCTGACCGCGCCGCCGCCGGGAAAGGTCGGGTCTCCTTTCGAATACTGCAGCATCGCCGGGGCCTTCTGCCAGGGCCCGGTGGACTTCGTCGGGCGCGTCATGCTGAACGGCGTGGAAATCGTCAACCTGGACCACATCCGGACGTCCGGCGACGGGGACTATATCGAGTACACGTTCAACGGCTCGATGGCGCTCGGGCAGCCCTGGTACATGCGCCTCTATTTCGGGACGGAGACGCAGACCGCTGACGCCTACCTGATCAGCGGCACCGGCCAGCAGCATCCCGCGTACCGAGGTATTTGCTGGGCGGTGTTCCACAACATCGATCTCGGCCAGGGGAACACCTATATCCCGGACATCCAGATCGAGCTCGGACGCAAGGGCATCGCGGTAGGCACCTATGCGGCCGCCTTCGAACATCCCTATGGGATAAACCCGTTCATCGGGATCTATGGCTTGTTGACCGACGACATGGGCGGCCTGGACGTAGACTCGTCGCTCCTCGACCCGACCTTCTGGGCGGCGCAGGCAACGGCACTCGAGGCCACCGGGATCGGCGCCCGCACGGGCATCCTCACGTTCCTGCATCCCGTAGTGTCCGAGTTCAAGGACGCGGCCAGCGTGCTCAGCGAATGGCTGGCCTACGTGGACGGCTACCTCTACTGTAGGAATGGGCAGCTGCGATGCGGGTGGTTCCCGCACCAGCAAATTAGCGCGAGCGGCCTCACACAGATCTCAGAGCAGGATCTATCGGAGAAGCCGAGCGGAGGTGGATTTACCGATTGGAACGGCGGCCTCTCCGACGCCGTAGTCACCTTCCTGGACGTGAACCAGGAATACACCCAGCAGGCGGCCACCTGCAGGGCGCCTGCAAACCGCGAGACCCAGGTCGCGTTATCCCCCCAGCAGATCGACCGGCCGCTCTGCCATTTCGGTCAGCAGGCGGCGCTCATTGCCAGCGAGACGGCCAACTCCTTCACGCAGGACGACAACGGGACCACTCTGAAAATCTTCCGGTCCCGCGCGGTGAACCCGGATGGCTCGCCGCTCATGCCCGGAGATCTGTTCAACTGGGTCTACGACCCGCAGGAGATCGACATCGTGGTGCGCGTCATCGAGCGCGACGAGGAGAATGGGTCTGCCGGCTCGGTCTCGCTCACTGTGATCTACGAGCGCGGGGCATTTCCGCTTCCCTACGTCGCGCCGCCCGACAGCCGGGTTCTCCCCACGCAGCCGGCAGCCGAGAACGTCACCAGCGCGAACGCCCGGATCTGGGTGCTTCCATCGGGCTTCGGCGCCGACACATTGGTCACTGCCCTCGTCGACCGGCAGGTCCTCACTGATATTGGGGCGAACCTCTTCTATAGCCCCAATGGGTCTTCGCCCTGGGAGCAGATCAACACCCAGACGTTCTTCCCGGCCAAGGGAGCGGCCTCCGGCGCGATCGGGAGCGGCGATGCGACGGTCACGATCGTCTCGACGAGCCTCGACATGATCCGCATGCAGGCCCAGTCGGCGACGGCGCAGCTGAACGATGAGCTGCTCCTACTGATCGGCGACGAACTCATGTCCGTGGGGTCGATCACGGTCGTCGGCACAAACACCTACCAGCTCGGGGTCCTGCGCGGCCGCCAGAATACGCTCCCGGCCGCGCACAGCAGCTCGGCGAAGTCCTGGCTCATTATACGGCAGGAGCTCCAGTCCTGCACCTACGCCGATTTCGCGAACCTATATAGCGGCGGCGTCTACTCGGGCTCAGTCGCCACAAAGTATTTTCAGGTCCAGCTCTTCACAATCAATGCCCAGGGCACCCCGACGCCGGCGGCGCCGGGCATCGCTCTTACGATCCCGGACCCCGTGCCGGCGGTGCCGACGGGTTTGGCTGCCGTCTGCCCTGGGGGGCCTCTTGTCGCCCTGACCTGGAATCCTAACACCGAGGAAGATTTCGACGAATATGACATCCTCCGCAGCACGACCTCGGGGAGCACCGGGTTCGCCTCGATCGGCAAGGCGAGGAGCACCCATTTCGAAGACGCCGGCGTGGTCGTTGGGACGCAATACTGGTACGCAATCGCATCGATCAACGAGAACGAGAAAGAGAGCGCGCAATGCGCCTCCGTGACGGTCACTCCCTCGGGTGTCGCGGCCAATAGCACGCTTCCCCAGAATGCCGGGGCGGCATCCTTGAACGCGACCGGAGCTACGGTCGACGGCGCCGGCACATCCTTCGCATATCTGGACATCAACGTGCCGGCCATGCCGGGCGCGACATCGTCACTCCTCGCAGCCGCTTGGCAAAACGTCCTCTATCGCGTCCACGGCGCCACCAATCAATGGCAGATAGGCGCGCAGGTTTCGAATACCGGGGCCGTCGTCGTTCGGATCGACCTTCTCTCGCCGAATGTGAGCTACGACATCGCGCTCCAGGCGTTCACCAGCTTCGGCGTGCCATCGGTAATCGTGGCTGCGACCGGCTCGCCGTTCACCACCGCTCAAAAGACGGCCGCTCCGGCCAATCCATCTGGATTTGCCGCGCACGCTCCCAGCTCATCATATCCGCTTCCCGCAGCATTCTATTCCGGGGTTCAAGCCTATGGGGCCACAATTACTTTCACCTCGAGCACAGCTCCCGACATAGCCGGCTATGAGTGGGGCGTTTCGGCTACGCCAGGCCTGGCTCCGTCCACGGTTTTTGGCACGCTCTCAGCTGCCGCGACCCAGTTTCCTTATTACAGCCAGATTCTCACGACTCAGGAGATCTGGATTCGCGCATTCGACCGCAGCGGGAACAGGGCGGCCTGGCTCGATACCGGTCTGAACATGAACGCCTATATCAGCCTGGCGGCCGGCTCGATATCGGTGCAGAACACGAACGCCGTGAGCGTCAGCGGGCTTCAGGTCGGGAATGGTGCCGGCAGCATGGTCCAGGTCATTGCCCGCGCTCCGATTAACACCGTCGTGACGCTCGCCGGCGGCTCTGCCGAGGAGTCGTTCAACATCAGTCTTTCGGGCAAGGGATTCAACACGAAGCCTGACGGGACCACGGGCCCCCTGAATGTCGCGAGCGACAGGCACTATCACGCCCGTTACGACTGGGACGACGCAGGAAACTCATCCACAAACGCTGTCGTCAAGGTCAGCCGGTTTGACGGTACGAACACCAGCAACACCGCGATCCGGATGACCGGAGAATTCTTCGAAAACGCCTAACACCATGGCCCTCCAAAAATCCATCACCCTATCGAACGGATCCACCGGAAATTACATTCGCATGGGCCCCTATTTGTGGGATCCGATGGCGCACTACGCATCTGCCCAACTGTTCCTCTTCACGTCCCACGCCTTTGCCGAATCGGCGCCCGATTCGCCCCTCTGCATGATCGCCAAACTGAGGCTCGAGGGGGGCAAGTTCGACCAATACCTGGCGAACTCCATCCTGGACGCCGACGGCGTGACGGTGGTCGGCCAGCTCTACATCGCCACCAGGGCCGAACCCTTGCTCGCGGGAGCTGGGTTTACGGCCATCGACCTATCGGATGCCATCGAGGTCTGAGAGCCATGTTCAGGCGCCCTGCAGAGGCGTTTCTAGGGGCCTGCAAAGGGCCTCCAAACCCTATGCATTGGTCGGTCGGGGGGGGGGGCTTATGGCCGATCGGAGGGGCTCTATTCAGGCCGGTTGATGATGCTGGTCGAGGAGCGGGCCTGGGAGGACCTATTTGGGGAGCTTTTGACCCTTAAAATGGGCCAAGCGAGGATCGATCGGGCAGCCCGAAAAGTCAGGTTTTGATCAAACCTTTGTCACATTTGATCAAACCTGATGGCCGCGTACACCGGAGCGTGCTCTGAGAACAATCTGGCGGAGAGGGAGGGATTCGAACCCTCGGTAGGGCTTACGGAAGATGCTGATGGCTATGATCCGAACGTAGTCTGGGAAACGCTTCCTTCCTCAATAGCTTCCCGAAGATTTGGGATATCGAGTCCGGAGTTGAGGCATCTTGTCCGTAGTTGGTCGAAGCTCGATAGAGACACGAGGTTGGTGATCCTAGGACTCGTCAGACCGTGGAGAGGAGACGGTTCGTGAGATCAGCTGGAATCAGCTTGCGGCGAACCCAGTTAACTTATGCCGCTGGCGGCAAACGTCCCCTATCTTGGCGCCCTCGGCGACTTATCGGAGCGCGTATACAATCTGTTCCTCGCTGCGTTTTTTGCTAGGCATTTTGGATGGGTATTTAATGGTTACCCACCAGCTCGGACTAACACAGCCCTGGCTCAAAAAACCGATAGCACTTCACTATTGCATCAGACCGACTCTTCAAGTGGCTCGAATCGGCGGGATCACGTCAAATCCGCATCAGGATCTTGCTCTCCCACAGGAGGATGCGGTATCCGGGAAGAGTTAGGCTTATAGTTACAGGGGACATGGTGGCGCTTCCAACGCCCATGTCCCCAATCTTTAACGAAGAGCCGGAATTTGCCTCGTAATTTCACCATGTGCCTATTCCCTTCTCGCAGCCAGCTTCTTGTACGCTAATGCGAACCTTCCCTCATTCGGCAGCCTTCGCGTTACTCCTTAGTACCCTGGCGGAATTTTGTTCTCCTCTCCAGGCGCAGACCTATGACTTTGTTACAGTGGCAGGCATAGGACCCTCGAATTCAGGGTTCGTCGACGGTATCGGCACCAACGCTGCATTTTATCAGCCGCTGAGCGTTGCGGTGGACGCATCGGGAAACATCTATGTTGCCGACACGAAGAACAATTCGATCCGGATGATCACTCCGGCGGGAATCGTCAAGACCCTCGCGGGAGGCGGTCCAAGCGCCCCGGGTTATATCGACAGCACCGGTCTAAACGCCAGGTTTAATGGCCCAGGGGGTATTGCGGTGGACGCGGCGGGAAACATTTATGTCGCGGATACAAGCAATAATGTTGTCAGGAAAATCACTCCCGCAGGCTTAGTCTCGACGATTGCGGGAGGTGGGCCCAGCGCACCGGGCTTTGTCGACGGCGTCGCTGGCACGGCTCGATTCGAGTTTCCCACTGGCGTGACTGTCGATTCCGCGGGAAATGTTTTTGTCGCAGACAATTTTAACTGTGCGATCCGAAAAATCACGCCTGCAGGCGCGGTTACGACATTGGCAGGCAACGGCGCAGGCTCCCAGGGCTTTGCGGACGGCACAGGGAGCGCTGCCAAATTCAACAAACCCTTCAGTTTGGCGGTGGACGCCTCAGGAAATGTATATGTTGCGGACTCTGGGAATAGCGCGATAAGGAAGGTCACGTCCGCGGGCGTCGTCACGACCTTGGCCGGCGGAATCCCGCCGGGATTCTCTGATGGAACAGGGAGCGCGGCCCGCTTTGATTTTATGTTTGGCATAGCAATCGGCGGGTCTGGCAACCTCTATGTAGGCGATACGCAAAACGACGCGATTCGGATGGTCACACCCGCGGGAGTGGTCACTACCGTAGCGGGCGACGGGCAGAATTCCCAGGGCTTTGTCAACGGTGTCAACGACGCCGGCAATACGATCCGGTTCTACAATCCTTCTGGCATTGCCTTAGACCATGCGGGCAACCTCTATGTGGCCGACGAGGACAACAACGCGATCCGCGAGGGGATTCTATTGTCGACGGCGACAATCGCGACGCAGCCGGTAAGCCAAACGGTTGCCGGGGGCACCAGTGTGACCTTTACCGTGACGGCTGGTGGGAGCGCCCCTTTTTCCTTTCAATGGGAAAAGAATGGCGCGGCAATTAGCGGGGCGACCAGTGATTTTCTCACCCTGACCGGTGTCCAGGCCGGCGATGCTGCCAAATACACAGTGCTGGTCAGCGACAGCGTTGGTGCCATTATGTCCGCACCAGCGACTCTGACGATTTCTGGCTCTTCTGCATTGGCCCGATTGATAAACGTTTCAACGCGCGGATACGTCGGCATTGGTGGCCAGACTTTGATTGGAGGATTCGTGGTCTCCGGCGCCGCTTCGGAAACCATGCTTTTGCGAGGCGATGGTCCGACGCTGGCCGCCTTTGGAGTTTCCGGCAGCCTCGCTAGTCCCCAGCTCGTTCTCTTCGACAGCGCCGGCAAGGTCATCGCGACCAACACCGGCTGGGGGAATTCACCCGTCGACGGTCCTTCAACCGTCCATGCGACCATTAGGCAGGCAACCTCTGTCGACTTTGCGGCAGTCGGTGCGTTTGGCCTGTCGTCGGGTTCCGCCGACTGCGCAATGGTCGCGACTTTGCCGCCCGGAAACTACACGATCCAGGTTGCCGGCGTGGGGAACACGACTGGAATTGGCTTGGTGGAGGCATATGAGGATCCTTGAAGCAAATCCGCCGGGGGGCGGGAAAGGCAGTCGAGCGCCCCAAGCTGCCAAAAGGGGAGCAGCGAACCGCAGCTAAGGCTCGATCAAACTCGAGAGGAGCCACTCTTGCACGATTCCTGTCAACATCGGTGCCGCTCGGTGCTGCTCCAAGCCACTCCCTGCAAGCTGAGCACTCGTCTAGAATTCAGGACAATGTACGTCTGACTGTGCTAGAACCGGTTACAAAAACGGGTTGACGTGATCCCGCGGATTCGAGCCACTTGAAGGGTCGGTCTGGTCCAATAGAAAGGAACCAGACCATTAAAGGGAAACGCTATAGTACGGAGGAGAAGGTCCGCATCCTACGGGACGTGGACGCAGGTAGGACCCAAGACCCGTAACGAGTACTTTGCGCACATGTCCGGCTTTTTGACGTGGCTCGGAAAGAATGGACGCATTGTCCATAATTGTCTGAAGACGGTATCGAAGGCGGAGACTCGCGGGCATGAGCGCGTCAAGCGCCGAGCTCTTACGGATGCTGAGGTCGCCAAGCTGGTTCAGGTGCCAGGTGGGCGGGGGCTGATCTATTTCTTGGCGTGCTATTCAGGTCTGCGTCGATGCGAGATAAAGGTTTTGCGATGGCTGGACCTTCATTTGGACGTAACCAGGCCCTTTGTAGTCGTTCGTTCAGCCACTACAAAAAACAGCAAGACAGAGCCGCTGCCGCTAATGCCGGCACTCGCCGAGGCATTGAGAAATCTTCGGGAGCAACAGGGAGACTCAGGCGGGAAGGTGTTCCCTCTCGGATTGATTGCCTAAGCCCAAGACGTTTAGGCGAGATCTCGATGCATGTGGAATCCGGTATCTGGATGAGTTGGACCGGAGGGTCGATTTCCATGTATTACGTCACACATTTGATACGATGTGCAACAGGTGGGGTGTGAATCCTCGTGCCGTCATGGCCCTAATGCGTCACAGCGACATGCGTCTTTCGTCGAAGACCTACATGGATGCGACGCTGCTTCCGCTTTTCAATGAGATGGAGAAACTACCTTCCCCAATAGCTTCCCCAAAACCTGACAAGAAGGGTCCAAACGTGAGGAAACCTGTCCAAAGTGAACTTGAGCTAGGACGGGCGGACGTCGTTCCGTTCAGAGGGGAACGGTGCCGTTGGACAACGCTGTCCCAAGTTGGGAAAACGCGAAAATGGCGGAGAGGGAGGGATTCGAACCCTTCTGCCGCCTCGAGGCTAAGTCGCGAGAGTTCGCGGACTTCGTTGAGTGTTAGTTTCTTGAGACCGGAGACAGGAAACAGGGAGAGGCAACGAAGTGAAGGCAAAAACAAATTCCCTGGCAACCTAGTGACAACCAAAAGCCTGAATGCGTCCGGGTCTTGGCGCGCGTCCCAATTACGTACGATCCCGATCGAATGCACGATCTAGCATCGGCGATGCGCCGTTGCGCCGAATTCGGTGCATCGTGGATTGCTTCGTACCCTAACACCGACCCCGCCGAACATTCGAAGGCCTGATTGTCCTCTGATTCTCGCGGCATTGGCCATTACCCCGCTACCAACGCAGGCCCAGCATGCGGCAGTTGAGGCTAGGCATGGGATTATATTTGTTTCAAGTCGACGACGACGCATTCCATTTCGTTTCTTGTAAACGCGGAGGAAGCACTATTGCGACCAATCGTAAGGCTGTAGGATGGTGCTAAAAAGAACTGAGCCATTTGCTGCCACAGTTCCTTGCCATCCAGTAGGACACGAATGCTTCCCGTGCCGCCTTCTGGGCCTTTAGGCGCATCCAGTAGCGGGAAGGACGGCAGCGTCACGTTAAGGCAATGTATGCCTCCATCTGGCCAATTGAATTTTGGGCTGATTGCCACAGCGCCCCCAGAATGGTCGTATATCAGTTCTGCCTGACCATTAGGCAGCCAATTGATGGCGAAGGTATCCGAGTGGCCTCTGTTACCGGTGACGATGACTGGCTCGCTGCCGCCTCCACGTCCAGCGAGCTCCATTTCGATGGTAAAGAAGGGACCCTTATGCCAACAAGCGGGTGGGGGTGTGCGAAAGGCAGAATTGCGACGACCTTCAAACTCAGGAGCCATCACAGAGGATCCAATGGTATTGCCCGAGAACCCGAATGTTGGGCGCGGGACTAACTGACGCATGGTTCTGTGCCACCAAACCGGCGAGTCATCCTGCCAGACGACTATCGATCGGCGAAGGATCGCAAGGGGGGACTTCTCGTCTATATTAAGAAGGGGGCCGAAACGGATTCGAAGCGAAGCGGTGCAGGTTTCAGGCGTGGTGAGTGTTTCACTCTGCCATAGGCCAGCGCCCCAGCACTCGTAGACCAACCGGTAATGGAGGTGGTCGACTGTTCTTAAACCCAGTAGATCGGCATTCCCAGTCCGGCCGGCGATTATGAGTGGCTGAGTGGTCGAAGCGTCATCGTCCGGAAGCGTCAGCTTCAGCTCAAAATCGCCAGATAACAAGAGGTCCATTTGGTGCGGCGTCCACTCGCCCCGCCTTATGTTCGAAATGAATCCAGAAAACATAGCACCGTAGGGCCCAGCGCTTTGGTCCGTCCCTAATTCAATGGTCCCGGGTGATGCTTCGTGGCAGGATATCCGTCTGTCGTAAACTGGGCGGCCATCGAGCTCGATCGTCGCCCATTTCTTCAACGAGCGGACATCCATCTCATTCCAGCCGTCGAAAAGGGGGTGACCATCAGGAGGGTAAAGCGAGCCGCACTCGATCCGCATCCGATAACGATGCCCGGGTTCAACCGTGACATCGGGGCCTGTCATTTCGCTCCCTCCTGAAGGCGTGATGCCGAAATTTAGGAGAGTGGCGGACTTGAAGTGTACGAAGGCGTAATCCTTCTGGTATTCGACTCCTGTGACCATGAGGGGTTCGTAGGCATCGGGAGGACGACTTGGGAATACGATGTCCAATTCGATAGGCCCTCCTTGGAACTTGAAGAGACGTTCTACGAGCGCAGTGGGGGTGTCGAAGACCCGGGAGATCTGACGATAGGCATCGGGATTACCGGAGGCGAGAAGGCCGTAGACATCACAGCTCGCGCAAAATGCTGAGACCACGGAAATCGCGGCGCTCGCAAAGAATGCGGCACGAAAAGAGGTAATCGCAGCGGGACCTCGCGGCAACGATGATGAGGCCCTTTCCTCAAGGCTGGCCCATCCCAGAATACCTAGCCAAACCAGCCACGGCATGAAGTCGACCTCGTAACGCGGCGTCGCGGTGTTAAAGCAGAGGAGTATTGCCGTCGTTGTGCTAGCCGTTGCCACGAGCGCAAAGGCAAAGGTGGCCAATTCAGTATGGCGGTGCCTGGGCAAAAACGCGGTTGGCAGGCACAGAATCCACCACAGAATCGGGCATATTATTAATGCACCATAGATGAACTCGGACCCAAAATACCCTTGAGGCGCCTTGATTCGTGCCACACCGGGGTGAAGGAAAGGGAAGTAACGGCCCCACTGCGGAGATGTGAGAAAATAGTTCGAGATGTTGTAAGGGGCATATGCCAGGCTAAACAGTCGCGCTTTGGTAAGATCCGCAGCCGAGAGCTGGTATTTTATGCCGAACTCGAATGGATTTCCGAATCGGGCGAAATTGTAAGCCAGAAGTCCGGCAGTAACGGCGGTCAAAGGCAGCCCAGCTGCCAATGCAGCTAGTGCAAAGCGACGTAAAGTTCCAATCCATCTTCTGTCGCCAATACCCCGTGCGCTCACTGCGACGGCAATGACGGCAAGGCCGGTCCCCGCCACCGCCAGGGTGGGGCGCGACCCAACAGCAAGACCGAGCGAGAGCCCAGATATGGCGAGCCAGCCCCAAGGGCGTTGCGATCGCATAGCCCGGTATCCGGAGGCAAGCATGCAGACCATGAAAAAATAGCCTGCAAGGATTGGAGGCTCCCAAACCGAAGTTCGGCGTGCAAGGACCAGCTGTCCGCCTGCTAGGTCAATTGCGAGAATGCCTGCGGATAGCGTCAATATACTCGCCCTGGGAAAATGATCGCGGGCGATTCGAAGCCAAAGCCACGTGGCAATGAGAAATGCGCCGAGTGAAAAAACTAGCGTGCCGTAGATAGGAGGTAGGTCATGCCCGGTGGCTGCGCGAAACGGCCAATAGAGTACGACTGCCGGAGCAACCCCAAAATATAGGTAGTAGTGGCCGTTGAAATAGCTGACGTCGGCCGGCGTGTGTACTGGCGGACGCTTCAGCGGATTCCAGGGATCGTGCGCCTGCTTAATTGCTTCTGGAACTTCGATTGCTAGCGCTAGGTGTCGCTGCTGAAATCCATTTACAAGGAGGTTGTAGTAGTCCGGTTGGCGCGGTCCGATCGAAGGCAGTTCCCATTTGCCGAGCGACGTCCAAGCAATCGTCGCTAAGCCGCAAAGAATGGCGCCGACGATGGCGATGCTTCGCCATAGGTTTGAAGCCATGAGCATTTGATTGTCGGAACTTCTATGCGCGGAGAGCAACCGGAGCGCCCTTTTCCACTTAACGTAACCATACTAAGACAATTAAGAGGCCGTATTCCTCTATTCACGTTTGGAACGAGCCGAGGAGCGGTGCCTCGACCAACGCTCATTCTGGTATTCGGCATGTTAAGGTGGACCCGTCCGTCGGACAGCCAGGACGTTTTTTGTGGTTGTGACCTGCCTTCGTAGCTGGAGTGGCAAAATGAAAGTCAGGCATCTTTCGATATTTCAGGCTTAGTTGCTCCCTGACGCACGGTTACGCAAATTTCGGTGCGTCGGCATCCAGATTAAATGAAATGGTGGAGGCAATATGCCGAAGCTTGGCTTCGACATATTGCGTCTGCAAAAAGACAGGACACCCACCAACCCAGTGAAGAGCACCTTTGCCATGGAGAGTGGCTTGCCCGCAGATACGCAAATCAGGAACGGAGGCACGAGAACCCAGAAGCGCTTGGGTACAGCTAGGAACAGCGAACCCGAGAACGGATGGGTTTCCATCGCACCTCACCGCAAGTGACCAGGAACTGTTAACGTGCCGAAGTAGTATACCAGCTTGGATTCGACCCTTGAGCCCTTTGTAGGCCTATTGGAAGCCGCCAGAATGGGTATTGCGTGATGAACGGGATCGTCTTCCACGGCGCCGCTTCGCTGAAAAACCAAGCTAGTTGAAATTTGACTGAAGATTGTGGGAAGAATGTAGGAAGACTGGTGATCCGCGGCCCTTCGACATTCGCCGCCCACGAATTAGAGTCGCAGCCAGTTTGCCGGAGCGAGCCACGCCGAAGCAGGGTGGCTCGCCCGCGAGTGCAATCAGGTGCGCCTAAAGGAAATCAGCGGCGCTTGGCGAGCGTATCGCACGTACAGAATGCGGATTGATTGGCCGCGAATCGTGTACGTGACGTGGTATTTGAAGCGCGGCAGATAACCGCGCCGGATGCCGGAAGTGATTTCTGGACAGGAGAGCGGATGCCGCTTGATTTGGGCCTCCCAAGCCTCGTATTCGTCCAAGAACGCCCCGCCCAAATTCGCGACTTCCGCAAGCTTCCTGGCGGCGGCAATCAATTCCTGCCCGGCGGACCGGTTGAAGGAGACCGTCACCGAATCGCTAGCCGAGCCTTACGCAAGACCGCAGCGGAAGGTACGCCCGGGTCGCCATCAACATCCATCTGAAGCGCCCTCACTGCACTGACCGTCGCCAGTTCAATATCCTCCAACCGGCGCTGAATATCGGCGCGGGGTAAGCCACGACCCAAATGCTTCTTGGCTGCGCGGGAGGCTAGAACAACGGGCATTCCCAATCCCTAATCCGTGGTTCGACTTCTGCAAGAAAACTACGCGAGAAACCGAGCAGCAGCTTGGTGGACCTTGATCGGATTCCGACGATTTTTTGCACCTTGGCCCTTGCCTTTTGTTTCGAAGACAACACCGTCCGCGAAGCTTGGAAAGGGCAGATGAAACAGGAAGTGTATAGCCGGCTAGACACTTCCCGAATGACTGCCTGAATGGGAGCTACTTAGGAGCGGACCGGAATCCGCAGCTTTGTCCGTATATGCGCGCCGACCTCGCTCGGATCGAAATATACGAAGTGCCCGACGCGGTGGTGCGGTATGCGCCGCAGCTTGGTCCATTCCCGCAGAGTGCGAATCGACGGCTCCTTGCCTGCCGGGAATATACCGCAAGAGCGGAGGCCGACGATGTCCGTGAGCTGGCTGCCCGTGGTTGCTTCGTGTTGTGTTTCCATGCCTATGGATGTGTGTCAACTGACGCGGCGAGCCCACGCGAACTCGACCCGGTAGCCAATAAGGTCGGCAAAGTCCCTTCGTGGAATTCATTGGGGAAGCGTCGGGCCGGCCCGACGCTCATTTGGGTCGTTCCCTTTCGCTGCGTAAGCGCAATGCGGCCACCAGCAGTTAAGTCATGCAGCGCGGGTTCGTTTCCCCTGGAATTCAAGCATTGGGGCATTGGCACCTGAGGCCGGGGCCGCGTTTCCAGCCGGCAGGCCGTTCACCCGCTTGGGCATAATGGCGAAGAACTCCTCGGCTTCCTTCGGCGTCTTTAGGTCGAGATAATGCTTCCGGATGATCGTCTCGGAGTTGCCCGCCTGGAGGGCCGCTTCCCCCATCGAACGATACTTGGCGATGAAGAAGCTGATGAAGGTATGCCGCATGACGTCGTGCGAGAGCCCGAACAACTTGGCGACCTTTGCCCGGTGCTTCTGGAGGGCCGGGACAATGACCGGGAAGCGTTCGAGGGGATAGGCCCTCATCCAGGCTGCAAGGTTGGGCTGGACGGTCACGTTTCGCTTCATCCGAACCTTCGAGACCTCGGGCTCGATGTGGATCACCCCGGTATCGAGCCTTATGTGTTCGGGGCGAAGCCTTAGGATCTCGCCGGTCCGCAGGCACGGTCGAATGCCGGCAAAAAGGCAGAGCGCGAAGAACGGCACCAAGGCACCGTCGCGGTAGTTCTCCACGTAGGTCATTAGCTCCTGGGCCTGCTTGGCGCTCAGAGTCGGGGCTGAACCGCGTCTATGGGCAATGCGGTGGTAAGCGACCTTCTCAATCGGGTTCACGGCGATCCAGTCCTGTTGGAAGGCGAATTTCAGGAAAGTGGAGACGACGCCCCGACGGTTGTTGTACGTCTTGAGGGCTGGATTACCGTGCTGGAGGTATTCCGTAAGGCGAGACGCCGAGAGCTCGGCGACGGTGGCCCCCGGAAAGTGTGCCTTGAGGACCTCGAGGTGCCTGCGGATGGTTGTGAGCTGGGGCGCGGAAATGACCTGCCGGTCGTGCTCCAGGGACTTTGCCGCTAAGTAGGCCTCGGTCGCCTCGGATAATGGCTTCTGGAACACTGGCTCGCGGTAGTTCTCGAGGGCGAAGTCGAGGTAGAAGGCGAGTGCGCGGGTATTGCCCGCCAATCGGCGAAAGGCCGCCTCTGCTTCGCGGACCTGATCCTCGGCCAGGACGGTGGTGATCGCCCGGAGGTTCGAGACCAATTGCAGCCCCTTGAGTTCAAGGGCTGCCTTCTCGGTGGCGGCGTCCTCCTGGGTCTTGAAGTTGCGGCGGATGCGGACGCCGTTGAGCTGCCCTTCGACGCGGTACGAGAACACGCCATTCCGGTTCCTGAACCGGCTGACGGAGAACTTATTTTCGTGGTTCATGCTTAGGTTGCCCACGTCAACTGGCAACCTAGCCTCGGTTTCTACCTCCTCAGAGGAGGAAAGTGGCGGAGAGGGAGGGATTCGAACCCTCGGTACCCTTTCGAGTACACGTGATTTCCAATCACGCACATTCGACCACTCTGCCACCTCTCCGGGTGCCGGACGATGAGCCTGTCCGCTCGGCGAAGGGATGAGCAAAGTCCATGGGCGGGGGTGGGGTCAAACGCAATCTCCCGAACGGCCCGGCGCCCTTCCGGAAATTGGGATTTGCATCCCTCTCCAGGCTGCGGCGAGGCTCCTTCCCCATGGTGTGGCGCCCTTTGTACGCAATTGTCGGCGTTCTTACCATTGCCGGCTGCGCGAAGCACGAGACTGCGGTCGACGAGGGCAACCGCGACCAGGTCCTGCACATGGGCAACAAGGACGAGCCGGCCGACCTAGACCCCCAGATCAACACCGCGATCTCGACCGGCACGATCCTTCAGGCGCTCTTCCAGGGACTCGTGGAGCTTGGCGATGACGGCCAGACCCTGCTGCCGGGCGCGGCCGAGCGCTGGGAGGTCTCGCAGGACGGGCTCAGATACGTCTTCCACCTGAGGGAGAATGGGCGATGGTCGAACGGAGCGACCCTTACCGCCGGGAATTTCCGCGACTCCCTCCTTCGCCTCCTCGATCCACAGGTGGGGTGCGAGAACGCGGGCTACGCATTCCCCATCACGGGGGCCCGGGACTTCCTCATGGGGCGCACCACGGATCCCGGGGCGGTTGGGGTCAGGGCCCCGGACGCGCACACCCTGGTCATCGTCCTCGACCATCCCGCGGCGTATCTGCTGAGGTTCATGGCGAGGGACCCCTTCTATCCGGTCTACATGCCCTCGCTCGACGCCAACGGGGGCCGCCGCCAGCGCGGCGGCCCCTGGACCCGGCCGGGAGTCCTCGTGAGCAACGGCCCGTTCTCCCTCGCTGAATGGCGGTCCAACGTCTACATACGCGTCCGGGCAAACCCGTTCTTCTGGGACGCCGGCCGCGTGCGGCTGCGCGAGGTCCGCTTCTATCCCACCGACGACGAGGGCGCCGAGGAGCGTTCGTTTCGGACGGGTCAGCTGCACATCACCTGGCGTGTGCCCAAATCCAAGCTCCCGGCCTATGATGCCGGGCACCCCGGGGAGCTTCACCTTCTGCGGACACTGCGGACCAATTTCCTGACATTCAACGTGTCGCGGGCCCCCTTCGCGGACAGCCGGGTGCGAAGGGCCTTCTCGCTCGCGGTCGACCGCGAGAAGCTCGTCCACGCGGCGCTCGGCAAGCTCGGGAGCCCGGCGTTCTCGTTTGTGCGGCCCGGCACCGGGGGCTTCACGCCCGCCGACGGGTTCGGATTCAATCCCGGCGGGGCCGCGAGGCTCCTGGCCGAGGCGGGCTACCCCGGCGGCAGGGGCCTTCCGCCGGTCGAGCTCACGCTCAACGGCAACACGGGCACGACCCTCGCGGTGGCCGAGGTGCTCCAGCAGATGTGGGCCGAGAACCTCGGGGTCCGCGCGGCCGTGCGCCCGCTCGAGTTCAAGGCCTACCTCGCCACCGAGCGCGAGAGGCAGTTCCAGGTGCTCCTCGAGGGCTATTCCTACATTCCCGACCCGCGCGACCTGCTTGCCGGGGTGACCACCGGGGACCCTGACAACGATTCCGGGGCGAGCGACGCCTCGATCGACGCGGCCTTCGCCGCATCCGAGCAGACGGCGGACGAGACGGCGCGCCGCGCCGCGTTCGCGACGCTTGAGGCCGTCAACGCCCGCGAGGTGTACTACGCGCCGATCTACTACACCAACCAGGGCCTCCTCATAAGCCCCGCCGTTCGCGGCTGGCGTGACAACGGCAATTCCATCATTGACTGGAGGGAGCTCCACCTGGAGCCCTAGGAAACCCCATGCGCGCACCCTGCATCCTTGTCGCGGCCGCGTTGATTGCCGCGGGCCTGGCCGGCCCGGCCCGGGCGGCCGACGGCCGCCAGTCCGTCAGCCTCGACAGGGGCTGGAGGTTCCTTGCCTCGGAATGCGCGGGCGCGCAGGCGCCCGGGTTCGACGACCATTCGTGGCAGCCGGTCGACCTTCCGCACACCTGGAACGCGCTGGACGGGCAGGACGGGGGCGACGACTACCGCCGGGGCGCCGGATGGTACCGGCGGCACTTGCCGCTCGACGGATCGTTCGCCGGCAGGAGGCTCTATCTCCAATTCGACGGCGCGAGCCTCATGGCCGATGTCTACGTGAACGGCGTCCGCCTGGGAAGCCACTGGGGCGGGTTCGCCCGCTTTCGGTTCGACGCGACCGGCGTGCTCCACCCCGGGGCGGACAACCTTGTCGCGGTGCGCGTGGACAATGGGAAGCTCGGCATTCCGCCGACGGCCTCCGACTTCACGATCTTCGGGGGGCTCTACCGCGGCGTCTCGCTGCTTGCGACCGACCCCGTCCAGGTCTCGGCGATGGACATGGGATCCCCGGGCGTGTTCGTGGAGCAGGGCGCCGTCGGTCCCGACTCCGCGATCGTCATGGTCCGCGCCGAGGTCGAGAACCACACCCCGATGCCGCGCGAGGTCGACATGCAGGTGACGGTCCTCGACGCGTCAAGGGCGGCCGTGGCCGGCGCGGGCTCGGCCTTCAGGGTGCGCCTCGAGCCGAACGGCGCGAACGAGGTGGCGAAGCGCCTGACGATCGCCCGGCCCCGCCTCTGGAGCGGCCGCGCGGACCCATACCTCTACACGGTGCGCGTCGAATTGAGGCCCGTCGCGGCCGGCGGGGCGAAGGCCGTCCTGTCTGACGCGGTCGAGGAGACGTTCGGGGTGCGGACCTTCGCGGTCGATTCCGACCGGGGATTCATCCTCAACGGGAGGCACCTGGACCTCCACGGGTTCAACCGGCACCAGGACTGGCCGGACAGGGGATGGGCTATCTCCGAGGAGGAGGAGGCCGAGGACTTCGGCATCATGATGGAATCGGGCGCGACGGCGGTGCGCGTGTCGCACTACCAGCAGTCCGACTCGTGGTACGCGCGCTGCGACCGCGCCGGCCTCGTGGCCTGGGCCGAGATACCCTCGTGGGGGCAGGGGCTGGAGACCCCGCAGTTCCTCGAAAGCGCCAGGCAGCAGCTGCGCGAGCTGATCCGCCAGAACTTCAACCACCCGGCGATCTGCTTCTGGGGCGTCGGCAACGAGACGACGGGGCCCGCGTCCGAGGCGGTCATCGAGGCCCTCACCGGGGTCGTGCGCGAGGAGGACCCGTCGCGGCTGTCGACCTACGCCTCCAACCACGACAATGCGGACCCGAAGAACTGGCACACGGACGTCGTGGCCTTCAACCGGTACTTCGGGTGGTACAGCGGGCAGCTGCCCGACTTCGCGGCCTGGCTGGACAGGACCCGCGCCGACTACCCGAGGGCGCGCTTCGCGATGAGCGAGTTCGGCGCCGGGGCGAGCATCGCCCAGCACCAGGAGAGCCCCGGCAGGCCGGAGCCCCGGGGCCCCTTCCATCCGGAGGAGTACCAAAACCTCTACCACGAGGCCTACTGGGCGGCCTTGAGGGACCGGCCGTACGTGTGGGCGAAGTTCATCTGGTGCCTGCACGACTTCGCGTCGGACGGGCGCAACGAGGGCGACCACCCGGGGCGAAACGACAAGGGCCTCGTGACCTATGACCGCAAGGTGAGGAAGGACGCGTTCTACTTCTACAAGGCCAGCTGGGGCGGCGACCCCGTGGTGCACATCGCCAGCTGCAGGTTCGTGGACCGGACGGACCCGGTGACGGAGGTCAAGGTCTACTCGAACGCGCCGGAGGTGACGCTCGAGGTCAACGGCGTGTCCCTCGGCGCGAAGGCGGACCCGCAGGGCGGCCGAGTCTTCCGCTGGCCGGGCGTCAGGCTGTCCCCCGGCCAGAACCAGGTGTCCGCAAGGGCGCGATTTGGCGCGTCGGAGGCGGCCGATTCGTGCGTTTGGACACTCAGGGCGCGCTAATCGCCGGCGCCAGAGAAAACCTTCTTGCGCGGCCTTGGGGGCCCGGTACGTTGGGATGGTTTTTGCCTAAATTCCACCATGGTTTCAGCCAACACCGAACTGACCTACAACAGCAAGATAGAGGGGGAGGTCATCGTCTCCCGGGCTGACGCGGTCATCAACTGGATCCGGAGCAACTCGATGTGGCCGATGCCCATGGGCCTGGCCTGCTGCGCGATCGAGCTGATGGCGGTCGCGGCCAGCCGGTTCGACATAGCCCGGTTCGGCGCGGAGGTGATGCGGTTCTCGCCGAAGCAGTCGGACGTGATGATCGTCTCGGGCACGGTGACCTACAAGATGTCGGCGGCGGTCCGCCGGATCTACGACCAGATGGCCGATCCGAAGTGGGTGATCGCCATGGGGGCCTGCGCGAGCACCGGCGGAATGTACCGGAGCTACGCCGTCCTGCAGGGGGTGGACAGGATCCTTCCCGTGGACGTCTACGTGAGCGGGTGCCCGCCTCGGCCGGAGGCGCTCCTGGACGCGCTTATCAGGCTGCAGGAGAAGGTGAAGCGGGAGCCGTCTGCGGGCAAACTCCTCTCGGCCTGATGTCCGCCCCAGACGCCATCCGTGCGCTGAAGGCCAGGTGGTCGGGCGCGACCGATCGCGCCACCCTCGACCATCCCGCGCTGAACGTGCCGGCGGCCGACCTGCCGGCTGTCCTGAGGTCGCTCAAGGAGGAGCACGGTTTCGACATGCTGGTCGACGTCTCCGGCGTCGACTGGGCCGAGGGGGCGGTGCCGCGCTTCACGGTGGTCTACCACGTGATGTCCACCTCGGCGCACGACTACGTCCGCATCGCGGCCGACTGCCCCGACGCGGCGGCCCCCGAGGTCCCGACCGTCACGGGGCTCTGGCCCGGGGCCGACTGGCACGAGCGCGAGGCCTTCGACATGTTCGGAATTCGCTTCAAGGGCCACCCCGACCTGCGCCGGATCCTGATGTGGGACGGCTACCCTCACTTTCCCCTGCGCAAGGACTTCCCCCTGTCGGGGGTCCCGACGGAGCTGCCGGACGCCGAGGTGGTCGCCGAGACGAGGACGGGCGCCATCGCCGCGCCCATGGCCGGGGGCCCGTTCGTGGCGTCGCCCGGGGAGATCAACATGACCGAGGCCGAGCCGCGCGCCAAGGACGAGAGCTGGACCGAGCGCCGCCCGAAGCCGGGAGCCTGAACCCGGACCCCCATGGCCGTCGAACACGTGATCCCCGACACAGCCGCGAAGAACGCGCTGGGCGAGTTCGAGACGGAGAAGATGTCCATCTCGATGGGCCCGTCCCACCCGTCGACCCACGGGGTCCTGCGCCTGCAGCTCGAGCTCGACGGCGAGGTCGTGACCAAGGCCGACCCGGTCATCGGCTACCTGCACCGCGGCGACGAGAAGATCGCCGAGAACATGACCTACAACCAGTTCGTGCCCTACACGGACAGGCTGGACTACCTTGCCCCCCTGGCAAACAACATGGCCTACGCGATCGCGGTCGAGCGACTCGCGAAGCTCGAGGTCCCGCCCCGCTGCCAGGCGATCCGGGTCATCACGGCCGAGATGGCTCGGATCTCCTCCCACATGATGGGGCTCGGCGCGTTCGGGATCGATGTGGGGGCCTGGACGGTGTTCCTCTACTCGTTCACGGAGCGCGAGAAGCTCTACAAGCTCTTCGAGGAGCTTACGGGCGCGCGGTTCACGACAAGCTACACCCGGATCGGCGGCGTCGCGCGCGACGTCCCCCCAGGCTGGACCGACCGGGTGCTCGCGTTCTGCGACCAGTTCCTGCCGCAGCTCGAGGAGACCCTGAGCCTGCTGACCCGGAACAGGATCTTCACGGACCGGACGTCGGGGGTCGGGGTGATCTCGAAGGAGGACGCGATCGCGTACGGCCTCACCGGACCGAACCTGCGCGGAAGCGGCGTGGCGCTCGACCTGCGCAAGGACAGGCCGTACAGCGGCTATGAGCAGTACGACTTTGACATCCCGGTCGGCTCGACGGGCGACTCCTACGACCGGTACCTCGTCCGGGGCGAGGAGATGCGCCAGTCCGTCCGCATCATCCGCCAGGCGATCGCCAGGTTCCCGGAGGGCAAGTGGTACGCCGAGGAGGCCAAGCGGATCATCGCCCCGCCCAAGGACAAGGTCCTCACCTCGATGGAGGAGCTGATCCAGAACTTCATGATCGTCACGGAGGGGCCGCAGATGCCGGCGGGCGAGGTCTATTTCGAGGCCGAGAACCCCAAGGGCGCCCTCGGGTTCTACATCGTCTCCAAGGGCGGTGGGGTCCCGTGGAGGATGAAGATCCGCTCCCCCTCGTTCTGCAACCTCTCGATCCTGCCCAAGGTGTGCGTGGGCGCCATGGTGTCCGACGTGGTGGCGATCCTGGGCTCCTTCGACTTCGTGATGGGCGAATGCGACCGATGATGAACCTCACGCCCGAAACGCTCGGCAGGATGGACGAGGCCATCGCGCACTACCCGGTGAGGCGCAGCGCGGTGCTCCCGCTGCTCCACCTGGTCCAGGAGGACCAGGGCCACGTCTCGGACGAGGCGATCGAGTGGATCGCCTCCAAGCTCGGGCTGCAGCCGATCAACGTGTACGAGCTCGTGACCTTCTACCCGATGTTCCGGCGCAAGCCGATCGGGCGGACGCACATCAAGGTCTGCCGCACGCTCTCCTGCGCGATCATGGGGGGGTACCGCACCTGCGCGGAGTTCCAGAAGGCTTTCGGCACGGGGCTGGGCCAGGTCTCGCCGGACGGCGAGGTGACGGTGGAATTCGTCGAATGCCTGGCGAGCTGCGGCACGGCCCCGGTCGTCATGATCGGCGACAAGCTCCACGAGAGGGTGGACGCGGCGAAGGCCCGCTCCCTCTCCGAGGATATCAAGGCCGGGGCCCCCCCCGCCGCGCGCGGCCGCTGACCCGAATCCCAATGGCCGCACCCGAACAGCACCGGATGATCTTCAGGCACGTCGACGAGCCTGGCTACACGAGCGACCTCGCGTGCTACGTGCGCAACGGCGGCTACGAGGTGCTCCGCAAGGCCGTGGCGAGGAAGCCCGAGGAGCTGGTCGACCAGGTGAAGCGATCGGGCCTTAGGGGCAGGGGAGGGGCGGGCTTCCCGTGCGGAGTCAAGTGGACGCTCCTCGACAGGAAGAGCGGCAAGCCGATCTACCTCGTCGTGAACGCGGACGAGTCCGAGCCGGGGACGTTCAAGGACCGCTACATCATCCACCAGGACCCCCACCAGCTGATCGAGGGGAGCATGATCACCTGCTTCGCGAACAGGGTGGAGCGGGCCTACATCTACATCCGCGGCGAGTTCCCCGAGGGCGCGCGCATCCTCGAGAGGGCGATCGCGGAGGCCAGGGCCGCCAATTTCGTGGGACCCGACATCCTCGGGAGCGGCTACGGGTGCGAGATGTACGTCCACCGAGGGGCGGGCGCCTACATCTGCGGCGAGGAGACCGGGCTGATCGAGTCCCTCGAGGGCAAGCGGCCCTATCCCCGCATCAAGCCGCCGTACTTTCCCGCCGTCCTCGGGCTCTACCAGTGCCCGACGATCGTGAACAACGTCGAGACGATCTGCCACGTGAAGCACATCGCTGACATGGGCGGCGACGCCTTCTCGAAGATCGGGACCCCGAACAACACGGGCACGCGGATCTACTGCGTCTCGGGCCATGTCCGGCGCCCCGGCACGTACGAGTTCGACGTGGGAAGGCTGACGATCGGCGAGCTCCTCCACGAGGTGTGCGGCGGGCCCCTGCCGGGCCGCACGTTCAAGGCGGTCATCCCCGGCGGGTCCTCCGCCAAGGTGCTCAGGTTCGGCGAGCGCTTCAGGGGCAAGCGCAAGGTGGGGGCCGACATGGTCGAGTACGACTGGGGCGTGGAGGACATCCCGCTCGACTTCGACTCGCTCGGGATGGTGGGCTCGATGGGGGGATCGGGGGGCGTCATCGTGATGGACGACTCCGTCAGCATGGTCGAGGCGCTCGGCAACATCAACGAGTTCTACGCCCACGAGAGCTGCGGCCAGTGCACGCCCTGCCGGGAGGGCTCGCTCTGGATGAAGAAGATAACGGCCCGCATGGTCCACGGGGACGCGAGGGCCGAGGACGGGGCGCTCCTGAAGAGCGTGGCCGACCAGATAGCCGGGCGCACGATCTGCGCCTTCGGCGAGGCCTGCGCGTGGCCGACCCAGAGCTTCGTCGCCAAGTTCGGCGACGAGTTCACGGCGTACGCCCAGGCGAAGAAGCAGACAAGGGCCGAAGGGGCGGCCGAGCTCGTCTGAGACGCCACGGCGCGAAATCCAAAGGCACGATGATACAGCCCGCCACAACCGACCTGATAACCGTCAACATCGACGGCAAGGAGGTCTCCGTCCCCAAGGGCACCAACATGATCGAGGCCGCCAGGAGGGTCGGCATCGACGTGCCGCACTACTGCTACCACTCGAAGCTCACGGTCGTCGGCAACTGCCGGATGTGCCTGGTCGAGATGGGAATGCCCGCGGTGGACCCGGCGACAAAGGCCCCGGTCACCGACCCGGCGACCGGCAGGCAGAGGGTCAACTGGATGCCGCGCCCGGCGATCGCCTGCGCGACAAGCGCGATGCCGGGGCTGCACATCCGCACCACGAGCCCGCTCGTCAAGGACTGCCGCGAGGGCGTGATGGAGTTCCTCCTCATCAACCACCCGCTCGACTGCCCGATCTGCGACCAGGCCGGCGAATGCAAGCTGCAGGAGCAGTCGGCCGGCTACGGCAGGGGGTATTCACGCTTCGTGGAGCAGAAGAACGTCAAGCCGAAGCGGACCCTCCTCGGGCCCAGGGTGATGCTGGACGACGAGCGCTGCATCCTGTGCTCGCGCTGCATACGCTTCTGCAAGGAGGTCGCCAAGGACGACGTCCTCGGCTTCACGGACCGCGGCAGCTACAGCACCCTCTCCTGCTATCCGGGCCGCAGGCTCGAGAACAACTATTCGCTCAACACCGTGGACATCTGCCCTGTGGGGGCCCTGACGAGCACGGATTTCCGGTTCAAGATGCGGGTCTGGTTCCTGAAGCAGACGAACAGCATCGACACCGAGTCGAGCGTGGGGGCCAACACGGTGGTGTGGTCCCGGGAGGGGGCCGTCTACCGCATCACCCCGCGCCAGAACGACGGCGTGAACGACACCTGGATGGCCGACAGCGGGCGCGTCCTCTACAAGGCGACGCGCGGCGAGGGCCGGCTCGAGTCCGTCCGCGTGAACGGGGCCGAGAGCGCGCTCGATTTCGCGGTCCGGGCGGCTGCGGAGCTCCTCGCGAAGGGCGGGGCCGCCATAGTCGGGTCCGGCCGGAGCTCGGTCGAGGAGCAGTTCCTGGCGAGGAAGCTCGCGGTCGCGCTCAAGGCCCGGGCGTGGCTCGTCTCCAGGGTGGGCGAGGGCGACGGGCTCCTCGTCTCGGCCGACCGCAACCCGAACGTTCGCGGCGCCCTGGTCACCGGCCTCGTCGGCGCCCTGCCTTCGGGCAGGCTCGATGAGCTCGGGGCGCTGATCGACTCGGGGAGCGTGACGGCGGTCGTGTCGGTGGGCGAGGACCTGGCCGCGGCCGGCCTCACCGCGGCGCAGCTCGCGAGGGTGTCGGTCATCTACCTCGGGACCCATTCCAACCCGACCAGCGCGGCCGCCAGGGTCTTGATCCCGACCCTCACGGTGTTCGAGAAGCACGGGACCCTCATCAACCAGCAGTTCCGGATCCAGAGGTTCGCGAAGGCCGTGCCGGGCGTCGCGGGCGCCACGGACGACCTCGTCGTCCTGGCAAGGCTCGTCGGCGCGGTGGGCGGCCCCGTCGTTGGCGCGGACGTCGGCTCCCTCTGGACGGCGATCGCGGCCGAGGTGCCCGCGCTGGGGACGATGAGCTACGGCAACATCCCGGACACGGGCCTCCTTGTCGACGGGACGCCGTGGGCCGGCCTCCCCTTTGCCGAGGGTCCCTCGCTGCACCACGCCCCGGCCGCCCCCGCGGGAAAGGAGGCGGCCCGTGTCTGACTTCTTCTTCGGGCTCCCGGCCGTTGTCCAGGCCCTCGCCAAGGGCCTCGCGGTCATCCTGTTCATCTTCCCCGTCGCGGCGGCGTGCTCGATGGCGGAGCGGAAGGTCTCGGCGTGGATCCAGCGGCGGCCGGGCCCGAACCGCACGGTGCCCCCCTTCCTTGTCGGGATTCCCGGGGTCCGGTTCCTCCAGCGCCTGGGCCTCTGGCAGCTGATGGCGGACGGCGGGAAGTTCGTCTTCAAGGAGGAGCCGCTCCCGGACCACGTCCACAAGTTCTACTACACGCTCGCCCCGGTCGTGGCCATGGTCCCGGCGTTCACGACCGTCACGGTGGTCCCCTTCGGCGCGTACCTGGACGCGCAGGGCGGGGTGGTCCCGCTGGCGCTGGCCAACGTGGACATCGGGATCCTCGCCGTGTTCGCGGTGGCGTCCCTCGGCATCTATTCCCTGATCCTCGCGGGCTGGGCCTCGAACTCGAAGTACCCGTTCCTGGGCGGTGTCCGCGCCTCGGCGCAGCTGATCTCCTACGAGCTCTCGATGACGCTCTCGGTCCTCCCGGTGTTCCTCTGGGTGAACGAGCCCGGCTCGTCCGGCTCGCTGAGCCTCGCCCGGGTCGTGGCCTTCCAGAGCGGGACCTCGGGCTGGGGCGGCGCGTGGTTCCTCTTCACGATGCCGGTCTCGGCGCTCATCTTCGCCGTCGCGCTCTTCGCCGAGACGAACCGCCAGCCCTTCGACATGCCCGAGTCGGAGGCCGACCTGGTGGGCGGGTTCCACACGGAATACGGCGCGTTCAAGTGGTCCCTCTTCTTCGTCGCGGAATACGCCAACATGATCGTGGGCTCGGCCGTCTTCGCGCTCCTGTTCCTCGGCGGCTGGAACCTCCTGCCGTGGCTTCCGCTCCCCGCGCTCATGGGATGGCTTCACCACGCCACGGGGTGGGCGTTCCTGCTCCGTCCGCTCACCGTCGGGCTGGTCTCGGTCGCTATCTTTGTCGCGAAAGTCCTCGCGACCATCTTCGTCTTCATGTGGGTGCGCTGGACGGTGCCGCGCTTCCGCTACGACCAGGTGATGAGGATAGGCTGGCAAAAGCTTCTTCCCCTTTCGATCGCCAACCTTATTGCTTACACGGTAGGGATTTACTTCCTGCAGGGATAAACCAGAGCGCCATGGCCGTCATCCAAGTCCAACGAAAGCCCCTCACCCTGGCGGAGCGCGCCTACCTCCCTCAGATCCTCGGCGGGATGATGACGACGATCAGGCACTTCATCCGCCCGGCAGAGACCATGGAGTATCCGGAGGAGCGCCCCGCGATCCCGCCCGGCTACAGGGGAGTCCCGACGCTCGTGATGGACCCTAACGGCCGCGAGAAGTGCGTCTCGTGCCAGCTGTGCGAGTTTGTGTGCCCGCCGAAGGCCATACGCATCGTCCCGGGTTCGGTCGCCGCGGGCGCCGGGGTCGATCACGTCGAGAAGGCGCCTCAGGCCTTTGACATCGACATGCTCAGGTGCATTTACTGCGGGCTCTGCGAGGAGGTCTGCCCGGAGGAGGCGATCTTCCTGCAGAAGCAGTACTCGATGTCCGGCTACAGCCGCTCCGAGATGGTGAACCACAAGGACCGGCTCTATGAGCTCGGCGGCACGCTTCCCGACGGGCACTTCAAGTGGGACGTGAAGAAGGCCGCCGAGGGCCACGCAGGGGGGCAGCACTAGGGGGCCGTCGCGATGGAGCAGCTCGCCTTCACAACGCTCTCGGTCTTCACGCTGGCCTGCGCCCTGGGCGTCGTCCTGAGCAAGAACGCCGTCAACGGGGCGATGTGCCTGCTGCTCTGCCTCGCGGGGATCGCGGGCCTCTTCGTGCAGCTCCACGCCTACCTTTTGGCGTTCATCCTGATTCTGGTCTACGCGGGCGCGGTCGTCGCGCTCTTTCTCTTCATCGTCATGCTCCTCGACATGCAGGGCGGCCAGGCCTGGAGGCCCCGCGGCGCGGGCGTCGTGGCGGGCGTCGTCGCCGCGGCGCTGCTCGCCATCGGCCTCGACCTCCTCGCCGTCCGCGGGAGGCTGGGCGGCGGGCCGCCGGTGGGCCACGTGGTCGGGTCGTCGCTCAAGCTCTACGCGTACCAGCTCTTCACGACCTATCTCCTGCCGGTGCAGGTGATGGGCTTTCTCCTGCTGATCGCGATGCTCGGGGTCATCGTCCTGAGCAGGCGCGTCGCCGGGCCGGAGGATCCCCGATGACGCCCCACCTCGAGGCCTACGTGATGCTCAGCGCCGCGCTCTTCGCGGTGGGGTTCCTCGGCGTGCTTGTGCGCCGCAACACCCTTGTAATCTACATGTGCCTCGAGCTCATGCTCGTGGCGGCGACGCTGGCGCTGGTCGCGTTCTCGCGGTTCAACGGCACCGAGGACGGCGACGTGTTCGTGTTCTTCATCCTGACGGTGGCGGCCGCCGAGGTGGCGGTGGGCCTCGCGATCATCGTCGCGCTCTTCCGGGCGCGCCAGACGGTCCAGGTGGACAAGCTCGATTCCCTGAAGCGCTGACCCACGAGGAAATGACGCCCCTAGAGACCGCACTCCTTGTCCTCCTCGCGCCGCTCGGCTCGGCCGCGCTGATCACGCTCTTCCTGGGGCGGCGGCCGGCCCTCGCCTCGGCGATGTCGGTCGCGGCCGCAGCGCTGGTCGCGGTCGGCGCCCTCTGGCTTGCGTTTGGCGGCGCGCGCTTCTCGGGGGGCTTCGAGTGGCTGCGCTTCGGATCGTTCGCGGTGGGGCTCGGGATCAAGTACAACGACCTTGCGGCGCTCATGCTGGGCGTGGTCGGGATCATCGGTCTGTGCGTGCACGTGTTCTCCCTCGGCTACATGCGCGACGACTCCGCGAAGTCGCGCTACTTCGGAGGGCTCTCGATCTTCATGTTCTCGATGATCGGCATCGTCCTGGCCGACAACCTGTTCATGATGTTCATCTTCTGGGAGCTCGTCGGCTTTAGCTCCTACTTCCTCATCAACCACTGGAATGCGAGGAAATCCGCGTCGGACGCCGCGAAGAAGGCCTTCATCGTCAACAGGGTGGGCGACTTCGGCTTCCTGCTGGGGATCATCCTCTGCTACTGGGCGAACGGGACCGTGAGCCTGTCCGCCCTGGAGGCGGGTCGCGCGGCCCCGGGCCTCGCCTACAGCAGGCTGATCCCGCTCCTCTTGTTCTGCGGCGCCGTCGGCAAGTCGGCGCAGATGCCGCTGCAGGTCTGGCTCCCCGACGCGATGGAGGGCCCGACCCCCGTCTCCGCCCTGATCCACGCGGCGACCATGGTGGCCGCGGGCATCTACATGCTCTGCCGGATCAACGTCCTCATGGTGCCGCCGGCGATGAGCGTCATCGCCTGGGTCGGGACCGCGACCGCGCTGTACGCGGCCCTGTGCGCCGTCACGCAGCGCGACATCAAGAAGGTGCTCGCATACTCCACCCTCTCGCAGCTCGGCTACATGGTCGCGGCGTTCGGCCTCGGCTCGGTCGGGGCGGCGATGTTCCACCTGACGACGCACGCCTTCTTCAAGGCGCTGCTTTTCCTCGGGTCGGGCTCCGTGATCGTCGCCTGCCACCACGAGCAGGACATCTTCAGGATGGGCGGCCTGCGGGGCCGGATGCCGCTCACGTTCTGGACGTTCACGGTCGCGGTGGCGGCGATCGTCGGCCTGCCGGGCCTGGCCGGCTTCTTCTCAAAGGACGCGATCCTCGTGCTCGCCTACGAGAAGAACCCGGCCGTGTTCGCGGTGCTCGCGTTCACCGCGATCCTCACCGCCTTCTACATGCTCAGGCTCTGGAAGATCGTCTTCCTCGGGGCGCCGAGGAGCGAGGCCGCGGGGCACGCGGGCGAGGGCGGGATCTCGCTCACGGCGCCGCTCGTGCTCCTGGCGGCCCTCTCGGCCGTCGGCGGGTATACGGGCCTCTACCCCCGGGCGTTCGAGGGCGTGTTCTCGCTGATCCCCGAGGCGGAGGGCGCGACCCGCGTGATCATCCTTGTCACGAGCCTGGTCGTGCTGGTCGCGGGCGCCGGGACCGCGCTCGCCTTCTACGCGACGGATGGAAGCGACTCGCTCGACAGGAGGTCCCCGTCGGTCTTCGGGTTCCTCTCCTCGCTCAGGACTTCGTTTGACGCGGCCTACGACTACTATGTCGAAAAGGTGCAGCAGCGGGCGGCCATGGTCCTCAACTTCCTGGACATCGTCGTGCTCGCCGGCGCCGTTGTCCGCGGGCTCGCCGGCGCCGCGGAGGTCGTGGGCTTCGGGGCGCGCGCCCTCCACACGGGCCGCCTGAGCACCTACGTCTACTGGTTCCTGGGGGGCGTGGCGGTCCTCTGGGCCTTTGCAGCCGGCG
This sequence comes from uncultured Opitutaceae bacterium, assembly GCA_964451965.1. Lineage (GTDB taxonomy): Bacteria > Verrucomicrobiota > Verrucomicrobiia > Opitutales > Opitutaceae > Palsa-1447. The sequence continues at coordinate 59,905 of CAYVKH010000010.1, forward strand.
TCCTCTGACACCCGCGATGACCAGCCTCCCCTTCGATCCCCTCCTGCTCTCGGTCGCCGCGCCGCTGTCCCTCGCGGTCGCGATCGTGCTCGGCCTGCCGAAGCGCTGGGTCATGAAGCTCGCCTACGCGGGGTTCGCGGTTCCCGCGCTGGTCGCCCTCTGGGCATGGTGGAGCTTCGGGGCCGCGGCGAAGGAGGCCCACGGCTATGCATTCCTTTCGAGCTACTCCACCGGCCTCGACGGGTTCGGCATCGGGCTGAAGCTCGGGCTCAACGGGATCTCGCTCCCCCTCTTCGTGCTCGCGGGGACCGTGGGCCTCGCGGCCGGCCTCTACGCCATCCAGTCGAACGCGGAGCGGATGAAGACGTACCTCGCGCTCTTGCTCGTCATGCAGGCGGGCCTGATGGGGATGTTCGCGAGCGTGGACGTCTTCTTCTTCTACCTCTTCCACGAGGTGGCGCTCATCCCGACCTTCATCATGGTCGGCATCTGGGGCGGGCGCGACCGCAGCTACGCGGCGATGACGATGACGATCTACCTGACGCTCGGCGCAATGCTCTCGCTCCTCGGCCTGATCGCCATCTACGCGAAAAGCGGCGCAAGCAGCTTCGACCTGATGGTGCTGCGCGACACGCTGACCTCGAGCCCGCTTGGCGAAGTCACGCAGAGGCACATCTTCGGGCTGCTGCTGTTCGGCTTCGGAATCCTCGTGTCCCTCTGGCCCTTCCACTCGTGGGCGCCCCTGGGGTACGGGGCGGCGCCGAGCTCCGCGGCCATGCTCCACGCGGGCGTCCTTAAGAAGTTCGGGCTCTACGGGCTTGTGCAGATCGCGCTGCCGATCCTGCCGCTCGGCGCCCTGCGCTGGAGCCACGACCTGGCGGCGGTGGCGGGCATCGGCAACGTGGTCGTGATCGGCATGGTGACGATGGCCCAGCGCGACCTGAAGCAGATGGTCGGTTACAGCTCGGTCATGCACATGGGCTACGCGTTTCTCGGGATCGCCGCCGGGTCCGTCCTCGGAGTCGGCGGGGTCGTGATGCTCATGGTCGGTCACGGGCTCTCGGTGGCTCTCCTCTTCCTCCTGTCGACCAGCATCCATCACCGCACGCACACGTTTGACATGGACCAGATGGGCGGGCTCGCGCAGAGGGCCCCGGTGCTCGCGGCGCTGTTCCTCGTCGCGACGTTCGCAAGCATCGGGCTTCCGGGGTTCGCGAACTTCTGGGGCGAGCTGCCGATCTTCTTCGCGCTCTGGAACTTCTCGCACTGGATCACGGTCGTGGCGCTCACCGGGACCGTCATCTCGGCCGTCTACGGCCTGCGCGCCGCGGCGAGGGTGTTCTTCGGGCCCGCGTCGGAGGCGTTCACGAGGGTGTGCGCCGCCCAGCCGCCCGCCGACATCGGCTGGAGCGAGAAGCTCCCGGCGCTCGTCCTGGCCGCGGCGATGGTCTTCGTAGGCATCTGGCCGAGGTCGCTCTCAACCGGAATCGACCGGGCGCTCACGAACCCGCCCACGGCCGCCGCGGCCGGCCGGTAGCACGACAGGAACCGCATCCCCCACATGGACTTCGCCGCCCTCCGAGAACTCGCCTCAGGGAACCCCTGGCCGGCCATCTGGCCGGAGCTCTCGCTCGGATGCCTGGCGCTCCTCCTCCTCGTGATGGAGACCGTCCTGCCGAAGGCGGCGCACAGGCGGATCCCCGTGGTGTCGATCCTCGGCCAGCTGGCTATCCTCGGCCTGCTCCTGGCCAACTTCGACACCGCCTACCGGGAGACGTTCAACGGCCTCCTGATGCAGTCCCCCTCGGGGCAGGCGATGCGGGTGTTCTTCCTCGTCTCCTCGATCTTCGTGTCGATCCTTGCGCGCGCGAGCCTGCCCGGCCGGGGGGTCCCCCGCGTGGAGTTCCACCACATCGTCCTCGTCGTCGCGGCTGCCCTGATGCTGCTCGTCCAGAGCCGCAACTTCATCATGCTCTTCGTGTCCCTGGAGACCGTGACCGTGGGGCTCTACATCCTCGTCTCCTACTACCGCTCGAACCCGAGGACGCTGGAGGCGGGGCTCAAGTACCTGGTGATGGGCGCCCTGAGCTCGGCCCTCCTCCTCTTCGGCATCGTCCTCCTGTACGGGGTCGCCGGCAGCGCCGGCCTGGCGGGCAGGACGGGCGACGCGATGCAGTTCGTGGGGCTGCGCGGCTTCCTCGGGGCCAACCCCCACAACTTCATGGCCGCGGCCGGCATCGTGCTCGTGCTCTCGGGGGTTGCGTTCAAGATAGGCGCCTTCCCGTTCCAGATCTGGGTCCCGGACGTGTACCAGGGGGCCCCGACCCCGGTCACCGCGCTCCTGGCGGTCGCCTCGAAGGCGGCGGGCTTCATCGTGCTCCTGGTGCTGGTCACCGAGGTGTTCCCTTCGTACGACTGGCTTGTCGGGCCCGTGATCACGGTCATGGCCGCCGCGACGATACTCTTCGGCAACCTGGCGGCCCTCAAGCAGAGCAACGTGAAGCGCCTGATCGGCCTCTCGGGGGTCTCCCACGCGGGCTTCATCCTGCTCGCCGTCGCCTCGGTCGGCCAGGGGCCGATGGCCGTCGGCGCCGTGTACTTCTACCTCTTCGCGTACCTCATCGGCTCCTTTGCCGTGTTCGGCGTGATGACGATCATGGCGGGACCCGACGACACGGCCCAGGAGCTGGGCGACTACTGCGGCCTCGCCAGGGAGAGCCCGTTCCTGGGGGGCGTGCTTGCCTGCGGCCTCGGCTCCCTTGCGGGCATCCCCCCGCTGGCGGGCTTCGCCGCGAAGCTCTTCGTCTTCGTCGCCGCGTTCAAGGCGGGGCATTTCGGGCTGCTCACCGTCGCGATCGCGGGCGTCGTCATCTCGATCTACTATTACTTCGGCTGGATCCGCGCGGCGTACTTCAGCGACGAGTCCGCGATCTCCCCGGAGGTGGCGCAGCGGGTCCGCGCCGGAGGCGGGACGGCGCTGCGCGTCGCCCTCGCGCTGCTCGCCGCCGCGTCGGTCGTCCTCGGTTTCTACCAGGGCCCCCTGGGCCGCCTGGTCTCAGGCCAGTAGGGGGCCGTGCCCGGGCGGCCGGCTACCGCCAGCGCCCGTCGTGCCAGACCCACGATCCTCCCCTGTGGTCCCAGCGGCCGGGCTCCCAGCCGCCGCCGGGATGGAAGTGGGGATGGCGGCCGTAGTACCCGCGGACCCAGACCCAGCCGCCGCTCCAGTGCCAGTGGCCGCCTATCCAGAAGAACTCCGGGCCGGGCGCGGGCGGCATGTTCTCGATGATGGCTGCGGGCGGAGCCTCCGAGGCGATCACCTCGACGACCTGGCCGGGGCGAGGCTGTTGGGGGACCTGGGCCGCATAGTGGCCCTCGATCCAGACCCAGCCGTTTCCTCGGGCGACCCACTGGCCCGGGATCCATGCGTGCCCGGGTCCGGCAAATCGGTCCCAGTGCCCGTCGAACCATACCCAGCGCTCATGGCGCCACATCCAGTGGCCGCGGATCCAGATGAAGCCGGGGCCGGGGCTGGGGGAGACCGCCTCGACGCGCTCCAGGGGCGGCTGGCTTTGGATCACGACCTCGGGTCCGCCGAGGCTAACTCCGATGTCCACGCCGGCGCGCGCGGCCAGCGGGGCCGCGCCAACCGCGAGTGCCAGGAGGGAAAGTTGTGCAATCTTCATGGGTGATTTGGTCTGTTGCCTGATTAGACGCCGGAACTGGGAGAATGTTACGCCGCGATCCGCGGCGTGGGCCCAAGGACCGGCACCCCCGAAAGATTTACGCCGTCATTACCGTTTCCAGTTTGTTTCCTGCCGCAATTGCTGCCTCAAATTACCCCAATGATGAAGGTTACCGGGCTCGCGTTAGTCCCGCCCCCCAGCGCCGCAGACCTTCCGAAGGTCACGCCCGAACTCCTCGCCTCCGTGCTCGCGCGGTATTCCCGCAGCAACGAGGGGATCGCGGCCATCCTCGCGAAGGTGGACGTCGCCAATCCCGAGGCTTCGATCGACCGGATCCTGAAGTTTGTCGACTACGGGCACGCGTCGATCGGCGGGCTCACGGGAGGGCTCGCGGTGGCGCTGGACGGGGTCTCGATGTGGCTCGCCTACAAGATATTCGAAATCGCCCAGATGGCCGACGGGCAGGAGTCGAGCACGCGCTACATCGCCATGGATCCCGCGAACATCCCCGCCGCGGGGGAGCTCGGGATCCCCGAGGACCTCGCCCCGCGCTGGCGCGACGTCCTGGCCCGCGCCTTTGCCGCATACAACTCGGAGTACGCCCGCCTGGACGCGCTCTCCGTGGCGGAGCCGGGGCGGATCAGGCTCCCAAGGGACGCCAAGCCCGCGGTGATCGCGCGCATCCGCAAGAACTACGCCCTCGACCGCGCCCGGTACTTCGTCCCGCTGGCGACGAGGACGAACGTCGGGCTCGTGCAGACCTCGAGGATGTGGGCCCTCACGGTGAAGCATCTGGACTCGCTCCCGCACCCCGAGGCGCGCGCCGCGGCGGCCCTCATCCGCGACGAGCTGATGAAGCAGTCGCCGAGGCTGATGAGGCACAGCTCCGCCGAGAAATCGTTCGAGGAGCAGGCGCGCCAGGAGCTCTCCGTATCGCTCCATATGGGACTTGAGAGGCTCAGCGCCGAGCCGCTGGCCGACAAGGTCTGGGTGAGCGTCGACCGCGCCGCGCCGCCCTGGCTTGCGCAGTCGCAGCCGGTCGCCGAGGCGCTCAGGCACCGGGCCAACCGCTACGGCCAGCAGGGGCAGGCGACCCGGCGGATGAGGGTCACGTTTGCCTGGAACAACATGGCCCTCGCCGAGCTCCGCGACCTGAACCGCCACCGCACGGGAAACCGGTACACGCCGGTGATCCAGGCGGGCTTCTACCTGCCGCCGGAGATCCCCCGCGCCGGGCATGCCGCGCTTCTCAATGACCAGCTGGAGCTTACACGGGAGATGATGAAGCGGGGCTCACCGGCCTATGTGTATTCCCTCCTGCTCGGGGCGCAGACGCCGTTCGAGCACGGGACCCACGCGGACAAGTTCATCTACGAGGCGGAGCTGCGAACCGGGATGGGCGCCCACTTCAGGTACGCCGAGCACCTTGGCGCGGCGCTTCGCGCCTTCGTGGAGCAGGTCCCCGAGGCCCGCGAGTGGGTCGTCGAGGGATCGGCCGAGCCCGAATAGGCGGCGGCAAAACGCGACTGCCTTCCAATAAAGAGTTGCTGCAATCTATTGGCGGAGCCACGAATACCTGCGATAGACATGTTTAACCTGGTGAATCCTCTCCGGCCAGCCGCCGAACAACAGTAGACCTGCATGTTCCGGATTCTACAATTCAACATGCAGTTCGGAATGGGCTGGGACAGCAATTCCCCGGACGACGTCCCCATCAACATCGACGCGACCATCGCCGAGATCAAGAAGCACAACGCGGATGTCGTTTTGCTGCAGGAGGTCGAGCATGCCTGCGTCGGCGGGGTCCAGCTCGAGCCCCCGCCGAACTACACGCGGATCAAGGAGGCGCTGACGGGCTACGACAGCTGGTTCTCCTACCCGAAGGCGGACCCGCGCGAGCTCCCGTTCGGGATCGGGCTGGCGATCTTCTCAAGGACGCCGCTCCTGGAGAAGTTCCGCGTCGACGTCCCTTCGCCCGCGATCGAGTTTGAGTTTGGCGGGAAGAAGACGACCCCGACCGACCGCCTGATGATCGGCGCAAAGACGATCCTCGGGGGCCGGGAGGTCCAGTTCTTCAACGTGCACCTCCTGGCGTTCTTCATGCTCGGCTCGAGCAGCACGATGTTCCCGTGGCAGCGCGACCTGGTCGCCGACCGGCTGGCGTCCTCGGACCTGCCGACGATCCTGGGGGGCGACTTCAACGTGAGCCAGCACGCCTCGCTCGTGGAGCAGTTCGCGGAGTTCGGGTACGCGACGGTGCAGTACAAGGTCCCCACGTGGCACCGGCGGCCGTTCGTGCTCGACCACGTCTTCTACAACTCGGGGCTCCGGTGCGTCGGCCATTCCATCGAGAACTCGCTGGCGTCGGACCACCTGGCCGTGGTCGCCGACTTCGAAGTCGGGACGTAGGGCCCCGGCGTCAGGCCTTCCCCGAGCGAATCCTGTCCTTCTCGGACTCCCGGTCCTCCTCAAGGCGGGCCTTCTCGGACGCGATCTGCTTCCTGATCTTCTCCACCTCGTCGGCGTCCTGGCCGGCGAGGGCCTGGTCTAGGCGCTGCCTGAGGAATATCTCCCGCTCGGCTATCCTGCCCTGGAAGAGGCGGTCCACCTCGGCCAGGCGTGCGCGCCGCTCCGGGGTGATGGCCGCCGCGGAACCCGGGTCGGACTTGGACAGGCGTTCCATAGCGAGTTCATAGGAGCTTTTCATGGGTCGGGTGCGAGAATCGGCCCCAGGGGCGCCAAGCGCAAGGAAATGCCTTTTCATCCGCGCGGAACAGGGGGAGATTGCGGCGTCGCCGAAGTGAACCCCGAGGACCAAAGTGAACTCTTTTCGGAGCCGGACGCCGCGAGCCCCGAGGCGGCGGCGGGGGGCCTTTCGGGCCGGCCCCTGGCGGTGAGGATGAGGCCCCGCGCCCTCTCGGAGGTGGTCGGCCAGGACCACATCCTGGGGCCGGGCAGCCTGCTCAAGCGCCTCGTGGCCCAGAACAGCTTCGGCTCGCTCCTGTTCTACGGCCCGCCCGGCAGCGGCAAGACGAGCATCGCCGAGGCGATCGCCCGCGAGACGCGAAGCCGCTTCGTGCGCGTGAACGCGGTGATGTCCAACGTGGCCGAGCTTCGGGAGGTCCTCGGGGCGGCGCGGCGGGCGCCCAGCGCCCGGACGATCCTCTTCATCGACGAGCTCCACAGGTTCAACAAGACGCAGCAGGACCTGCTGCTCCCGGACGTCGAGCAGGGGGTCGTCCGCCTGATCGGGGCCACGACGCACAACCCGGGGTTCTACGTGAACCCGCCCCTCTTGTCCCGCAGCCACCTGTTCCGGCTGGAGCCGCTCACGACGGCCGCGGTGGCGGGCGTCCTCGCGATCGCGCTTTGCGACGCGGAGCGCGGCCTGGGCGGCCTCGGCGTCACGGCGACCCCGCAGATCCTCTCCGAGCTCGCCGTCTTCTGCGACGGGGACCTGAGGCGCGCCCTCAACGCCCTCGAGGTGATCGCGCTCACCAAGACCGGGCCGTCCGCGATCACGGCGGAGGACCTCGCGGTCTTCGCGCGGGAGCGCAGGATCCGCTACGACGCGGACGAGGACGAGCACTACGACACCATATCGGCCTTCATCAAGAGCTGCCGCGGATCCGACCCGGACGCGGCCATGTACTGGCTGGCCAAGATGCTTGCGGGCGGGGAGGACCCCCGGTTCGTGGCGAGAAGGCTCGTCATCCTCGCCAGCGAGGACGTCGGCCTCGCGGATCCGAGCGCGCTGCCCCTTGCCGTGGCCGCGCACCACGCCGTCGAGTTCGTGGGCCTGCCCGAGGCCGAGCTCACGCTCGCGCACGCGACGCTCTACATCGCTACGGCTCCCAAGAGCAACTCGGCCACGCTCGCCCTCGGCGAGGCCCATCGCATCCTTGCCGAGGAGCCCGTGCAGCCCGTGCCGGAGCACCTTCGCGACAAGGGGGGGCAGGCGAGCAAGAGGATGGGCCATGGGAAGGGCTACAAGTACTCGCATGATTTTCCGGAGGGGGTGTCCGGGCAGGACTACCTCGAGCGGCCGCTCCGGCTCTATACGCCGGGGGCCGCGGGCGCCGAGCCCGCCATCGCCGAGAGGCTGAGGCGCTGGCGCGGGCTAAAAGCCTCGCTCTCCGGAGGTTCCGTGAAGAAACTTGCGGACAAGGGCCCGAGGACATAGCTTTTTGCGCAATGAAAGGAGCCATGTTTCTGGTCTGCGCCGGGCTCATGCTCTCCGGCGCCTGCGCCGCCGCCGCCCCTTCCTCGCCCGCCGCCCCGACGCCCCCCGCCGACGAGAAGGAGGGCACGATCTCGGGCCTGGCGATCCCCCGCAACAAGGGCGGCTGGCTCGGGGTCGAGATAAAGGACGGCAAGTTCCGGATCACCTTCTACAACGACAAAAAGAAGCCGGTGCCGGCGGACAGGGCGTCGGCCGTGCTGCGCTGGCCCGTCCACTACCAGCCCAACAGCGAGCGGACGGAGCTCCTGCCGACGGACGACCCCGCCGTGCTGGGGTCCGACTACCCGGTCAAGGCGCCCTACGTCTTCCACCAGCTGCACATCGTGCTCATGAATCCGGGCGGCGCGGACCTGGAGGCGTACGACAAGGACTTCAGCGGATGACGCCGGCGCCGGCCTCGGCCGGCCGCGAATTGACAGGTGGCGCCGGTGCGGCGATTTTGGCCGGATGCCCTCAGCCCATCCGCCCCCGTTCGACTCCGTGGAGTCCGCCGTGGCCGACATCGCGGCAGGCCGGATGGTGATCGTCACGGACGACGAGCGGCGCGAGAACGAGGGGGATCTCATCATGGCCGCGTCAAGGGCGACGGTGGAGGCGGTCGGCATCATGATACGCCACTGCAGCGGCATCGTCTGCGTCGCCACGACGGGAGAGGTCCTTTCCAGGCTGGGGCTCGCGCCGATGGTCGCCGACAACCGGGACCTGCACCGGACGGATTTCGCGGTCAGCGTGGACGCGGCCCAGGGCGTGACGACCGGCATAAGCGCCGCCGACAGGGCCAGGACAATCCGCATCCTCGGGGACCCCGGTTCGGAGCCGGGCGAGCTGGCGCGCCCGGGCCACGTCTTTCCCCTGCGCGCCAGGCCGGGCGGCGTCCTTGAGCGGCCCGGCCACACGGAGGCGGCCGTCGACCTCGCAACCCTCGCCGGCCTCCACCCAAGCGGCGTCCTGTGCGAGCTCATGAATGACGACGGCACCGTCGCCCGCCTTGGGGACATCGTGGAATTCAAGCGCAGGTTCGGGCTCCGCATGATCTCGATCGCGGACCTCGTGAAACACCGCGTGAATTCATGTTGCGGATTGCCGGCCCCCGGTTCTGCTCTCGATTCTCCATGAGTGGCGATTCACCCGTCCCGCAGGCCGTCGACGCCTCCGGCCTCAGGATAGCGATCGCGGCCGCGCGCTTCAACGAGCGGCTGGTGGAGCCCCTGCTTGGGCGCGTCCGCCGGAGGCTATTGGCTGCCGGGGTGAAGGGCAGGAACATGACCGTCGTCAGGGTCCCGGGCTCGAACGAGCTCCCCCTTGCCGCATCCCTGCTGGTGGGGGCCAGGAAACCCGACGCCGTCGTGGCGCTCGGGGTCATCATCCGGGGCGGCACGATCCACTACGAGCTGATTGCGAACGCCGCCACGAACGGCCTCATGGACGTGGCCCTCAGGTTGGGAGTGCCCGTCATCAACGGGATAATCGTCGCGGAGAACGCGGCCCAGGCCAGGGCGCGGTGCGGGGGAAGGATCGACCGGGGCGCGGAGTTCGCGGACGCGGCGGTGTCCATGGCGGTGCTCAGGAGGAGCCTCAGGAGATGAGCAAGGCCCAGTACGCGCAGCGCCACGACGGCCGGGTGGCGGCCCTCCAGTACCTCTACGCCTGGAGCATCAACCCGCCCGCGGTCCTCGCCGACGACCTGAGGGTGTTCTTCGAGGGGCAGGAGCAGCCCAGGGAGCATTATTCCTTTGGCGAGGAGCTGATCGACGGCGTCATTAGGAACCACGCCGAGATTGACGCGCAGATCAAGGCCCTCGCGCAGAACTGGGAGTTCGAGAGGATCGCCAAGATCGACCTGGCGATACTCAGGATAGCGATGTTCGAGATGCTCCACCGCAAGGACATCCCGCCCGTCGTCTCGATCAACGAGGCCATCGACATCTCGAAGGAGTTCTCGAACGCGGACTCGAAGCGCTTCATCAACGGGATCCTGGACCGCATGAAGGACCACCTGGGGCGGGACGCGCGCAAGGCCTCCGACTAGGGGCACGGGCGATCCCGGCGAAACGTGCTATCGCTCCTCAAGAAGTTCAGGGAGGGCCTTGCCAAGACCGTATCGGCGATCTCCTCGCGCACGCACGGGCTCTTCGGGGGGCAGCGGATCGACGTGTCGTCCCTGGAGAGCCTGGAGGAGGCGCTCTTCGCCGCGGACTTCGGCGTCGAGACCACGGCCGAGATCCTGGAGGAGATCAAGGTTGCGGCCCGCAGGGACAAGGGCCTCGAGGGCCGGGAGGCGGCGGCGATCGGGGCGGAGGTGCTCAGGCGCGCCCTTGCGGGCTCGGAGGGCGTGGTCACCCGCGCAGCCGTCGCGCCGACCGTGGTGGTGCTCATCGGGGTCAACGGCTCGGGCAAGACGACCACCGCGGCGAAGCTCGCGTGGCGGCTCCGGCAGGAGGGCGGCTCCGTCCTCCTCGCCGCGTGCGACACCTTCCGGGCCGCCGCCATCGACCAGCTCAAGTCGTGGGCGGCTCGGCTCGACCTCGAGCTCGTCTCGAACAAGCCGGGGGCGGACCCGGCCGCGGTCGCGTTTGACGCGGTGCAGGCGGCCAGGAGCAGGAACCGGGACTGGGTCATCATCGACACCGCCGGGCGCCTCCACACGAAGGGCAACCTGATGGTTGAGCTGTCAAAGATCAGGAGGGTGGTGTCAAAGATCGACCCGACGGCCCCGCATCACTCATGGCTGGTCGTGGACGGATCGCTGGGGGCGAACTCGATCGAGCAGGCGAAGGCGTTCCACAAGAGCTTCGGCCTCACGGGGCTCGTCGTCACGAAGCTCGACGGCACGAGCCGCGGCGGGGCGATTGTCGGGATCTGGCGCCAGCTGAGGCTCCCCATCTTCTTCGTCGGGCTGGGCGAGGGCCCGGAGGACCTCCAGGCCTTCAGCGCGGAGAACTACGCCGCCGCGGTCTTCGGGGTCGAGCGCGCGGCCGGGTAGGCTAGCGCCCCCGCTCGCGGCGCCTCAGGAGGGTCGCGGTCAGGATGAGCCCGAACGACAGGACGAGCAGGAGCGCGGCGAAGGCGTGCGCCCTGGAGTAGTCCAGGTTCTGGACCTCGTCGTAGAGCGCTATGCTTGCGACCTTCGTGACGCCGGGTATCGCGCCCCCGATCATGAGCACGACGCCGAACTCCCCCAGGGTGTGGGCGAAGCCGAGCGTCAGGCCGGCCGCTATCCCGCGCGAGGCCAGGGGCAGGTGGACCCGGGTCCAGACGTGCCAGGGAGGGGCCCCGTGGGCCGCGCAGGCGTCGAGCTGCTCCTGGGGCACGCCCCGGAGCGCGACCTGGAAGGGCTGGACCGCGAAGGGCAGGGAATAGATGACGGAGCCGATGACGAGCCCGGCGAACGTGAACGCGAGGGAATGGCCCGTCAGCGCGACCCACCAGCTCCCCGGGGCGTGGCTGGGCGAGAACCCTATGAGGAGGTAGAAGCCGATGACGGTCGGCGGCAGAACGAGAGGAAGGGCGACGAGCGTCTCCACGACCGGGGCGATCGCCCGGCGCGACGTGTTGAGCCAGTGCGCCAGCGGCAGGCCGACGATCCCCAGGATCACGGTCGTGACCGCGGCCAGCTCGAAGGTGAGGCCCAGCGACTGCCAGAGGGGCCCGGGCATGCCGAGGAATTCGAACGGTTTCATGGGTCGCAGCGCAGGACGTACACGATTCCCTTCTCCGAGCCAATCGCGAGGAGCTTGTCGTCGGGGGACCAGGAGATGCAGGTCGCGGCCGCCGGCATCCGGACCGTGGCCCGAAGCGGCTGCCGGCGCTCGGGGCTCCAGAGCACGAGGGTGGCGTCCTCGGACGCGGTCGCCAGCAGGCTGTGTGTCCTCTGGAACGCGACCCCGCAGACCGGCGCCCCGTGGGGAAGCATGACGGGCTCGCGCCCCTCGGGCCCCGCGCCCGAGCATTCCCAGATGCAGGCGTCCTGGCTTCCGCTCGTGGCGAGCCAGCGGCTCGCGCAGTCGAACGAGAGATGGCGCACCTTGGTCTCGTAGCCGCTCATCTGCAGCTCCACGTCGCTCTCGGGCATCCACAGGTGGACGCTCGGGTCCTGGTTGCCCGAGACGAGCCACCGGGCGTCGGGCGACCACACGAGCGCGTGGATCCCGTTGCCGTAGGGGTACTCCTTCTGGGCCACGGCGTCGTCGCCGTCCCACAGGCACACGCCGCCGAAGTAGGCCACCGCCGCGCAACCTCCCGTCGGGTGCCACGCGAGCGCCGAGATTGTCTTCGGGGCTTCCTTGAACTCGTGGCGGACGCTCGCGTCCGGGTTCAGGAAGGCGAACTTCCGCCCCGCGGCGGCCGCCAGGATGGAGGCCGCCCCCTGAGGGCGCCACGCGAGGTGCTCGACCCAGGAGCGCCCGAGCGACGCGGTGGCGATGTGCTGGCCCGCGGCGGAGTCCCAGAGCTTGACGGCGCCGTCCTGCCCGCCGCTCGCAAGCACGGCCGTGCCCGGGCGCCACGCGAGCGCGTTAGAGCCGCCCTCGTGGCCCGGAAGCTCGTGCCGCTTGGCGCCATCCGGGGCGCCGAAGAGGGTGATCGGCCCGGACGCCGAGGCCGCCGCAAGGACCGACCCGTCGGTCGACCATGCCAGGTCGATCGCGTAGTCGTCCAGCTGCCCCGCCCAGTGCTTTGTCAGCTGCATGGGCCGATCACGCCGAGAGGCACGCCTTGAATTCCTCCGTGAGCGCCGCCCGGTTCAGGTTCTTCCCGATGAAGACCAGGGTGTTGACGCGCGGCTCCGATCCCCACTCGCGGTCAAACTTGGCGTCGAAGAGCATGTGGATTCCCTGGAACACGAGGCGCCTTGCGGCGCCCCTGACGCTGAGGACCCCCTTCATGCGGTAGATGTCGTTGCCCTTGGTCCGCAGGAGGCCGCCTATCCACTCGTTCAGGCGGCCCCCGTCAAGCTCGCCGGGATGCTGGATCCCGACCGAGGTCACGCCCTCGCTGTGCTCGTGCGCCGCGTGGAAGTCGGCCTGCCACGACGGCTTGACGAGCTCCCCCGCGACGTGGACATGGAGCGGATCCTCCCCGCATCCCTCGAACACGAGAAAGAGGCCGGGGCTCGCGACCTCCACCCTGAAACCCCCGCTGCCGCGGTTGAGGAGCAGCCTGTTGAGGGAGGGGCCGGGCAGGATCAACTCGCCCTCCTTGACCCGCCTCTCCCAGCCCGAGAAGACGGCCACCGCCGCGTCGCGAACGGCGGCGATGTCCCCCTCGCCGAGCGAACCCACCGGCATCACGGCCACGTCGAGCTCGTTCTCGCTGCCGTGGTGATGGTGGGCGTGCCCGTCGCCGTGGTCGTGTTCGTGCCCGTGGCCGCGCCCATCGCCGTCCCGGTGGCCGATGACTAGGTCGTGGGTCCCCTCCGGCAGCCGGTAGGCGCCGGCCCACTCGAAGGGGTACTCGGGCTCCATGAACTTCGGGTCGATCTCCGTGGCCCTGCCCAGGTTGAAGCCTCCTATGTCGAGCACCCGCCCAAGCGGGACGGCGCAGTTGCGGGTCCTGTGGATCGACGCGACCGCGTTTATCCCGCGGATGCGGGCCTCCAGCGCGTCGAGTTCCCGCGGCGACGCCAGGTCGGTCTTGTTGAGCAGGATCACGTCGGCGAACGCGACCTGCTTCACGGACTCGTCGCCCAGGTCGAGGTGGGTGGAGAGATGCTTCGCGTCGACCACGGTCACTATCCCGTCCAGCCGGAAATTGCGGCGCATCTCGTCATCCGTGAAGAAGGTCTGGGCCACCGGCGCCGGGTTCGCGAGGCCGGTCGTCTCTATCAGGATGCCGTCCAGGCGGTCCTTGCGCTTCAGGAGGCGCCCGAGGATGCGTATCAGGTCGCCGCGCACCGAGCAGCATATGCAGCCGTTGTTCATCTCGAACAGCTCCTCGTCGCTCTGGATCACGAGCTGGTTGTCCACCCCCACCTCGCCGAACTCGTTCTCGATCACGGCAAGCTTCCGTCCGTGGCGTTCGGAGAGAATGCGGTTCAGCAGGGTGGTCTTGCCGGAGCCGAGGAAGCCGGTGAGAACGGTTACGGGTATAGGGTTGGAATCCATGCGGTTCGGTCGTGGTCGGGCAAGAAATGAACCCGAATGGGACGCGCCGTCAACCGGCGACGACTCCGGGCGGCCCGGGCGGTCAGCCGATCTCGTAGAAGGGCGTTCCCCCGCCGTGGTCGACGATCGAGAACTCGCACTTGAGCATCGAGCGAAGCGCCCTGAGCGCCTCCTCCACGGCGTCCCGCGAGTTGCAGTCCCTGGAGAGGTGGGCGAGGTAGATCCTGCGCCAGCGCGGGCTTGCCACGCTCAGGAGCAGCTCGCTCATTCGCTCGTTGGACAGGTGGCCGTGGCGCCCCGAGATCCGGCGCTTGAGCGTCCAGGACCGCCTCGGGTCGGCCTCGAGCATCCGCGGGCAGTGGTTGGCCTCGACGACGACGACGTCGGATTCGCGGATCCTGTCGCGGACGCTCTGCGGCGCGTGCCCCAGGTCGGTCACCCAGGCGAGCGTCCTGCGGGGCGAGAAGAGGTCGCCCTCGACGCCGCTCGAGAACCGGAAGCCCACGGGGTCCTGCGCGTCGTGGGGGATTGCGAAGCTCTCGACCTCGAGGTCCCTGTGCACGAACGAGGAACCGGTCGCGAATATCTGCCAGTTCGGGCTCCACGTGAGCGTCTTCTGGACGGCGCGCGCGGTCGCCGAGTTCGCGTAGAACTTCAGGTTCGGGTACTTCTTCAGGCTCTCGATCCCCGACGAGTGGTCGCTGTGCTCATGCGTCACGAACACGGCGTCGATCCGGTCGATCGAGCCTCCGGCCGCCGCGATCATCGCGCCCAGCCGGCGCGCGGAAAAGCCCGCATCCAGCAGGATCCTGGTCTTCTCCGTCTCGACCAGGGCGCTGTTGCCCGAGCTGCCGCTCCCCAGTATGCAGAACCTCATCGCCACCCTTCAGCTTCAGTACGTGCGAGCGGGCAGCGCAACGGTATTTCCTCCCGCAGGTTGACCCGCGACTGTTTTGTGCTATTCCTGACCCTCCATGCCGACGCGCTCGGAAGTACCAGGACAGGGAGACGTGTTCATCACGCGCCAGGTGCATTTCAACGCCGGGCACCGCCTCTTCAATCGGTCCCGGAGCAGGCTCTGGAACGAGCGCACGTACGGGCCGTGCGCAAACCCGAACGGCCACGGGCACAATTACGTGCTGGAGGTGACGGTGCGGGGGCGTCCCGGCCGCGAGACGGGCTATGTCCTGGACCTTGGCGAGCTGAAGCGGATTCTTGAGAGGGCGGTCGTCGCGCCCTGCGACCACCGCAACCTGAACAAGGACGTCGATTTCCTCAAGGGGGTGGTCCCCACGGCCGAGAACCTGGTGGTCGCGTTTTGGGGCCGGATCGCGCCGAGGATCAAGTCGGGCACGCTCCACAGCGTCCGGCTCTTCGAGACGCCGCGCAATTTCGCCGAGTACCGCGGCCCGGGAGGATCCCCGTGAGCAAGAAGAGGGAGATGTACCTGCACGCATCCTCGAGCGGCACGCGCCCCCGGATCGACCGCGCGTACGACCACGGCTTCAGGCCCTCGGCGAAGTACCGCGAGACCATGCCCGACATCATGGACGTCGCGCACGACGTGATCCAGGGCGCCCACGTCCCGATCCAGCAGGTCGGCGTCTCCAACTTCAAGCTGCCCCTGAAGATCAAGACGAAGAAGGGGGGATCCCTGACCCTTGAGACGAGCGTCACGGGCACCGTCTCCCTGGAGGCCGAGCTCAAGGGCATCAACATGAGCAGGATCGTCAGGTCGTTCTACGACCACCGGGCCGAGATGTTCACCGGCGAGAGCGTCGGCCGGATCCTCAAGTCGTACCTCCGGAGGGTAGAGAGCAAGGACGCCCGCCTCCTGCTGGAGTTCTCGTACCCCATCCTGCAGACGAGCCTGCGGAGCCACCTGAAGGGGTACCAGTTCTACAGGGCCGGCTTCGAGGGCGTCCTCACCCGCTCGGGCGAATACCGGCGCCTTGTCCATTTCGATTTCGTCTACTCCTCGGCGTGCCCGTGCTCGGCGGAGCTCACCGAGCATGCCCGCGACACGCGCGGGGTCTACGGCGTCCCGCATTCCCAGAGGAGCAAGGCCAGGCTCACGCTCGAGGAGACCCCGGGCAGGAAGATCTGGATCGAGGACGTCCACGCCAAGTGCGTCAGGGCGCTGCACACGGAGACCCAGGTGATGGTGAAGCGCGAGGACGAGCAGGCGTTCGCCGAGCTGAACGGCGCCCACCTGAAGTTCGTCGAGGACGC
>CAYVKH010000011.1:0-75922 GCA_964451965.1 uncultured Opitutaceae bacterium
CTCGTCCTCCGTGCTTGATCCTACGCTCGAACTCAATCAAGGGAGGGGAGGGACTGGTTCATGTTCAAGAGATGGGTGACACATTTGGTTCAGGACATAGGTAACGCGTTGCAGCAGGCTAGCCGACCAAAGCAAGGAGGTCGGCAATGCCCTGGAGAACGAATAACGTCATGGATCTGAAGATGGAGTTTGTACGTAAGTCATTGCAGCCCGGAGCCAACTTCCGGGCTTTGTGTCGGGAAACGGGCATTAGCCCCAAGACCGGCTATAAGTGGCAACAGCGATTCCTTGCACAGGGTCGTACGGGCCTGCACGAGGCGTCGCGTCGGCCCAAGTCGTCTCCCGCGCAGCTGCCGGAGGGGGTTGTGTGCGAGCTTGTGCGCCTTAAGGAGGCGCACCGAGCTTGGGGGCCTCGGAAGATCCGACAGCTCTACATTCGGCTGCATGGTTCGGCACCGTGCGAGAGCAGCTGTAAACGGATACTGTCTAAAGCAGGATTGGTCGAGCCACGGCGCCTCCGATCGCGCTCCGCAGTGGGAAGGCTGACTTCGCCAATCAAGGTGGACGCGCCAAATGATCTCTGGACGGTCGACTTCAAGGGTTGGTGGAGGACCAACAATGGCCAGAGATGCGAGCCGCTTACCGTCCGGGATGCCTATAGCCGCTTCATACTCACAATACGCGCAATGACCACCACCGCATCCGATGCCGTGCGCAACGAGTTTGAGCATCTTTTCACAAAATACGGTCTTCCTCGAACCATTCGGAGCGATAACGGCACTCCGTTCGCGACCAATAACGGTCTGTTTGGCCTCACTCGACTCTCCGCCTGGTGGATGCTTCTCGGCATCAGTTTGGACCGCATCCGCCCAGGCCACCCCGAGGAAAACGGCGGCCACGAACGGATGCACCGAGACATCGGCGGCGAGATCGAGGGCCTGATCTCTGGCGGACTCCTCGAGCAACAAGCGGCGCTCGACCTTTGGCGAAACACGTTCAACAGCGAGCGACCCCACGAGGCCTTGAACATGAGGACTCCTTCCGAGCTCTATCAACGGTCTCAGAAGCATTATGACGGCACCCCAATGTCGATCACATACGACGGAAGCATGGCCATCCGCCGCGTGCGTTCGTCCGGAGGGATCAAAATATACAATAACGAGATCTTTATTTCGCAGAGCCTCGCCGGCCTCGATCTCGGACTCCGCTCCACAGACAACGACCGAGTCGAAGTTTGGTTTGCCTATAACTATTTGGGATTTATTGACCTCACCACTGAGGCGTTCGTCGCGACCTCCGGTCGCTCCGAACGCCTCAGTCCTTGCATCCCCGCAACAGTGTAATGCGTGACCGATGTTCTGACCCATAACCGTCACCGATGTCTTGACTGCACAGACTTCGTCCCTCCCCTCGGACCCCTCCCTCAATATTCATTCTTATTTTCTCCGATCCCCTGCCTAACCGATGGGGTCCCTCTCAGTATCAGTGTCCGCGGTAGGACACCCGCGGGGACGCTGACCAAATTTAGAGCTGTATTCTATGGCGCCTTCGCCGTTCTTCCGAGAATGGCCTCCAGTCGGCGCTTCAATAGCTCCCGAAGCTCGGTGGTGTTCTTGTATTCCGGGACATTGTGAACGGAGAGATCAAAATGCAGCCGTGTTCCATTTCGGCGATACAAAATAGGTTTTTTGTTCACGGCATGCGCAAATCCAATTTCATAGTAAACATTCGGACGCTCATAAGTGACGTCCGCAATCAAGTGTTCGCAGGCCACAATCTCCTGTAAGATTAGAGTTGTTATACTGTCCTGGTGCTCAACGTCATTAGCCCGATACGCTTCAATACCAAAGGACCGACACACATCTCTTATGGCCGTGTAAACGTCTTCGATTTCTGGTTTCTCGGGATCAATCGCCATCAATACGAACGCAGTATTTCGTTTGATAGCTGTTTGCACCAACGGCTGCTCCCAGGCGTCTGACGGATCGATGCTATCGAAAGATATTGCCTCACGTCTCTGGGTTGGCGCTCGTCCGAGATAGTACCGTTCTAATTCGCCCCAAATACCATCATACCCAAGATAACCGTCATAGGATTTGTCCCCAGTTAAACTTAGAGAACTATAGCCCAAGGGGTTGTCCTTTGCGCCCGCTGCGCCTGTAGCAAACGGCGGGAGTTGACCAAGTTGATAGATTGCGGACTCGACTCTTTTCTCTTCCAATCCAGTCAGGCTTGCGATCTCGGTAGCTGTAACGATGTCTATTCCGGGATTCTTGATGATCTTTTCCCTTATTGCCTGAACGATTGTTTCCAACTCCTCAAATATCGGGTCTCTTGGGTCTAGAAGCCAACGACCGATTAAAGTCAGTTGTTCATTGAACCAAATTCGTCTGTCGATTTTGTCAGAATCAAAATCGGACGGGATCTTTCCGAGCAAGCGAACCTTGATTACCCGTGCATTGGGACGCGGTGTTTTCGCCACCTCCGTAAGCCACAAACGTTCTGCCTCAGTTAATTGGTGCTTTTGGAACGCGTATTCCATGGGGTGGTAGAGGTTTTCGTCAATTTTTCAGCGCCAAAGATGCCACGTCACAACCGATGGGCAGACTCCCAGCAAAATGTCTATCTCCATCGGTCGCGTGGCGACCGGCATACGCAGGATGTTGCAGCAGCGGGTCGCGCCATCAATGAGGCGATAAGGTCCCTCGCGTGTTGGGCCGACTAAGATAGGCAGCCCCCGCATCTTGCCAGGATCGAACCCTTCGATAGACTTCATCTTTGTTTCGTTCTTGACGAGTTCCTGAATCGTTCGCTCGGCGAAGTAGATCGTGCCAATAGACCCGATGGCGTTGACCTGAATCGTAGCGCGAAACCAATCCGTCGTGTTTTCAAAAAACCAATGCAAGAGTGGCCCTCGCACCCATTTGATTGCGCTGATCAACTGTTCGGATTCCTCGTCAGAGAGTTCGCCCCGGTCTGAGATTTTTTGGGCCAAGTCGATCGTGATGGCGTCGTGTTTTCGAAGTCTTGTCGTAGCTTCCGACGAGCCCCATCCGAGGAGCACAAGTCTTTCGCTAATGGGTTGCATATTTCTAAGCAAGGCGGTCATTTGAGAAGGTGACGAATGCTGCCGTGAGGCAGCAAGGGGTCAAACCCGTACCGGCGTGAGCCGGAGTTCGGCGAGGTGTCAGGGCGATGCGTTTCGCGTCGCCCGCGACCAAAGCCTTCAAGCTTTGGTCAAACGGTTTTCGGCGGGTTCTCAACCCGACGCGTCTGTGGTATCGTGAAGTGTCGTAAAGGACACCCTGTGCAGGCCTGTCCTTTACCCGTTTTCCAACCCGTGCGTGCGTGAACCCGGACCCGTCGCGTGAGCGACGGAATGAGGGAGGTTTGAGGCGAAGACATGCGTGAGCATGCGAGCCGAAAACCGACCGAAGTCGGGGATGCGAGACGACGGGTGAACAAGTGTTAAACCCTTGCGGCAGAAAGCTGATTTAGGATTCTTGCCTATCCCCACTGTGGGGAGGGGGGTGGGGATACCCTAAAACGGTGAAATTTCCGACGATTCTAAGGGACAAACCGAGCGTTGAACACAGGTGAGGAAATGGTCATGAAGCCTGCACCACTTTTAGCATAGAATCAAATACTTAGGACTTTCCGGACCTCGCATAATCAGATGAATGCTGTCGGGAATGCCGCTCGATTCTCAAGAATCGGGACAGGTTGAGTGCCTGTCGGCAACTCCCATGTTGACACTCCAGCGACCGGGGGGCAGGTCACACGACAATACCCCTGTTCCGACGAAACATTGAACTCCATTTAGCCCAAGACTGATTCCGTGAGAACAAGCGGAAAAACACCAACGAACACCATATCGCGCCGAAACTTTCTCGCTTCGCTTGCGATTGGAGGACTCGCTGCCAGCTCACGAACGAGCCAAGCCGCGACGTCCGCCGTACCAGGCGTGACAGCAATGCCGATCGGGACAGCGGTGCCGATGTTACATTCGACGGACTTGTATCGCCCACATGACGATCCCGATGATCATTGGGACCTGGCATGCGTGTTCGCTTTGGCACAAGCGGGGAAGGTCGATCTGAGAGTCATGATCGATTACCCGCAACTGACAGCCGAACCTGAATTCAAGGCAACCGATCCTGACGTGCTGGGCGTGGCTCAGATGAACTACCTCACTGGCCAGGCCGTGCCAGTCTCGATCGGCTTGCGGAGGCCGATGCGATCGCGGCACGACGCGATTCCCGAAGCCACGCCATCGGAAGACAGCGGCGTCGTCGCTTTGCTGCGTCTTCTGCGTGAATCGCCCCGGCCGGTGGTAATCAATGTGGTCGGCTCCTGTCTCAGCGTTGCAGTCGCGGGCAAGCGGGAGCCCGCGTTGTTTTCAGAGAAGTGCGCCGCCATCTATCTCAACGCCGGCGTCGGCTCAGCTGACAGGACGAAAGCCGCCAAACTCGAATGGAATGTATCCCTAAACCCTTCTGCCTATGCGGCAATCTTTGACCTGCCCTGTCCGGTTTATTGGATGCCGTGCTTCGAAGAACTCTCTGACCATCCTAGGGGATTGATGGGGTACGGCACTTTCTATAAGTTTCCACAAAGCGAAATCTTACCGCATCTTTCACCGCATCTGAGGAATTACTTTGCTTGGATGTATAAGACAGGGGGCATTCATTGGCGGCGCGACAAGTTCAAAGAACCTGGAACGGAAGATTGCGACTGGCTGCGCTATCTGCTCGGGCCAAATGACGAGACGTTGCTGGCACGCGAAAGAACGAATTCCCGGGCCTGTTGGTGCACGGCGGGATTCTTCCACGCAACTGGCCAGACTGTAGCCCGCGACGGCCGCATCATCTCTCTCGCTGATAGCGGGGACGATGCTGTGTTCACATTCGAGCCGATTCGGGTCCAATGCTCGGACGCGGGCGTGACGGAGTGGACAAAGGACGCAGAATCCAAGGACCGGTTCATTTTCCGGGTCCTTGATCTGGAGGGATATGATGCGGCGATGGCCACGGCAATGAGATCCCTGCTGCAAAAGATCGCGGATGGGTAATGTACGAGTGTTCTGGTGCCCATAGCTGAAAGGCTAGATTGAGAGTCTTCGGGGGCCCGCCCGGTACGCCCTTTTTGACACTCCCGCCACGGGGGGCAGTTCAGCTTCGCCCAGGCATGTTTCTTTGCTTTCACCCGAGGCTGATTTGTTGTCCTTGACCGCATGAAACACGTGGAGGGCTGATAGATGTTTATAAGGCAGTTGCCGAACAAACCAATCCAAGGCAGTACACAGATGTTTGAGAAGGGGCGGGCTTGACCGGGCGGACTTTGCCAACAAACAGATAGGTCGACTTCCGGGGTGGAATGCTAGGGGCCCAGCTGGCGCGGCAAATTTAGGCCCGGCAATAGATCTGGTCGGGTGCGCCTAAACCTACCGGCTAGAAACGACTAGAACTGGGGTCTACACCTATTTCATCCGGTTCTCGCGGGCTGAACGGGCGCCTCGGCTGTCCAAGGTCCCAATGAAACAGCATATGAGATATCCGCTTTGCGCCCGTCGCGCCTCGATCCGGCTAGCCGCAGGGCTAGGTCTGCTCTCCCTCGCGGGGCTTCCGACCCCTTCTTTGTCGGCCTCCGCAATCCTGGCCGATCTCTCCATAAACATCGTGCTAGAGGCGCCTCCACCCCCGCCGCAGCGGGAAGTGATCGTTGGAATCAGTCCCGGACCGGGCTTTGTTTGGATTGGCGGCTACTGGGACGGCGCTCCCGGACATTACACTTGGGTCGGCGGCCGGTGGGCCCGTCCGCCCCATCAGCACGGACATTGGAACGCGCCTCATTGGGACAAGGACCGCGACGGCCATTACCACCAGACCAGAGGCGAATGGCGGGACGACGGCCCTAAGCACTGATCGGCTTCATCGCCGGCGTACGGCGCGCCCAAAGGTCACTCCATCTCGGGCTCCGAGTTCTTGCGCCAATCCACAGCGCCAAATCGGCTGCCTCCGAGAAAGGTGTAGACGAGGCTGAACGTTCCCTCCGATTCAGCCCGGTCGGGGGAGAGTCCGTATCGGCTGTGGCGATGCGACTCGACGTATTCGATTCCAACCGCCTGGTGCTTGAACAACCGGAAGGTCAAGCCGACGTCACCGCGAAAGATCTGCTCCGAACCTTTGCTGTTGTCGGAGCCCGTGCCGCTGACGTAATATTCGCGCGCCGTGAAATCGAGCATGGTCCGTCGGCCGAAGATGAAGCGCAAGGCGAGCAACCCCTGGGGCGTGACGCCATAGTGATAGTCGCGCAGGCCGTCGGCGTGGGGAATTGTGCCGGCGGCGCCGAAGCCGACGCCTGCAAGGGCCGATCCCTGCATGGCCACGTGGCGGGAGAGCCACCATTGTTCGGTCGTCCCGAGTGAAAGGGCGGTTGAGGAGATGCGGAAGATCGGCGGGGCGATGTAATCATAGCTGCCATAGAGGCCCCATATGCCCCGGTAATTATCTCCGATGTCGTAGTCAGTCCCGTAAAGGAGGCCGCGATCCATTATATCCTGGATGAAGTTGTGCCCATGCGCGCTGGTCTGGCCTGCAAACTCGAACGAGAAGTAATCGAAGGGCCGGTCGTATACATACCCCGTCTTTCCCGGGAGACCGTAGATGAAGGAGAAATCGAGGATCGCCTCGCTCTGTTTCCTGTCGGTGTAGGCCGTTCCTTCGCTTTGCAGGAGGTTGTTCGTCTTGATGAGGTCCGTGCTGACGCCCCAGCGCAGGCGCATGAAGGTCGCCGGGTCATAGCTTGGGAACACGGCCTTGAAGCGGTCGCCATATATGAGGCGGTTGAAGCCGGTCGGCGGCGAGATCACCGCCGCGCCGAGTTCATGCCAGAATCCAGGGTGCTTGCCGCCGTCCTCCAGCACCAGGCTCGCCATGCGAAACAGCGATTCGGCCAGGACGGCGCCGGCCGTGCCCGTTGTGATCTGGTCGTTGATTGACGGGAGGTCGGTTTCCCCGGCCATCTTCCAGATGAAACTTCCGGCGTTGCTGTAAGCGAGCGACTGCCAAAAGGAAACGCCGGTTGAGCGCGCGAAGCCGAACATCATCGAACCCTGGTAGGGATGGGCAAATTGATTGATGTTGAAGGGGTCCGTGTCGAAGACCCAGTGCTGCTCGTGGAGGTGCTCCCACGTGCTGTTCAGAGTCGAGTCATAGACGTCATGCGGGATGGCGATCCTGTCGTAGACGCTGAGCGCGGCAAGGAACCCGGGCACCTCGGCGGCAGGAACCGCATAGCTCCTTCCCTCACCGGTCTTCCAGTTCAAGGCGGCGCCGCGTTCGAATGCGGGCGCTGGCGCTGGGACGGGATCGGACACCGTCGCCATTTGTCCCCGGACCTCAGCCCCAAAGGCAACGATGAGAAGAGCGGCAGCGGCTCTGCTGGGCTCGGAGAGGATCGCCAGGAGACGAGCGGGTGGGGTGGAGAGTAGGCGCATGGGGTCTGGAGCGGTTCTCCGGCGGAGCGTAGCGGTCTTGGAGCGGTGTCGCCATGGGGTGTTGCCCTACAGGGAACGGCGCTTCCCGCCGGCGCCAGCCATTGGAACAACGTTGCCGCCGGCAGATGCCTGTCGATTCCCCCGCATGTGAGGTTCAACCGCAATCGGCTTCCATCCAGCACGACGCTGTCTGCCTTCGCCATGACTCCCGTGCCGTCACCGCCGCGCGCGCCCGATAAGGGCCCGGGGCCTCACAGCTTGTAGCCGATCTGCCGCAGGAAACCCTTCCTCCATGCGATGTCCTGCTCGCCCTCGACGCCCCTCGGCGCCGAGCCATCGATCACGCCCACGACTCCGCGGCCGAGCTCGGTTGTCGCCACCACCACCTCGGTCGGGTTCGCGGTGGCGCAGAAGATTCGGCACACTTCCGGCACGTTCTTCAGGGCATTCAGCACGTTGACCGGGAAGAAGCCGTCCCCGAGGAACACGATGAACGTGTGACCCGCACCGATGGCCATGGCGTTTGCCTTTGCCAGCTCGGTCATGGCTTTGTCCGTGCCCGACCAACGGACGAGGCATTTTCCCGACGCCTCGCAGAATGCCAGGCCGAACTTGATGCCCGGCACCGAATTCACCAGTGCTTCGTGCACGTCCTCGACCGTCTTTATGAAGTGGGTCTGGCCGAGGATGAAGTTGATGGCCTCGGGTTTCTCTATCCTTACGGTGGTCAGCTGCATGGCGCGCCTCCCTTGCGTTTCCGCGTGTTAACGATCCCCTTGACGCCCGCTTTTCGCACCGCCTGTGCGCGCCGTCAAGGGTGGGGTAGTTTCCCCTTCCGGGCCTGAGGAGGCGCGGGACGGTCTTTCCCGATTGCCGCGCCTTATTGCGGTTGTCGGAGGGGGGATTGCGGGATACAGTAGAGCCGGAAGGAGACAACGCACATGGAGGAGCGAATCGAATTCGCGGGACTGATGCCGCATGCTCCCATCCTCGTTCCGGGCGTGGGTCGAGAGAACCTTGCTCGCGTGGAGGGAACGGCGAAAGCCATGGACACGGTTGCCCGCCACGCCCTGGCGACGAACCCGGACACCGTTGTCGTGATCTCGCCTCACTCGCCCCGGCGTTCGGGCTCCTTCGGCATCTGGGACACGCCCCGGCTCCGCGGATCCTTTGGCCGGTTCGGCTCGCCGGACGACCGGGTGGACCTGCCTCTGGACGGGGATTTCGCTCACCGGCTGGAGATCGAGGCGCGACGACGCGGACTTCGGACGTGGCGGATCGCCCACGAGCCCCTGGATCACGGCGCCCTTGTGCCGCTCAGTTATCTCGCATCGATAGGATGGAAGGGGCCGACGGTGGTCGTGGGCCTGAACTTTCCAGGGGAGGGCGGGCTTGACGAACTTGGCCAGGCGATCGCAGCGGCGGCGTCGGGACTGGGGAGGAGGACGGCCGTCATCGCCAGCGGCGACATGAGCCACCGGCTCATGCCGGCAGCTCCGGCCGGCTATGACCCTGACGCCCACCGCTTCGACGAGTCATTTGTCGACCTGCTGCGGAAAGGGGAGTTCGGGGAGCTCCGACGGATCGACCCAGTTCTGCAGGACAAGGCCGCGGAGGATGTCGTGGATTCCACCCGGGTGGCCCTGGCGGCATCCGGATATCGGACGACCGGCCATCACGAGATGCTGAGCTACGAGGGGCCCTTCGGCGTCGGCTACGGGGTGGCGATCCTCTACGAGCGGGGCGTACCCGATGCCGAGCGGGCGGGGGACGCAGAGACCTTGGACAAGATTGTCTCGCGCCTCGAGGATCTGCCTGCCGTTGCGAGGCGTGCGGTCGAGGTGAGGCTGCAGAACGGGCCGGAGAGGCCCCCGTTCTGCGCCCGCGGAGAGCTGGCGAGGCGCGGCGCGGTGTTCGTTACCGTGCGGACCGGCGAGGGCGAGCTGCGTGGCTGCAGGGGAGTCACTGCACCCTTCGGCGAGGACCTGACCTGGGAGACCTGGCGCTGCGCCGTGTCCGCGGCCATGTTCGACGAGCGCTTCCGTCCGGTGACGACCGCGGAGCTGCCGCGCCTGCGCTTCACCGTCACGTTGCTAGGAACGCTCGAGCCGGTGGCCTCGCCCGCGGACCTTGACCCGGCGGTCTATGGAGTTTGCGTGTCCGCGGGCGACGGGAGAAGAGGCGTACTGCTGCCCGGCCTTGCCGGCGTCAACTCTGTTGGGGAGCAGCTCTCAATCGTGCGGCAGAAGGCCGGGATTGCCAAAGACGAGTTCGTGCACATCGAGCGCTTCACCACGAGAAGCTTCACGGAGCCGGCGGCCCGACCGGCAGGAGGAAATTGAGATGCGGAGCGAGGACCCGCGTTCATCCGCCCACCCGGCCCGCTGGTGGACGATGCGGGCCGACGGGCGCATCGAGTGCCGGCTCTGCCCGCGCTACTGCAAGCTGCAAAGCGGCCAGAGCGGGTTCTGCTTTGTCCGGGCGAGGGCTGGGGACTCGATGGTGCTCACAACGTACGGCCGGAGCAGCGGATTCTGCGTCGACCCGATCGAGAAGAAGCCGCTGAACCATTTTCTGCCGGGCACCAGCGTGCTGTCCTTCGGCACCGCGGGGTGCAATCTCGGCTGCCGGTTCTGCCAGAACTGGGACATCAGCAAGGCGCGGGAATTCGACCGGCTCGCTGACGCCGCATCGCCCGATACGATAGCCGATGCCGCCCGACGCCTTGGGTGCCGTTCAGTGGCGTTCACCTACAACGACCCCGTGATATTCGCGGAATACGCCCTCGACGTGGCGCGGGCGTGCCGCGAACGGGAAGTAAAGACCGTGGCGGTGACGGCGGGCTACATCACCGAGGAGGCGAGGCCGGAGTTCTTCAGGGAGATGGACGCGGCGAATGTGGACCTGAAGGCCTTCACGGATGAGTTCTATCAGCGGCTCTGCTTCGCCCGGCTCCAGCCGGTGCTGGACACCCTGGTGTACCTGCGCAAGGAGACCGGTGTCTGGCTCGAGGTCACCACGCTGCTGATCCCCGGGGAAAACGACAGCAGCGACGAGATCGAGAGGGCCTCCGACTGGTTTGCCGCGAATCTCGGACCCGATGTTCCGTGGCACTTCACCGCCTTCCATCCGGACTTCAAGATGCTCCGCCTGCCGTCCACCCCCTCCGCCACGCTCACGCGGGCGCGCGACATCGCCCGCTCCAAGGGGCTCAGGTTCGTCTACACGGGAAACGTGCACGACCGCGCCGGAGGGAGCACATGGTGTCCGTCCTGCGGCGAGCTGCTCATCGAGCGCCAGTGGTATGAACTGGGCTCGTACAACCTGGATCGCGGCCGGTGCCGGGCCTGCGGATGCAGGATTGCCGGACGGTTCGAGAGCCGTCCGGGAACCTGGGGCGCCCGCCGCCAGGTGGTGCGGCTCAAGTAGTTGCAGCAGTGCGGAAGCGGGGATCGGCGGGGTTGCGCCGCGAGAACGGATTTCTCCTCGGCGACCGGTCCGGCAATGAGTTGCCTTCACGACTCCCAAGCGATAAAATGCGTTCCAGTCGGACAACCCAACCCCCAAACAGGAGGTTTTATCATGGCTCTCAAAGTGACCAAGACGGACTTGTGGGTCGCGAGGCTTCAAGATCGACCCGGAGCCCTTGCAACATGCCTAGGCACCCTCGCCGCAGCCGGCGCCAACCTCGAATGCGTCATCGGGCGCCGCCAGCCCGACAAACCGGGAACAGGAGTGGTCTTCGTCGCGCCCCTAGGCGGCCGAAAGGTCCGGGTCGCGGCCAGAGTCGCCGGGTTTCGCACCACCGCGCAGGTGGCCGCCCTGAGGGTCGAAGGCGACGACAGGCGGGGCCTCGGCGCAAGGATCGCGCGCGCGATTGGCGACGCCGGGGTCAACCTGCGCGGCACGTCCGCCATCGTCATCGGCCGGAGGTTCAATTGCTACCTCGCCTTCGATTCAAAGGCTGACGCAGGCAGGGCGGCTGCCGCGTTGAGGCGCTCGGGAATCTAGCCGCCGGATCATCAACAACAAGGAGGGCATATGTCTTCAACGAGACTTAAGGCGTTCCTGGACGGCCGCGGGGTGAAGTATGTGACCCTGCTGCATTCGGCCGCATTCACCGCGGCGGAGGTCGCCGCGTCGACCCACGTCACCGGGCGCGACTTTGCCAAGACGCTTGTCGTGAACATCGACGGCGACCTCGCCATGGTCGTCCTGCCCGCAACCCGCCGGCTTGTCCTCAGCGACCTGCGGGAGATGCTCGAGAACACCAGCGTGCAGCTCGCGACGGAGGCGGAGTTTCTGAGCCGGTTTCCGGACTGTGAGGTCGGGGCGATGCCGCCCTTCGGCAATCTCTACGACATGCCGGTCTTCGTGGCATCGAACCTGAGCGACGAGCCCGAGATCGCGTTCAACGCGGGCACGCACACCGAGGTGATCAAGATGGCCTACGGGGATTTTGAGCGTCTGGTCAACCCGACCGTGCTTGATTTCATAACCACGTAGGGAAACGACACGGATGCCGTCCCTCGGCTTGCCGGCTTTCAGGGACGCGCAGGCCTCCCCTGGGGGCGCGGCCGAGGATCCCCGCTGGGCCTTCCTCAGTCGGCAGGCCTCGACGGGGGCCTCGTCTCCGATTAAGGCATTGAACACGCCG
The DNA here is from genome assembly GCA_964451965.1 of uncultured Opitutaceae bacterium. Classification (GTDB taxonomy): domain Bacteria; phylum Verrucomicrobiota; class Verrucomicrobiia; order Opitutales; family Opitutaceae; genus Palsa-1447. The sequence continues at coordinate 12,156 of CAYVKH010000011.1, forward strand.
CGGAAGCCGCTGCAATAGGATGCAGGGGGAGGCGCCATCCCGAGAAACACCAGGCTCATCACTCCAGACCGCAAGAATCCATGACCAACCTAGATCGGCAGACGCAGTCGGAGACCCGGGGACATCCGGCGGGCGGCACGGGCGAGACGCGCGGGCCTTCCGAGGCCCGGTGGGCCGCCCCCCTGCGCGCCGTAGCCGCGGCGGCAGGGATGGGCAGATGGGCGGGGAGCCGGCGGCCTGTCGCGGTGCTTGCGGCGCTTGCCCTTGCCGTGGGCGCACACGCCGTTGAGCCCCGGTCGATTGCCATTGTCTGGAAGGACACGGGGGCGGCGGGGCGCATAGTGGTCCGGCGTGGGGAGATCTCCAGGGCGGGGGAGGGCGGTGTCTCCGCGGGCGGGGATTTCTCGTGCGCGAACTCGGCCCGCATCGAGCTGTCAATTGACGGGTCCGGCGCCCTCTCAAACGCCGGGCGCACCCTGGTCACCGTCCAGGGCGGGAGGAACCCGTTCACGTTCTTCCTGGGCGACGTGAGGCGCGACTATCCCATATTCATCCCGGCCTACGGCGTTGCGGTGACGGAGGCGCAGGACCGGCGCAGCTATCAGCAGATTGCGGAGGTCGTGCGGTTGCGCGGCCTCCGCACAAACCTTGAGCAGATCGGAGCCGAGCCCGAGGAGACGTTTGAGGGCGCGGCCATGGCGGTGCGCGACCAAAAGGTCGAGACCTGGCTCGGGCTTGGCCGCGACGTGCGGATTTTCGGCGTAGGCCCGCGCCTGGACTGGATCCAGCCGCGGTATCCGTACACGGGCTATCCCGTGGTCCCCGGGGACAAGGACACCCCGCAGCTGCCGCTGATGCTCGGGCGCGGATGGGGCGCGAGCGAGGACATCCACCGCCGTCTGGACGGCGGCGTGCTGCCCATCCTCGAGGGCGTGAAGGTGGACGCGGACATCACCTACCGCGTGACGTTCTTCGCGTCCCTTGAGTCGAGCCCGCTGCGCGGGGACACGGTCCGGGGCACGCACTTCCTGGTGGCGGACGGCCTTGGCGCGGGCCACATGTTCACCCCCGGCCAGCAGGCCGAGTTCGACCGCCTCAGGCCGGAGGAATTGGACCGGGCCGAGGAGACGGTTCTTTACTCGAGGGTTGTGGCGGTGAACACGGGTGCGGTGCCGCGCTACGCGTTCATAAAGGTCCCGGCCGGCGCGCCGGGATGGAATTGCAGCTTTGACGGCGGAAAGGGATGGGGCCAGGCCAAGACCGGCCGGGTCTTCCTCGTGGGCAAGCTCAACGGCCGGCCTCTTCCCCAGGAGGAGGTCGCAAGGCTCCTGGCGCCGGGCGAAGAGGCTACGGTCGACTTCTTCGTGCCCCACCAGCCGATCCCCGCCGAGCGGGCCGCCGCGCTTGCCGGACAGGATTTCGGGACGCGGCTCGAGGAGGCCCGCGCCTACTGGCGCGGAAAGCTGGATCGCGCGGCAAAGGTCCGCCTGCCCGAACCGCGCATGGATGAGATGGTCCGTGCGGGCCTTCTCCACCTGGACCTGGTCACCTACGGGATCGAGCCCGGCGGGACGCTGACCTCGCAGATCGGCATCTACAACGCGATCGGTTCGGAGAGCTCGCCGATTATCCAGTTCATGGATTCGATGGGCTGGCACGACGAGGCCGGCCGGGCGCTCCGGTATTTTCTAGAGAAGCAGCACGACGACGGCTTCATGCAGAACTTCAGCAACTACATGCTGGAGACCGGCGCTGTCCTCTGGAGCCTCGGCGAGCACTACCGCTACACGCGGGACCTGGACTGGGTCCGCGAGATCAAGCCAAGGGTGCTGAAGGCCGCGCAGTACATGCGCGACTGGCGGCGCCGCAACGAGAGGGAGGAGCTTCGGGGCAGGGGATACGGGCTTCTGGACGGCAAGACGGCCGACCCGGAGGATCCCTTCCGGTCGTTCATGCTCAACGGCTACGCCTACCTGGGGTTCGCCAGGGTGGCCGAGATGATGGAGGCGATCGACCCCCCCGAGGCGCGCGCATGGAGGGAGGAGGCGCAGGGCCTCAGGGGCGACATTCGCGCCGCGTTCTTCGAGTCGATGGCCAAGTCCCCCGTCGTCCCGCTCGGGGACGGAAGCTGGGTTCCGACGGTCGCCCCGTGGGCCAACTACAGCGGGCCGGTGATGCTGCAGGCCGACGGGGGCAACTGGGACAGCCATGGCACCGTGGCGACCCGGGACTCCCTGCTGGGCCCGATTTATCTCGTCTTCCAGGAGGTCATTGACCCGGGCGAGCCCGCGGCGTCCTTCATGATCTCCTGCCACAGCGAGCTGATGACGCTCCGGAATGCGGCGTTCAGCCAGCCCTACTACAGCCGGCACGACTGGGTGCACCTGCAGCGCGGCGAGGTGAAGCCCTTCCTAAAGACCTATTACAACGAGGTCGCCAGCCTGGCCGACCGGGAGACGTACACCTTCTGGGAACATTACTTCGGGGCCAGCCCGCACAAGACCCACGAGGAGGGGTGGTTCCTGATGCAGACCCGGTGGATGCTCTACCTGGAACGGGGCGACACGCTCAGGTTCCTGCCCGGGATTCCTCGCAGCTACCTGGCCGGCGGCAGGCGGATCGACCTCGGCGGCGTGGCCACCTACTTCGGGCCCGCGACGCTTCGAGTCGAGTCGTCGCCGGACCAGCGCCGGATCACGGCGCACGTCGAGTGCGGTGCGGGCCGCGGGCTGCATGCGGTCGAGATCCGCCTTCCGCACCCGCTTGGCCTGAGGCCGGAGAGCGTCGCGGGCGGGGCCTATGACGCGGAGACCGAGACGGTGCGCATCGATTCATTCGCAGGGAGCGCCGACGTGGAGCTCGTGTTTCCGGCCGCCCGCTGACGGGCCGGGCGCAGGGCGGGGCCGCTCACGCGAGCGCACCCACCTCGACCCACGCCCTCTTCTTCCATGACTCCAGGCCCTTCTCGGCAAGCTGAACCCCCTTTGCGCCTTCCAGGAGGGTCCACCTGAAGGGCTCGTCGTTCACGACATGCCTCAGGAAGAGCTCCCACTGGGCCTTGAACGCATTGTCCTGGGACGGGTCCTCGGGCATCTTCTGCCATCCATCGAAGAACCTGATCGGCTGCTCGATGTCGGGATTCCACACGGCCCGTGGCGTGTCCTTTGCAGCCTGCGTCCAGCAGTCGCGCAGGCCCGCGACGGCGGACCCCAGCGTGCCGTCGACATGGAGGGTGAGGAGGTCGTCGCGCCTCACTCGGGTGCACCACGAGCTGTTGAACTGGATGATGAGGCCTTGGTCGGTCTGCATCGTCGCGTAGAAGGCGTCGTCCGCCGTGCAGGGGTAGGGCCGCCCCTGCTCGTCTCGCCGCTCGGGTATGTGCGTCGCGCAGACGCAGGATATCGAGGCGACCTTCCCGAAAAGGTTGTCGATCACGTAGCGCCAGTGGCAGAGCATGTCGATGGCGATGCCCCCTCCGTCCTCCTTTCGGTAGTTCCAGGATGGGCGCTGGAGGGGCTGCGCGTCGCCCTCGAACACCCAGTAGCCGAATTCCCCGCGCACGGACAGGATCCTCCCGAAGAAGCCGGAATCGATCAGGGACCTGAGCTTGCGCAGCCCGCCAAGCCAAAGCTTGTCCTGCACGACGCCGTTCTTGAGCCCCGCGGCCTGGCACTCCCTGTAGAGGGCCAGGGCGGTGGCGGTGTCGACGGCGGTGGGCTTCTCGCAGTATATCGCCTTTCCCGCGGCGACGGCCTTCCGGACGGACTCGGCGCGGCGGTCCGTGGTCTGTGCGTCGAAGTATATCCTGTTGAAGGGGTCCCCGAGGGCCGCATCCAGGCTCGTCGCGACGCGGGCGACGCCATGGGCCTCGGCAAGGGCGGCGACCTTCTGCGGGTTGCGCCCGACGAGGATCGGATCCGGGATGATGACGTCGCCGTTGGCCAGGCGGACGCCGCCCTGCCTGCGGATGGCCAACACCGAGCGGACCAGATGCTGGTTGGTTCCCATGCGCCCCGTGACGCCGTTCATGATGATGCCGATGCGGTGTTCTTTCATGCCAGGATGGTGAATTGGGCGGGGCCTCGCGGGCTGGTGGGGCAACGCGTCATGCGTGCTCGAGGTAGGCGGCCTTGATGTCCTCGAGATACCGAGCCTGGTCGGACGCCCAGAGGCGGCGCGAGAAGATCTCGACCTCGATGAACCCCGTGAACCCAGCCTCCTCGACCCATCCCCTTATCTGCCGGATCGGAATGCAGCCTTCGCCCATGAGGCCCCGGTCCTCGAGGAGGTCGCCGGTGGGTGTCCGCCAGTCCGAGATGTGAAAGGCGAACAGCTTGCCGTCGCGGCCGCAGGCCCTGATCTCCTCCTCGAGGCGGTCGTCCCACCACGTGTGGTACACGTCGACGGCGACACCGAGCCAGGGGGACTCGAGCTCGCCGCAGGCCGCCCGGGCCTGGCCGATGGTGTTTACCGCCGAGCGGTCGGCTGCGTACATCGGGTGCAGCGGCTCGATGGCGAGCCTCACCCCGGACGCGGCGGCATGCGGCAGGACGGCGGCGATGCCCTCGGTGATCTGCCTGCGCGACTGCTCCAGCGAGAGGCCGGGCGCGGAGCCGCAGACGAGCACCACAAGCGGGGCGCCAAGTGCGGCGGCCTCGTCGACGCAACGGCGGTTCTCGTCGATAGCCTTGGCGCGGCCCTGTGCCGTGCAGGCCGGGAAGAACCCTCCGCGGCAGAGCGAGACGACGGAGAGGCCGTGACTGCGCGCCATCTCGCCGGCGGCGGCGGGGCTGCGGTCCGAGTACGCGTTCCTCCAGATCGTGATGCCCTTCACGCCCGCGCCGGCATAGCGCCGGACGCACTCCTCGAACGTCCACGGCCTCGTGGTCATCGTATGGAGGCACAGCCGGGAGATGTCCTTGGGGGGCGGGACCATGGCGGCGGCGCGCTAAAAGCCGAAGAACGTATAGTACGCCTTGCGCTCGATCATCCGCTTCAGGAGCAGCGCAAGCTCGCGGGCATGATAATCGCCCCACATGCTGGACTCGCCGCAGGGGACTTTCCGTCCCGGGGGCACATGGTCCCAGCCGTTGGGGCGGTGGTAGACCGTGTGGAGCAGGAGCCCCTGGTGCCGCGGCGACGTCGAGAGGTACGGCTCGCCGAAGATCGTGCGCGCAATGGTCAGGCCGGCCGCAAGGTACCGGGCGCCGGCCCGGGCCTGGCGCCTGGCCGCGAGAAAATGGCCCAGCCGGACAAGGCCCTGCGCCGCGATGGCCGCGGCCGAGCTGTCGACCGGCTCATAGTCGTTGAACGGGTCGGCCGGACGGTCGAGGTAGCCCCCGAGCCGGGCGAGGCCGGGGGCGCCCGTGTCCCAATAGGGCACGCCGTCCGTGGGCGTGTGCTCGATGTAGTGGTCGGCCGTTGCCCTGGCGACCTTTAGGAAGCGGCCCAGGACGGCGGGCTTTCCCCCGCCGGCCCCCAACTCGCGGTCGGGCAGGGAGTCCAGGAACTCGAGCTGCTCGGCATACCCGCAGAGGATCCATGCCAGGCCCCGCGTCCAGGTCGTGAAGGGTGAATAGCCCTGCTGGGTGCTCGGGCAGCGGTAGGAGCCGTCGTTCAGGTTGAAGATGGACTCGTGGGCGACACGCCCGCGCACGTCATAGTGGTCGCGCCCCTCGCCGTAGTAGACATTGTACCGCGCGGTCGTCTCGGCGTGGGCGAGGAGGCGGCCGAGGAGGGAGATCCGCCGGTCGTTCTCCCCCATGAGGACGTGGCCAAGCTGGTGCGAAAGCGCGAGGATGCGCAGCGATCGGATGGTGTCGGCGAAGAGCGAATGGGGGCCGTTGAAGGAGTAGATGTAGCCGAGACCCGTGGGAAGGCTCGTCCACCGCGCGGCCTGCACCGCGCCCGAAACCTTGAGGGCCAGCTCGTAGAGGCGGACCTCGGACTCGTCCGCCCTCATCGCGCCGGACTTCGCGAGGTGATAGAGGTTGCCGTACGTGGACACGTTGTTGAACCCGTGGTCGTGGACGCCGACATGGCTGACGTGGCTCGCCATGTGGCGGATCGTGCCGTCGCGCCCGACGGCAAGCGCCCGCCGGTCGCCCGTCGCGGCAAACTGCAGGATCGGGGAGCCGAACTGGAAGCCCTGCGTCCATTCGGTCCATCCGCGCGACGTGTACTTCCCCGCGACGGTGACGACGGGCGAGCCGGAGCGGGGGCTCCAGCGCCTTTGCAGCGCGAATATCTTCTCGCCGGACACCTCAAAGAGGCGGTCGATGTCCCTGCGAAGGGACCCGGGCGTCAGGGAGGTGTCGATATGGATCATCGGAGCGGGGCCGGGCCGGCGCGCCTAGAGGCGGCGGATGTGGAATCCGCCGTCGACGGCGATGACCGAGCCGGTCGAGAAGGGGAGATGGCCCGTGATGATCGAGCGCACGGCCATGCCGACGTCCTCGGGCGTTCCCCAGCGCCCCTGCGGCACAAGGCCGCCCGCCAGGAGCCTGTCGTATTTCGCCTTCGCCCCCGCCGTCATATCGGTCGCCATGATGCCCGGCCTCACCTCGACGACCTGGATGCCGTCCTGCGCGAGGCGCGCGGCCCAGAGCTGCGCCGCCATCGCAAGGCCCGCCTTCGAGATGCAGTAGTCGCCGCGGTCGACCGACGCGGTGTCGGCCGAGATCGAGGTGATGAAGACGACCTTTTGGCCGCCGGGCAGCGCCGGCTTCGGCCTCTTGTCCAGCCAGTATCGCGCCACAGCCTGGGTCAGGAAGTAGGGGCCCTCGAGGTTGACGCGGATGAGCTCCGCGAATGACTCCTCGGTGGCTTTGGTTATGTCGGCGCGGACCCTCGGGGCGACGCCTGCGTTGTTGACGAGCGCGTCCAGCCGGCCGAGCCCCGAGAGCGTCTCCAGGACAAGGCGGGCGCGGTCGGGCTTGGATCCTATGTCGGCCTGGATGGGAAGGAACCTCTGCCCCCGCGTCCTCGAGGCCCTCCGGCAGAGCGCGGCGGTCTCCCGGGCGGCGGCGGCGTTGCCGACGAAGTTGATCGCAACGGAGCAGCCCTCGGCGGCCAGCTGCACGGCTATGCCGCGGCCCAGGCCGCGGCCGGCGCCCGTGACCAGGATTGCAGGGATGGTCTTCACGACGGGGTAGCTTATTCGAAAAAGGGCGCGGCCATGAGGATATTCCCGGCGCGACTCAGCACTTTTGCGACATTGTTTATGTTCATTCCGCGCCATCCACGTGGGGGCGGCGCATGAGATCAGCCCGCGATGCGCTGGCTCCAGCGCGACGGAGGCTGGCCGGTCTGCCGCCGGAACCAGCGCGCAAAGTAGCTCTGGTCGAGAACGCCGACCGCCTCCGCGACATCCGCCACCCTCACGCCCTGCGAGAGGAGTTCCTTCGCCCTTGCGAGCCGGCGCTGGGTGCGGAGCTGCCCGAGGGTGAGGCCCGTCTCGCCCTTCACCAGGCGGTTCAGGTGGTCGCGCTGGTAGCCGCTGCGCTGCACGACCTGGCGAAGCGGGGTCGCCGGACCGACGGTCGAGAGGAGGCGGCCCATCACGCTGACCCCTCCGGCCGGCGGCAGCGGCACCCTCTCCAGCCAGTTCGCCGCGCGCAGGAGCGTTATGAGCGTCTGCAGGATCGCCGCGGCGCTCTCCCACCGCAGGACGCCGTTTGAGCCGGCCTGGACCTTGATCAGGTGCGCCAGATTCTGGCGCACCTGGGTCACCTCAGAGCGGTTCAGGCTGCAGACCGCCGCGGGACACTGCCGCGCCTTCGGCAGCCGGAAATCTATCATGAGGCACAGCGGCGGCCTGTCGGTTGTCCGCCGAAAGGAGTGCGCCACGCCGGGCGGCATCACGACGAGCGTACCCGGCTCCACGCTGGCCTCCGCGTTCGCGAACCGCTGGTTGCCCCGGCCGCTCAGATAGAGGATCACCTGGCACCAGCGGTGCCGGTGCTGCTCGACCGACGCGTGCTCCGGAAGGTGCCGGTGCACCGCAAAGGTCAGCACGCGCAGGCCCGGCAGCCGTATGTCGGCCCTGTTGATGAGGAGTGAGCGGAAATGGCGCATTCTGTTCGGCCCGCGCGTCGGGCGTCCTTTGGAGAGGTCTCCTCCTTTGGCCTACTATGGGGCAATCGGCGCGTCGAAGCTGAAATTCCGGCCCGAGCCATCCGCAGGGCGCTCAATCCCCGCGCCAGGGGCTCCCGGAGGGCCAAACAAGCCTTGAGGGCGTCCCGATAATCTGGAGCCTTTTCAGGGAGCGACCGCATCGGGGATCCTGGACAAACATCCATCGCCAACCATGAACCTTCTCAAACGCTTCGCGCCCTGCTGCCTCGTGTTGCTGGCGGCCCCCGCCCGGGCGCAGACGCCGCCCGACCTTCCGGCCCCGCAGACGATCACCCTCTTCGGCCAAAGGATACAGTACTACGACGTGGGAAGCGGCCCCGCCGTGGTTCTCCTTCACGGGCTCGGCAGCAGCGCAAGGGGGGACTGGGGGAAATGCATCATGCCCCTGGCAGAGCGCCACCGGGTGCTGGCGCTCGACCAGCTGGGGTTTGGCGCCTCGGACAAGCCCTTCATCGACTACGGAATCCAGACATGGGTGGATTTCCTCGGGGAGTTCCTGCGGGAGAAGAAGGTGGAGCGGTTCACGCTCGCCGGCGAGTCCCTCGGCGGATGGATAGCGGCAAAGTACACGATCGAGGCGCTCGGAGCCGCGCCGCCGCCGGGTCCGTCGTTCGCCTTGCCAAGGCCGGTCCGCCTGATTCTTTCGGACGCGGCAGGCCACCGGCGGCCCGTGGACTCGGCGGATGGCGGGGGGCCCGCGGGAGTCTCCGTTGCCGGGACGAAGGATCTGCTCTCGAAGGTGTTCTACGGAAAGGCGTGGCGCAACGACGACGCGGTCCGCGCCTCCTTTGCGTGGAGCATGAGCAAGGGCGACACCTGGGCGATCCATTCGATCACCACCGGCGGCGCGGGCCAGACCGAGGTCGTCGACGACGCGCTCGGGTCCGTCAGCATCCCGACGCTCGTTGTCTGGGGCGCGGAGGATCAGCTGGTGCCCCTTTCAGACGGCAGGGATTACGCCGCAAAGATCCCGGGGGCCAGGCTGGTCGTCATCCCGGACTGCGGCCATGCTCCCTGCATCGAGAACCCCGGCGCGTTCCTCGCGGCCGTCCGGCCGTTCCTGGACGGGCCAAACTGAGCGCTCCCCGCGCCCGGAATCTCGCTTTGCGCGCAAAAGTCCAACCAACCCGTGGGGCGCGTTTCATTGATGATCGTATCCGTCCGGGGTCAGCCGCCATTTGCAGGCTCAAAAGGATTGTGTGCGGGCATGCCGCCGGCTGAACCTTGTGATTGCTATGCGCCTCAGATTCTTTTTCGGTGCGTGTGTTCTCGGGCTTTGGACCCTGTCGGACGTGCGGGCTGGAACGCCTCCCTTGCCCCCTCCCGACTTCCAGGCGGAGGTGCGGGGGCGGCCCATCGAGCTGCACGACTTCCTGCAAGGGGCCTTCGGCCTCTTCGAGATCTCGGGACCTGCAGACGTCGAGATCCGCACGGGATTTGACGTCCGCTGGGTGAATGTCCGCCCGCGGTCCGCGGGCGTCGTTCCCTCGATATCAGCGGACCACCACAGCGTCCGTTTCCAGGTCAGGGGTGCTATTCCCCTCACGGTGGAGTTCAACGACGACCTTGGCCGGGTGGTGCACCTCTTCCCATACTCTGCCGAGCGCGATGTTCCCGCACCCGGCGTTCCCAACGTCCGCTACTTCGGACCCGGGCTGCACGAGCCTGGCCTGATCGACCTCAGGGACGGCGAGACCCTCTATCTGGCGCCGGGGGCGTGGGTGAGGGGAAACGTCCGATCGGTGGGCACGAAGAACGTCGCCATCCGAGGCCGCGGCATCCTGGACGGCTCAGACGTCGGGGGTCCCGGCACGACGGCCGTCGTGGGCCCGGGCAGCGCCGGATCGCGCAACCTGATCTACCTTGAGAAGACCGAGGGGGCGAGGCTCGAGGGGATTACCCTCTTCAACAGCCACGGGGCGTGGACGGTCTACATGACCGGCACAACGGGGACCCGGGTCGACGGCCTCCGGATCCTGAACCCGAGCGTCGACTACGGCGACGACGGCTTCGACATCGTCTCGTCAAGCGACGTGCTGGTCGAGAATGTCTTCGTCCGGACCAACGACGACTGCGTCGTGGTGAAGAACATGGGCGACGTCGACACGCATGACATCACCGTACGCCACGGCGTCATGTGGAACATGCCGACCGGCGGGAACGGCCTTGAGATCGGCTTCGAGACCAGGAACAAGCGGATCCACGACATACGATTCGAGGACATTGACATCATCCACGTGGAGCGAGGCTCCGCCATAAGCATCCACAACGGCGATGCCGCCGTCGTTGAGAACGTCGTCTTCAGCGACATCAGGGTGGAGGATGCGCGGCGCAAGCTGGTCGACTTCGCGGTGGTGTACGCCCAATACGGCGAGGACCGCCCCGCGACGGCGGCCGAGAACTCCCGCCGGCTGGACCGCGGGGGCACGTGGGACGGCCTGCTGACCTACGAGCCCTCGGAAAAGCCGGCGCGGGCGGGGTTCCGGGGTCACATCAGGAACATCAGGGTGTCCAACCTGCGCGTGGTGGAGGGGGCGCTGCCCTACAGCGTCCTCGCCGGCTTTGACGGGAGCCACGCCGTGGAGAACGTGGTCTTCGAGGGGCTGGAGTATCAGGGCCGCCCGATTCGAAGCGCGGCCGAGGGCAGGTTTTCGGTCGAGAACGCGACCGGCGTTGAATTCAAGTGACGCCGCGGGCGAATCAGGCGCGCTCATCCGATGAACATCAAGCCGTTGATAAGGACGATTCCCGACTGGCCCCATCCGCCGGTGCGTTTCCGGGATGTCAGCTCCCTTCTGCGCCATCCCGAGGGCTTCCGCGCTGCGATGGACATGTTCATCAGGCACTACAGGACCAGGCGTTTCGACGTCATTGCGGGACTGGACGCGCGCGGATTCATACCCGCCGGGGTCCTGGCGTACGCCCTCGGCAAGCCGCTCGTCATGGTGCGGAAGAAGGGCAAGCTTCCCGGCGAGACCGTCCATGCCGAGTATCAGCTGGAATACGGCCAGAGCATCCTCGAGGTGCAGCTGGACGCCGCTCCGAAGGGGTCGGATGTCCTTCTCATGGACGACCTCATCGCGACGGGTGGCACGCTTTGCGCGGCCGTCCAGCTGTTTGAGCACCTCGGCTGCACCGTCCGGGATGTGGGTGCGATCGTGAACCTTCCGGAGCTGAACGGGTCCGGGAGGCTCCAGCGGCTGGGCGTCAGGGTCTATTCGCTGTGCGAGTTCACCGAGGCGGAGTGACACCCTTCGGGAGCGCAATGGCCGTTGAATTGGGCGCCGGCTCTGGCTAGGCTGCGCCCAACCCCTTCCCCAAGCGCATGAGGCCACGGCCGACGCGCAGGGGCGCACAAACGCAACCGATCCGACCATGAATACCAGGCCAACAATCGCACCCCTCGTTGCCGCAGCCCTGCTGCTCGCCGCCTCGGCCGCCGACGGGCGGGCGCAGGCAGCCGATTCCGGCGTCCCGCGCCTGCAGAGGCAGGGGACCGCCACCCAGCTCTACGTCGACGGCCGGCCGTTCCTGATGCTTGGCGGCGAGCTTCACAATTCAAGCTCGTCGAGCCTTGCCTACATGGCCCCCCTGTGGCCGCGGCTGGCCGCGATGCCCATGAACACGGTGCTGACCCCGGTCTCATGGGAGCTCACCGAGCCCGAGGAGGGCCGCTATGACTTCGAGCTCGTCGACGGCCTGGTCCGCGACGCCCGGCGCAACAACCTGCACCTGGTTCTCCTCTGGCTCGCGAGCTGGAAGAACGGCATGTCCAGCTACGCCCCCCTCTGGGTCAAAAGGGACACCGCGCGCTTCTCCCGGGTGCCGGACAAGGACGGGAACCTCAGGGAGCTCCTGAGCCCGCTGGGCGAGGCCAGCCGCGATGCCGACTCGCGGGCGTTTGCCGCGATGATGCGCCACCTGCGCGAGGTGGACGGCCGCGAGCATACGGTCCTGATGGTCCAGGTGGAGAACGAGGTCGGTATCCTCGGCGACACCCGCGACCGGTCCGCCGGCGCGAACAAGGCCTTCGACGGACCGGTGCCGAAGCCCCTCTTGGACTACATCGTCCAGCACCGGGAGACCTTGGTCCCCGAGTTTCGAAAGGTCTGGGAGGGCGCCGGAAGCAAGGCGTCGGGGACATGGACGGAGGTGTTCGGCACGGGCGCGGGCACGGACGAGGTCTTCATGGCCTGGCACTATGCCTCCTACGTGGGCCGCGTGGCGGCTGCGGGAAAGGCGGAGTATCCCATTCCGATGTATGCGAACGCCTGGCTCTCCGCCGAATGGTCCCCGGAGCCCGGCGCGTATCCGAGCGGGGGCCCGCTGGCGCACCTGATGGACGTCTGGCACGCGGGCGCGCCTGCGATCGACCTTCTGGCCCCCGACCTCTACGCGCCGAATTTCGAGGAATGGTGCGCGCGATACGACCGCTCGGGCAACCCCATCTTCATTCCGGAGACGGCGGCGGGCGCCCGCGGTGCGTCGACGGTCTTCTACGCGGTCGGGCAGCACGGGGCCATGGGCTTCTCGCCGTTCGGAATCGACCGCGCGCTGGTGACCGAGGGCCCCGAGCTTGGGGCGAGCTACTCGGTCCTGCTGCAGCTTTCGCCGCTCATCCTCAGCCACCAGGGAACGGGCGACATGACCGGCTTCCTCCTGACGAAGGAGCATCCTTCGGCGACGGCCAAGCTTGGGGGGTACGAGCTCGAGATCAGTCTCGATTCCATCTTCGGCCGGACGGTGGAAACGGGTTACGGCCTGATAATAGTCGCGGGCCCTGACGTTTTTGTGGGCGCCGGATCGGGATTCATGGTGAAGTTCAAGCCCGTGTCCCCCGGTCCGCCGCTTTTTGGTGTCGCTGCAATCGACGAGGGCACCTACAGGGACGGCGACTGGGTGGCGGGCCGGCGCCTCAATGGCGACGAGGACGACCAGGGCCTGCACTGGCGCTTCCCGTCATGGACGGTAGGCATCCAGCATTGCACCCTCTACAGGTATCGATGACCTTGTGGGCGGTCGCAGCCCGGGTTTCGCCGCGCCCCCTTGGGGGAGGGAATGCCCCGCGCGAACGGGCCGCCGTCACGGCCGCCGGTCGGGGCGGGAAAGGCTGAACGTCTCCCGGGTCATGGCATAGTCCTCGCCGCCCAGGCGGCCGACCAGGTCCAGCTTCGAGGAATCCGGCATTCCCCCCGGGCCAAGGACCCCGTCGCTGACGTGGGCCACCAGGATTCGCCCAAAGATGACATTCGCGGCGAGCGGACCCGTGCCGATGTGGACGATCCGGTCGAGCGCGCACTCGAACGCCACCGGCGACGCAGCGACGCGGGGCGGCCTCACTTTCTCCGAGGGGGCGGATGCGATGCCGAACGTCGCGAACTCGCTCTCGCCGTAGGGCAGGAGCGCCGCGCAGTTGTTCATCTGCGAGGCGAGCGCAAACGGCACCAGGTTCACGACGAACTCGGGGACAAGCTCGATGTTGCGGACGGTGTCCTTCTTCGCGCCCTCGCGGTTGTTGACGGGAACAAACATGAGCGTGGGCGGGTTTGCCGTCACCCCCTGGAAGAAGCTGAACGGGGCCAGATTGGTCTTCCCGTCTGGGGAAATCGTCGAAACCCATGCGATCGGCCGCGGCAGGATCGTCGTCACCATCCAATGGTAGGCCTTGCTGGGTGGGAGCGCGGTGAAGTCGAGAAGCATGGCTCCGTTATACGAAAGGCATCAGAACGGAGCGAAGGAAAATCCGGCGGCGGTCCGGGTCTCGCCGGTCAGACCGTGCAGAGGGTCACGGCCTCGGCCAGGGACTTGAAGGGGTCGCGGGCGGGAAGGAACTCCTGCGCGACAAAGCCGCGGTGGCCGGTCTCCTTGATGGCCCGGGCGATCGCGGGGTAGTAGAGTTCCTGCCCCTGGTCTATCTCGTGGCGCCCGGGGACGCCGCCCGTGTGGTAGTGGGCGATATACTGGTGGTTGTCGCGGATCGTCCGGATCACGTCCCCCTCCATGATCTGCATGTGATAGATGTCGTAGAGAAGCTTGAACCTTTCGGATCCGACCCGCTTGACGAGCTCCACCCCCCAGGCCGTGTGGTCGCACATGTAGTCGTGGTGGTCGATCTTGCTGTTCAGGAGCTCCATGCAGACCGTGACCTTGCGCTTCTCCGCCTCGCCGACGATCTGCTTCAGCGCAACGGCGCAGTTGGCGAGGCCGAGCTCATCGTTCATCCCGCCGCGGTTCCCTGAGAAGCAGATGACATTGGGAAGCCCCGCCTTTGCGCAGGCGCCGATGCGCTCGATCATCCCGGGCACCATGACTGCGTGGTGCTCGATCCGGTTGAGGCCCTCGGGTATCTTGGTTGCCCCATTGGCCATCGCGCACGTGAGCCCGTGCTTCTGGACGACGGGCCATTCCGCCGGATCGAGTAGCTCGACCGACTCGAGCCCGATGCGCCTGGCCTCGCGCGCGAGGTCGTCCAGGGGGATCTTCTGATAGCACCAGCGGCAGACCGAATGCCTGAACGATCCGGGCGGGCCTGCCTCGGCGGGCGCGTCGGTGGGGGCCTTGGGCGCCTCCGAGCGCCCCAGGGGCAGGGCGGCAAGGGCGGCCGTGCCGGCCATTGCCTTAAGGGCGTCGCGACGGGTGATCTTCATCTTGGGACGGGTTTTTTGGGTCTGGCTGGCGCCACAATCCTCTGGACCGGAATGGCTCTCGGGTCGAGTCCCGCGTGGGCGCGCGGGGCGGACCTCACCCAACCGTCGTCAGGTGCCACTGCCTGCAGTATGGGCACAGGTAGGCCTTGCGCTTGCGCTCAACGCCGGCGCAAAGGGCGGCGTCGAGCGCGTCGCCCTGGCTGCGGTACCTCCGCTTGCGGAAGCACCTTAACTGCCGCTCGTCTCGGGTTGGCTCCTTCAAGCAGTTGCCTCCTGGCGTTCCGCTGGATCCGCCTTCATTGAATAGGAATCGGCTCGCATCAATTTGGAGCGAAGGAGGTTACGGCTGTCAGTCACCCTCCGTTGCGCGGTTTTGCGCATTCATTGCGCCCGAAGGTTTGGCGCGAGGAATTGGCGCGTCAATTCTTCAAACCGGGCTCGGGGGCCGGAACCGACGTGGAACCTGAGGAATCCGTGGATGACTGTGGGCTTAGGTGATGACCCCATTCTGCTGGAGCGGCGGACGTTATATATTCTGGTCGAAAGCGGAATAATCGCATGAAAACACACATCTCTTTTGCTCCGATTGCCGCCGGCGTGGGGCTGATCCTCCTCCTGGCGCCCGGATGCGCGCCCCGAGAGAAGACCGTCCAGGTCCAAAGCGCACCGACACCGGAGAAGACGGTCCCGGCTCAGCCAACCGTTCCGGTCGCCAAACCTGTGAAGGTGGTGCCGGTCGCCGTCAATTCCCCCTCGGCTCCGGCCCCCGTCTCATGGATGGACATCAAGGATTTTACGTTCCAGGAGCGCGCCGCCTTCCTCGCGGGGGCCGCGGTCCTCGAGAACACGTTGGCCGGCCAGATCTCCGAATTGAACGCGAAGCGCGCCGTGATGACGGCCGAGACGAAGGATTGGGACTTCGCCATGAAGGAGCTCAATGACTCGCGGGACTACCTCAAATCGACGATCGATGAAGCGGGCCGCGCGACGCCCGAGAGCTGGGGCCAGGAAAAGGACAAGGTCGGCACGGCCCTGCAGAGGGCGCAGGAGGCCCTCGAGAAGGTCAGGATGTCGACGACGTCCTGACCGGCGCCTAGAGCATCGGCGAAAGCGGCCTCAGCGCGGCCTCGATGAATTTCCTTCTGAAAGGTCGCTTCGCGAACGCTGCCGGGTCGATCTCCTGGGAAATGTTGAAGTCGTGTTCGAGGATCCGGGCGAGCTCGCCGTTCCGCTCAGCCGAATGGAACAGCAGATTGAGCTCGAAATTCAGCCGCATGGAGCGGTAGTCGAGGTTCGCCGAGCCGATCATCGCCCACCGGTCATCGGCCAGCATCACCTTTGCATGGTTGATTCCGACCGAGTACTCGAAGATTCGCACGCCTGCGGCGAGAAGCTGCCCGTAATATGAGCGCCCCACGACCACCAGCCACGGATGGTCGTTCTTCTCCGAGATGAGCAGCCGCACGTCGACGCCGCGGCTAGCCGCCAGCTCGAGGGCGGCGAGTATGACGTCATCAGGCACGAAATACCCGGTCGCGATCCAGACGCGCCCGCTGGCCTCATTCAAGAGGCTGACTATGGACTTGCTGATCGGCTCATTCCGGCGGTCGGGGCCACCAAGCACGACGTGTGTGAGGTGCCGCGCCTCGGACCCGGCCGCGGGGAAGAAGGCGGGGGCGGAGATCTTCTCTCCCGTGGCGAAGAACCAGTCGTCCGCGAACACGTCCTGAAGCTCGCGGGCGACCGGCCCGTCGACTTCGACCTGCACGTCCCTCCAGTGGCCGAGGGCCGGGTTGAGGCCCTCGTATTCCTGGCCTATGTTCATTCCCCCGACAAACGCCACGGTGCCGTCCACAATCTGGAGCTTGCGGTGGTTCCGCAGGTTAAGGAAGAAACGGTTGCGCTTCGGGTCCAGGCTTTGGAACCAGGAGAAATGGCCGCCGGCCGACAGAAGTTCCGCCAGAAGGCTCTCCGTGAAGCCATGCGAGCCCACGCCGTCGAGAAGCAGGCGCACGAGAACGCCCCGCTTTGCGGCCTCCACCAGCAGCCTGAGGAACCTCGCGCCCGTCTCGTCCACATTCCAGATGTAGAACTCAAGATGGACGTGGTGCCGTGCTTCCTTTATCCGAACCTCCAGCGCCGAATAGAAGTCCACGGAGTCGCGCAGAATGTGCAGGTTGCCCGCGGAGCTGACGGGAAGCTGGTTGATGCGGGAAAGGAGCTGAAAGAACTGGCGGTCGCGCTGGGACAATTTCTCAAGCAAGCGCGCGGTTGCGGCATCGGTCGTGCTCTCGGGCGCGCTGCTGCGCGATGAGCGCGCCGAGAAGAGGTTGCGGCGCCGCAGCCGGCGGCGCTTCAGCCGATCGGTGCCGAGGGCAAAATAGGCCAATGCGCCCACAAACGGGATGAAGATAATCGCCCACAGCCAGGCGAGGGTAGCCGATGGGCGCTTCTTCAGCAGCAGCAGGTGGGGTATGAAGGCCCAGGTCGCGAAATAGGAGATGAGAAAGGCCGTCTTCATTTGGTGCGTTGCCGGCGTCTCCCGGACCAGGGCTTGGCCTCCGCTCGGCTCAGGACCTAGGCCCGCGCGGAGGCCTCGCTGTTGAGGTTGTCCGCGTGCCTTAGGCCCAGCAGCACGAGCTCTGGGACGACCTCGTCGAACAGGCGCTCCCCCTCGAGCATCCGGGCGAACCCGCCCGTCCCGATGACGTGCGGCTTCTCCCCGCCAAAGGCCTCCTGCGTGAGCAGCGTGACGATATGGCGGATCGCCCCGGTGTGCCCGTGGTAAAGGCCCGATTGGATGCTCTCGACGGTCGAGCGGCCCAGCACGGTCTCGGGCCGTGCGATCTCCACGCGCGGCAGCTTTGCCGTGCGGCTCGCAAGCGTCTCGGCCGAGACGCCGATGCCCGGCAGGATGACACCCCCCATGTAGTCCCCGTCCGCGGTGATCACGTCAAACGTCGTGGCGGTGCCGCAGTCGACCACGATGAGGTTGCGCGCCGGCTTCCTGTGGGCTGCCGCGATCGCCCCCGCGATCCTGTCCGCCCCGACCTCGAGCGGATTGCGATAGCGGACCTTGAGTCCCGTCTTCACGCCGGCCTGGAGCACAAAGGGCTCGCGCCTGAAGTACTGCTTGCTCGCTCCCCGGACAGGGTGGAGCGCGGCCGGAACAACCGAACAAATGGCCACTCGATCCACGGCATGGGGATCGACGCTGTTCTCCCGAAGGACGGCGACGAGGAATATCCCGATCTCATCGGTGGACCCGAGCGGCTGGGTCGACTTTCGGAACTGGCAGAGGAGCGTCTCCCCGACGAAGACCCCGCCGTGGATCTGGGTGTTGCCGATGTCGAGGCAGAGGAGCATGTGTGGATCAGGCCGGGGCTGGCGCGTCTTCCATAAGTCCGGTGAGCAGGCGCTCGAGCGCCTCCGCAAGCTCGGTCCGGGTCGCGCAGCCCTGGGGCGGCCTTGCGTCGGGGAAATGGATCGTGGCCGGGAAGGAGTCCGGCCCCTTCCGCTCGGCGAGATCGTTCTGCACGACAAGGTCGGCCCCGGAGCGCTCCAGGAGCGCCCGGGCGGCGATTGCGGCCCCTTCCCGATCCTCCCCGCAGGTCAGCTTGAACGCGACGATCCTCACGGAGTCATTCTGGCTGCGGGCGCGCAGGCTGTCGACTAGCTTCGGGTTTGGCCGAAGGCGCAGAACGGGCGCCGAGTCGGAGTCCAGCTTGCCGGCGCCGGGCGGGCGCGCCTCGGCACCCACCAGGACCTCCTCAACGCCGAAGTCGCTCACGGCCGCGGCGTGGACAACGGCGTCGAAATGCTCGCGGGAGAGGATGCCGGTCAGGGCCGCGTCCAGCTCAGCGAACGAGGAGAACGTTTCCTCACGGCACCCCTCGGGACACGGCGCCGAATCGCGCGCCCGCAGGAGCAGGACGTCGTGGCCGCACCGCGCCATGTGCTCGGCGACTCCGGCGCCCGTCCGGCCGGTGCTCGCGTTCGCAAGCGTGCGGACCCCGTCGATCGGCTCGGCCGTGCCCCCGCTTGTCACGAGCACCCGCATCCTGCGTGCCGGGCGGGCGAGCGCCGCCTCGACGGCGGCGACGATGCCGGGCGGCTCGGCCATCCGTCCCTCGCCGACCTCTCCGCAGGCCGTGCGCCCCTCGCCAACCGTGATGAAGTGCACCCCCCAGGCTCCCAGCTTGTCCACGGCCGCCCGCGTGGCCGGGTGGCGCCACATGGCCGGATTCATGGCAGGGGCGGCCAAAAACGGCTTGGAACGGTCGTGCGCCAGGAAAAGGGCCCCGGTCATATCGTCCGCAAGCCCCGCCGCAAACCGGTTGAGTGTGTTGGCCGTCGCCGGGCAGACGACGACGGCGTCGGCCCACCGGGACAACTGGATGTGCTCGAGGGCCGCGCCCGGCTCGAAGAGGTCAGTCAGCACCCGCTCCCCGGTCAGGCCCTCAAGGGTTGCCGCGCCGACGAAGCGCAGCGCCGACTCGGTCGCGACCGCGCGCACGCGGTGGCCGCGCTGCACCAGCCGCGAGATCGCGTCGCACGCCTTGTAGCAGGCGATCGAGCCGGTGAGGACAAAAGCAATGTTAGAGCCGGACATTGTCTATGAGGCGGACTCTCTCCAGCCGGACGGCCGCCAACCGCACTCCCTTGCGGTCCTCGACGTAGTCCACCCCGAAGCCGGCGGTGTCCAGCGCCTCGGCCGCCGCCGACGGGCTGGCCGCCTCTCGCAGGATGCGCGGAAAGGCCGCCGCCCTCTCGCGCCCGGCGGGCGAGAGCCGGCGGTTGCGCGAGCTCAGCGCGAGCCCGTCGGGATCCCGGACGGTGGGGCAGGGAACGATCTCGACCGGCAGGAAGAACGCCTGGACCATTTCCCTCACGAGCTCGAGCTGCTGCCGGTCCTTTTCCCCGAAGTAGGCGCGGTGGGGCCGCACGAGATTGAGGAGCTTCAGGACCACCGTCAGGACCCCGTCGAAATGCCCAGGCCGATGCGCGCCCTCAAGCCGCCAGCTGAGGTCCGACTCGGTCACCCGGTAGAGGTATTCGTCCGGGTACATCTCCACCGTATCCGGGACGAGCACGTGGTCGGCCAGCCCGGTCGCCAGCCCAAGGTCGGCCTCCAGCGTTTGCGGGTATCCCAGCAGGTCGGCGGGCTCGTCGAACTGGGTCGGGTTCACGAAGATGGACAGGACAACGCGGTCGTTCTCGGCGCGGGCCTGCTCGAGCAGGGACCGATGGCCGGCGTGGAGCGCGCCCATCGTGGGCACGAAGCCGATGCTGAGCGGCGTCAGGTCCAACAGCGCGCGCTCCGTCCTCCATTCCAGCATGCTCTTGAAGATGCGCGCCATGGCTAGAATCCCTCCCCTTCGGCCGGGAATTCCCCGCGCCGGACCGCGTCCGAGAAGCGGACCGCGCCGCTTCGCACCAAGGCGGCCCCGTCGGCAAAGCGCCGGACGAACCTCGGCTTGAAGTCGGGGTTAAGCCCGAGCATGTCGTGGAGGACGAGCACCTGGCCGTCGCAGCCTGCGCCCGCCCCGATGCCGATCGTCGGTATCGCAAGCATGGAGGTCACGCTTCCGGCGAGCTCCTGCGGGATGCATTCGAGAACGAGCGCGAAGACGCCCGCCCGCTCAAGGGCGGATGCGTCCTCGATCAGGCGGCCGGCGGCCTCCGCGTCCCTCGCCTGAACCTTGAAGCCGCCCAGGCCGCGCACCCACTGCGGGGTGAGTCCCAGGTGCCCCATCACGGGGATGCCTGACTCGACAAGGTGCCGAATCACGTGGGT
Source organism: uncultured Opitutaceae bacterium (assembly GCA_964451965.1). GTDB lineage: Bacteria > Verrucomicrobiota > Verrucomicrobiia > Opitutales > Opitutaceae > Palsa-1447. Next base: position 32,736 of record CAYVKH010000011.1, read on the forward strand.
GTGCCCCCGTGCGCCCTCTATCTTCACGGCGTGGGCTCCCTCCCGCAGCAGCATTGCCGCGCATTCAAGGGCGTGCGTCTCGCCCTTGCGCGCGGCCAGAAACGGCATGTCGGCCACGATGAATTTTCCCGGCGCCCCTCGCGCGACGGCGCGGGTGTGCATCGCCATGAGCTCCGCGGTCGCCCCGAGGGTGTCCTTCTCCCCGTGCACGACCATCATCGCGCTGTCCCCGACGAGGAGGCAGTCGACCGGAGCGTCGGCGAGCAGGCGGGCCGACCACGCGTCGTAGGCCGTGACCATGACGATCTTGGCGCAGGCGGCCTTCGCCGCCGCGAATCCGTCGATGTTCCCGACGAGGGGGCCCGTGCGCGGGGCCGGGGGCCTGAGGGCTGTCACTCCGCCTCCGCAGTTCTCCCGTGGGGGGAAACCTGCGGACCGGCGAGGGTGGACGGGGGTGCTTTTCGCATGGCGATGAAGCCTCGTTGTCCGAGGGGCATGGGTGTTGTGCTTGAGCGTCCGGTCGCGATCGTGTTCGCGCTAGACGCCGTACGGATCGCCGATAATCCCGGGTTGCGCAACACCAAATCGGCGGGCTGCGCCCGGTTTCCTGCGGCGGATGAGGCGTCGGTCCGACATGTGGAGCCGGCACTCGCAGGGCGGCGGGCGGAGCATTTCACTCGCTTCGCGGGGCTGGCGTCGGGTAGTGAAGTCCCCCAGTATCCGCACCCATCCGTGAAACGATTCAGCAGCGAGGCGCGCACCCTTCAATGGCTCGACCGGCGGGTCGGCGCGCCCGTCTGCATGGCGCTCACGCTCGCGCGGCGGCTGGGGGACCTTGCGCGCGGGAGCCGCCGGGCCGGCGGGGAGGGGAGCATCCTCTTTCTCAAGCTGGCGGAGCAGGGCTCGACCGTGCTGGCCCACGAGGCGGTCCGGCGCGCGGTGGCGCGCGTCGGCCGGGAGAACGTCCATTTCCTTGTATTCGAGGAGAACCGGTTCGTCGTCGACCTGCTGGGCCTGGTGCCGAGCGAGAACGTCTTCACCGTGCGCACGGAGTCCGCCTGGGCGATGGCGACGAGCGCCGTCCGGGTCCTTTCCGCGATCCGCCGCAGGCGGTTCGGCGCGTGCATCGACATGGAGTTCTTCTCGCGATTCTCGGCGGCGATCGCGTACCTGACGGGTGCCGGAACAAGGGTGGGATTCCACGTGTATTTCGGCGAGGGACCCTACCGGGGGGACCTGATGACGCACCGCGTCCTCTACAACCCGCACCTGCACACGAGCAGGACGTTCACGAGCCTTGTCCTCGCCCTGGACGCAGACCCGGGAAAGTTCCCGACCTTCGGGGCCATTCCGCCGGAGAGCCCGCCGGCTCCCGCATTTCAGCCCGGTCCGGGGGAGAGGGCGGACGTGGAGCGCATGCTTGCCGAGCTGGGAATCCCCCATACGGGCCGGCTCGTGGTGCTGAACGCCAACGCGGGCGATCTCCTGCCGCTGCGCAAGTGGGACCCCAGGAATTACGAGGTCCTCGCGGCGCGCCTCATCGCCGAGTTTCCCGACCTCTGGATAGGGTTCACAGGCTCGCCCGAGGAGGCCTCCCGGATCGAGGCGATCGCGGGCGCGGTTGGATCCCCGCGCAGCGTCTGCCTCGCGGGGCGGACGACGCTGCGCCAGCTGCTCGTGCTTTTCGGACTGGCCGAGGTCCTCGTGACAAATGACAGCGGCCCCGCCCATTTCGCCGCGCTCACGAGCATTGACGTCGTGGCGCTCTTCGGCCCCGAGACGCCGCTCCTCTTCTCGGCGCAGGGCCCGAGGAGCCATTCCATCTGGGCCGGCATCGCGTGCAGTCCGTGCGTCAACGCCTTCAACAACCGGCAGACGGCATGCCGCGACAACGTGTGCATGAAGAGCATCACGGTGGACCAGGTCTTCGCGACCGTGGGCCGGATCTACAGGGCGAGGACCTTGGGCGCCCGGGCGCAGGCGCCCGCCTGAGCGCCGCAGGCGCCCGGGTTCAGATTGCGCCCCGGATACGGAAGGCGACCGCGTGCTTGGACGGGAGCTCGTCGGGAACGCTGATCGCGAGGCCCGCTTGATCCTGCGTCCATGTCAGCTTCCCATCGTGGCCGACGAGCTCGACGCCCGTGATCCTGCCGACCCTGAGCGCCGTGTCGGTTGCAAGCGACCGTATCACGGTCCGGAATTCCGGCTTGCCCATCACGAAGGCGTAGAGGACGTCGCCCTTGGTGGTGAAACGGACGTCGCTCGCGTCGAAGATCCGCCTCGAGCCCTCGTTGAACGCCTTCGAGTTCTGATCGGGGGATTGCACGGGTGCGCCCTCGCCAAACTTCTTCCAGGGGCGCGAGCCGTGGATGCCCTCGCTGTTCACCGCCATCCATTGCGTGATCTCCTCCACGACGGCCAGCTCCTCGGGGTCGGGCATCCCGCTTGCCGGCAGGGGGACGTTGAGCATCAGGTTCCCGTTCTTGCTCACGATGTCCACCAGCATGTCGACCACCGTCTTCGGGGTCTTGTAGCTCGTCCCGCGCCTGTAGTGCCAGTTCCCGATGCAAGTGTCCGTCTGCCAGGGCCTCGGCAGGATGTCGTCCAGGACGCCCCGCTCGCGGTCGAGGACGCAGGTGCCCCTCTCGCTGTCGCGGTCGCGCTTCGAGAAATACACGGCCTCGTTCCTGCCCGCGTTCCGCCGCGCGCTCGCGTTGTAGAGGTGCGAGACGACCGAGTACCCGTAATCCTCGAAGGGGAGGGAGCCATCGGAATAGAGGACATCGGGCTCGTGCTGGTCGATCAGGTCCGTGATGCGGTCGTGCCAGTGGCGCTTCCACCAGGTGGGGATCTGGTCCTCGTTCCACGGCAGGTCGCCCGACCACACCTCGTCCGAGTCCACGTAGAGATCCTTCGACGCGGGGTCCGCGCCGTCGTAGGGGACGCCTGCGAGCGGCCCCGTCAGGTCGGCCCCGTGGGCGACCGAGTACCACTTGTAGGTTATCCAGAGGTGCTCGCTGATGCCGAAGCGAAGGCCCTCGTCCCGGGCCGCCTTCCGCCAGGCCCCCACGATGTCGATGCCCGGGCCCATGTTGACCGCGTTCCATCGGTTGTGCTTCGAGTTCCAGAGGTCGAAGTTGTCGTGATGGACGCCCATCGTCATGAAGTACCTCGCGCCCGCCTTCTTGTAGAGCCGTATGAGGCCGGCGGGGTCGAACTTCTCCGCCTTCCAGAGCGGGATCGTGTCCTTGAACCCGAACTTCGACGGGTGGCCGTAGTGTTCGACGTGGTAGTTGTACTGCTCCGTCCCCTGCATGTACATGAGGCGCGCGTACCAGTCGCCGAACTCGACCGCGGACTGCGGCCCCCAGTGGGCCCACATCCCGAACTTGGCGTCGCGGAACCAGTCGGGCGCCTTGTAGGCCTCGAGGGACGCCCGCGTCCCCGTGAACGGGCCGTCCTCGGGCGCTATTCCCGGCGACCGCCTGGAGGCCGTGTCCGGCGCGGGCGCCGCGGCCGCGGCCCCCCGCAGGCCGATCGCGGGAATCGCCCCGGCCATGATGCTCAGCGCCTGCCTTCTCGTGAGGTTCATGGCGGGGGGGTCAGGAGCCGGGTTTCAGCCTGAAGAGCATGACGTCGTGCGAGTCGACGGTGGCCGTGTGGGGGTCCAGCGCCGTTCCGGACGGCTTGCCCGTCCAAAGGTCGGTCACATCGTAGTACTGCTCGGTGAGGAAGGAGAGCTCATGCATGTCGAGCGTGAGCTTGGCCGGGCTGTCGCCGGTGTTGAGCACGCACACGGCCCAGTTCTTGTTCGAAAGCTCCTTAGCCCAGATCTCCTTGTCCTTGTCCACGCGGAACCGGAAGCCCTGGTGTCCCAGCGGGTCCTGGTCCACCGCGATGACGTCCTTGTTGGTCAGGATCGCCTGTATCTCCGGGGCCATGTGGCGCACGTCGTTGCCGGCGATCAGCGGGGCCGCCAGCATGCACCAGAGGCTGAAGTGGCCCCTCGACTCGGCGAGGGTCAGGCCCTTTGCGCCCACCTCCAGCATGTCGGGGTCGTTCCAGTGCCCTGGGCCGGCGTACTTCTCAAGGCCCACGTTCATGTCCAGGAGGGTCTTCCAGCCATGCTCCCACTTGTTCTTTCCGCTGGCGACGTAGCCCGGCCCGATGTCGCCGGTCGTGCGCCATAGGTGGCCCACCGGCTCGGCCCACAGCCAGGGCTGGTTCTGGCCCCACTCGCACAGGCTGAAGACGATCGGCCTGCCCGCGGCGCGGATCGCGTCGCACATGATCCGGTACGTCTCGGGGCCGTTGGCGGTCCCGTGGTCGCACCAGTCGTACTTGAAGTAGTCGACGCCCCACGACGCGTACGACCTGGCGTCCTGGAACTCGTGGCCCCGGCCGCCCGGATAGCCGCCGCAGGTCGTCTTTCCGCCGCAGCCGTACATCCCGAACTTGAAGCCCTTCGAGTGGAGGTAGTCCCCGAGGGCCTTCATGCCGCTGGGGAACTTGACCGGGTCCGCCACCAGGTTGCCTTCCGCGTCGCGGTCCTTCTTGGACCAGCAGTCGTCGATCACGATGTAGACGTAGCCCGCGTCGCGCATCCCGTTCACGGCCATCGCGTCGGCCGTCTCCCTCACGAGGGTCTCGTTGCAGTCTCCCGCGAACGTGTTCCAGGTGTTCCATCCCATGGGAGGGGTGAGGGCAAGGCCCTCGAATTTCTGGGCATGGGCCGCGACGGTCGCGAGGGCGGCGCAGGCGATGAGGCAGGGGAGTCTATTCATATGGGGTGGGGGTTGGTGAAAATCGGATCCGCGCGGGCGGATCGTGGGTACAGCAACTTTATCGCCGGCGCCCGCCGAGTCCAGTCCGGGCTTCCCCGTCACGGAAGCTTGGCCTGGATCAGCTTGCTGGCCGCCGAGAAATCGATGAGCGCCGCCTCGGGCCGCCCCTTGAGGGATGCCATCACCTTGCCCATCTCCTTGCGCGACTGAGCTCCCGATTCCCTTATTGCCTCGGCAACCAGGGCCTCCAGCTGCGCGCCCCCGATCCCCTTGGGGAGGTACTTCTCGAGCAGGCGGATTTCGGCCTCGTTGGCCGCGACCAGGTCCGCCCGGCCCCCTCGCTCGAACTCGACCTTCGCGTCGGCGAGGTTCTTGACGCCCTTGCGGACGGTCCCGACGACGAGGGCGTCGTCTATCGGCTTTGAGAGGTCCATGGAGGCGCGCTGGATCGCCGCGTCCGCCGTGCGCAGGGCCGTGGCGGCCGCCGCGTCGCGGGCCTTCATCGCGGTCACGATGTCGGCGCGCAGCTGTTCGTAGAGTGTGGGCATCCCCGCATTGGGACGCAGAAACCGCGGTTTCGCAACCCGGCGCTTGATCCGGCCGGACCCCAGCAATGTGCTTTCCTGCGGCGCCCCAATTTGTTGGGATTGCCCAGGATGTCCGGCCTCAAAACAGCGGGAAGGTCCCAATGCCAGAATTGCGGCGCCGTCCTTTCGGGCCCGTTCTGCACCCAGTGCGGCCAGCGCGACGTCGACTACAACCGGTCGGTCTGGCACGTTGTCGAGGAGGCGCTTGAGGGGTTCCTGCATTTCGACGGGAAGTTCTTCAGGAGCGCCAGGTACATCCTCACCCGCCCCGGCTTCCTCACCAACGAATTCAACGCGGGCCGCCGGGTGAGCTACACCAATCCGCTTAGGTTCTACCTTTTTGCGAGCTTCCTGTTCTTTGCGGTCGGCGCGCTGACGCGCCACGGAAGTCCGGAGGCGGCGGACCTCGACACCAGGGCGGAGGTCGAGAAGGTGAACAGGGAGACGCAGAACGAGCTCCTCGAGAACCTGAAGGACGCAGGCGTCGCCGCGCCAACGCTGAAGAAGGCGCAGGAGACCGTGGAGGCGAAGGAGGCGGGGAAAGCGGCCGCGGAGGACGTCGCGAAGTCCGCAAAAGGCGCCGGCGGGGACTGGCTTGGCGACCTGATTCGCTCCAGGAGCAAGCGGGGCGGCGCGCAGGACGAAAAGGAGATAGCCCGGGCCAGGGAGTTCATCCACCTGCTTCCGGAGATCCTCTTCTTCTGCATCCCCATTCTCGCCCTTGTCCTCAAGGTCGTCTACTTCAGGTCCGGCCGGTTCTACGTCGAGCACCTTATCTTCGCCCTCCACATCCAGGCGTTCACGTTCGTGTTCCTCCTCGTGACGCTGCTCGCCAACTCGCTCGCAGGACTTCTCGGATCCCGCGTCGAGACCTACATCAACACGGCGCTGTCCTTCCTGATGATCTGGCTCGTCTATCGGTCGTTCCGGACGGTCTACGGGCAGGGCCGGTGGCGGACGGTCTTCAAGATCTTGCTGGTGGGCGCCGCCTACTCGATGGTCATCGTGATGGGACTGCTCGGGGCAGCCATCGCTTCGGAGTACTTGGCCTCCCGCGGGGCCTAGCGCCAGCGCTCGACGATCGCGGGCAGCTCCCGAATCGAGTCGGCCCTGAAGAAGCGCCCCTCGCTGGCGGGTGGCATCTCGGCGTTCTCGTGGCCCCAGATGATCCGGTACGGCACGTGGACCCCGGTTCCGCCGAGGGCCAGGACGGGCAGGATGTCCGACTTGACCGAGTTGCCGACCATGAGGAACTTCGCGGGATCGATTCCGTGGCGCTGGAAGATCCTCTCGTAGGTCCGGGAATCCTTCTCCGAGACGATCTCGATCACCCCGAACAGGTCGGCGATCCCGGACTTGGCGAGCTTCCTCTCCTGGTCCCTCAGGTCGCCCTTGGTGATGAGGACCAGGCGGTACTTGGGAGCCAGCAGCTCAAGCGCCTCGCGCGCGCCGTCCAGGAGCTCCACCGGGTGATCGAGCATCTCGCGGCCGAGCGACAGCAGCTCCCGCACCTCCCCGGTGCCGATCGTTCCCTTTGTCAGCTCTATCGCGGTCTCGATGGACGAGAGCATGAATCCCTTGATCCCGTACCCGTAGAGCTCGAGGTTGCGCATCTCGGTCGCGAAGAGCGCCTTCTCGACCGTCGCCGCGTCGTGGTGCCGCGCCAGCAGCTTGTAGTAGCGCTCGTGGACCTTCTCGAAGATGCTCTCGTTGTGCCAGAGCGTGTCGTCCGCGTCGAAGCCTATGCAGCGTTCGTGGGTCATTGGCGATGCGGGCGGCGCCTCACGTCCTCGCGCCGCGCCGGAAGCGGTCGAGGAACACGGCGACGATTATGACGAGACCTATGATGATCTCCTGGAAGTAGTTGGGCAGACCCATCTGCTGCGAGCCGTTGCGCAGCACCGACATTATGAGTGCGCCGATGATCGAGCCCAGTACGGTGCCGGAGCCTCCGTTCAGGCTCGCCCCGCCGATGATGACCGCTGCGATGATGTCGAGCTCGAGCCCGACGGCCACGGTCGGGTCCCCGAGGCGCAGCCTCGAGAGCTGGAACAGCCCGGACAGCCCGAAGAAGCAGCCGGCGAGGGCGAAGACCACGATCTGGAGGCGGACCGTCGGGACGCCGCAAAGGCGCGCGGCGGCCTCGTTCGAGCCCAGGGCAAAGACGTGCCGCCCAAATACGGTCTTCTTGAGCGCAAGGGCGGTGGCGATCGCGAGCGCGAGGGCCACCCAGACGCCCGCCGGCAGGGCATAGCCCGACGGGTCCGAGGTCGTCATCCAGCTGTTGATGGGGGAGGCGTCGTAGTTCACGGTCCGGTTCTCGGCCAGCCACTTGGCCGTCCCGCGGCCGATGCCAAGCATGCCGAGCGTGATGATGAACGACGGCATCCGGAGCCCCGCCACGGCCGAGCCGTTCAGGAGGCCCACGAGCCCGCCAACGCCTATGGCGGCCATGGTCGTTGCGGCTGCGCCCCAGCCCCTCTGGATGAGGAGGGCGGCGATGACGCCGGTGAGCGCGACGGTCGAGCCGACCGACAGGTCGATCGCACCGCTCACGATGATGAGCGTCATGCCCAGGGCGCCTATCGAGACGATGACGGTCTGCGTGAAGATGATCTTGAAGTTGTGGTAGGTGAGGAAGTACTCGCGCGTCTCGGACGGGGCTGCGAAGAGGCCGATGACGAGGAAGAGGCCGATGAAGGGCCCGGCCTTGGCGAGGATGCTGCGCAGGGTGGAGGCCACGGCTCAGTCCTTCCCAACGGCGAACCGCAGGAGCTCGTGCTCGGTCCATTCGGCCCGGGGCCTCACGGCGACAAGCTCGGAGCGGCGCATCACCCCGATCGTGTCGCAGAGGCCGAGGAGCTCCGGCAGGTACGAGCTGACGAGGATGACCGACTTTCCCGCCGCCGCGAGCTGGCCGATTATCTCGTAAATCTGCGCCTTGCTCCCCACGTCGATTCCGCGGGTCGGCTCGTCGAGGAGCAGAATCCTCGCGGGATGCTCAAGGAGCCTCGCGAGCGCCACCTTCTGCTGGTTCCCGCCCGAGAGCTCGCCGACGTTCTGGTCGGTGTCGCGGCATTTCACCGCGAGCTCGCCCGTCCAGCGCGAGGCCGCGGCAAACTGGCGGCCGGCGCTGATCCAGCCGAGGCGCCCGAAGGTCCCGAGCTTCGTGAGGGTCATGTTGTCGCGGATGGGAAGGTTGAGCATCAGCCCCTCCTCCTTCCTGTTCTCGCTGAGGAAGCCCAGGCCCTGGCCCCAGCGCCTGCGCGGCGTGGCCCGGCCGGCCGGCCGGCCGAGCACGGCCACGCTGCCGGCGTCCGCCTTGTCCAGGCCGAAGATCGCCCGAAGCAGGTCGGTGCGTCCGGCTCCGATCAGCCCGGCCAGGCCGAAGATCTCACCCTCGCGCACCCGGAGGGATGCCGCCGACAGGCGGGGCAGGCGCTCGAGCGAGCTGGCCTCGAGGACGGCGGGGCCCAGCCTGCGCGAGATTCTCGGATACAGGTCGGCGACCGGCCGTCCTGTCATGAGCGTTACGAGCCTCTCGACGCCCGCCGCCTCCATCGCCCCGCAGCCGACGGTCTCGCCGTCCTTGAGCACGGTGTAGCGGTCGCAGATCCTGCGGCACTCCTCCAGGAAGTGGCTGACATATATCATGGTCACGCCCTGCGCGCGCAGGCGCCCGATCACCTCGAAGAGCCTCTCCGTGTCGGACTTGGTGAGGCTGCTCGTGGGCTCGTCCATGATGAGGACGCGCGGCTGCAGGAGGAGGGCGCGCGCGATCTCGATCACTTGCTGCTCCGCGATCGAGAACTCGCCGGCCGGCCGCTCGAGGGGAAAATGCCCGTAGCCCAGCCCCGCAAGGGCCTCCTGGGCGCGACGCTGCGACGCCTTTGTGTCTATCCAGCCGAGGGAGGAGGATTCCGAGCCCAGCAGGATGTTCTCCCGGACGGAGAGGTGCGGCGCGAGATTGACCTCCTGGTAGATCATGGCGATGCCGCGCTCGCGGGCTTCGAGGGGGCCGGCGGGCCGGTAGGGCCTTCCGTCGAGCTCCATCTCGCCGGCATCGGCCGCCTGGGCGCCGCTCAGGATCTTCAGCAGGGTGCTTTTCCCAGCCCCGTTCTCGCCTATGAGCGCGTGCACCTCGCCGGTGGCCACCTCGAGCGAGACCGACGTCAGCGCTTGGGTAGCGCCGAACGCCTTGCTGATACCGGCCAGCCTCAGCCGCGTGTTGGGCATCACTTGAGGTACTCTGAGATTGGCGGATGGATGAGGGCCGAGACCCTGGGCTCGTCCATGTTCTCAAGGGTGACGAGGCCGACCCCGGTGTCGATCGAGCGCTCCACCTTCTCCTGCCTCAGGAGCGCGACGGCCGTCACGACGCCGAGGTAGCCCATCTTGACGGGATCCTGGACGACGAGACCCTGGATGTCGCCCTGCCTCAGCGCCCCGACAAGCTGCTCGTTGGCGTCGAACCCGACGAACCGGACTTTCCCGGCCAGGCCCTGCTCGCGCAGGGCGAGAAGCGTGCCGCCCGCCGTGGATTCGTTCGGGGCGAATATCCCGTCCATCCTTGCCCCGAACCTGTTGAGGAGGTTCTGGGCGGCCTTGAAGGCCGTCTCCTGCGTCGCGCCGCCATACTGGTCGGTCGATATGAGCTCGATCCCCGGGTACTCGCCCTTCATCACCTCCATGAAGCCCGCCTCGCGCTCCTCGGTGCTCGCCGAGCCGACCTCGTACCGGAGCATGACGACCCGGCCCTTGCCGCCGAGGAGAGCCCCGAGCCGCCGAGCGCCGATCTGGCCCCCCTTGCGGTTGTCGGTGGCGACGGTGCTTGCCGGCAGCGCCGAGTTGAGGGCGGAGTCGATGACGACGACGGGTATGCCGGCCTTTACGGCCTCCTCCACGGGCGCGACGAGCGCTCTGCTGTCGAGCGGCGCCAGCACGATCGCGGACACGTTTCGCCCCACGAAGTTCTCGACGACCTGGATCTGCTGCTCGCGGTCGTCCTCAACGAGGGGGCCCTTCCAGAGGATCGTGACATTCGTGCCGGCCGCCCTCAACTCTTTCTGGGCCTTCATGGCGCCCGCCTCGACGGACCTCCAGTACTCGTGGGTCGTCCCCTTCGGGATGACTGCGATCTGATAGTCGGCGGCGCGCGCCGGGGCCGGGAGAAGCGCGACTGCAAGGGTGAGGATGAGGGGTGTTCGCATCTTATGGGTTGCTGATTGGGGTCGCGGCCTTGAGGTTTTTCCAGACTTTTCCCGAGGGATACGTGAACGCCCTGATGCTCCCCGGCCTCATCGTTATGCTGGTCCCGGCGGCGGTGGGGACCTGGTAGCGGCCCTTCCTTATGACGCACGGGTCGACAAAGTGCTCATGCAGGTGGTCCACGTACTCGATCATCCTTCCCCGGAGCGAGCCCGAGACGCAGACGAAGTCGAAGATCGACTCGTGCTGCACGTATTCGCAGAGGCCGACGCCGCCGGCGTGGGGGCAGACGGGCACGCCGAACTTCGCGGCGAGAAGCAGCACCGCCACGACCTCGTTGACGCCGCCGAGCCTGCACGAGTCGATCTGGCAGAAGGACAGGGCCCCCGCCTGGAGCATCTGCTTGAAGACGACGCGGTTCTGGCAGTGCTCGCCCGTGGCGACCCCGATGCCCAGCGGCTTCAGGGCCGCCGCAATCGCCGCGTGGCCCAGCACGTCGTCGGGGCTGGTGGGCTCCTCGATCCAGAGGGGGCGCAGCTGGGCGAGCGCCTTGACCCATGCTACCGCCTGAGGGACGTCCCAGCGCTGGTTCGCGTCGATCATGAGGGCCCGGTCATCTCCGATCTCGGCCCGCACGATCGAGCACCGCCGGAGGTCGTCCTCGAGGTCGGCTCCCACCTTGACCTTGAAGCCTGTCCATCCATCGGCGAGCGCCTCCCTGCAGCGCTGGCGGATCTTGTCATCCGAGTACCCGAGCCATCCGGCGGAGGTCGTGTAGGCGGGATAACCGGAGGCTGTCACCTCGGACTCCCGGGCCGCCCGCGTCGGCGCCAGCCGCTCGAGCATCCCGAGCGCCTCGCCTGGCGTGAGTGCGTCGGTCATGTAGCGCCAGTCGACGAGCTCCACGATCTGCGCCGGCGTCATGTCGCAGAGGAGCTTCCAGAGCGGCTTGCGCTCGACCTTCGCGAGCAGGTCCCAGAGGGCGTTCACCACGGCCGCGGTCGCGAGGTGGATCGCCCCCTTCTCCGGCCCTATCCAGCGGAGCTGGCTGTCGCCTGTCAGGTGCTTCCAGAAGGCGCCCGGCGATGCGGTGAACGCGTCGACGGGCTGCCCGACCACCAGGGGGCGCAGGGCATGGACGGCCGCGACGACGACCTCGGTGCCCCTGCCGATGGTGAACGTGAGCCCGTGACCCTCGATCCCGTCGGGCCGGTCCGTCCTGATGACCACGTACGCGGCGGAATAGTCCGGGTCGGGGTTCATCGCGTCCGAGCCGTCCCGTTCGAGCGACGTCGGGAACCTGATGTCGCGGACCTCCAGCTCTGTGATCCTGTGCATGGGCCTACTTGCCGGCGCTCCAGCCGCCGTCGACCATCAGCGAGCTTCCGGTCACCATCTCCGATTCGTCGGCCGCGAGGTAAAGGGCGGCGGCGGCGATCTCCCCGGGCCTGGCCATCCTGCCATTGAGCTGCGTCGATGCCATCTCGCGGTACGCCTTCTCGGGGTCGGGGTATTCGGCGAGCCTGTTCTTCACGAACGGCGTCTCGACGCGTCCGGGGCAGATGCAGTTGAAGCGGACCCCCTCGTGGGAATGGTCGAGCGCGAGCGACTTCGTCAGGCCGACGACGGCGAACTTGCTCACGGTGTAGGCGAGCCGGTCGCGGACGGCGACGATGCCCCCGATGGACGCGAGGCTGATGACGCTTCCGCGGCGGCGGTCGAGCATCGCCGGCACGAACGCCTTGCAGCAGTTGAACGGTCCCCGAACGTTCACGGAGTACATACGGTCCAGATCCGACGCTTCGGTTCCGCGGAGGTTCCCCACGTGCCCGATGCCGGCGTTGTTGACCAGGATGTCGAGCGCCGGCAGGCGGGCGGCAAGGGCCAGCACCGCCGCGGGGTCGCTCACGTCGACGCACGCGGCCTCCGCCTTTCCTCCGGCGGCCCGGATCGCGGCCACGGTGGCGGCAGCCGCCGGTTCGTCCCGGTCGACGGCCCACACCGCGGCGCCCTGGCCGGCGAAGCAGAGGGCGATCGCCTCGCCGATGCCGGAGCCGGCTCCTGTCACAAGTGCGGCCTTTCCGTCTAGTCTGAACATGGTTGGGGGATGTTTGTGGGTCGGTGCTGGTCGAGGCGGTACACACGCGCGGCGTTGGCGCTGAAGATGGCGGCCTGGTCGGCGCCGGAGAGGTGCGCAAGGAGCGCCCGGGCCATCCCGAGCCAGGTTGCATAGGGGGACGCCAGTTTGACCACGGGCCAGTCGCTCCCGAAAAGAAGGCGCGGGGGCCCGAAGGTTTCCAGAAGGTGGCTGATTGCGGCAACGAACCGCTCAGGGTCGAGCGCGGCGGTTCCGGCCTCGGTTACGAGGCCCGAGACCTTGCACGAGACGTTGGGGCACCCTGCGAGCTCTCCTATGTGACGGCGCCACGGGTCGAGCACGTTCGAGCGCAGGTCGGGCTTGCCCGCGTGATCGAGGACGAAGGAGGTTTCGGGGCACATCCGGACGAGCTCGACAACCGCAGAAAGCTGCGGGGGCCGCGCGCACAGGTCGAAGGAGAGGCCGAGCTCCCCGCATCTGCGGACACCCTCGACAAACGCCGGGGAAAGGCAGAAGCCCGGGTCGGGCTCCCCCTGGATCAGGTGGCGCACCCCTCGCACAAGCGGCCGCTCGCGAAGGGCGTCCAGGGCCGCCTTCGTCCCGGGCCCGGCGTCCATCGGAGCAAAGGCCACGATGCCCGAGACCTGCGGCGCCTGCCTCGCCAGCGACTCGACCCATGCCACCTCGTCCATGGCGGAGGCGCGCTCGCAGTCGGCCTGCACGAACACGATCGTCGTGGGGGGGGCCTCGGCCGCCTCGAGCATGAGCTCTCGGGGACCGTGGGCCCCTGCAATCGCGGGAACGCCCGCAAGCCACGGATAGCGCCGCAGCGACGGGTCCCAGAAGTGGACATGGGAGTCCGTGAAGGCAGGCCCCATTTCAGTCGGTGTGGAAGACTTCCTCCATCCGGGCCCACCACTCGCCCGGCGCGCGGTTCGGGAGCGGCTCCTGCATGGGCTCCATGACGGCCCACCAGCGGCGCGTCTCCAGGTCCGCCGCCGTCAGCCTCATGTCGGCCTCGAAGTCGTCGCCCCAGTACTCGAAATAGGAGAAGAGCCAGCCCTCACGGTGGAAGATCGAGTAGTTCCTGATCTGGGACGCCGAAATGCGCGCGAGCACCCCCGGCCAGACGGCGGCGTGGTGGCGCTTGTATTCCTCGAATCTCTCGGGCTTGACGCGAAGAACCATGCCGTAGCGGCGGGGAGTGGATGTGGATTTCATGTGGGAATGGGGGTCGAGCCCCTGTCGCTCGAAGTGTAGCAGGCCTCGATGACGGCCATGGTGCGCCATGCGTCCTCGACCGAGGTGGGCAGGTCCGTGGATTCGCCCGAGGCGAAGCGCATGAGGCTCGCCATGGGCCCGACAAAGGCGTCGGGGAACCACGCGCCCTCGAGCTTGACCGCCTGCCATACCGGGGTGGCCGCCTCGTCGGCCACGCAGTACTCCAGCTCGTCGGGCAGGCCGCGGGGATAGTCAAGGTTCACGCCCATCCGGACGAAGGCCGCTCCCCGTGTGCCCTCGAGCTTGAGGCTGCTCTCCTGGTGGCGCGTGCCGAAGCGGTGGCCGTGGTTCGTCGAGATGTTGGCCCGCAGGACGTCGCCATAGTCGAACGCGATCGCGGTCCGCGTCGACGCGAGCTCCATCATCTGGGGGTGCTTGACGGTCTTGCACCACACGCCGGCCGGCTCGCCAAGGAACGAGCGCACGAGGTCCACGTAGTGGATGCTGTGGTAGATGATCTCCATCCGCGGGATCCCGTAGAGGAATTTCCAGAGGTGCCACGGAGTGGAGCACGTCACCCGGATGTCCACGTCATGGAGTTCGCCGATCAGCCCGCGGGACACGATGTCGCGCGCCGCGATCATGTTGGGCGCGAACCGCAGCTGCAGGTTGACGGCCGCGGCGAGGCGCTTCCTCCTGCATATGTCGCGGATGACCGTGGCTTGGGCAAGGTCCTCGCCAAGCGGCTTCTGCATCAGGACATGGGCCCCGTCGGGCAGCGACGGGAGCACGCTGTGGGTCGAGGATCCCGGCACCCCGACGTCGAAGACGGCGTCCGCGGGGGCCGTCGAGACGGCCTCGTCGAGGGTGGCGCACACGCGGGGGATGCCAAAGTCATGTGCGAGGGCCTGCGCTCGCGCGAGGTCGCGGTCGTACACCGAAGCCACGCGCCATCCCGCCTTCCTGTATGCGGGCATGTGGGCGTCCCGCACGATCCCGCCGGCACCGATGCTTACGATCTGCCGGGGTCTCGAGGGGAGGGCTGGCTTCTGCTGGAAGGGTGGGATGGGCATCCGGTTGGTCGTGTCCAGGCTCGTCGGCGGAATCGGGGGACGTTAGGAAGAGTGCGCTCCCAAAGCAACATGGCTTCCTCGGATTCCACGCCATTTCGCCCGTGTGCTCCGCGCATTTCGCGGGCGGATGGCATCAGCGGGCCCTGTGGCCAGGTGGATCCCTGCGGGGCACCTTCGGAGCGGCCGGCGCCGCCGCGCCGGCGTCCTTTGCCGGGCCGGGCTCGTGCGCGGCGCCCTTGTCCGCGTCGTGCCCCAGAACCCGCGCGATCGCCCTAAGAATGACCTCGGCGGAATAGGGCTTGGGTATGAAATCGCGCACGCCGACCTTCGCCGCGGCGGAGACACCCGTCTCCTCCAGCCCGCTTGACCCGATGATCTTCACCGCGGGATTGATCGTCTTCAGGGCGACCGCCAGGGCCGGGCCGTCCATGATCGGCATCGCCATGTCCGTGACGACGACCGCGACCGACTCCCTATTCTGCGCGTAGATCGAGACGGCAGCGGCGCCGTTTGTGGCGACCTCGACGCGATAGCCGAAGCGCTCGAGCGTGGACTTGGCCACCGAGAGGATGGGCTCCTCGTCGTCTACGATTAGGATGAGCTCGCCGTTGCCGCGCGGAAGTTCGCGTTGCCTGGCCACGGGGGGCTCCGCGGCCGCAAAGACCACATTCGCGGGCAGGTAGATCTTGAAGGTGCTGCCCTTGCCCATGTCGCTTGAGACGGTGATGAACCCGCCGTGGTTCTGGACTATCCCCAGGGACGTCGAGAGCCCGAGCCCCGTGCCCTTGCCGATGTCCTTCGTTGTGAAGAAGGGCTCGAATATCCTGTCCCGGATGCTGGACGGGATCCCGGTTCCCGTGTCCGCCACCGAGATCGCGACGTACGGGCCGGGCTTCGCCTCCGGATTCATGCTGGAGTAGGTCTCGTCGAGGACGGTGTTCTCGATCCGCAGGGTGATGGTTCCGCCGTTCGGCATCGCGTCCCGCGCGTTCACGCACAGGTTCAGGAGGACCTGGTGAAGCTGGGTGGGGTCCCCCGTAAGCGTCCACGGACTGCGCTCGGTCCTGAGCTCGAACTTCAGGGTCTTCGGGAAGGTGTCGCGCACGATCTGCTGGATCTCCCGCGCTATGTGCGTGGGCTGGACAAGCATCCGTTCTCCCTCGGCGCCGCGTCCAAACGCCAGCACCTGCCGAACGAGCTGCGCGCCGCGCTCGGCATTCTGCTCCAGCGTCGCAAGCAGCTTCCGGCCGCCGTCGTCGGATACCTTGAGCTTGAGAAGCGCGATCGACATCAGGATCGGGGCCAGGACGTTGTTCAGGTCGTGGGCGATCCCTCCGGCAAGCGTGCCGATGCTCTCGAGGCGCTGGTTGCGCAGGGCAAGGGCGTCGCGCTTCTTCTTGTCGGTGATGTCGGCGCTGATGCTGAGCTGGGCCTTCGGGGCGCCGTTCTCGTCGCGTATGAGCGTGCGCCGGGTGTCGAGGTAGAACTCCTGGCCGAGCATGTTGTGGAGCCGCAGCTCTCCATGCCACGTGCCCTTGGCCAGCGTCTCGCTCGTGGCATGAATCAGCTGCTGCTGGTCCTCCTCGACACGATAGAGCTCGTGGCTCCTCTTCCCCATGGCCTCGTCAGCCTTCCATCCCACGAGCAGCTCGGCCGCGGTGTTCATGTAGGTGATCCTGTTATCGAGCGAGAGCATGAAGATCGCCTCGTTCGCCTGATCGAGCATTGCAGCCTGCTCCGTGATCTTCTGGACGGCCTGCCGGCGCTCGGTGATGTTCCTGCCGATTCCCACCATTCCGATCACGTTCCCGTCGCGGTCGCGCAGGGGCACCTTGGTGGTCGACCACCAGCTCGGCTCGCCGTGCGGGCCGGGTATCATTTCCTCTATGTTTGCCAGCATCTGCCCCGACGCCATGACCCGCTCGTTGTCGTCGCTGAAATGGCGCGCGAGCTCGGGCGGATAGAAGTCGAAGTCTGTCTTGCCTATCGTCTCCTCGAGCGTCTTCGCGCGGAGCAGGTCCAGCTGCGCCCGGTTGTTTATGAGGTGCCGGGCCGCGCGGTCCCTGACGAAGACGTGGTCGGGGATGATGTCGATCACGGTGCGCAGGAGATTGTGCTCCATCGCAAGGGTCTGCTGGGCCTCGAGAAGAAGCTCGGTCTGGCTGTCCGGCTGGGCCGGAGCCGGGGAATCCTGCGCCGCGGCCCTCAGCGCGTCCTCCGCCTCGGCAAGGCGCCTCGACAGGTCGGCTATCTTGGCCTTCAGCGCGATCTCGTCGAATGGGAATGGGGTGCTCATCTTAACTCGGGGAGGCAAGAGCCGGAATCACGCAGCACTCCCCGGCCCTCCGGGGCCGACGCCCCGGCAGCCGAGTTCGGAGGATCATATGGCCTGATCGCGCTTGCGTAGCTGTCCGTGTATAGGAGGAGCCACCTATTGGCCACCAGTTTCCATCCAGGAGGCATCGGTCAGATTCCAGCCCCCGCCGAGCGCCCTGTAGAGCTGCACGACCACCGTGAACTGGTCGCGCCTCGTCTGCGCGAGCGCGATCTGGGCGGGGTAGAGCTGCTGCTGCGACTGGATGACCTCGAGATAGCTGGCCTTCCCGGCCGCGTAGCGCTGCGCCGACAGTTTCACCGCCTCCTCATAGGCGGCGACCGCGCGCTCCTGCAGCTCGCGCATCTCCGAGAGCCTCTGGCGGGTCTCGAGCGCATTCGCCACCTCGCCGAATGCGTTCAGCGCCGTCTGCTGGTACTGGAGCCTTGCCACCTCCCATGCCTCCTTGGCCTGCTCGTACTGTCCGTGGAGCCCGCCGCCCTGGAAAAGGGGGCCGGTCGCCTGCGCGCCGACCGACCAGAGGCCGGCGCCGCGCGAGGTGATCTGGTCGAGCTGCGGACTCACCGCGCCGAGGACCGCGCTCAGGCCGATCCGCGGCAGGAAGCCCCCAACGGTCACGCCGATGCCGGCGTTTGACGCCTTTGCCAGGAATTCGGCCTGGCGGACGTCGGGGCGTCGCTCGAGCAGGGCGGAGGGCAGGCCCGCCGGCACGTCGGGAGGGGCCGCCTGGTGCGAAAGGCTGTCGCCTCGCCCCACGGGGCCCGGGTTCCGGCCAACCAGAATGCTGATCTGGTTCTCCTTGATGGTGATCTGCCTTTCAAGGTCGGGAATCCTCGCGGCGCTGGTCGCCATCGCCGCCTCTGCGCTCGCCGTGTCTAGGCGCGAGGCCACCCCGCCCTCCAGCCGCCTGTTGAAAAGCTTGAGACTCTCTCCGAGTGACTCCGTGGCGCTCCTGGCTATAGCCAGCTCCTCGTCGAGCTCGAGCAGCTCGTGATAGGCCGTCGCGACGTCGCTCACGAGGCTGAGCAGAACGCCCCGGCGTCCCTCCTCGGTGGCGAGGTATTGGGAGCGCGCGGCCTCGTCCAGCCGCCGGACCCGGCCCCAGAGGTCGAGCTCCCAGGCGGCGCCCAGGTAGGCGTCAAACCCGCTCGTCGTCGAGGCCGCGGACCCGGGAAAGGGGTTGCCGAGCACGGCGTGGCGGCCGCGGTCGGCGTTCGCCTCGTATCCCAGCCCGGGAAACCGCTGCCCGTGGACCTGCGCCGCGACCGCGCGGGCCTCGCCGACCCGCGCTGCGGCGATGCGGGCGTCAAATCCGCCGGCGAGGGCAGCGTGGATCAGCTCGGTCAGCCGCGGGTCCCTGTAGACATCCCACCACGCGAGGTCGGCGAGCGATCTGTCCCCTTCGGCGGACTGCCCCCGGAAGAGGGGCGGCGCCCCGGTCGGCGGCCGCTTGAAGTCGGGCCCGATTGCGCAGCCTGCCAGGAGGAATGCGGCCAGGATGGGCCCGGCGCGTCTCGGTGAAATAGCCCGCATGGTCATTGTTCCCTGTCCTTGGCCCTGCGCTCGCCCTGCCTGAACTCGGGATGCTCCGCCACCGGATGGAGCGGAGTCGCGCGCGCGCTGTGGGGCAGGCCCTTGGTTGCCCACATCTCGATCACGTAGAAGGTGACGGGTATCAGGAAGATGGCCAGGCCGCTCGCCGCAAGCATGCCGCCGATCACCGTCGTGCCCATGACCTTGCGCGCGACCGCGCCCGAGCCGCTGGCAAGCCATAGGGGCACGCAGCCGAATATGAACGCGAACGAGGTCATCAGGATGGGCCTTAGGCGGATCTTCGCTCCCTGGAGCGCCGCGTCGAGCAGCGGCACGCCATGCTCGTACCGGGTTCGTGCGAATTCCACGATCAGGATGGCGTTCTTGGCGGAGAGCCCGATCAGCATGATGAGGCCGATCTGGGCGAACACGTTGTTCTCCATCTGCCGGGCGAAGAGGGTGAGGTAGGCGCCGAACACCGCAACGGGCACGCCGAGAAGGACGCTGAACGGCAGCGACCAGCTCTCATAGAGGGCCGCGAGGATCAGGAAGACGAAGACGAGCGAGAGGCCGAAGATGGCCACCGCAGGGACTCCCTCCTGCGCCTTCTTCTCCTGGAAGGACATGCCCAGGTAGTCGAAGCCCATCTCCCTCGGCATGGTCTTCGCGAAGACATCCTCGAGCGCGGCGGTGGCCTGGTTCGAGCTGTAGCCGGGCGCCGCCGCCCCGTTGATCTGCGCGCTCCTATAGAGGTTGTAGCGCATCGTGAACTCGGGCCCGAGGCGGGTCTCCACGGACGTGAGCGCCGAAAGGGGCACCATCGCGCCGTCGCGGTTGCGCACGTAGTAGCTCCCGAGCCTGTCGGCGCTGTCCCGGTACTCGGCCTCTGCCTCAACGTACACCTGCCATTGCCTCCCAAACCTGTTGAAGTAGTTCACAAAGACACCGCCCATGTAGCACTGCAGCGTCCGGTAGACGTCGGCCAGCTCCACGCCTTGCTTGAGCACCTTGGCGCGGTCCACCTTGACGAAGATCTGGGGAACGGAGGGCAGGAATGTCGTCGAGAGTCCGGCGATCTCCTTCCTCTTGGCCGCTGCCTCCATGAACCTGTTCACGTTCTCTGAGAGGAACGAGATGTCCCTGCCGGCGCGGTCCTCGAGCACGAAGGTGAAGCCGCCCGCGGTTCCGATCCCCGGGATCGAGGGCGGCGAGAACGCGATGGCCCTCCCCTCGGGAATCTTGCGCAGCTCGCCGTTGATGTGGGTCCTGATGGCGTCGAATCTCTCCTCGGGCCTGGTCCGCTCAGACCAGGGCTTGAAGTTGACGAAGAAGAACGCGCTGTAGGTGTTGACGACCGTGCTCTGGAGCGAGAACCCGATGACGGAGGTGTAGGTCTTGACGCCGGGGGTGTTCTTCAGGATTTCCTCGACCTTCAGAGCCGCCGCGCTCGTCCGCTGGAGCGAGGATGCGTTCGGCAGCTGCAGCCCGACGTAGATGTAGCCCTGGTCCTCCTCGGGCAGGAACGAGGTCGGCAGCCTCCTGTTCAGGAGCAGCGCAAGGACCGCGAAGCACGCCAGAATCGCGAAGCTGACGGCGCTCTTGTGGATGAGGCGGCGCGACACCCCCACGTAGCCTTTCTGCACGCGCAGGAAGGAGCGGTTGAACCAGTCGTAGAATCCGCTGAGGGCCCCGGGGGCCTCGTCCCTCGGGCGGAGCAGCATGGCGCACAGGGCCGGGCTTAGCGAGAGGGCGTTGAAGGCCGATATGATCACGGAGATCGCGATCGTCAGCGCGAACTGCTGGTAGAGGCGCCCCGTGATGCCTGGAATGAACGCCGTCGGGATGAAAACGGCCGCCAGGATGATCGCGATCGCCACGACCGGCCCCGACACCTCCTCCATGGCCCGTACGGTCGCGTCCCGCGGCGCCATCCCCTCATCGATGTGGTGCTCGACCGCCTCGACGACGACAATGGCGTCGTCGACCACGAGCCCGATCGCCAGGACGAGTCCGAAAAGGGACAGCGTGTTCACCGAGAACCCGAAGACCGGAAACAGGATGAATGTCCCGACGAGCGAGACGGGCACCGCGAGCATCGGGATCAGCGTCGGCCGCCAGCCCTGGAGGAAGACGAATACGACAAGTATGACGAGGAGCATCGCCTGCCAGAGCGTGTTCGATATCTCGCGCATGCCCTCGGATACCGACTGCGTGGTGTCGAGGGCCACCTGGTAGTCGAGCCCGTGGGGAAACCTGGGCTTAAGGCGCGCCATCGCCTGCTTGGCGCCGTTTGCGCAGTCAAGCGCGTTGGACCCCGGGAGCTGGTAGACCGCGATGATGGCGGCGGGCTTGCCGTTGAGCCTTCCCATCAGGTTGTAGACCTGCGCCCCCAGCTCGACTCGGGCCACGTCCCGAAGACGCACCGCCGATCCATCCGGATTCGCCCGGATGATGATCGCCCCGAACTCCTCGGGGGAGGTGAGGCGCCCCTGCGCGCGGACCGAGTACGTGAAGTCCTGGCCCTTGGGGGCGGGCTCTCCTCCGATCAGGCCGGCCGGGTTCACGGTGTTCTGGGTCTGGACGGCGCGGATGATGTCTCCCACCGTGATGTTGAGCTTGGCGAGCTGGTCCGGCTTCACCCAGTACCTCATCGCGTACTGGCCGGCGCCGAAGACCGTGGCGCTCGCAATGCCGGGCACCCGCGTGAGCTGGTCGATTACGTTGATGTAGGCGTAGTTCGCCAGGAAGGTGCTGTCGTAGGAATCAGTCGGCGAGTAGAGCGCCACCAGCATGAGCGGGGCCGTGAGCTGCTTCTGCACGGTGACGCCGAAGTTCGCCACGTCGGACGGGAGCTGCGGGCTGCTCTGGATCACCCGCATCTGCGTCAGGATGAGATCGGTGTTCGGGTCGGTCGCAACGTCGAAGTTCGCGGTCAAGCGCAGCGAGCCATCGCTGGCGTTGATCGAGTACATATAGTTCAGGTTGTCGACGCCGCTCAGCACCTGCTCGATGGGCGTGGCCACGGACTGCTCGACCGTCTGCGCGTCCGCGCCGACAAAGGTGGTCGTGACGCGCGCCTCCGGCGGGACGATCTTGGGAAACTGGGCGATCGGCAGGGTGACGAGGGCCACCGCGCCCACGATGACCGTCAGGATCGCGATGACGATCGCGACGATCGGCCGGTTGATGAAGAACTTCGACACGGCGCAGCTACCTGGCGGGCTCCGCCGTCGAAAACGGTATGGGGTTCACCAGCGCGCCGTCCCTTATCTTCTGGATCCCGTCCGCCACGACCCGGTCGCCCGGGCGCAGCCCGGACTCCACCACCACCTGGCTGCCGGCCTGCACGCCCGTCCTGACGTTGACGATGTGCGCGTGGTTCCCCGAATCGACGGTCGCCACCTGGTAACTGCCCTGGAGTTCGGTCAGCGCGCGCTGCGGGACAAGGAGGGCCCCCTTCTCCACTCTCACGACCGCGCGCACCTTCGCATACTGGCCCGGCCGCAGGAGCCCCTCCGGGTTGGGAAAGACGGCGACCACCCGCACGGTCCCGGTGTTGCCGTCGACCTGGTTGTCGATCGCATAGAACTCGCCCTTGCGCCCGTACTTGGAGCCGTCGGAGAGGACCAGTTCGAACGTGGTGCCGGCAGGGATTGCGGGCGCGCCGGCGTCGCGCCCCCTAAACGCGAGGTACGCCTGCTCGCTTATCGGAAAATACGCCTTGATCGGGTCGACGTTCGAGACGGTCGTCAGCGCGCCTGTCGTGGGGCCCACGAGATCCCCAATCTGGGCCCTAATGAGCCCCGAGATGCCGTCCACCGGGGACACGATGCGCGTGAAGCCCATGTTCAGCCTTGCCTGATCGACCGCGGCGCGGGCTGACGCGACCTGGGCCTCGGCGGCCAGCCGCGCCTGCACCGCGTTGTCGAGCTCCTCCTGGCTGATCGCCATGCTTCGGGCTAGCGGGGTGTAGCGCGCCACGTCGAGCTCTGCCTTTCCATGCTGGGCCTGCGCCTGGGCGAGCACGCCCTCAGCCTGCGACAGCGCGGCCGCGAACGGCCTTGGATCGATCTCGAAGAGAAGGTCGCCCTGCCGCACGGCCGAGCCCTCCCTGTAGTCCTGCTTGACCAGGTATCCGGAAACCTGAGCCCTGACCTGGGCGTTGACGAAACCGTCCAGCGTCCCGACCCACTCGTCAACAACCGGTACATCCCGTTGCTCAACAGCCACAACCTGCGCGTCCTGGACCGCAGGGGCCTGATTCTGGCTCCTCGCGCATCCGCCCATTACGCCGATCATAAGTGCACCAGTAACAAGGACAAAGAAACTCCTCTCCCTGGTGAATGAGTCCATCGGCTACCAACTAGGCCAAGTGGGGTCAAAATTCAAGCAGGCCGCGGAGATTCCCCCTTCGCCGGGCCTTCCGGGAACGCCCGGGCATTCGCCGCGGCGACTACCAGTTGTCGGACCGGAACGGAACCGCAGGAAGCCCGCTGTCGCCGTAGAGATTGGCCCGGGGCGCGTTCATCCACGCATAACGCACCGCGACCGGTTCGCCCACTTCGGGCGACGACACGAGCAGCGAGTCTGTTTCAATCGTGCCGGTCGCGGGATGAAACACCTTGTCCGCGCCGGCAACCTCCAGGGCCCCCACCTCGCCGTCGTGCGCCTGCAGCTCGTTTCCCGCGTGCGTGAACCGGACGCGCATCGCGGCGCCCTCGCGCGCCGCGCCCGCATAGACGGGGCCCGAGACCTCGGGCGGAAGCCGGTAGAGGTCCGCCCTTGCCACAAGGGCGAGGCGGCGCCCCACCTCCTGCTTGTTCCTTGGGTGGACGTTGTGCGCGTCGCCAATGTCGATCGTGACCGCCATGCCGGTGTTGGGCAGGGTGAGAGCCTCGGCCTGCGCCTCGCGCAGCCGCGCCCAGCCGCGGTCCGTCCGCTCGTCCTCGTCGCCGAAGTTGGCGAGCTGGACGAAGTAGAAGGGCACGTTGCCCTGGCCGAAACCCTCCCTCCACGAGCGGATCATCGTCTTGAAAAGCTCGGCGTACTCGCCGGGGCGCCCGCCGTTGGACTCCCCCTGGTACCAGAGTATGCCCCGGAGGGCTCCCGGCTGCAGGGGCGCGATCATGGCGTTGAACAGACCTCCCGGCCGGGCCGGCGAGTCATTCGTCGCCGGGGGCTGGGGCCAGTGGAGCGGGTTCTTGGTGTTGTCGGCCTTGGCTTCCCGCTCGGCCTTCTCCCACGCCGCCATGTCAGCCGGATACCTGGCGACCCGTTCGGGCGGCCAGTCGCTCATATCCTTCTTCCAGCGGGCGTCGAGAACGGCGGCCAATGACGTCGAGTTCCTTGCGCCATCGCTCATCCAGGACTCGATCGGCGTGCCGCCCCAGGGGCTGTCGATTATGCCCACGGGCACGCCGAGCGCGCGGTGTATGTCGCGGGCGAAGAAATAGCCGACCGCGGTGAACCTGCCGACGGTTGTCGGCGAGGCCGCCTGCCATCCCCCGGTCTTCACGGTCTCGGCCGGAGCGGTGGCCACGGTCCGTTCGATCTTGAGCTGGCGAATGAGGGGGTAGACGGCAGACGCCACCTCAGCCTCGGAGTTGTTCACCCGAAAGGTGGAACCCCCGTCATCGACCGTGAACTCCATGTTCGACTGGCCCGAGCAGAGCCAGACATCGCCGACAACCACGTCGTGCAGGGTGATCGTGCTGCCTCCCGAAACGACGAATTCGCCCGGCTCGGAGCTGGCCGCGAACGGCCCGATGCGCAGCGTCCAGCGCCCGTCCGGTCCCGCGACCGTGCGTGCGGTCTGCCCGTGGAAGGTGACGGCGACCGGATCCGAGGCGCCTGCGCGGCCCCACACGGGCACCGGCTTGTCCCGCTGCAGCACGGCGTGGTCGCCAAAGAGCGGTGCAAGGGTTACATCCACCCTCGGCGCCGGGGCGGTGGCCGGAGCGGCACACGCTGCAATGATCACCCCCAGCAGCGGGGCCAGGGCCCCCAGGATACGGTTCTTGGTTTCAATGTTCACAGCGTTGCGTCTTGGGGTTGGGGTGGGATAGACGGGGATTGCACAAATCCCATCATGAGTACTCTGCGGATAACGGTCTGGAGCGAAAATGTCCACGAGCATACGAGTGCCAAGGTCAAAAAGGTCTATCCATACGGCATGCACTCGGCCATCGCAGCCGGACTCATCAAGTTCCTCCCGTCCGCGAACGTGACGACCGCGACGCTGCAGGAGCCGGAGCACGGGCTCTCCGCCGAAAGGCTCAGGAACACCGATGTCCTGGCCTGGTGGGGGCACCAGGCCCACGACATGGTGAGCGACGAGGTGGTAGGGCGCGTCCACGCCCGCGTGCTCGAGGGCATGGGCCTCATCGTTCTCCACTCCGCCCATCACTCCAAGATCTTCAGGCAGCTCATGGGAACAACCTGTTCGCTCACCTGGCGCGAGGCCGATGAGCGCGAGAGGCTCTGGGTCTGCAACCCCGGGCACCCCATTGCCCGGGGAATCGACAGGTACTTCGAGCTTCCCAGGGAGGAGATGTACGGCGAGCCGTTTGCGGTCCCGGCGCCCGAGGAGCAGGTCTTCATCTCGTGGTTCGAGGGGGGCGAGGTCTTCCGGAGCGGGTGCTGCTGGCGGCGCGGAAACGGCAGCATCTTCTATTTCCGGCCGGGGCATGAGACCTACCCGACGTATCACGACGAGAACGTTCAGCGCGTGATCGCGAATGCCGCGGAATGGGCGAGGCCCCGCGGCACCTGGGTCGACTCGTGCCCGAACGTCACGAAGTCGCCCGAGAGGATTGCGCCCAAGTAGGGGGTCCGGGTCGCGGGATGGATCAACCGGCGGTTTAGCTTCAAAGTATTGACGACTCTGATAGGCTGTACCCTCACGGTGGCTTCAGATGAAAACATTCTCCGGTTTCGCGGCGTCACCGTGCGCTATGGGCGTCTGACCGCCCTGAGCGACGTCTCGTTTGAGATACCCTGCGGCAGCTCGACCGCCATCCTCGGGGGCAACGGGGCGGGCAAGAGCACGCTGCTGCGCGCCGTGCTCGGATGGCAGGCCCTGTCGGGCGGGGAGGTCCGGATCGGCGACGCCCATCCGCACCATGCGCGCCCCAGGCTGGCCTACGTGCCGCAGCGCCACGCGGTGGACTGGGATTTCCCGATCACCGTTCGCGGCGTGGTGGAGCAGGGCCGCTACCCGTCCCTGGGCCTCTTCCAGAGGATCGGCGCGGCCGACCGGAGGCTCGTGGACGAAGCCCTCGGGGAGCTGGGGATATCCGACCTTGCCGAGCGCCAGATACGCAGACTCTCGGGCGGCCAGCAGCAGAGGGTCTTCCTTGCGCGGGCCCTTGCCCAGGGCGGGGACATCTTCCTCCTGGACGAGCCCTTCGCAGGGCTGGACCTGTTTGGAACCGAGGAACTGACCCACATCCTGCGCAACTGGGAGGCGCAGGGCCGCACGGTGCTGGCGGCGGTCCACGACCTCTCCATTGCGCGCACCAGCTTCACGCGCGGGGTCCTCCTTGACACGTCGCTTGTCGCGGCAGGGCCGATCGCCGAGGTGCTCTCGCCGGCCAACATAGACCGCGCCTACCGCCACGGGCACTGCGTTCACCGCGGCACGGCGAGGGCTGCCGCGGGGGAGGAGATGCGCCCATGAGCCTTCACGACCTCCTTCTTGCGCCGTTCTCCTACGAGTTCATGCGCCGCGGGCTCTTGTCGGCCATGCTGCTCGGCGTCAGCGGCGGCCTTCTCGGGTGCGTCCTCGTTCTCCGCAGGCTGGCCCTCATGGGCGACGCCCTGTCCCATTCGCTGCTACCCGGCGTGGCCGTGGCGTGGCTCCTGTTTGGAACGAGCACGTCCGCGCTCTTCTTCGGAGGCCTGGTCGCCGGCCTTCTGACGGCGCTCGGAAGCGCGCTGCTGAGCCGCCTGACGCGGGTCAAGGAGGACGCCGCCTTCGGGTCGCTCTTCATCGTCTTCTTCGGCCTTGGGGTCGCCCTGATAAGCAAGCTGCCCACCCGCATCAACCTGGCGGACTTCCTCTTTGGAAACGTCCTCGGGGTGGGCGCGGCCGACCTTCGCCTTGCGGCCGCCGTGAGCGCCGTGACGGTCGCACTGTTCGCCATATTCTACAGGAGCATCCTTCTGGAAACCTTCGATCCGGTCTTCCACCGGGCGACCGGCGGGCGGGGCGGGTTGGTCCACCTGGGTTTTCTCACGCTGACGGTGCTCAATCTCGTGGCGGCGATGCAGACGATGGGGATAGTGCTCGCCCTCGGGCTCTTCCTTCTACCGGCCGTGAGCGCCTACCTTTGGTGCGACCGGTTCGTGTCCATGCTGCTCCTTTCGATCGGCATCGCCCTCGCGGGATCCGTGTTCGGCATCCTCGTGAGCTTTCATGCGGGGCTTGCGAGTGGGGCCGCGATCGTGCTCTGCCTCGGCGCCATCTTCCTCGTATCGGTTCTCTTCAGCCCGCGCTACGGCGCATTCAGGGCCCTGCGGCTCGGCGCCGCGCGGCCGCCAGGCGCATGAGGCTGTTTCCCGTGTTCGCCGCGCTCGGCCTGGCCGCGACCGCCGGTGCCGCTCCGGCCCCGCAAACGCCCCCGCTTCGCGTGGTGACCCTGTGCACGGTCCTCACAGAGGTCGCCCGGGAGGTCGGAGGGGAGCAGGCCGCCGTCGTCGGCCTCATTCGTCCCGGCGTAGACCCACACGTTTTCAACCCATCGCCGGCAGACATCCGGAAGATTGCGGACGCGGAAGTCGTGCTCGCGTCGGGGTTCGGTCTCGAGGCTTACCTCGACAGGCTTGTCGCCGGTTCGGGCTCCAAGGGCCATGTGCTCGCCGTTGGCGACGCCCTGCCTTCGGCGGCGATCACGGGCGGCGGCGAGAAGGATCCCCATTGGTGGAACAGCATAGACAACGTGGTCCTCGCCGTGGACATCGTGCGGGCGGAACTGGCCCGGGCGCGCCCTGGCTCGGCCGAGGAGTTCTCGGCGAACGCGAGGGCCTACCAGGCGCGGCTTCGGGATCTGAAGGCGTGGGCGGCGCGGGAGATAGCCGGGCTGCCGCCGGGCCGCCGCCACCTGGTGACGTCCCACGACGCATTCGGCTATTTTGCGCGCGACTACGGCTTCACGGTCCACGCGATCAACGGCCTCTCGACCGACAGCGAGGCGGACGCGAAGCACCTCGCGGGACTGATCGACCTGATAAGGAGCGAGCAGATCCCGGCCGTTTTCGCCGAGAACAGCGCGAACCCGCGTCTCGTCGGGAATCTTGTCCGCGAGACGGGCGTCCGACTGGGGGCCACGCTCTACGCCGACGGCCTTGGTCCCCCGGGCAGCGGTGCGGAGACCTACGACGCGATGTACCGGCACAATGTGCGGGCGATCGTCGAGGCGCTGTCGGCGCCCCGGTGAGGCGGTCACCCGTCGGTGTCGTTGCCCTTCGGGAAGCTGAACCTGACGTCCGAGAAGGTGGTGCCCCGGATCGCCACGCTCTTCAGGACGGCGTCGAACCCTTTCACTGTCTTCAGCCAATCGGCCTGGGCCTCGAAGAGCGAGGTGTCGCCCACGGTCTCGCCCGTAACGGGATTGGGCACCGGCTCAAGCACGAGGGTGTGGGGCGCGCCGCCGGCTGTCGCCGTGATCTCAATGCTGGGCGCAGGGGACCGGACGAAGTTCTCCATCTCCCCGTCGAGAATGTAGGCCTGGAGCCTGCCAGCCGATGCGTCGAGGACGAGTTCGACGTGGTAGGCCTCGTCGCCGAGAACGACCGGCGTGCCTGCGTGCGGAGGATGATGGTGGTGCCGGCGCGGCTGGCCGGAGTCGGCGGCGCCCACCGGCGCCTTGGAGCAGCCGGCTGCAGCTGCGAGAATGAGGACCATTGAGAGAATATACGGTAGGCGGCGGATTCCCATGTTCTGATGGCTCAGGGAAGCACACCTCAGCCAGGACGGAAACCACAAGATTTCAACGCCGGTCGGCCGGACTGGGTCAGGGCGATGACCGGGCGCAGGAAAGGGGACTCCAGCACAAGCTCGGGCTTAATGAATTCTTAATGGCTTCCGGATTCATTTGATTTAACCCGGACGCCCAAACCCGCCTAATATTTGGCAGCATGACTGAGATGTCCGCATCGGACCTGGCGCACGCCCGCACCTGCGATTCAGGAGAGGCAACGGCCATCGAACCGCATCCCCTCGCAGGAGTTGAGTCATGCATGGACTTGACCGAGCGAGAGGGGATCGGTCCTCCGCTCGAGGAGGAGCTTCCTTCCGGGTATCTCCTGGACGGGCGGTTTGTCATCCGCGAGGCAATAGGGCGCAGCGCTATGGCGACCATCTACCGGGCCGAGGACCGGCTCCGCGGCGGGAGCGTTGCGGTCAAGGCGCCGCTTGTGAAGGTGCAGAATGATCCGGCCTCGTTCGGCCGCTTCCAGCGCGAGGAGCGCATCTGCGCCACGCTCTGCGGTCCGATGCTGCTCAGGTTCATGCCCGTGGACGACGCTGCCAAGAGCCGCCCGTACTTTGTGACCGAATTCCTGGACGGCTGCACCCTTGCCTATGTCATCCATCGCAGGCGGCCGCTGCCGGAGAAGGACGCCCTGAGGATCGCGAGCGTCGCCTGCCAGGCCCTCGGTCAGATGCATGCGCGCAGGATAATCCACCGCGACGTGAAGCCGTCGAACATCATGATATGCCGCGACCAGAGGCTCTGCCTCCTGGACTTTGGCCTGGCTGCGGAGGCCGACTCGGGCCAGGGGATCCTTGCCGGCCTTACGCCCCTCTTCGGCACGCCGGAGTACATGGCCCCCGAGCAGGTTCGCAACAGGCAGAACGACGAGCGCACCGACGTCTACAGCCTCGGCGTCATCCTCTACCAGATGCTGACGGGCGTCCTTCCGTTCAAGGGCGACGACCCCTGGGCCGCCGCGCAGATGCGCGTGACCGGAGATCCGGCTGCGCCGAGGTTGGTCAATCCCGCGATAACGCTGCAGGCGGAGGAGATTGTGCTTCGCGCCCTGCGGCGCGCGCCCGAGGAGCGTTACCAGACTGCCGCGCAGTTTCGGGCGGACCTTGACGCCCCCGGGCGCGTGCACATCACGGGGCTCAGCGGGCGCCTGAAGGCGCCGCGGTTTAGGATAAGCCTGCAGGGCACGCCGGTCTTGGCCGGCATCCTCATCGGCGTCGGGGTGCTTCTTTCGCTGGTCGGCCTATTCCTGCTGCTGCTGCGTCACCCCTAGGCGGCGCTCCAATTGAGTCACGACCCGCTCGGCATCTCGAGGGGGATGATGGCGTGCCGGCGCAGCTCAACTCCGCGGAGGAGGGTCAGGATGGCCCGCTCGCCGATCCGGTCACCGGTGAGAAGCTTGTGCAGCGCGTCGACAGCCGGAGTGGGCGCGCCGTCCAGAGCGAGAATGATGTCGCCCTCTGCGAGCCCGGCGCGGGCGGCCGGGCTGTCCGGCTCGAAGGCCGCGACCAGAACGCCGCTCTCCTGCTGCAGGCGGTGGTGGTGAATCAGCTTTCGCAGGAGCGGCACGTTCTGGCCGGCCACGCCTATGAAGCTCCTGCGGATCTTGCCGTCCTTGATGAGCCATGCCGCGACCCAGCGGGCGGTGTTGCTCGCGATCGCGAAACAGATGCCCTGTGCGGGCCGGATGATGGCCGTGTTGACGCCGATGACCTCGGCGCGGGTGTTGACGAGCGGCCCGCCGGAGTTGCCGGGATTGAGCGCGGCGTCGGTCTGTATGACGTTGTCGATGAGGCGGCCTGAAGCCCCGCGCAGCGACCTGCCCAGCCCGCTCACGATGCCGGCCGTGACGGTCTGCTGAAATCCCATGGGGGAGCCGATGGCGATGGCGATCTGTCCGAGGCGCACCGTGTTGCTGTCGGCGAGCGATAGGTGGGAGAGGTCGTCGGCGCTCACCCGAAGAACGGCTAGGTCGGAATCCGGGTCGTCGCCTATCAGGTCCGCTCCGAGCCGCCTGCCGTCGGCAAGGAAGACGCGCATCTCGCTCGCCCCGTGGACGACGTGGCTGTTGGTCAGGAGATAGCCGTCGGGCGAAATGAAGAAACCGGAGCCGGATCCGCCAGGCGCGCCGTTGGCCCGGACCTCGATATGCACGACCGCCGGGTGCGCTGCCGAGACCGCGCCGGACACAGCGCTCGAGTAGGCGTCGATCAGGCCTTCGTCCGTGTTCGGGCGTTCATCATGAGCCAAGAGTGAGGCGGTCATTCCCCGAATGAGCGCGGGAAACGCCACAATGCAAACCGGCCAGGCCATGGGCCGCGGCGCCTAGAAGAACCAGTCCCCCTCGGAGGAAGCCTTGAATAGAGCCCCGACAAACCGCTCAAGCTCCAGGTTGACCTTCACGACGACGTGGTCCGAGCCGCGCGTGAGGCCGTAGCCGGCGCCGAGATTGTACTCGATGCCGTGAGGCAGCTCGCCCCAGGCAACGGGGAAGACATAGCGCTGCTGCTCGCCAGAGGGGTCGGCGCCGTCGATCAGTCCCGTTCCGCCGAAGAATTCCACTCCCGGGGACAGGAATCGCTTCCAGCGGTAGCGGACGCAGGCCATGTAGCCGAATTCGAATCCCTGGTTGTGGCCCGTCCCGGCAAGGACCTTCTCAAACTTGGGGTTCACCATGATGGAAAGGGGGCCGAAGTCCTTCTCGATGATCGGCCGGAACTCCAGTTCCCGCGATGCGTCGTCGAACTGCGGCGTCTTGTGCCATTCGAGCTCGGCGTACCAGCCGATGTCCACTGGCAGCGCTCCCTGCTCAAACAGCCTGCCGCGCAGCCGAATATTGTCGCCAGCCCACCGCAGCCCGGCGCCCTCGGGCCGGGCCATGTTGACATAGACTGCGCCTTCGATCCGGTCGGTGAGGCCATATGAGAACTCGTAGGCGTTGTACCACAGCCCCTGGCTTTGGATGGAGCCTACGGCCGTGCCCCCGTCGCCAGCCTTGTGGCCGCTGGTCACAACGGCGTTGTCGCTCTCAAACTCGGCCATTCCCCTCGGGGCGGTCAAATAGGGATAGACCTCAAATTCCCACGGATCCACCTGCGCGGCGCAGGGCAGGGCGGAAAGCGCGCAAAGCGCGAGGATGGGGCGGAGCAGTCGCTTCATTGGCGGGCGCCTTGCGTGGTCACTTTGCGACGATGACCCCCTCGTGCACGTCCTGGTGAAAATCATCAAAGAAATCGTAGCTGCCTGCGCGGAGCGGTGGCAGGTGCAGCGCTACGGTCTCGCCGGGGCCGACCACCTTCTCGCGGTTGAGCT
Organism: uncultured Opitutaceae bacterium; assembly: GCA_964451965.1. GTDB lineage: Bacteria > Verrucomicrobiota > Verrucomicrobiia > Opitutales > Opitutaceae > Palsa-1447. The sequence continues at coordinate 64,876 of CAYVKH010000011.1, forward strand.
TGAAGCTCTCGAACTCAATCCTCTCGCGGCTCGAGTTCACGACCTTGAGCTGCAGTGGTTGATCGATCGGGACGACCAGCGTCTGTGGCGTGAAGTGATGCTCCGAGAAGCGAACATCAATCACGATCTCCTTAAGATCTGGTCCCGCCATCAATTCTGTGAATGATGATAAGAAAATATATATAAACGACTTATATCTCATATCGAATAGAATATATTACTGATAATGAGTATCACTCTCATCGTAATCTGAAGTCAAGCTGCGAGGTGCATTCGTTCCATCCTTCCCAGGGCCATTTTAGACTGTCGGCTGAAAATCAGGTCGATCGCGGGAATCAGCCACCAGCCTCTCCTCATGAGACAACGCATTTCTTGGCATTAGACATACTAATCATTATGCCCTCGGTTTCCGATCGCCAATCCCAAAGCGCGAGGGATCGCTTTTCCCGGACAAAAACCAGGCGCGACGCCCGAGGTTCGAAGGTTCCGCATATTCGGGTGGCACGGGTTGAGGCTCACCCCACGGATCCTGCTTTTAGCCACGCAAATACGGCACTTCGGCCCTAGGCTCTATACAGCTGATTGGGTGAGGTATACGGATTTGTCGCGTCGCTTGCTATCAAGACTACCGGAACTCGGGCGCCAATCTATGGAAACCCCGGGAAAAGTGAGATTCGGAAACTCAGGAACAAGAACAACAGAGATTAAAACACCTTATCAAAGCCGCCGCGTGAGCCGAGGCCGGAATACCGATGCGGACAGATCTGGAATAGGAATTCACACCGAATGAAGACCAATGTCATCGAAACATCCGGCTCGTGCCGGCTCGAGATCAGGGAGTCGGAGCGCGAGTCGTACTCGGATTATTTCATCACGGCGACCGTCGAGAGGACCGTGCCCGCGGGAGCCGCCGCCGAGGAGCTCTTCTCGCAGGTCGCCTCTACGCTCGTCCAAAGGAGGATCCAGCCGTTTCAGGAGAAGCTCTACGGTTTCTCCCGGGCGCAAGCCTCCGTGCTCAACCGCCGTGACACGATCTACCGCCAGAGGGGCCTCGACCGGACAATGCCGGTGACGTGGATCCAGGGCGCACCGCTGATGGGCTGTGATTTTGCGGGCCTGCAGATTTGGGGGATCGCCCCGCGCGACGGAGAGCCGTGCGTCACGACCGTGGAGAACCCGGTCACCGGGCGCGGGCGCCTCTGGACTGGCAGCGGGTTCAGGATGCTTCATCTTCCGGGCATCAGCGGCCAACCCGGCGGGGACCGCGTCTCCCAGGCGACGCAGATGTTCACCAACGTGGGGCTCGGGGTGCAGGCCCATGGGATGACCTACACCAACGTCCTCCGGACTTGGATCTATGTCGCCCACCTCCTCGACTGGTACGGCGACTTGAACAGCGTCCGCACGGCGATCTACCGGAAGGCGGGGCTTGGCGTGGAGGGCGGGCCTGCGTTTCCGGCGAGCACCGGGATCATGGGCCATAGCGGGGACGAGGAGTGCCTGATGGACGTGTTGGCGCTTGACGCCGACGACTCGGCCGCCGCCCGGGCCACGCCGATCTGCCGCAGCCCGCGGCAGGACTCGTCGTTCAACTACGGCTCGGCATTCTCGAGGGGCATGGCGCTTGAGATCGAGGGACGGAGGACCGTCTTCATCTCGGGCACGGCAAGCATCAACTCAGCGGGGGCGAGCACCCATCAGGGCGACGCCGAGCTACAGACTCTCGAAACGCTGATGAGCATCGGGGCGATCCTTGAGGAGCAGGGCGGCGGCCTTCAGAACATCACGTCGGCGACCGTGTTCTGCAAGGATCGTGAAGCCTGGGAGGCGTGGGAGAGGGTGACGAGGCTGCTCGGGATTCCGGCGCTCCCCAAGGTGTGCGTGCTCGCGGACGTGTGCCGGCGCGACCTGCTTGTGGAGATGGAGGCCGTGGCCGTGATTTGAGGCGCACGGCGCAAGGGCCTTCAGATGAATTTTGCAATCTTGCCGCGGGGTGAACCGGATCCCGCCGACATTCAGGGCCCGGTGTTGGGCCCCGCGGCGAAACAGCTGCCCGCGCCGGCGGACCTGGAGGAGCGTTACCCCCTGGACAACAAAGGGGCGCAGCTTGTCGCTAAGGCGCGCCGCGAGATCGCGGCGATCTTCGCCGGCCGGGATGACAGGCTCGTTGTCGTTGTCGGTCCGTGCTCGATCCACGACCCGGCGGCGGCCCTGGACTACGCCAAGCGCCTGGCCGTAGTTGCCTCAACCTACGCAAGCGACCTGCTGGTCGTAATGCGGGTCTATTTCGAGAAGCCGCGGACCGTGGCCGGCTGGAAGGGCTTCGTCAACGATCCCCGGCTCGACGGGTCCTTTGAAATCGGCGAGGGACTCCATCGCGCACGGGCGCTGCTGGCGGGAATCACCCGCATCGGCCTTGCAACCGGGACTGAGTTCCTGGATCCCATCCTAGGGCAGTTCTACTCGGACTTTGTCTCATGGGGGGTGATCGGGGCCAGAACGGTCGAGAGCCAGATCCATAGGGAGCTTGCCTCCGGGCTGCCGATGCCGGTCGGGTTCAAGAATCGGACGGATGGCGACTTCCTGGTGGCCGTGAACGCGGTCCGGGCGGCCCGCACGGGCCATCGGTTCCCCATGCTTGCCCGTGACGGGACGCAGACGGTGAAGGTGTCGAGCGGGAACATCGAGACGCACGTCGTCCTTCGGGGCGGCATCGGCGGCCCCAACTTCTCCCCGTCGGATGTGCGCGCCGTTGCGGCGATACTGCGCAAACACGGGCTTCCTCAGCACATCATGGTGGACTGCAGCCACGCGAACAGCGGCAAGGATCCATTGAGGCAGCCGGCTGTGGCGTCCGCTCTGGCGGTTCAGATACGGGCGGGCGAGCGCGCGATTGCCGGAGTCATGCTGGAGAGCAACCTGGTCGGAGGAGCCCAGGATCCGGCAACGAGGCCCCTTGTCTACGGGCAGAGCATCACGGACGGTTGCATGGCTTGGGAGGCGACGGTTCCCGTGCTCGACGAGCTCGCGTTGGCGGTCAGGGCGCGGCGGCTGATCAGGGATGACCCTCGTGCAGGCCCTGAGGCGGCGGTTGCCCGGCCCGAGGGCGCGGATGCCCCTCTGGCGGCAGGCGTGGGTCGTTTGGAATCGCAGCAGGCCCCCAGCACAAGGCTGCGAGTCCTCGTCGCCGATGACGAGCCGCTTGCCCTCGCGCGCCTGCTGGCACTGCTGCCAACGGACATCGACATCATCGGCGAATACGGCACGGGGACCGAGGCCATGGAGGCCATGCGGCGCGACAGGCCCGACATCGCCTTCCTCGACATGCAGATGCCCGGCTGCGACGGCATTCAGGCGGTTGCGGGCCTCTTGCCTTCCGAGCGCCCGGCCGTCGTGTTCGTGACGGCGTACGAGAAGTTCGCGGTGGACGCCTTCGATATCCGAGCGGTCGACTACGTGCTCAAACCCTTCGACAGATCGCGCCTCGCGAAGGCGCTGGAGCGGGCGGCCGAGTTCGTGCATGGCCGCCGCGCGGCGGAGGAACAGCAGAGGATCGGCTTGAGGCCGCGCGGATCGCCGGCTCCGGAGGGCCCGATGGCGGGTGCCGGGCCGTCGATCGGGGTGCATTGACGGACCCGTCACCTTCGAGTTTGTCGGCTCGGAGCCCGATCTCCCGCAGCTCGTAGAGGGGTATGCCAGCGGGATTCAAGCAGGTGGCGACCACGGCGACGATCGAGCCGGTGAAGCCGGAATCTACAATTGCGAGCTAGAACCGCTTCGCGCTCATGGTCCGCCGCAGGCCTCGCAGCGGACTGGGGGCAGGTCGCGCTGCATCCGGTTTGCCGTCTCCAGGCGTTCGCGCCGGGCCGCGAAACAACGGGGACAGGCGGAAAAAGGCTCCAGTGCCCAGGTATCCGCGAAGACCCGGCCGCGGCCCAACGCGAGGACGGCCCGCTGGGCCGCCTCGAGCATCTCGAGCGTAGGCGGAACAAACTCGCCCGACTCGCGGAGCCGCTCCATCGCCCCGTTGCCGGCGCGGGTGGGTATCAGCGTGACCGCGCCCGCGCCGCACCCAAACGCGAACTCAGCCGATTTCACCGCCCATTCCAGGCCCGACTGCTCGTCAAGGAAAGGCGGATTCACCAGGATGAACGCGCGCAGCGCGATCTGCTCGGCCGCCAGGAATTCGGCAGCCCGAGCGAACTGGGTCAGGTCGAACTTCTTATTCAGCTTTTCCAGCACCTCCGGGTGCGCCGTTTCGAGTCCCAGTGCGACCTCGAGCGATCCCGACAGCAGGTCGCGCAGCACCCGGGCGCGATCGCCGACGAGGAGCGGATGCGATTCCACCACGACGTGGCGCGCGAAGGCGATCCGCCGGGCGACCGGCGCATAGTCGGCCGGCGGGATCGCCGCGGGATCGAAGAAGCTGCCGCTGTTGTAGAGCTTCACCTGCTCCGGAAGGGTCCCCGAGTCGGACCACGTCCGAACCGCAAACTCCACCTGCTGCGGAATCGCCCCCTCGGGGACGGAATCGCGGGTGGTGTCCTTCCAAAGGTCGCACATCAGGCAGCGCCAGGGGCACTCGCGGTTGGTCAGCAGCACGACGCCGGAATCGGCGACGGAGCCGGATGCCAAGAGCTCCCGCTCAAGGAAGACGCCATGGGGCTCTGTCGGATCGGGTGCGCCTGGCCGCTGCGGACGTTGCGCGAGAATCCAGGCAGTGCGGCCCCGCGTTGGGTACGCCGAGATCATTCCCTCACTGATAGGCCGCGAGGTACTGTTGGCGGTAGTCAAACTCCAGCGCGCCCAGCCTGCGGCGAAGGTGCTCGACGGGAATCGCCCCGTGCTGGAACCGGCGCTTGGGGAAGACGGGCATCTCGACGCCGAAATGGGCATTGATTCCGCGCCGCGCGATTTCGCCCTTGAGCGAGTAGAGCCGGTCGACGGACATGCTGCTAAGCGTCGCGAACGGGATGCCCTCGGCGACAGAGATGACGGCCGGCCGCGTGAAGGGGCTGAAGCCCTCGAACCCGCAGTGCCGGGCGGGTGCGTAGGTGCGCGCGTAACTCCGGCTGAGCCCGCCGCTGTACGTGAGCGAATGCTTGATCCGACCGACGCCCCAGCCCTCCTGGTAAAGCATCAGGTTGTTGACTACGCTGCGGATCGTCAGCTCGGGATTCTCCTCGATTGGATAGTCCTTCAGATTCTCGTCGCCGCCGTCGCCGTCGGCCAGGAACCTCCACTCCGGATAGCGCGCGCGGATGCCGCGGCAGAGGGCAAGCCCCATCGATGCGCACTCGACGTCGAGCGGCTTGTAATCCTCGAGGATTCGCAGCGTCTCCGCCGCGTCAAGCGACGCCGGATCGGCGTCGATCGTCTCGAGAAAGAGGCCGAGCCCGAGCCGGTCGAGGAATTCGCGCGCCTGGCGCAGGTCGGGACCGTCGCCGAAATTCAGTGTGAACGCCTTGAGCCGCGCCGGATTCAGGCCGAGCTTGCGCATCACATGGTAGACGGTGAGGAAGACACAGCCACTGTCGACCCCGCCGGAGAAGCACACGCCGACCGGCTCGCGCTCCGGCAGGCCGCCGAGCCATTTCGCCGTCTCGTCCGCCAGGGCGCCGATGTAGCTTCGGCCGATGACGTCGAGGTCAGCCGGGAGGGCATTGCGCACGGGCGTAAAGAAGCGCGTGTACGTGGGGTCGGGGTCGGGGCAGCCGACGAGCTGGAGCTCGACCATGTAGTGCGCCGGCACCATCCGAGTGTAGCTGGGGTGAAACTGCCGTTCCAGGCCTTCGCTCCGCAGATGGTGGTGGATCGCGTCGATCCGGTCGGAGACGATGAGCGCCGGGCCCTCGCGGCGCTTGGCGAGGAAGTAGCGCATCGGTCGGTCGAGCGAACGCGCCATCCGCACGCGCTTTCCCTCTCGCGCCACGAGCGCGAAGGATCCGTCGATCTCACGGACCGCGTCGGCGGAGCCGTTTAGGATGCGCGCGCGGGCCTCCTCGACGGTCATGTTGCGCAGGCGATGGGTTGCCGGATCGATCAGGTCGACGAGTCGTTCGATGTATTCGTCCATTTAAGGCGGGAGGAATTGGGATGATAACCGGTGCCGCCGGAATGGATCGCGATCCGGATTGCGGCCTGAAGCCGGACCGAATCTGCAGCGTTGCTGCGCGCCGCGCGCAGGACAAGGCGAAACGATCCGGCTGCCGCGAGGACGAAGGTCGGTTCGGCAACTGGCCCCGCGTTTGTGGCGATTCGCCCCTTTCCCATTACATGTCCGGCGATCGCCCGCCATTCTCCGCAGTGATCCGCGTCCCGCCGCCGCCTGACCTTGCTCCGGCGCACTTCGTATGCCCAATCGCCCATCACGCCATGAAACAGACGGTTCTTGGGTGAACGCCTCATCGCCTCCCGCTTTCCCGATGCGGGAGTGCGTCCGACGAATGAAAGTTGTGGAAGCGCATTCCTTTTATTAACGAGTGGGGTATGTCCAGGCGCCTCATTTGGGTAAGTGGTGCGTTTCTGGCGTTTGCGATCGTCGCGTGCGCCTTTTGGCTTCGTCGGCCGTCGATGGCATCCGCCGGGTTCACGCAGCTGATGAATCGCGGCAACGGCATGGTGGAAAAGGGCGATGCGGCCGCTGCGATCGACGTTTACACCCATGCGCTCCGGCTGTCGCCGGAGAGCACAGATGTCCGGCTCAACCTCGCCAACGCCTATCTGCTGGCTGACCGGCCGGACGACGCGGTGCGGATGTGCCGACAGACGCTCGAGCTCGATCCCAACAGCGCCGCAGCGTATTACCTGATGGGCTGCGCGCTCCTGCGGAAGAACCAGGCCGAGCCTGCCGCGGAGGCTCTGCAGCAGTCGTGGAAGATCGACCCCGGGGTGCCGGCGCTCGATTTCCAGATGGGAATGGCGCAGGAGGCGCTCGGGCAGATCCCAGACGGGATCCGCGATTTTGAGAGCGTGATCCGGGCCGTGCCCGACCATCCGTCGGCGCACTACCAGTTGAGCCAGCTCTATCGGCGGGCCGGCCGAACCGGCGACGCGGCGCGCGAGCTGGAGAAACACCAGATAATCATGGCCCGCTCTTCCAGCCCGGTCATCACCGTGGCCGCGCTGGAACGCTGCAAATACACCCTGCCGCTGTCGCCGTTCGTCCTGAGCCAGCCGGATCCGCACGGGATTCCGGTCCGTTTTTCGGAGGATACCGTCGCGGCGTTTGGCGCGCTGGCGGCCGATTGTCGCGGCCCGCTGGCCGTCATCGATTATGATCACGACGGGCGCCCGAGCATCTTCGCGCAGGAAAAGAGCGGCGGATTTCTCCTGCTCGACGACCATGGCGGGCATTTCTCGGCTCTTGGCCGGCCGCTGAGCGCGCCCGCCGGGGCCGGGTACCGCGTCGCCCTGACCGGAGACCTGGACAACGACGGCTTCGACGACGTGGTCGTGCTCGGCGAGCAGGACTCGCGCGTGTTCAAGTTCTACGAGCACGGCCGGATCCGCGACGCGACCCGCGCGGCGGGGCTCGAGGGGCTGAAGGCGAGCGCTGGACTGCTGGCCGACCTCGACTTCACGGGAAACCTGGACCTGGTCGTGGTGCAGCCGGGAGGGGCCGGCCTCGGCCTGTACCGCAATCTCGGCAACTTCTATTTTGACGGCAGCTGGAGCGACTCCGGGCTGCCGAAGGCGCTTCCGGGCGCCAGGCAGGTGATGACGGATGACTGGAATAACGAGGGCCTTCCTGGGGTGTTCATCGTGCGCGCGGATGCTCCGCCCGTGTTTTATTCGAAAATGCGTGCGGCGGCGTTCGCGGCGAGCAGCCTGGCACAGGGGTGGCCGGCCGGGCCGGTGATGGTTACGGGCGACCTGGACAACGACCTCCGCCCGGAGGCGGTGATCGCGACGGCCACCGCGCTCGAAATCATCGGTCGCGACCAAAGCCGGAGGCTGAGCCTGCCGCTGCAGGGCTTTAAGCCCTCGGGCCTGCTGCTGGCAGATTACGACAACGATGGCTGGCTCGACCTCTTCGCCTACGGCAGCGACGGTGTGCGGGCCTGGCGCAACACCGGCCACGCCGGCTTCACCGACGTGACGACGGAACTCGGGCTGGACCACGTCGGCCCGGTTGACGGGATGGTCGCCGCCGATTTCGACGGCAACGGTGAGATAGACCTGGTGACGAACTCGGACGCCGGGCTGCGCTTCTGGCGGAACGACGGCGGCAATCGGAACCTGCAGTTGAAACTGCGCCTCGTCGGCAACCGCTCCAACACCACCTCGCTGGGAGTCCGAGTCGAGGTGCTGGCGGGCAACTGGCGTACCAGCCGAACGGTCTGGCGGATTCCGCTGGAAATCGGGGTCGGGCAGCACAGGCAGCTCGACGCGCTCAAGGTGCACTGGTTCGACCTCTCCACGGCGAAGGTCGACGTGCCGGTCGGGCGAGGCGTGTACACGGTGACCGAGCCGGCGCTCCCGAGCGGCTCCTGCCCGTATCTGTACGCATGGGACGGGCAGGGGTTCAGGTTCGTTACGGACATCCTCGGCGCCGCCCCGCTAGGGCTGCCGCAGAACGAGCAACGGTACGTGCCGGCTGATTCGGAGGAGCTGCTGGCGCTCGGCGATGAGACGAAGTTCCCACCGCGGAACGGCGCCTACGAGATCCGCATCACCGACGAGCTTCGCGAGGTGCTTTACCTGGACGAAGCCCGGCTCATTGCCTCCGACCACCCGCGCGGCACAGTCGTCTACCCGAGCAGCAAGATGCGCGCCGCCCCGCCGTTCCCGCCGCACGAGCTCTGGACGCTGCGTCCGCTCGCCACGCCCCGGTATGCGGTGCGCAGCGACGGTCTCGACGTCACGGCGGCGCTGGCCCGAGTCGACGACCAGATGGTCTCCCCGGCGCGGCTTCGCCGGCCGCAACTGCGCGGGCTGGCCGAGCCGTTTTCGGTCACGCTCGATTTCGGCCCGCTGCCGGTGAAGCGCCCGCTGGTCCTCGCGCTGACGGGCTGGCTCCGCTTCGGCGGCGGAATGGCGAACATCGCCGCGTCGCTGGATCCGACGCTGCCGTTCCCTTTCCCCGTGCTCGAGGCGGAGCTCGCGGACGGAACCTGGCGGCCGGTGGACGTCGACGTCGGGACGCCTGCCGGCAAGACCAAGACAATCCTCGTTGACCTGGAGAACAAGCTGCCCGCCGGGACACAACGGCTCCGGCTGTCCACGGCCTTCGAGATATACTGGGATTGCGCGCTGCTGTGCGAAAAGGCCGGGACGGCGGACACGCGCGACCAGAACCTGCAACCCGAGCGCACCGATCTGCGCTGGCGCGGCTACAGCCGCTACGCCGACCTGCCGCCGTCGCTTCCTCTCACGCCGATCTACGCGGAAGTCTCGCCGACGCCGCCCTGGGACCGGACGCCGGCCGGCTGGTTCACCCGTTACGGCGCGGTGGGGGACCTCGCGGCGCGGCGCGACGACCGGCTGGTGCTGCTCGACGGCGGCGACGAACTGGCTTTGTCGTTCGACGCCGCGGGGCTGCCGCCGCTGGCCCCGGGCATGACGCGCGACTTCTTCCTTCACGTGGTCGGATGGGACAAGGACGCCGACTTCCACGTGGGGCAGGGCTGGCAGCTCGGGCCATTGCCGTTCCAGGGGATGGACGACAAGGCCTACGGGCACGAGCCGAGGCCCGGCCAGATCGACGATTCCTGGATCAAGGCGTATAACTCCCGCTGGGTTGGCCCGGTCGTGGTGGGCCCGGGCGGCAAGGTGCACCAGACTCCCTGAAACGCCATGCAAGGCACGACACGTCTCCCCGGGTTCGACCGGGTGCGGCATGGAATTCACACTCGTGCGGTGCTGGCCGGGGTGCTTGCGGCGCTCGGATTTGGCACTGGGATCCGGGCCATGGCCGAGCCGGCCCAGCCATCCGCGGGGAGCATCGAGGAGCAGCCGCTCGCCCCGCGATCAGGCCCGCGCGACCGGACCCTCTTCACGATCATTTCCCCCGACGACAGCGGCGTTCGCACCGAGAACAGCTACGACGACCCGGAGATATGGGGGCGGCTCTCGCGTGAGTTCGACCTCGGGGCGGTCGGCACCGGCGTCGCCATAGGCGACTACGACGGCGACGGCCGCCCGGACATCTTTGTCGTGAGCAAGACCGGTAGCTGCCGGCTCTTTCGCAACCTCGGCAATTGGAAGTTCGAGGACGTCACGGAAAAAGCCGGGATTGGCGACCACGGCGGGGCGGCCAGGATCTGGAAGCAGGGCGCGACCTTCGCCGACGTGAACAATGACGGGCTGCTGGACATCTACGTCTGCCGGTTCAATGCGCCGAACCTGCTCTACGTCAACCAGGGCGATGGCACGTTCAAGGAGGAGGCGCACGCGTACGGGCTCGACGTGACGGACGGCAGCGTCATGGCCTACTTCTACGACTACGATCGCGACGGCTGGCTAGATGTCTTCATCCAGGCCAATGTGCTCGATGCGGCGGCCCATCCGGAGGGTCAGCGGAACTATCTCTTCCACAACAACCACGACGGCACGTTCACCGACGTGACGGACCGGGCCGGTGTCGCCCCGGGGCAGGCGCATGGGAACTCGGCTGTCTGGTGGGACTACGACGGCGACGGCTGGCCGGATTTGTATGTCGCGAACGACTTTGCGGTTCCCGATGCGCTCTATCACAACAACCGCGACGGCACGTTCACGGATGTCATCGCTCGCGTGATGCCGCATTCGCCCTATTCGTCGATGGGCTCGGACCTCGGCGACGTGAACAACGACGGCCGGCTTGACCTCTTGGTCGCAGACATGGCTGAACCCGGCCACGTCGAGGACCAGCGCGCGATGGCGGAGTCACGGGCGCGCATGCGCGTCCCCGAGGAAGGCTCAAACGACGTCCGTCAGTTTCCCAGCAACACGCTGTTCCTGGACACCGGGACCGGAAGGAACCTGGAGGCGGCGCACCTCGCCGGGTTGGACGCGACCGGCTGGACCTGGGCGCCGCTCTGGGAGGACCTGGACAACGACGGGC